>CAUWNA010000038.1:0-174575 GCA_963560135.1 uncultured Oscillospiraceae bacterium | reverse complement strand
GTGGAATTTGTTCGCCACGGGCGGACAAATTATGCGCGCAGCAGACTGCAAAAACTTGTCGAAAAGCCCCGTGGGGGATTTTCGACAGCCTGAAAATACCCCTGCCCGTATGGGCAGGGGCATTTCAATAAAGGCTTATTCTTCCAGCTCCGGGTGGTGCTTTACGGAATCCCCTTCTCCCAGATGGCGAATGACCCGGCAGGGATTTCCTGCTGCCAGCACGCCGGCGGGGATATCCCGGGTCACCACGCTGCCGGCACCAATAACACTGCCGCAGCCGATGGTTACGCCGCCGCACACCGTGACATTGCCGCCGAACCAGCAGTTGTCTCCGATGGTGATGGGCTTGGCGTACTCCTGGTCGGTCATGGTGCCGTCGGCCTTGGCATAGGGGTTGCGCTCCTGCCAGAGCAGCGGGTGCATGGGCGTCAGCAGGGACACGTTGGGGCCGAAAAACACATTGCTGCCAATAGTCACCGGGCAGCAGTCCAGCACGGTGAAGTTGAAATTGGCGTAGCTGTTCTCCCCAATGGTGGTAAAGCAGCCGTAGTCGAACTGAATGGGGCCTTGGAAATAGACATTCTTTCCCTGGCTGCCCAGCAGCTGCCGGAGGATCTCCTCCCGGTGCTCATCCGCTTCTCCCAAGAGGTTGTAGTCTCTGCTCAGGTCATGGGCCTTAGCCCGCAGGCGGGCCAAGGTGGGGTCCGAGGGATCATAGAGCTTTCCCGAAAGCATCCGCTCTTGCTGTGTCATGGATGTTCTCCTTAAGCCAGCACAGCCTTGTGGAAAACCTTCTTGCCCTTGCGGATCTTCACGCCCTCTTTCAGCATCTGCTCCGTAACCATGAACTGGGCGGAGGGCACCTTCTCGTCGTTGACCAGAACGCCGCCCTGCTCCACCAGCTGGCGAGCCTGCTTGTTGGAGGGAGCCAGGCCGCAGGCCACCATCAGGTTCAGAATGCCGATCTGGCCGTCGGTGAGCTTATCTGCGGGAATTTCGGTGGTGGGCATGTTGGCATCGTCTCCGCCGCCGACGAACAGGGCCTTGGCCGCCGCCTGGGCCTTGTTGGCTTCCTCTTCTCCGTGAACCAGCTTGGTCAGCTCGTAGGCCAGAATCTCCTTGGCGGTGTTCAGCTGGGCATCCTTCCAGTCGGCCATGGCCTCAATCTCCTCCAGGGGCAGGAAGGTCAGCATCCGGATGCACTTCATCACGTCGGCATCCTCCACATTCCGCCAGTACTGGTAGAAATCAAAGGGAGAGGTTTTGTTGGGGTCCAGCCACACCGCACCCTTGGCGGTCTTGCCCATCTTCTTGCCCTCGGAGTTGAGCAGCAGGGTGATGGTCATGGCGTGGGCATCCTTGCCCAGCTTCTTGCGAATCAGCTCGGTGCCGCCCAGCATGTTGCTCCACTGGTCGTTGCCGCCGAACTGCATGTTGCAGCCGTAGGTCTTGTACAGGTAGTAGAAGTCGTAGGACTGCATGGGCATGTAGTTAAATTCCAGGAAGCTCAGGCCCTTCTCCATCCGCTGCTTGAAGCACTCAGCCCGGAGCATGTTGTTGACGGAGAAGCAGCTGCCGATGTCCCGGATGAAGTCGATATAGTTCAGGTTCAGCAGCCAGTCGGCGTTGTTGACCATCATGGCCTTGCCCTCACCGAACTCGATAAACCGCTCCATCTGCTTTTTGAAGCAGTCGCAGTTGTGCTGAATGGTCTCCTGGGTCATCATGGAGCGCATGTCGGTACGGCCGGAGGGGTCGCCGATCATGGCCGTGCCGCCGCCAATCAGAGCGATGGGCCGGTTGCCGGCCATTTGCAGCCGCTTCATCAGGCACAGGGCCATGAAGTGGCCCACGTGGAGGGAGTCGGCGGTGGGGTCAAAGCCGATGTAGAAGGTGGCCTTGCCGTTGTCGATCATGTTGCGGATTTCTTCCTCGTTGGTCACCTGGGCAATCAGGCCCCGGGCCACCAGCTCGTCATAGAGTTTCATAGTGATTTCCTTTCTTATTGGGCTGCGTCACGGCACAGGAAGGTTGTCAGTGCCGCCCGCAGAAGATTGACGTTGGTTTTTTCCAGGATGGTATCCCGGCTCGTGTGGATCCGGCCCAAATACAGGCCGGCCCGACTGTTCTTCAGTGCGCAGATGCCCACACCATAGGGGAAGTTGGCCTGGTCCGAGGGATAGACAGCAAAGCCTTTGTCCCGAATCTGAATGTCCTTTTTCCCGAAGCAGCCGCAGACCCGGCGCAGACTCGCCAGCCGCTGAGCGTCCTTTTTCAGCTTTCTTGTGGGAAACAGGCGGATGTGATTGCCCTCTCCGACACAGTCCAGATTCAGCACCAGCTGGCGCTGCACCGCCTGGGCATGGGCTTTTCGGTAGCTGGCTGAACCAATCAGCCCCGCTTCCTCCAAATCAAACAGAACGAAGCAGACTTTGCCGCGCTGCTTCTGCGGCAGGGTGCGGGCAATTTCCAACACCGTCACCACCCCGGAGGTATTGTCGTTGGCATTGTGCCGGTTGGCTGGGCCTACCAGCATCCAGAGAATGCAACCCCACAGCGACGCCAGCTGCACCAAATTTCCCACAAATCCGCTCCCGGAAAGCAGAGCCGCCGCCAGACCCAGGAGAAAGGATGCGGTAAACATCAGCAGCACCAGCAGCAGCTGATAGCCCAAAAACGGCAGAACATTGCAGGGTGTAATGAGGTTTGGAAACGGAAGCCCGGCGCAGGTGTCGTAATGGGCCGTCACCAAATATTTCGCCTGCTCCGGGTCCCCCAGCACCAGATTGCAGCATCCCAGTGCCCCCGGTTCCTGCCGAACCTGGTAGCCCCAGCTCTGTGCCAGTGCCGCCGCCTCTGCACGGAATGCTGCCTTTTGCCTTCGGGACTTGCGAACAGGAAAGGCAGAAAGAATGTCCATCGGTTCAGTAAGCATTGATCTTTCCTTTCAATACGCAAAAACGTCCTCTATCCCAAATGGGATAGAGGACGTAAAAAACTACGTGGTACCACCTCTAGTTCAGAACCTCCTCACGGAAGATTCCCTCACGGCGTCCAACAACGCCTTTCGCTGTCTCGGGCGAACCCGTCTTTTCCTACTATCGGTTCAGAAAAGCCACTCCGGGAGGTATTTCCATGCCGTTTCCCCACTGCCTCGCACCAACCGGCAGCTCTCTGGCGGGAAAGGGAGCACGTACTTGTTCCCTTCGCTGTGTTATGCCCCATCCTACCAGACTTTTCTCCGTTTGTCAAGGGCTGTTTTTTGCGTTCACTCCCGAAGCATTTCCGCTGCACTTTCCAGGGTGGTTTCGGTAATGGTTGCGCCGCCGATGATTCGGGCCAGCTCTCGCTTCCGTCCCTCAAAATCCAGTGGGGTTACGGTGGTATAGGTTCGGCCGCCCCGCTCCTGCTTGGAAATCAGCAGATGGGTATTGGCCAGGGCCGCCAGCTGGGGCAGGTGGGTCACGCACAGCACCTGCTTGTGCTGGGCCACACTGCGCAGCTTCTGGGCCACCTTCTGGGCTGCTCGGCCGGATACGCCGGTGTCCACCTCGTCGAAAATCAGAGTGCCCACCTGGTCCTTTTCTGCCAGCACGTTTTTCATCGCCAGCATAATCCGGGCCAGCTCACCGCCGGAGGCCACCTTGCTCATGGGTTTCAAATCCTCACCGGCATTGGCAGACATGTAAAACGCCACACCATCGGCGCCGCTGGATGTCAGCTCCAGCTCCCGGAACTGGCACGCAAAGCGCACCCGGGGCATATCCAGCTGGGTCAGCTCCGACAAAATCCGCTGAGACAGGGCCTGCGCTGCCTGCTTTCGGTTCTCCCGCAGGGCCAGGGCTGCTTTCCAGGCAGCATCCTCCGCCTTTTTCAGCTTTCCCTTCAGTCGCTCCAAATGGTCGTCGGCAAATTCAATTTCGTCCAGCTCTTTTTTGGCCTTATCCAGATAGGCCAGGATGTCCTCACAGGTCACGCCATACTTCCGGCGCAGCTTGTGGATGGTATCCAGACGCTCCTCGATTTGCTCCAGCTCGTCGGCGGAGTAATTCAAATCGTCCCGGGCATCCCGGACCTCCTCCGCCGCATCCTGCACCTGATACATCAGGTCAGAAATCCGCTGGTGCATGGTTTCAAAACTGTCGGTAAACCGGCTCAGCCGAGCCAGGGCGTGCTCCGCCTGGGCCAGCAGCCCGGCAGCGCCGTCGGAATCATAGCCGCCATAGAGGCACTCCACAGCCTCGTCCATGCCGTTGGACAGCTTCTCCGCATTTTGCAGCAGCTTGCGCCGGGCTTCCAGGGCATCGTCCTCCCCCGGTTCCAGCTCCGCCTTTTCAATTTCTTCGATTTGGTACTTCAGGGTTTCCATCCGCCGCAGCTTTTCGCTCTCGTCCATGGTCAGGCTGTCAATCTCCCGACGCAGACGGGCCACGGCGGCATAGGCTTCACTGTAAGCTTGGCGCAGCTGCCCATTGTCTGCAAACTCGTCCAGGTAGATTAGATGGTTTTCCTCGTCGAATAGGGAGGCGCTGTCGTGCTGGCCGTGGATGTTGATCAGCTGGATGCCCAGCTTCCGCAGAATGCTCACGGACACCAGGCAGCCATTCACCCGGCACACATTTTTCCCGTCCAGATGGATTTCCCGCTGAATCACCGTCTCCGGGTCATAGTCCACCCCGTTTTCCTGAAACCAGGGATACTGGGGCACCTGGGTGAACACAGCCCGCACCGAAGCCTTCTGGGTGCCGGTGCGGATCATATCCCGGTAGGCCCGCTCGCCCAAAATGGCGCTGATGGCATCAATGACGATGGACTTACCGGCACCGGTTTCGCCGGTGAGCACGTTGAAGCCACCGTCGAAAGAGATGTCCGCCTGTTCAATCACAGCGATATTCTCAATGTGCAGCAGGCTCAGCACAGCCCATCCCTCCTCTGATTCAGCCCATCAGGCTTTTGATTTCGCCGCAGAAGGCTGCGGCAGCATTGTTGTCGCGCATAATCACCATGGCCGTGTCGTCCCCGGCCAACGTTCCCAGCACCACGCTCATGCCCATGGCATCCACCGCCGAAGCAGCTGCATTGGCAAGGCCCGGCATGGTGTGAATCACCACAATGTTCTGGGCGTAGTCATAGCGGATGACACATTCCCGGAAAATGGTATTCAGCCGGCCGGAGAAGGTGCTGGGCACGTCCTTCGCTCCAGCGCTGTAGCGGTATGTGCCAAAGCTGGTCAGCTCCTTGACGATGCGCAGCTCCTTAATATCCCGGGAAATGGTGGCTTGGGTGGTGCTGAAGCCTGCCTCCTGCAGCAGCTGAAGCAGCTGCTCCTGGGTCTCCACATTGGTGGTGGAGATAAGTTCCATAATCTTTGCCTGGCGCTTTCCTTTCACTTGCGTTCACCTCTGCTTGCCTTTCCCATTTGCTCACATATTTTGAAATTTGGCACTGACCACGTCATAAAAACTGCGCTGCTTCAGCTGCACCAGACGGGTCTCCAAATTCGATTTCTTAATGGTCACCAGATCCCCCGGATTCAACCGCTGGGCCTTGCCGCCGTCCACCGACAGATAGGCGCTGCGGCGAACGTTGCGCACCATCTCCACCGTCACCACCCGCTTATCCGAAGCCACGATGCAGCGGCTGGCTACATCATGGGGGCAGATGGGGGTGATGATGATGTTCTTTGCCTCCGGCTCCACAATGGGGCCGCCGGCGGAGAAGCTGTACGCCGTAGAACCGGTGGGGGTTGCCACCACCACACCGTCACCGCCGCACTCCATGGCGGAAACACCGTCGCACTTGACAGACAGGTGGACAATCCTTGCCACAGTTCCCTTGCTCACCACCACATCGTTCAGGCCGATGTCATGGTAGACAATTTCCCGGTCCCGCTGAATGGTCACATCCAGCATCATCCGGTTTTCCAGGGTATAGCCGCCCTTGGCCAGCAGCGCCAGCTTGTCCAGCTCCGAGCTTTCCAGCTCGGCCATAAAGCCCACCGTGCCAATGTTCACACCCAAAATGGGCACACCCCGGCGGGTGGCAGCCTTGGCCATGTGCAAAATGGTGCCGTCACCGCCGAAGCAAATCGCCAGCTCTGCATTCCCCAGCTCCCGGTCCAGCCGGGAAAACCGCAGGTCCCGGGGCAGATCATAGGAGCGGTCTACCTCGAAGGGCAGACACAGCTTGGTGGGAATGCCTGCATTTTTTAGAATTTGCAGGGCGGTGCGGACAGTCTGAAAATTTTTATCCCGGTAGGGATTGGGGGTAAGGATTACATTTTTCATTCCTTAGCCCCCTTGTCCAGTGTCTGATGGGCCTGGCGGACCACGTCGGCAGTATTCGGCACAATGCCCTCCCCTGCCCCCAGCCGCAGATGGGCCAGGAATTCAATGTTGCCCTCCGGCCCCTTCACCGGGGAGAAGGTCAGGCCCAAAATGGTAAAGTCCAACTCCTTCGCCAGCGCCACAAACTGGTCCAGCACTTCCTGGTGGGTAGCGGCATCCCGCACCACACCCTTTTTGCCCACCTTTTCCTTGCCTGCTTCAAACTGAGGCTTGATCAGGCACAGCACCTGGCCGTCGGCTTTCAGCAGGTTCTTAATGGCAGGCAGTACAATCCGCAGGGAAATAAAGCTCACATCCACCACAGACAAGTCCAGCGGCTCACCCAGTTGGTCCGACGTTACGTAGCGGATGTTGGTCCGCTCCATCACCACCACCCGGGGGTCCGAGCGAATCTTCCAGTCCAGCTGGCCGTAACCAACATCAATGGCAAAGACCTTGCTGGCTCCCTGCTGAAGCAGGCAGTCCGTAAAACCGCCGGTGGAAGCGCCGGAATCGCTGCAAACATATCCCTCCGGCTTCACACCAAAGTCCCGCAGTGCTTTTTCCAGCTTCAGCCCGCCACGACTGACATAGGGGCAGGCAGCCCCCCGAACTTCCAGCGCCACCGTTTCCTCATAAGCCACGCCAGGCTTATCCGCCTTCTGGCCGTCTACATAAACCTGGCCGCTCATGATAATCGCCTGGGCCTTGGTTCGGCTGTCTGCATAACCTTGCTCCGTGAGCAAAACATCCAATCTCTTCTTTACTTTCACCGACCCAGCACCTCCCTGGTATAGGCGGCAATGGACTCCTGGTCCAAGCCGCAGAATTGATACAATGCCGGCAGCGCACCATGGGGCACAAAGCGATGTCCCAGGTCGATGCCTTCCACCCGGCAGTCCGGACGCAGCCGGGCCAAATCCCAAGCAAGCGCCTCCCGAATGCCGGAACCGCCGCAGACTTCCTCCGCAATAATCAGCACCGGATGCTCCGAAAGCAGATCCGCGATTTCCTGAGACGGCAGCGGCGACACGGTCAGAAGCCGCAGCACGGTGGCCTCGATCCCCTGCTGGGCCAGAAGCTCTGCTGCCTGCATCATATTGCCGGTCAGGCCGCCGTAGCTGAGCAGCGTCACATCCTTGCCCTGGCGAAGGACGGCAACGTGCCGCGCTCCATTCCAAGCCGATTCCGTATAGCCGCCTTCTCCGCCCCGGGGGTAGCGGATAGCCACCGGCCCCGGGCATTCTTCCACAGCCCAGCGCAGCATATCCCGCTGCTCCGCCAGGCTTGCAGGGGTGAGAATGGTCATCCCCGGAACCTGGCGCAGAAATCCCACGTCAAACACGCCGTGGTGGGTGGGGCCATCATCGCCTACCAAGCCGGCCCGGTCAATAGCCAGCACCACATGCAGCCCCAGCAGGCCGATGTCCTCCATAATCTGGTCATAGCCCCGCTGCAAGAAGGTGGAGTACAGAGCCACAACCGGAATCATCCCCTGCTTGGCCAGGCCCCCCGCCATAGAAATGGCGTGTTCCTCCGCAATGCCCACATCAAAGGTCCGCTTCGGGAATTGCCGCTGGAAGTCCAGCAGTCCCGTGCCGCCGGGCATGGCCGCCGTAATGGCGCAAACCCGGCTGTCCTGCTGTGCCAGCTCCGTTAGGCAGGCACCGAAAGAATCGGAGTAGGTTTCCACCTTGGATGCCAGCTTTTTTCCGGTGGCCGGATCAAATTTACCGATGCCGTGGAACTTAGCCGGGTCCTGCTCCGCATAGGGATATCCCCGGCCCTTCTGGGTCTGAACGTGGATGAGCACCGGCTCTGCCATATCTCTTGCCCGGCGCAGCAGCGCAAGCAGGCCAGGCAGGTCATGCCCGTCCACAGGGCCGAGATAGGTCAGGCCCATATTTTCAAAAATAGTGGTTTTCAGCAGCATCCGTTTCAGGCGATTCTTCACCCGGCTGCTGAGGGTATAGATTGCCTGCCCGCCGGGCAGCTTCTTGATGATCTGGCGATAGGCGATTTTCGCCGCCAGATAATTGCTGCTGGAGCGTAGCCGGGACAGATGCCGGGATAGGCCGCCCACATTGCGCCCGATAGACATTTCGTTGTCGTTGAGGATAATCACCATTGGCTCACCGCTGGTAGCCGCGTCATTCATGCCCTCGTAGGCCATGCCGCCGGTGCAGGCTCCGTCGCCAATCAAGGCCACCACACTGTAATGTTTGCCCTGCAAGGTTCTGGCCCGGGCCATGCCCAGGGCGATGGAGACAGAGTTGGATGCGTGTCCCGCCACAAAGGAATCGGTAATGCTCTCCGACGGCTTGGGGAAGCCGGCAATGCCGCCATACTGCCGCAAGCGTGGAAAATCCGCCTGGCGGCCAGTCAGCAGCTTATGGACATAAGACTGATGACCCACATCAAAAACCAGGCGGTCCTCTTTGGTGTCAAATACGGTTTCAATGGCTACGCTAAGCTCCACGGCTCCAAGATTTCCGGCGAGATGCCCGCCGGTCTTGGAGACGGAGTCGATTAAAAACTCACGGATTTCCGTGCAAAGCTGGCTTCGCTGCTGATCGTCAAGCCGCAGCAAATCCTCGTGACCGTTTATGTTCTGTAAAATGCTCACGATTGACACAACCTTACATGTTTTATTTCTTTCTGGCGAACAACCGATTCAGGTTATGAATCAGCCAACCCACCATATGTACAATCTTGGTGCAGGAATTGACGGCAAATGTCTTTCCGATGGCCTTGCCGCCCACTGTCAGGCCCGCTGCCAGCGCTGACATCAGCAGCGGCACCGCCTGGGGCCAGCCCATGGGCACATTGGCTACCACCAGCGCCGCAATGGTGGCACTGGCCGAGCCGGAAACAACGCCGCAGATATCGCCCACCACGTCATTGCAGATGGAGCTGACCCGCTCTGCATTGCGCAGCAGCCGGATGGCTTCTTGCGCACCGGGCACCTTCCGGGCCGCCATGGAGTGGAAGGGCTTCTCGCTGGCGGCGGCTACCGCCATGCCGATGACATCGAACACGATACCCAGCAGAATGATTCCCAGCAGGATGAGGAACGCCACCACCAGACTGCTGCTGGCCATAACCTCCTCAGACACCAGGGAAATGATGCCGGAAACCACAATTGTTACAAAAAATATGGTGACGACCCACTTGGTCGTTCTGCGCCGCTCCTGTTTGGCAGCGTCGCTTTCTGCTTTCGCCACAAAAATTCTCCTTTAATAGAATTGCCTGACAAAGCCCTGTGGTTTTATCAGGCAACGATTTTTGAAAAAGACGGTAACAGGCAGGATAAATCTTACGGCTTAGGTCGGGTTGTTTTTCACCGGACAGAACCTGCCGTTGCCGCACAGGCCGTTTCCATTTAATCCGTCCGCCCAAGTGTTACCAAGAAATGGGTACCCGATTGCCACTTAGACCGTACTGTAATCCCCTGCCTGTCCTGCGAAGACAGCCTAGGTGTTTTCCACGACAGAGAGAGCCACAGTCTTAGCCTCTTTTGCAAGCATGGTTTCCAGAAGCGATAACCGCAGCGGCTATGGCCATAACCGCCAGCTGTCTGTTCCTCTTTCCCCGCATGTTCACTTCAAGGCAGGCTACACTGCACGCAGCACACGATTCTGTGCACCGCCTTGCAGGTTCATACCAGGCCCGTACGCGATCGGGACCCTTCGCAAAGGATTCTAACCGTCGTCGCACATAACCAGGTCTCCACGGAAACCGGGTCGTATGCGCCATGCCATTGGCGCGCGCCCGGAATCCTTAACCCCCAGCATCCGCCCGAAACTGGGCGTAACAAGCAGACACCAGAGACTTCATCGATGTGCCCTTCAAAGGATTTTTAGGCCCTTCCTGGAAAATGGCCGCTCTGACTAGGATACTGCACCGTCATGGTGTATATTATCATACTTTTCGGGAATATACAAGCATTTTTTCCAAATATGCATACAATTAAAAATCAGTTCACATTCTAAACCGAACCCCGGACTGCCTCCAGAAACCGCTCCTGCACAATGTCGGCGTGGGTCACGGCAATTTCAATTCCCATCAGCTCCTCCGGGGCAAAGAATCTCAGCTCCTTGGACTCGCTGCTGATGATAAGCTGCGGCTCTTTCGGGAATTCATAGCCATAGACCACGATTACCATCCGCCAGATGCTGCCGTCCTGAAATGCGGCAATGCGGCCGGGGTTATCGTAGACCGCCAGCTTCTGAAACCGCTCTTTGGGAATGCGCACTCCCAGCTCCTCATAACATTCCCGGGCGATGGCCTCCCGGCCGGTTTCCCACTTTTTGCAGCCGCCGCCCACCAGGCCCCAGGTATCCGAGTCCCGGCGCTTTTCCAGCAGCAGCTTTCCCTGCCAGGTCAGGATGGCATTGGCTCCCAGATGGGCCGGCATCGTCGTCTTGGGGGCATTCTTGGGGTCACAGTTGTAAAAGGTCACGATTGCCATAGAAATTCCTCACTTTCCTCATGGAAAATAACGCACAGTTTCATAACATCTATGAAACGATACCTAAGCATTTTTTCATCAAGCGGCATCCATAGGCGTATAAAGATAGTTTGTGCTTTTTTCCGGTATCCAGATACCACCCTTCTTGTGTCTGCTTATCAACAGCCACTAAAATTACAGACAACTGCGTATGTGCAAAGAAAGCATTCTCAGAAACGATCATCTGCACCCCATAGGATTTTACAAATGCTTTTGCCTTTTCCAAAACACCATCCATGTATGCAAATACGATTAGGCAGCGACTGCCGCTCTTTTGGGTGTGCGAATCTATCCCATTGACTTGCTGTGCAAGAATTCTCTTTATATCATTGCCCTCTGTAAACTTTACGCAGTAAGAAACAGAACCCTTAAAAAAGGAAAACTTTCTCCGGACAAGCCAGCCATCGTCTTGGGCTTCAAATTTTTGGTTCAGGAAATTTTGGCACACATCCTCCACGGCAGCTACCGAAATCTGCGTCAAATCTTGGTTATCATATTCTCGATTCATTTTGACTGCTTCGTCAAATACCACGCAGAAAAAGTTCTTAACCATTAAGAAAAAAGCAACCACCGTAAATGTCGCTGCCCCCACAAGAACCACAGCATCTAACCATGGATAATCCTTGTCTTGAAGTACCCCACCAAGCATCAAAAAAGCGAATGCGCCTAGCATAGCCGGGATCCCCAGCCAAAACCGCACTTTCCCTTTGGCGATCTCTTCATCGCTCATTTCCATCGTTTCTTTCACAGATTTCTTCTTATTGCTCACCTTTTTCTTACCCATGACAGCACCTCAAATCCAATTTCTTTCTATCTTTGTTGTACTGACAAACAGAAAGATTTCCCCGATATGATACCATGGCCTACCGCTTTTTTCCACTCTAAAATTCCTCTGGCACCGGCTTTGTCACCCCGGTGCGCCGGGCTTTGTCCAGGCCGCCGGCCATGTGGCTGCCCGGCTCCTGGGCGAATTTGGCCCGGCGGATGATGTCCTCTCCGTATTTGTCCCGGAGGGCATCCACCGTCTCGTCCAGCCGGGCCTTCCGCTCGAACTGCTCCGGGCTTAGGCCGGAGAAAAAGTCGTACTGCTGGTACGGCTCGCTGCTGAGCCGGGTCACCTGCACCCCCAGCTGCCGCAGGGGCGTCACCCGGTCCCAGGCCTCATCAAACAGCTGGCAGGCCGCCTCGAACAGCTCCGTGGTCACATTGGTGGCCCCCGGCAAAATCCGCTGGTGGGAAAGATGCTGGAAGCTGTTGCTGCGCAGATGGATGCTGATGCAGCTGCCCCACTTGTTGTCCTTGCGCAGCCGCATTCCCACGGTTTCGCACAGGCTCAGCAGCACCTGCCGGGCCTGCTCTGCTGTTGTCACGTCGGAAGCGGTGGTGGTGGAGTTTCCGTAACCCTTGTTTTCCGCCGGTTCTGGGGTCACCGCATCGGCATTGCGGCCGTTGGCAAAGTGCCACAGGGTCACCCCCTGCTTGCCCAGCCGTTTTTTCAGCAGCCGCTCGTCCGCCGCCGCCAGATCGCCGATGGTATACATGCCCATGGTTTTCAGCTTCTTCTCTGTGGCAGCCCCCACCAGGAACAGGTCTCCTATCGGTAACGGCCAGAATTTCTGGGGCATTTCTTCCGGGAACAGGGTGTGGACCTTGTTGGGCTTTTCAAAATCCCCCGCCATTTTCGCCAGAAGCTTGTTGGAGGAGATGCCCACATTCACCGTAAAGCCCAGCTCCTCCCAAATTCGCTGGCGCATTCGCTCCGCCGCCAGCCGGGGTGGCCCCCACAGCCGCTGGGTGCCGGTCATATCCACCCAGGCTTCATCAATGGAGTACTGCTCCACCGTCGGAGAAAACTGCCGCAGCAGCTCCACAAACTTCCGGGATGCCTGGACATACAGTTCATAATCCGGCGGAATCACCACCAGCTTCGGGCACTTTTCCAGGGCCTGAAACAGCGGCTCCCCGGTGTGGATGCCGAATTTCTTCGCCGGAGTGGATTTGGCCAAAATGATGCTGTGGCGAGAGGCCTTGTCCCCCGCCACCACCGAGGGGATGTCCCGCAAGTCCTGGGTCTGCCCCAGCACCCGCACCCGGTAGGCAGCGCTCCAGCTTAAAAACGCCGAGTTGGCATCCACATGAAAAATCACCCGGTTCGCCATCAGCACACCCTCCGCATCATGCACCAGGTATGGGTGCGGATGGTGTATTTCAGCTCAAACAACCACGGCCGCTTCCCCACGGTAGCCCGGCAGAGAAATACCGTGGCCTCGATGCCCACATACTGCACCTGGCGAATGTTCACAATTTCCTCAATGTCCACCCGCAGCAGCTGGTGGCACTCGTCCTCCATCCGCAGTCGCAGGGGGCGAATCTCCCCGGAAGCGCTGCAAACTGAAATCACATCCACAGGAACCATCCCCTGCCCCGCCTTTCCTTTTTGTTTGATTATAGCACATTCGTTCGCATTGTGCAAGAGGAATTTCCTGGTTGTGTCTTTTCTTTCTTTTTGCTATAATGGAAGAAAACGCCCGAATATAGGAGGCCGCTTATGCTGAAGTATCCCTGCCTGGTTCTGGACCACGACGATACGGTGGTGCAAAGCGAGGCAACTGTGAATTATCCTTTTTTCTGCTACATTCTGGACCAATACCGCCCCGGCACCAAGATTTCCCTGTCTCAATACACCGAAGGCTGCTTCCACCTGGGCTTTGCGGATATGTGCCGGCAGTGGTACGGCTTTACCGAGCAAGAGCTTGTGGAGGAATATGCCGGATGGCAGGAGTATATCCAGGACCACATCCCCGCCCCGTTTCCCGGCATTGCCCAAATTCTCCGCCGTCAGAAGCAGGAAGGCGGCCTGATCTGCGTGGTGTCCCACTCCTGCATCCAGAACATCACCCGGGACTACCAGACTCACTTCGGTCTGCTCCCCGATGCCATCTATGGCTGGGATCTGCCGGAGCACCAGCGAAAGCCCAGCGCCTATCCCCTGGAGCAGATTATGAAAACCTATCACCTGCGCCCAGCGCAGCTGCTGGTGGTGGACGATATGAAACCTGCCTGGGAAATGGCCCGGAAAGTTCAAGTTCCCATCGCCTTCGCCGGCTGGGGCCGCCGGGACTGCCCGGAGCTGTCTCAGGAAATGACCAGCCTTTGCGATTTTTCTTTTTCCACTGTCCAGGAATTGGAGAATTTCCTGTTTGATTGACTTGACAAAGGTGCTATAATAATAACAGTCCATCTGGGAGGTGAGCAGTCTGGAAAAGCAAGGCGTAAAAGTCATGGCCCGAAACCGGGAGGCCTATCACGAATACTTTGTAGAAGAAGAATTTGAGGCAGGCATTGAGCTGGTGGGTACGGAGGTCAAGTCCATCCGTCAGGGCACGCTGAACCTGAAGGATGCCTGGTGCGGCATCAAGGACGGCCAGCTGCTGCTCAACCAGATGCACATTTCCCCCTATGACCACGGAAACCGATTCAATGTTGACCCTCGCCGGGTCCGCCGCCTGCTGATGCACAAGCGGGAGATCATGCGGCTGTACGGCAAGGTCAAGCAGGACGGTTACTCCCTGATTCCCCTAAGTGTCTATTTCAAGGGCAGCCGGGTCAAGGTCAAGGTGGGCCTGTGCAAGGGCAAAAAACTTTATGACAAACGACAGGCTGCGGCGGAGCGTGACATGAAACGCCAAATCGACCGGGCCATGAAGGAGAGAATGCGATAATGGCAAATCCTACTTTTACCATCACCATGGAAAACGGCGGTGTCATCCAGGGCGAGCTGTACCCGGAGAAGGCACCCCAGAGCGTTTACAATTTCATCGACCTGTGCAATCACAATTTCTATGACGGCCTGATTTTCCACCGGGTCATCCCCGGCTTTATGATTCAGGGCGGCTGCCCCGAGGGCACCGGCATGGGCGGCCCCGGCTACTGCATCAAGGGCGAGTTCCTGTTCAATGGCTTCAAAAATGAGCTGAAGCACAAGCGGGGCGTGCTGAGCATGGCCCGTTCCCAGTCCCCCAACTCCGCCGGCAGCCAGTTCTTCATCATGCACGCCGATGCCAAGCACCTGGACGGCCAGTACGCCGCCTTCGGCAAGGTCACGTCCGGCATGGACGTGGTGGATGCCATCGCCGCCACCAAGACCGGCATGGCCGACCGCCCCATCCAGGAGCAGAAGATCGCCTCCATCTCCGTGGACACCCACGGAGAGACTTACCCGGAGCCCAACAAGCTCCCCGACCCCTACGGCCGGTTCTAAAACACTACACAGCCTTTTCGGGAGCAGGCTCCCCTGCTCCCTCCCATACGGGGCCGTACTGGTTTCGACGGGGGTAGTGAGGCTGGAATAGCGGGCCGTGGCGCCTGGCCACGATAAAACGGGCAATTTTCTAAATTTAACTGACAACAAGACTGTTGCACTGGCTGCCTAATTAGGCGCCCATCCTCCCCGGAAGGTCCACGAGCCGGGCTAGGGTGTGATTTGAGTGGAGACCGTGCGTATGGTAAGCTTTGCCCATACCATGCATCATGAAGCTACCAACTGCCGTAGGGTGTTTGTTCCCGCCGGCAGAAGGGAATGCAAATAACAAACTGCGCCCGGAGAAGTTCCCTCCAAGTTGCCTTCGGACAGGGGTTCGATTCCCCTCGGCTCCACCAAGTTAGCAAATCCCCAGATGCAAGGCATCTGGGGATTTGTTCTAATTTATCTCACTTCTTCCGATATCTCTGAACTTTCTAAAATCAATTTTCTATTCTTCCGCTTCACCTTATAATCGTCTGCCTTTACTGATAACCTCATTTTGCTAATGAAATCGCTAACAAAATTTCCTTTTCACATCAACAGGCATATTTCAAAATTCAGTATTCTTTTCCCCAAAAATGTTTTCACCCCCTCCATTCGGAGGGGGTGTCTTGCTTAGTGTTCGCATCTAGTATCCTAATTCAGCAAATCCGTTTTTTCTTCATCCTCTGCCACATTCTGCTCCCCCGCCGCCTCCACCAGGCTTGCACTGGCTTTCAGAATCTTCACAAGCCAGCTGGGCACGTTGGCACCCATCTTCACAGCGTTTTCCAGGATGCTGCCCAGTTCCGTCAGGATGTACCACGCCAGCACCAGCGGCATAATCAGGCCCGGCCACTGGATGCCGAGGGGGATATAGTGGGCAATCAACACCATGATCCAGTCCGCAATGGCAGCCACCACTACCACCGCAATCATGCCGCACTTGTGCCAGATACCCTCCCGGGCCATGGAGCTTTGCCACTCGTGATCCTTACAGGCCGCCGCCGTGCCGGTGATATAGTCGATGGCCATGACCAGCACCCACGCCAGCAGCATGATGCCCTTCCAGCCCAGGAATGCCCCCAGGGTGGTACCAAAGGCCGCCAGGGCCGCCTTGATTGTCAACAAATTTTCCTTCATTTTTCTTTCCTCCTTCGTGTTTTCTGCCTCAAAATCACACCACATCTACATGGATATATGGTGTCAAATTGCCATTTGCGTCCTTAATTTGATACGCAAATCGTGTTCTGCTGTCCGCCAGGGCCAGCGCCAGCAGCTCGCTGCCTGCCATGCCGGGAACACAGAAATCCAGTGCCTTCCCCTGCATATGCCGGCTGTTTGCCACACCGCCTTCATGCGCATTCCATGCCGGGCAGCGCAGTCCGCTGGACCGTATGGCCGCAGAACCGGCCCGCTCCCGCAAATCATCCACCAGTTCCAGCAATTCCCGGCTAGGCAGCACCGGAAATCCGTTGCAGTAGCGGCCGCCGCATTGACACTTAAATTCTGCCGGTGTCCAATAACGAATGCCTTGAAACCGAAGCGCCAGCTGCCGTTCTTCCTCGTTCCTTTCCTGGAATAAATCCTGCGCCACCGCATGTTTCGCAGCTGCCAGCGTGGCATCGCCAAAAATCCCGTCTACTTGCAAGCCACTCGCTGCCTGCAGCTCTCGGACTGCCTGCTCTGATCCGGCACCCAAAATGCCGTCCACAGCGCCATTGTAGTAGCCCAAGTATTTCAGCAAACACTGCTTCCGCTCTATATTCACCTTCTATCACCTCCCATCTGTACCAAATCCAGAGAATCCCTCCTCTGCCATCTTATGCACCGCTTTTCTTCCTATTTTTTCGCCGCATTCCCCCTTCACCCTAAGCGGCAAATCAAAAACGTGCAAGAAGATTTTGACGGATTTTCCAGTCACACACAAAAAATGGCACGATACCCTCCGTACCGTGCCATTCTTGTCATTGGAATAAGAAAAGCCCCCTCCATACGGAGGGGGCCAAAGTTTGGAGTGGATTACACGCCGGAGTAGGCAGCGAAGCCAGCGTCAACAGGCAGAACCACGCCGGTGATGGCGGAAGCAGCCTTGTCGTCGCACAGGAACAGGGTAGCGCCCAGCAGCTCGTCAGCGTCCACGAAACGGCCAGTGGGAGTGCCAGCCAGGATCTTAGCGGAACGAGCGGTGGGAGTGCCATCCTCATTGAACAGCAGAGCCTTGTTCTGAGCAGAAACCAGGAAGCCGGGAGCGATGGCGTTGCAGCGGATGCCGGTGCCAGCGAAGTGGGTGGACAGCCACTGGGTGAAGTTGGAGATGGCAGCCTTTGCGCCGGAGTAAGCGGGGATCTTGGTCAGCGGGGTGTAGGCGTTCATGGAGGAGATGTTCAGAATCACGCCGTGCTTCTTAGCGACCATGTCCTTGGCAAAAGCCTGGGTGGGCAGCAGGGTGCCCTGGAAGTTCAGCTTAAAGACGAAGTCCACACCGCTGGGCTCCAGGTCGAAGAAGGTCTTGCAGCCTTCCCAAGCCTCGTGCTGGTACTCGTTGTCGGTGGTAGCACGGGGGTTGTTGCCGCCGGCGCCGTTAACCAGGATGTCGCAGGGACCCAGGTCCTTCAGCACGGCCTGGTGGACTTCCGCCAGAGCCTCGGGCTCCAGCACGTTGGCCTTGTAGCCCTCGCAGACGAAGCCTTCCGCCTTCAGCTCGTTGGCCAGCTTCTTCACAGCGTCCTCGTTCAGGTCCAGAGCAGCAACCTTAGCGCCGGACTGAGCAAAAGCACGAGCCATAGCGCCGCAGATCAGGCCGCCAGCGCCGGTAACGACGACAACCTTACCGGTGTAATCAATGTTCAAGGGAAGATTAACCATTTTGAATTACCTCCAAAGATAATGTTGGTATTGGGGGGCGTAAAGATACTCCCCCGTATTTTGACACACATAGTATAATCCATTTTTCCAAATTTCGCAATAGCAAATTCACGTTTTCGCAAGGATTCGTAGGAGTGGACAAATTTATATTGGAAATCCTGTCAAAATTGCCCGACTATGGAAATTTTTTCCAACGTGTTTCGCCCCATATTTTTCCTCGCTTCAGAAGGAAAACGCTCCCCAAGCCGGAGCTTGGGGAGCGCGCTGTATCACAGGGAAATTACACAGTGGTCTTCTTGCCTTCCAGCTTGTCCAGCATATCCCACACGCCCAGCATGTACATGATGCCCAGGGCACGGTCATACAGGCCGTAGCCAGGGCGGACATTGCCGGGGCCTTCGTCCCACAGGTGACGGCCGTGGTCGGGGCGGATGTAGCCCTCGAAGCCGCAGTCGTGGTAAGCCTTCAGGATGTCCAGAATGCCGGTATCGCCGTCGCAATCCCGGTGGGAGGCCTCAGAGAAGTCACCATTGGGGAAGTGCTTGACGTTACGGATGTGGGCAAAGGCGATGCGGTCGCAGTGCTTGCGGACGATGTCGGCCACGTTGTTGTTGGGGTCGGCATTCAGAGAGCCGGAGCACAGGGTCAGGCAGTTGTAGGGGTTGTCCACCATCTTCAGGAAGCGGTCGATGTTCTCGCCGTTGGTCAGCAGACGGGGCAGACCGAAGATATCCCATGGGGGATCGTCCATGTGGATTGCCATCTTGATGCCGGTCTCCTCACAGGTGGGCATCAGCGCCTCCAGGAAGTACTTCAGGTTGGCCCACAGCTTCTCGTGGTCCACGCCGGCGTAGTCCTTGAACAGCTGGTCCAGCTTGGCCATCCGCTCCGGCTCCCAGCCGGGGAAGGACATGTTGTACTTCTCGGTGAAGTCCAGGATGTACTTTGCCATGGCGTTGTAGTCGTCCTGGATCATGTTCTTTTCATAGAACAGAGCGGTAGAACCGTCGCCCACAGGGTGGAACAGGTTGGAACGGGTCCAGTCGAAGATGGGCATGAAGTTGTAGCAGATCACCTTCACGCCGAACTTACTCAGGTTGCGCATGGTGGTCTTGTAGTTCTCGATGTACATATCCCGAGTCGGCTTGCCGATCTTGATGTCATCGTGGACGTTGACAGACTCCACCACGTCCATATTGAAGCCGTAAGGCTCCAGCTGCTTCTGAACCTCAGCAATCTCCTCCACTTCCCAGACTTCGCCGGGCATCTTGTGGTGCAGCGCCCAGACAATGCTGGTCACACCGGGGATCTGCTTGATATCGGAAAGCTTAATCTTATCATTGCCTTCGCCATACCAACGGAAACCCATTTGCATAGGCATATTCATTTCCTCCATGTTTTCAAGATTTGTGTCCGCCCCGGTGCATACCGAAGGCGCACACGATTCCAAGCGTATTATATCATATCCGACCGACTTCTGGCAACGACAAGGCCCTCAAAATTATCACCAAAAATACCATCCTATTTTTGTAGGAATTGCAAAATTTTCAATATAAACGTCGTTTTCTTCTCAGTCCTTGCAAATGTAGCACCCCGAAACCGGATTTTTTCTTCTTTCTGGGACATACTGACTACCGGAGGGATCACTATGACGGAAAAAGAATATGCACGTTTGACACAGGAAGCCTGCCCCGCCTCTCCCATGGGCAAGGACTGCTTCCATGCATTCTGGATCGGCGGTCTGATCTGTGTGCTGGGGCAGGCGCTGGGCAGCTTTTACAGCCGCCTGGGGCTGGACCGGCAGAGTTCTGCCACTGCCGTTTCCATCAGCCTGATTTGTCTGTCTGCCCTGCTCACCGGGCTGAGCCTTTACGACAATCTCGCCAAGCACGCCGGAGCAGGAACGCTGGTGCCCATCACCGGCTTTGCCAATGCCATCGCCGCCCCGGCCGTGGAGTTCAAAACCGAGGGGTTCATTCTGGGTGTAGGCGCCAAGCTCTTTACCATCGCAGGCCCGGTGATTGTATACGGCCTGGCCGCCAGCGTTGTGTATGGACTGATTTACTATCTATTCCAGTAACCGGCACGCAAAAAGCCTGCGGATTTCTCCACAGGCTTTTTTGTATCACATTTCCGCCTCCGCCAGCCGTTTTGCCAGCATTCTGGTCACCTGGGCGCAGTGCTTTGCTGCGGTGGCCTCGAAGGTGGGGTAGTCCATCTGAGCGCTGTCGTCAGCCTTGTCGGAGATGGCCCGCAGAATGACAAAGGGCAGGGCGTTGCGGTAGGCCGTCTGGGCGATGGCTGCGCCCTCCATCTCGGTGCACAGGCCCTGCTGGGTGTGGGCGATGATGGCATCTTTCAGCGCTTTGTCCGCCACAAACTGATCGCCGGTGGCAATCCGGCCGATTTTGGTGTGGCCGGGATTCACCGTCTCCGCTGCGGCAAAGGCGTAGCCCACCAGGGTATCGTCTGCCGGGAAGGCCGTCACCTCCATGCCCGGGACACGGCCATAGGGATAGCCGAAGTGGACACAGTCCACGTCATGGTACATGGCATCCTGGCTCACCACCAGGTCTCCAATGTCCAGCTGGGCGCACAGCGACCCTGCCACGCCGGTGTTCACCAAATGGGTCACACCGAATACATCCCGCAGAATCTGGGTGCACAGGGCCGCATTGACCTTGCCAACGCCGCACTGCACCACCACCACGTCCAGCCCCTCCAACCGGCCTTCATAGAAGATGCTGCCAGCAATGGTTCTGTCCTGCCGATTTTCCATCTGGCCCAGCAGGATTTCCACTTCCACCTGCATAGCGCCGATAATTCCCAATTTTGTCATAGTCCTCTCCTTACTCCCCTTGGGGATAGACCAGCCGACTGCTGTCCGGGTTTTCCAGCAGGGCGGCATAGCGGTCTGCATAATAATTTGCCATGGGCAGATTCATGTCCAGGTAGTTGCCGCAGTCCCGGGCACTGGCACCGGGAACCGCATCCCGGTAATCCCGAATAAATTGGAAGCACCCACGCACCAGCGGCAGCACCTGGCGGGAATCATAGTCCCCGGCCAGCAGCAGATAAAAGCCCGTCCGGCAGCCCATAGGGCCAAAATAGAGCACCTTTTCCTTCCACTGAGGCTCATTGCGCAGATAGGTTGCCGCCAGATGCTCCATGGTGTGCACCTCAGCGGTGTTCATCACCGGCTCGAAATTGGGCCGGGTCAGCCGCAGGTCAAAGGTGGTCACGATTTCCTGGCCCACCCGGTCCTTCCGGGACACATACAGCCCCGGCAGCAGGTTCAGGTGGTCTATGGTAAAGCTGGTAATTTTTTCCACAATATACACTCCTGTTTTGTATTTTCTCAATCATCCCGGCTGCAATTGGCTGCATCGATGGCCAGCACCAGCAGCAGTCCCGGCATTTCGTCGGCGGGATTGTCATAGCGCAGCACATAGGTATCGCTCCAGCTGAGCAGCTCCTTGGAAATGGCCATCACCATCCGGCCGCCCTGGGTCACCCGATAGTCCCAGCCCAGCAGGTCGCCCTCCACAGCCCAGCCCCGGTAGTCCACCCGATACCTCGGCCGCAGGAACGTCAGCTCCTTGCGGACAGTGCCTTGCAGGCGGCCGCCGATGACAATTTCAAAGGTGGGCAAAAACCGCAGCAGCTTTTCGCGAATGGAACCTACCTCCTGCCCGGTGCGCTTGTCATAAACATGGATTTGATGGCCCAGGGAGAAAAACTCCGCCCGAACCTCATAGCGGGCTTCTCCGGATTCGTCGTAGACATCATAGCTGTCCGTCCAGGAAAAAATCCGCTGCCGAATGTATAACCCCATGGATACCGCCTCCTTTGGTCACCATCATACCACATGCCCCTCTTTTTTTCAAGAACTCCATAGTTTCTCCCCACCAAATTGCCCCTCCTTTTTTTCGCATTTGTGCCAAATGTTCTTGCTTTTTCAATCTGTCAATGATAGAATATGGATGACTATACCATAAAAGGTAGGGATGAATGATGGATAAGAACGATTTCGACATCGATTTCGACTTCGAAAAAGAATACGGCTTTGACCCCAATGAGATTCTGGATGGGGAAGAATTCGATGAAAATATGGATATTTCCCAGTTTTCTGATGAAGAACTGGGCTTACAAGATGATTTGACCGACCAGGAAGCGCCCTCGGCCGATGGCGCTGAATATGCATCTCAGGACTTTTCTGATGAGGATTTTTCCGCCGAGGAGTATGCTCCGGAGGACTTCGATCTGGATGCACTGGATGATTTGGGCTTGGATGACCAGACCGATGACATCGATGCATTCCTGAATATGCCCCGCCGGTCTCAGCCGGAGAGCGCCCAGCCTGACCAACCCCAGGGCAACGACGAGTACCAGCAGGAATCCCCGGACTACCAGGAGGCGTATTCCCAGGATTCCGAACCGCAGGACCATGCTCCCCAGGATTATGACCAGTCTTACGACCCCGCTTACGAGCAGTCCGATGCTCCCCGGCAGGAGCCTGAGCAGGAGACACCGAAGCCTCGCCGGGAGCGCAAGCCCAAGAAGCCGAAAAAAGAAAAGACCGGCCCCAGCCTGTTCAGCCGCTTCTTAGACCTCTATTTTGCTCCCGTGCTGAACAAGCAGATGCGGGAAGCGCCCGCCGACCCGGATAACCCCCGCCGCCGGAGAAAGACCCCCATGCAGCTGTTCAAGGAGGTCTACCTGCCCCCGCTGATTCTGTGTGTCAGCCTGATTCTGGTGCTGAGCTTCGCTATTGGTTCTCTTTCCAACCTGATTAAGAATCTGAAAACCGAGTATGACCGTCAGCAAAGCCAGATGCAGACCTCTCAGGATGCGGCCGCATTGGCTGAGCAGCGTATGCAGCAGATCCTTGCCTCCGCCGAGGAGAAGGTGCAGCAGTACGACTACAACGGTGCCATCGATTTGCTGGACTCCCTTGGGGATTTGACCAAGTACCCTGAGGTACAGACCAAGCGTTCGGAATACATCACTGCCCAGAGCCAGCTGGTGGAATACAAGGACTACTCCATGATCCCCAACCTGAGCTTCCACGTTCTGGTGGAGGATATGTCCCGGGCACTGAAGGACACCGAGCTGAAGGGCAGCTACAACCGCAACTTCGTCACCACCAGCGAGTTCCTGAAAATTCTGGAGCAGCTTTATAACAACGACTATGTTCTGGTGGATTTCGACAGCTTCATCGGCTCTCAGGTTGACCCCTCCGGCACGGAGCTGTTCAGCACCCAGTCCATCTGGTTGCCCGCTGGGAAGAAGCCCATTATGCTCACTGAGACCATGGTCAACTACTTCCACTACATGATTTCGGACACCGACCTGGGTGAGGCCAATGCCAACGGCGACGGCTTCGCCAGCAAGCTGGTGCTGCAAGACGGCGAAATCAAGGCCCAGTATGTCAGCGCCGCCGGCGAGACCCTGGTGGGCAACTACGACTTTGTGCCCATTCTGGAGGATTTCATCAGCACCCACCCCGACTTCGTCTATCAGGGTGCCCGGGCCATTCTGGCTGTCACCGGCTATGAGGGTATTTTCGGTTACCGCTGCATCTCGGACTACGTAGCCACCAAGACCCAGGACTATGTGGACAAGGAAATTGCCGGTGCCAAGGAAATCGTCCAGGCCCTGCGGGACAAGGGCTACACCCTGGCCTGCTACACCTATTCCAACATGGACTACAAGCAGTCCAGCGTGCAGCAGATCAGCGCCGACCTGCAATCCTGGACCCAGAAGATCGCCCCCATCATCGGCGATGTGGACGTGCTGGTGTTCGCCCGGGCCACCGGCCTCACCGACTACACCGGCCAGGCGTTCAAGGCTATCTATGATGCCGGCTTCCGCTACCTGATTGCCAACGGCACGGAGCCTTATGCGGAGATCAACCCCACTTACGTCCGCCAGAACCGCCTGATGGTCACCGGCGAGAACATGGTTTGGTATTCCGACCAGTTCACCAAGAACTCGATTTTCGACCCCAAGGCTGTCATTGACCTGGCCACCCGTGGCGAAGTTCCCAAGGCTGCGAAGTAAACCCAAACAAACGACTGCGCCGGATGCAATACATCCGGCGCAGATTTTTCTCAAGGAGGAATCCCTATGGATTTGAAACCAGGCATTTACCGCCACTTCAAAGGCAATCTCTACCAGCTGCTGGCCGTGGCCACCCATTCCGAGACCCAGGAGCCGATGGTGGTCTATCGCGCCTTGTATGGCGCCCGGGGCCTGTGGGTACGCCCCGCCGCCATGTGGCAGGAGATAGTAGACCGGGACGGCTATCACGGCCCCCGCTTTCAATATGTGGGCCAGCCGGAAGATTTTCCAGAGTCCTGAATATAAAAAAACGCTGCTGAAATCTTTCAGCAGCGAATTTAATATGCCAGGGTCATTAGACAGCACGCTCGACCTTGTTGGAACGGAGGCATCTGGTACAAGCGTACACATGGCAGGGAGTTCCATTCACGACAGCCTTAACACGCTTGACGTTGGGCTTCCATGTACGATTGGAACGTCTGTGGGAGTGAGAGACCTTAATACCAAAGGTCACGCCCTTGCCACAAAAATCACACTTAGCCATTCATTGCACCTCCCATCCGATAAAACACTCATAAACTGCGCCCTTACAAGCGCTTAGATATGATACCAAACTTTTAGGGAAAATGCAAGCATTTTTTTCAAATTTTTTTGTTTTTTTGAAAATCTATTGATATTCCCCTGTCTGGCCGATATAATAGGTGGTAACGGCAATCAATTTGCCCAAAATTTCCCATTTTTCCTTCCGGAGGTGCACCATGAGCGAGACCCACGCAGTTCCTTTGAGTATGCTGGTGAAGGAATTTCACCTGGAAGTCGCCTATGCAGCCACGGACTTCTCCTCCATCCGCCTGACGGTGGAGGATGTGGCCCGGCCCGGCCTGCAGCTGGCAGGATATTTTGACCACTATGAACCAATGCGTTTGCAGGTTATGGGCAACGTGGAGATGAGCTATCTGACCAAGCTCTCCAGCCGGGAACGCTCCGCTATTTTCGACCGGCTGTTTTCCTACAAATTCCCGGCCCTGCTGATTGCCCGGGGCATTGCCCCCCACGAAGAAATGCTGCGCATGGCCCAGAAGCAAAACATCACCATCTTGTGCACCAAGGAGCCAACCAGCGCCATTGTCTCATCCATCATCACCTATCTAAAAGCCGCCCTGGCTCCCAGCGTCACCCGCCATGGCGTTCTAATGGAGGTTTACGGCGAGGGCATTCTGCTCATCGGTGACAGCGGCATCGGCAAATCAGAGGCCGCCGTGGAGCTATTGAAGCGTGGCCACCGGCTCATCGCCGACGATGCTGTGGAGATTCGCCGGGTCTCCTCCTCCTCTCTAGTAGGCACCGCCCCGGAGCTGATCCGCAATTACATCGAGCTGCGAGGCATCGGCATCATCAACGTGGCCAAGCTGTTTGGTGTCGGCGCTGTCAAAATGGAGAACGAAATCAATCTGGTAGCCAACATCGTAGCCTGGAACACCCGGCAGGTTTACGACCGGCTGGGCTTGGAGGAGCAGTACACCGACATTCTGGATGTGAAGGTCCCCATGTACACCATCCCCATCACCCCCGGCCGTAATCTGGCGGTGATTCTGGAAGTGGCTGCCATGAACAACCGCCAAAAGAAAATGGGCTATAACGCGGCCATCGAATTTACCGAGCAGATGAACCGCCACTTTGACGAACACTGCAAGGAATAATCTGGAGAAACTATGAAAGAATTTACCATCGGACCCAACGACGCAGGCCAGCGGCTGGATCGCTTCCTGGCCAAGGCCGTTCCCCTGCTGCCGGCCTCCCTGGCTCAGAAATACATCCGCATCAAGCGCATCAAGTGCAACGGAAAGCGCATTGAGCGGGATGCCCGGCTTCAAAACGGAGATGTGCTTCAGCTGTATATCAACGACGAATTTTTCGACAAGCCCCGCCAGGACAACGCCTACCTGACCGTGGCCAGCCCCAAGCTAAACATCGTCTATGAGGATGCCCACATTTTGCTGGTGGACAAGCGGCCCGGCCTGGCGGTCCATCCCCACGACGGGGCCGAATACGGCCGGACCCTCATTGACCACATCCAGTCCTACCTCTATCAAAAGGGAGACTGGAAGCCCCGGGGAGAAAACGCCTTCACCCCGGCTCTGTGCAACCGCATTGACCGCAACACCGGCGGCATCGTCATCGCCGCCAAGACTGCCATGGCCCTGCGGGTGATGAACCAAAAAATCAAGGACCGGGAGCTGGACAAGCGGTATCTCGCCATTGTGGAGGGCACGCCCAAGCCTCGGGAGGGCAGCCTGAAAGGGTATCTGTTCAAAGATGCTCAGAAAAACCGGGTGTATGTCACCGATACCCCCAAGCCCGGTTCCAAGTCCTGCCAGACCAACTACAAAACCCTGGCTTCCCGCAGCGGACTGAGTCTTGTAGAGTGTGAGCTGATCACCGGCCGAACCCACCAAATCCGTGCCCAGTTCGCCCACGCCGGCCACCCCCTGCTGGGCGATGGAAAATACGGCAAGCTGGATAAGCGCTATGACCGCAATTACCAGGCATTGTATTCCTACAAGCTAAGCTTTGCCTTCACCACCGATGCCGAGGAGCTGGACTACCTCAACGGCAAGACCTTCCAGGTGTCTAAGGTGGATTTCGTGGAGGAATACTTCCCGGACTACCATCTGTAAATTTTTATAACACTGTGCCCCAGGCTATTCGCCTGGGGCACGCTTTTTATCCCATGCTCACCGGCGGAGAAAATTCCGTCTCCACCGGGTAGCTGTCTGTGTCGGAAAAGTGCCACCACTCCCCTGCATAGCCGGAAAATCCGTGGCGCTCCATGGTCTGCTCCAAAAGCCGGGCGTTGGCGGCGGCCGTCTCCGGGCAGTCGGAATAGTCCCGGTCGGCCAGGGTGGTGAAATCATCAAACCCGGTGGGCATTTCCAGCTCCCGGCCCTGGCTGTCCACCAGTGTCACGTCCAGGGTGTTTCCCCGGCTGTGGGCGCTGTATCCCGTCTCCGGGTTTGCCACATAGGTCGGATCCGGGCAGACCTCCCACAGGCGGTACTGGGCACTGACCGGACGGAAGCCGTCCCAGATTTTCAAGCCCAGGCCCTGGCTCTCCAGCTCCGCCTGCACGGCCTGGAGCTTTTTCACCGTTCCCCACCGCAGGTAGGCATCCGGGAAGTCGTAAATTCGCTGCCCGGTGAAATTCCGCTCCCCGGCATAGCGCAAATCCTGCCGGATACCGGGGACATACTTGGTCACACGGACAAATTCCTCGTCATGTATCGCCACCGTCTCGGCGGGAACCGTCTGGGGTTGGGTCTGCGGTTGGGTTTGGATTACAGTAGGCTGGGTTGTCGGTTGGGTGGGCTGGGGTGCTTTGCCGCAGCCTGCCAGCAGCACCGCCGTGAGCATCAGGCCTATCATCAAACGCATCCTGCACGCTCCTTTCCTGTGAGACGAATGCGGCTCAGGTGGTCCAGCATGGCCTTCATCGGCAGCGACACCCACTTTTCCCGCCGATACATCAGCTGTTTCCACACCACCACCTGACACTGGGGCACATCCAGCCGCACCAAACGGCCGGCACGAACGCTGTCCTCGGTCACGTAATCCGGCAGGAAGCCCACCCCGGCCTGTTCCTCTGCCAGGGCGCAGATCTGGTCCGCCCGGCCGGTTTCCAGCACCGGCTGGATTTCCAGGGAGTTTCTTGCCATTTTTTCGTCCATGATCCGCCGGTAGCTCATGCCTTTTTCCGTCAGCAGCAGTGGCTGAGCCGCCAGCTCCTCCAGGGCCACGGTGTGCCCCGCCAGAGGATGCTGGGGCGCCGCCACAAAGTGAACCCCAACCTCTTCTTCGTCGGCAATGACATAGTTGGTATCGTACACCCGGTCGTCAATGGTGCAGATCATATCCACCTTGTTTCTGTCCAGAAATTCCAGCAGAGCGCTGGTATCTCCCGTGGAAATCTGCACCGACACCTGGGGATACGCCCCACTGAAATCCCGGAAATGTCCGGCAATCAACGGACGGCACAAAGAATCCGCCATTCCCAGCCGCAGCACGCCGCTGGGCTGGTGGTCGCTGCCCTGAATCATCTGCTGGGACAGCTGACAAATCTGCTGGGCATAGGCCAGGGCATCCCGACCTGCATCCGTCAGCTTCACCGTGTGGCCAATGCGGTCAAAGAGGCTGACCCCCATCTCCTTTTCCAGCAGCTTGATTTGAAAGGAGATGGTAGGCTGGGAATACCCCAGCTTCTCCCCTGCTTGGGTGAAGCTCCCCAACTCCGCCGCCTCCATAAAAATTGTAAGGCTTCTCAGGTCCATAGTACGCTCCTTTTCCTTCCTTTGGTTTGACAAATCCTTGCTGTTATTATATACTTTAGCTGTAAGAAATCAAGTCCTCGGTTGGGAGGTACTCTATGAACAAGCTGCTGGAAGTGTGCGTGGATTCCTACGCCTCTGCCATGGCTGCCGTGGCCAGCGGCGCAGACCGTTTGGAGCTGTGCAGCGCCCTGTCCATCGGCGGCCTGACCCCTTCCCCGGGACTGCTGGGGCTGATTCGCCGGGACTTTGACATTCCCGTGCGGTGCTTAATACGCCCCCGGGGCGGTGATTTTCTCTATACCCGGCAGGAGATTCTGGCAATGGCTGCCGATATGGCTCTGCTGCGCCAGGCAGGTGCCAGCGGCTTCGTCATCGGCTGTCTGGATACGCAGGGTCAGCTGGACACCCAAGCCATGATGCCCCTGCTGGAAGCAGCCCAGGGCCTTCCCCTGACCCTGCACCGGTGTATCGACGTATCCTGCGACCCTCTGGAAACCTACCGCCGGGCCGCTCGGCTGGGCTTTGACACGGTGCTCACCAGCGGCTGCAAAAGCCGGTGCTTAGACGGTGTGCCTGTTCTTCAGGCCCTGCTGGATTTGAAGGCTGAGTTGGACGGCCCCCGGATTTTGGCAGGGGCCGGCATCAACGCCCAGGCAATCGCCACCCTGCGGCAGCGCCTTCCGGATTTGGAAGCCTTCCACATGAGCGGCAAAACCGAAATCGAAAGCGGCATGGTCTTCCGCCGGGAGGGCGTGCCCATGGGCCTGCCAGGGCTGGATGAATGGCACATCCCCCAAACCAGCCCCGAAGCCGTCCAAGCAGCCAGAGCTGCCCTGGATGCGGAATTATGATACTGTAAATGGAGCGATGCTGTCGTGTATCAAATCGATTATCAATACCTGCGGCCTAAGAAGGCCCAGTGGCTGAAACGGATGTACAACACCCCGTTTGAGGAAAAAACCAGCCTGTCCGTTTGGGAGGGCGACCGGGCCACCATTTTGCCCCTGCGGGAAATCCCCAACGAGGGGCTTCTGTTCGGCCGGGGCGGCGTTCTGGATGCCCAGCAAAATTACGTAGACCTTTCCGGCATCCCGGACCGCATCGGCAAGGGCTACCCCTGCCCGTCCAGCGAATACCGGGATGAAACCGTGGTCTACTGCGGTTATATGGTCAACCACTGGGGGCACTTCCTGGTGGAGGCCACCACCCGGTTGTGGTACGCCCTGAAAGAGAATCCAACTGTTGACAAATACGTCTTCTTTCTGGAAGAAAACCAGCAGCGCCAAATCAAAGGCAACTACCAGGAATTTTTCCAGCTGCTGGGCATTTGGGACAAGCTGGAATTGATTTGCCAGCCCACCACTTACCGCCACGTGATTGTGCCGGAAATTTCTTTCCAGGTGATGCACAGCTGGTCGCCGGAGTTTCTGGCGGTTTTTGATGCCGTTGCCGCTAACCTCACCCCATCCCCCGCCTGGGAATCCCCGGAGAAGGTATTCTTCACCCGCAGTAGCTTTGCCAAGGACAACAACTTCGACTTCGGCCTGGAATGCCTGGATAGCTTCTTCCGCCGCAACGGCTACATGGTGCTGGCCCCGGAGACGGTGTCCCTCTCCCAGATGATCCACTACATCCGAAACGCCTCGGAGATTGCCACCATTTCCGGCTCAGTGCACCACAATATGCTCTTCGGCTGCAACGGGCAGAAGCTCACCATCTGCGAGCGCTTTGTCATCAACGATGACCACCAGGTGGGCATCAACCAGGTACGTCAGCTGGATGTAACCCCTGTCGATGCCAACTTCCACCTGTACAGCGTGGACACCGTCGGCCCGCTGATGGTGGGATACAACCACATTTTGGAGCGCTTCGCCGCAGACCGGGGCCTACTCCCGCCGGAGCATCCTTACGATACCCAAGCCTACCGGGAGCATTGTTTCAAGCAATATATGGCCTCCTATAAGGACAATTACCGCTACCGCTGGCATATGGAGCCATGGTATCCCGAAATTGCCGACTCCCTGTACGAGGCCTACGAAGACAACTATCCCTACTTCCAGGAATATCTGGACGGAAACAAGCCCTTCCTCCCAGAGCACTATTTCCAGATTCACTATTGGAAGCAGTTTATCAAGAGACTGATTCATTATTCCCGCTGACATAGCAGGAAAAGGAGCAACGTTATGAACATCGATTATACCTACCTTCGCCCAAAAAAGGCGGAAGCCTTGAAAAAATGGTACGATGCCCCCGTGGAAATTCGGCAGGAGCCAGCGATTTGGCAGGGGGAGCAGGCCACCATCCTGCCTCTGCGGCGGGACCCCAGCTTTGGGCTGCTGTTTGGCAAGGGCGGCGTGGTGGACTGCCATGGGCAGTATGTAGACCTCTCCGCCATTCCCGGACGGGTGCAGGATGCCTATCCCTTCCAAGCGCCGGACTGCCGGGAGGAAACCGTGGTCTACTGCGGCTATATGGTCAACCACTGGGGCCACTTCCTTATTGAGGGCGTTACCCGGCTGTGGTACTTCCTGGAGCAGGACGCTTCGGTGGACAAGTACGTTTTCTTCCTGGACGAGGGAGAACAGCGGCAGATCCAGGGCAACTACCGGGAATTTTTCCAGCTGCTGGGCATCTGGGACAAGCTGGAATTTATCAACCGCCCTACCACCTTCCGCCGGGTCATTGTGCCGGAGCTGGGCATCCATATGCGCCAGGGCTACACCCCGAAGCTGCTGAGGGTTTTTGACCGCATTGCGGAAAATGTCCGCCCCCAGCCGGACTGGGAAACCCCGGAGAAGATTTATTTCAGCCGCAGCCAATTCCAGAAGGGGCAGCCCTTTGAGTTCGGCTTCGATGCTCTGGACAACTTCTTCGCCAAAAACGGCTACACCATTCTCTACCCGGAGAAGGTGCCCCTGTCCAGGATGATTCACTACATCCGCTCCTGCCAGGTGGTGGCCACCCTCTCCGGCAGCCTGCCCCACAACATGCTCTTTGGCCGCAGCGGCCAGAAGGTGGAAATCATTGAACGTCTGGTCATCAGCGACGACAACCAAACGGATGTCAACCGCATGCGGGACCTGGACGTGGTCTATGTGGATGCCAACATTCCCGTATACACCATCGACTTTGTCGGGCCTTTCATCATGGGCTACACCCCGGAGCTGCAGCGGTTTGCCCAGGACCAGGGATACCAGCCCCCGGATGAGTGCTACCTGACCAAAAAGCACTACAAATCCTGCTTTGTCCGCTATATCAAATCCTATCAGGATTTGTACCGCTACAATTGGTTCCAGGACGACTGGTACGGCCCCTTCGCCGACTCCCTGTACGAAGGCTTCCAAGCCGGTCATCAGTTCTTTGGCGACTACTTAGACGGCAAGCGCCCCTTCCTGTGGCACCACTATTTCGAGCTGCACTACTGGAAGCAGTTTGTCAAGCGGCTGCTGCGCATGAATTAGGAGGAATTTCCATGCTGTTTTTACAATATCCCCCCTGCTCTACCTGCAAAAAGGCCAAAGCCTGGCTGGACGGCCAGGGGCTTTCCTATACCAGCCGCCACATCAAGGAGACACCACCCTCTTATGAGGAGCTTTCCCAGTGGGTGCGCCAGAGCGGCCTGCCCATTCAGAAATTTTTCAACACCAGCGGCCAGCAGTACCGGGCGCTGGAGCTGAAAGACAAGCTCCCCGCTATGACCGAGGAGGAGCAGCTGCAGCTGCTGGCTACCGATGGGATGCTGGTCAAGCGGCCCATTGTGGTCTGCGACAACGGCCAGGTCCTGGTGGGCTTCCGGCAGGAGCAGTGGGCGAACACCCTGCTGTAACCAACTCACACGTTTTTAGAAAGGCGGGACAACCATGTTTGCTGTAAACAATTTCTTCAACAACGACGACATCCGAATCACCCAGGAGCTTGGCCCCTTCCGGGTTTTGGAATACCAGCGTGACCTGAGCGTCATGCCGGAAGATGCCCTCATAGCCTACTACTGCAACGAGATGAATGTCCGCAAGCGCCAGGTGGTGTGCGACCTGAGCAAGGCCCAGATCACCCTGCAAGCCGGCGCTATGCAGTGGACGGTGGGCAATGTCAACGCCACCACCGGCGTTAAGGGTGTGGGCGATTTGTTCGGCAAGGCCCTGCGGGGCAGTGTCACCGGGGAATCTGCCATCAAGCCGGAGTATACCGGCGACGGCCTGCTGGTGCTGGAGCCAACCTACAAGCACATTCTGCTGTTGGACACCGCCGACTGGGGCGGCAACCTGGTACTGGACGACGGCCTGTTCCTGGCCTGCGACGCACGGCTCAAGCACAAGGCCGTTATGCGCTCCAACCTCTCCTCTGCCGCCCTGGGCAACGAGGGATTGTTCAACCTGGGGATTCAGGGAAACGGCATCCTCTGCCTGGAATCCAAGTGCCCCAGAGAGGAATTGGTGGAAATCACCCTGAACAACGATGTGCTGAAAGTGGACGGTAACAACGCCATTGCCTGGAGCGGCAGTCTCAGCTTCACGGTGGAGCGCTCCGGCAAATCTCTGGTCGGCTCCGCCGCCTCCGGGGAGGGCCTGGTCAATGTCTACCGTGGCACCGGCAAGGTCCTCCTGGCCCCGGTGGTAAAGGGTCTTGCTTAAATACGAAAAGGGCCGCTGCTTTGCAGCGGCCCTCAGCGTGTCGAAAAAGTGCCTCGCAGAGTGTGCCGCAGGCGCACAAGGAGTGCATGCAGCAGACTGCAAAAAACTGTCGAAAAGCCCCATGGGGGATTTTCGACAGTCTGAAACGGACCTGCCGAAGCAGGTCCGTTTTTGGGATTACTCCTCGTCTTCCAGAGAGAACTCCAGGGTCTCGCCGCAGTTGGGGCAGACGATGCTTCCCTTTTCCAGGGTCTCCTCGTCGAAGTCGATGATTTCGCCGCAGGCGCACTCCACCTCGTAGATGGTAGTCTCCTCGTCGCCGAAGTCGAAGCCCTCGTCCTCATCCTCGTCTTCTTCCCAATCCTCGTCGTCCAGCTCGTCAAAGTAGTCGTCCTCGTCTTCCTCATCCATGATGAAGTCCTCGATGGCGTCCAGGTCCTCTTCGATCTCGTCCAGCTCGTCGGAAATGGCGATGGTGGTGTCTTCGATGTCGGTGACCCGCTTGGTCACATCCTCCAGCAGGTCCACGATGGCGGCAATCATCTTGCCCTCGTCAGACTGGGTGTTCAGGTTCAGGCCATCCATCAGGCCCTTCAGGTAGGCAGACTTTTCGGTAATCGTCATAGTAACCTCTCCTTTGTTACGCCGCCGTTGGGCGGGCAGGGATTTTGAAAAGGGGGACGATTTATGCAAATCGTCCCCGGAATCACATACTTACGCCTTGGAGCGGCCCAGATACTCGCCGGTACGGGTGTCGATCTGGATCTTGTCGCCCTCGTTGATGAACAGAGGCACCTTCACATCAGCACCAGTCTCCACCTTAGCGGGCTTGGTGACGTTGGTAGCGGTGTTGCCAGCGAAGCCAGGCTCGGTCTCGGTAACAACCAGGTCCACAAAGTTGGGCACTTCCACGCCGAAGACCTTGCCCTTGTAGCTCATGATGGTGCAAACATCGTTCTCCTTCACGAACTTGAAGGAATCGTCCAGAGCGGAAGCATCCAGAGGCTCCAGCTCGTAGGTCTCCTGGTCCATGAAGTAGTACAGGGAGCCGTCGTTGTAGGAATACTCCATCTTCTTGCGCTCAATGTAAGCGGTGGGGAACTTGGCAGTGGGGTTGAAGCTGGTCTCGGTGACACCGCCGGTGATGACGTTCTTCATCTTCACACGGACGAAAGCAGCACCCTTACCGGGCTTAACATGCTGGAACTCCACAACCTGCATAACCTTGCCATCCATGTCGAAGGTAATGCCGTTTCTAAATTCGCCTGCAGAAATCATTCTATTTGTCCTCCTAGTTTACCTCCCCAAGGGGGTAGGCTATTTGTGTACATAACTTCAGCTCATATAGTATAACCGAAAACGTTGGTGTTTTCAAGAGGTAAGCCGTAAATTTTTTCCGTTTTCCCGAAGAAAACCAGCAATTTACCAGGACACACCGCCAAAGCTGCCCTTCCCAGTCTTAGCCGACAATCATCAGCTGCTTGGGGCTGGCGGTAATGTCCTCGCAGCCGCCTTCCCGGATGATGGTCACGTCCTCAATGCGCACGCCGAACTTACCGGGCAGGTAAATACCAGGCTCCGCAGAGCACACAGCGCCAACAGGCATGGGGTTGGCGTTGCCGGTGTTGACGTTGGGGGCCTCGTGGATTTCCAGACCCAGGCTGTGGCCGTAGCCGTGGCCGAAGTAAGAGCCGTAACCGGCATCGGTGATGACCTTCCGGGCGATGCCGTCAATATCCTTGCCGGGGACACCGGCCTTGGTAGCAGCAATGGCATCGGTCTGGGCCTTCAGCACGGTGTTGTACACCGTCTTCATCTCCTCGGTGGCAAAGCCCACGGCCACGGTACGGGTCATATCCGAGCAGTATCCCATGTAGGAGGCGCCAAAGTCCATAGTGACAAAGTCGCCGGCCTGAATCTTCCGCTCTCCGGCCACGCCGTGAGGCAGGCTGGTGTTGGGGCCGGAGACCACAATGGGGTCAAAGGCCAGACCGGTTGCACCGTTTTTATACATGCAGTAAATCAGTTCTGCCTGCAATTCCAGCTCCGTCATGCCGATCTGGATCCGGGTAACCACCTCGGCAAATGCCTTGTCGGTAATAGACTGAGCCTTGCGCATCAGATCCAGCTCCCAATCCTCCTTCATGCCCCGGAAGGCATTGATCTTGGCATTGTAGGGGGTCAGCTTGCAGTTCAGATTCTTTTCGTAGCTCATCAGTTCGGCCACGGTGAGGTAGTCCTCCTCATAGCCCAGATTGGTCACGCCAAAGTCGGCAATGGCATCGTTGAGGCGCTTATTGTAGCTAGCAGACCGATTGATCTCCAGCACCTCGAAGCCACGGATGCCCTTCTCGGCAGACTCGATGTAGCGGCTGTCGGTGAAGTAGCGGCTGCCCTTCTTGGTAACGATGGCCACGCCCTCAGCAATGTCAAATTCTGCGCCGTAGTGACGGCTGTACCGGCTGGTCAGCAGCAGGCCGTCCACCTCGCCGTCCAGCAGAGTCAAATACTTTTCCAGATTTTTCATGTTCATATCCTCCTATTTCTTGCAATGAAAATAAAGGGCATTTCCAGCACATGGCGTGCTTTCAGCCAGAATGTATGGTTGTGGATGGCCTCCACCAGAATGGATTGCACCCCGGCACCGTTGCCGCCCAGCACATCCGTATAAATCTGGTCCCCTGCCAGCGCCGCCTGGCTGGCGGGGATCTGGTAGCGGTCCAGGCACTGGCGGATGCCCTTGGGGAAGGGCTTGCGGGCATAGGTGATGCAGTCCATGCCCCGCTCCTGACAGAACTTCGGCACCCGGTCCTTATGGCTGTTGGAGACGATGCACAGCTGCACATCCGGCAGCCGGTTCATCTGCTCCAGCCACTGCTCCATAGCAGGCGTGGGCACGTCGGTGGTATAGGGCACGATGGTGTTGTCAAAGTCCAGCATCAGCAGACGGATGTTCCGGCTGCGCAGCAGCTGGGGGGTGATCTCCGTCAGGCTGCCGGCCGTCATCTTAGGCAATAGAGAAAAGGGCATAGGTTCCTCCCGCAAAGCATAGGGTTAGGGTAAAGCCGCATCCGGCTTGCTCTTTGGGATTATATCACGAAAAGGAGGATTTGTCCATGCCGATTACGGGATATTTTGCCATGACAGCGGCGGAATACCAGGCCGCTCCCCCGGTGTCTCCCGTGGCCTGGATGGCCTGCCATTTTTCCCCTTACGGCACCGGCCTTTCCAACCTGCCGGACGTTTTGCCGCCGGGCAGCCTGCTGATGCTCAACGACCGCACTCCCATCCAGGGCCACGACCCGGAGCGGATCGCCGCCCAGCTGGAAGCCTTCTGGGAACGGCAGCCCTGCCGGGGGCTGGTGCTGGACTTTCAGCGCCCCGGCTGCGGCGAGAGCCAGGCCCTGGCAGCATTCCTGTGCCGCAGCTGCTCCGTTCCCGTGGCAGTTTCCAGCCTGTACGCCCAGGACTTGAACTGCCCGGTGTTTCTGCCCCCGGTGCCCCTGGATGTGCCCGCAGAAACCTGGCTGGCCCCCTGGCAGGGCCGGGAAATCTGGCTGGACCTGGCGCTGGAAGCCCAAAAGCTGACCCTGACCGCCACAGGGCTGACCACCTCCCCGGCTGTCCCGCTTCCGTCAGGATTCCAGGAGGATGCCCTCCACTGTCACTATGCCATCTCCCCCGGAGAGCAGCAGGTGGATTTCACCCTCTGGCGCACCCCGGAGGATGCCGACGCCCTGCTGGCGGCGGTGGAGTCCCTGGGTGTCACCGCCTGGGTGGGGCTGTACCAGGAGTTTTTCGGCAGCGATTCCGATGGATGATCCACCGCTCTTTATTAGCTTGTCACATTTTCTGCACAGTTGCTTATGATAAACACAAGTTTTTATTGACAAGACGCCAGTTTCTCTATTATAATTTCTTTTAGGAGATACATTCTCCGTCCCCTTTTCACAAGATTTAGGAGGTATCCTTATGAAACGGCTTTGTCTGACTGTGCTCTGCATTTTTCTTCTCACTGGATGTGCTGCCACCACGCCTGCCAACGACACAAAAAGCCTGTCCCTGGGAAATTCCTGGACAGACGTATTCGCAATTGATGTAACCTCCACGGACGGCGTACTTACCCTACGACTCCAGGATGGCGAAGATTCTGCGTTGGTTCGCATCGTGACCCAGGATCTATTCACCATTCTCTGCGAAGATGTCACCATCCAGTCCGGCTCCTTCTATACCTTTGGAGCTATCCCGAAAGGCCGCTGCATCATTCAAGCCAAATCTGCCGATGATCTGCCCCACCCCTATACCTTCTCCTACACAATCGGTAATCCCTAAACAGTCTCTCGGTTCGATACATCCGGGATGAGCAGCATAGCCCAAAAGTTACCCCGAACAGCATTATTCAAAAAAGGAGAGTGCCAGCGGCACTCTCCCCAGGCTGTCGAAAATCCCCCACGGGGCTTTTCGACAGTTTTTTTGCAGTCTGCTGCGCGCATAATTTGTCCGCCTGTGGCGAACAAATTCCACACTTGCAGCCTGATAAGTATTTTCGCCCAGGTACACGCCCCGGTCGAAAATGGATTTGACTTTATTCGCCGCTACGGCGGCGAACTCTGCGAGGCACTTTTTTGACAATCTGAGGAGAGTGCCAGCGGCACTCTCCCCTTTATTTAGATACTTACTGCACACGGCTACCGAAGTTCACGGCGGTATCGCCCTGCTCGTTGGCACCGAACTCATAGTCCTTGCCCGGCAGGATGGCGTTGAGGGAAATGCCCACCAGGGCTGCAATGGCCAGACCAGACAGGCTGATGGTGATGCCGCCCACGGGAATCACCACCGCGCCGTTGTAGCTGACACCCACAGCCAGGCCCAGGATCATGGCAGCAATCAGCACATTGCGGCTCTTGGTGAAGTCCACCTGATTCTCCACCACATTGCGCACGCCCACGGCGGAAATCATGCCGTACAGCACCAGGCTGACACCGCCCATGGTAGCGGCGGGCATGGCCACAATGATGGCAGCAAACTTGGGGCTGAAGGACAGCAGCACCGCAAACACGGCTGCCAGCCGCACCACCATGGGGTCATACACCCGGCTCAGAGCCAGCACGCCGGTGTTTTCGCCGTAGGTGGTGTTGGCAGGAGCGCCGAACAGAGAGGCCACGGTGGTAGCCAGGCCGTCGCCCACCAGGGTGCGGTGCAGACCCGGGTCTGCCACAAAGTTTTTGCCCACAGTGGAGGAAATGGCGCACATATCGCCGATGTGCTCCACAATGGCCGCCAGGGCAATGGGCGCAATGGTCACCACAGACGTAATCAGCATGCCGCTGTCAAAATTTTCACCGAAAATACCAAACACGGTGCTGTCCCAGTGGATAGGCAGGCCCACCCAATCGGCAGCTGCCACAGACTCGACCACCTTGGCCCGAGCTGCCGGGTCTACCACCATAGCCACCAGGTAGGAAACCACCACACCCAGCAGAATGGGGATGATCTTCACCATACCCTTGCCCCAGATGTTGCAGGCCACCACCGTGATGATGGCAGCTGCCGCCACCAGCCAGTTGCTGCGGCTGTTGCTCACCGCAGAGCCTGCCAGAGACAAGCCGATGCAGATGATAATGGGGCCGGTGACAATGGGCGGGAAATAACGCATGACCTTCCGGGCGCCGAAAGCCTTAAAGAAGCCTGCCAGCACCAGATACACCAGGCCCGCCACCGCCACGCCGAAGCAGGCATAGGGCAGCATGGCCGCATTGGCGCTTCCGTCTTCCAGCATGGGGGCAATGGCTGCGTAGCCACCCAGGAAGGCAAAGGAGGAGCCAAGGAATGCAGGCACCTTTCCCCCGGTCACCAGGTGGAACAGCAGCGTGCCGATACCGGCGAACATCAGCGTGGTGGACACATTCAGGCCAGTCAGGGCGGGCACCAGAACCGTTGCGCCGAACATGGCGAACAGGTGCTGCACACCCAGAATCAGGACCCGGGATGTACCCAGCGTCTTTGCATCATAGACAGCAGATGCATTTTTTTCGGGATTCATACAGAAAACCTACCTCTCTATTTATTTCCGTGGTAAGTATACCCTGTTTTCGCCCGTTTTGCAAGGCGCGGCCCTGCCAGAAAAAGCTGCCCGGTCTGCGCCTGTTTTGTCCATAGTGCTAACCCAGCATCACATCCAGCAGCATCATCACTGCAAAGCCCGTCACAATGCCCATGGTGGCAAAATAGGGCTGCTCCCGGCGGCCCTGCTGGCACTCGGGGATCAGCTCGTGCACCGCCACCAGAATCATGGCCCCGGCCGCAAAGGACAGCGCATACGGCAGCACCGCCTCCACATACACCACCAGCCAGGCCCCCAGCACACCAGCAATCGGCTCCACCATGCCGGAAGCCTGGCCAATGAAGAAGCTCTTGCTTCGGGAAAAGCCCTCCTTGCGCAACGGAACCGACACCGCTGCGCCCTCAGGGAAATTTTGCAGCCCGATGCCAACTGCCACGGACACGGCTCCCATCAGCGCCTCCGGCGTACATCCCCGCTGAAGCGCACCAAATGCCACCCCCACCGCCAGCCCCTCCGGGATGTTGTGCAGGGTGATGGACAGCACCAGCATGGCAATGCGGTTGAGCCTGGGCTGCTGCACCTGCAAAAAACGGCGCTGGGCCGCCGTCACCACCTTGTCAGAGCACCACATGAACACAGCACCCAGCAAAAACCCTGCCGTAGCCACCCAATAGGCCGGGATGCCCCCAGCCGCCTCCGCCCGCTCAATGGCGGGCTGAAGCAGGGACCAGAAGCTGGCCGCAATCATCACCCCGGCGGCAAAGCCCAGCATGCCGTTGAGCAGCTTCCGATTCGGCTCTGCAAAAAACACCACCAGCCCAGCCCCCAGGGCGGTCACCAGCCAGGTCCCCAGGGTGGCCAGCAGCGCCATCCACACAAATTCTTCCATAACGCACCTCCTACCTTCCAGTATAGTGCCCTGGCGGAATTTGGTGCAAAAAAGGCGGCTGCCAGCAAAGCAGCCGCCCAGAATGATTCTGTTATGCCTCGCCGGATTCCAGCAGCCGGCAAGTGCGATTGAGATAAATCAGGTACGCAATTTGCAGTCCCCAGCCCGTAGGCAGGGTAATCAGCAGCGTAATCAGCAGCACAGCATTGCTGCTCAGGCCCATGCCCACACCGGCAAACACCAGGGTCACAGACAGCAACGCCAGCGCCAATCCCAGACAGATCTGCCAGACAAACAGATTCGACCAGCGCTTGGCCTGCTTGGGGTCCTGCTCCCGAACCTGGTCGGCATGGCCTTCGTACTCATTGTACATGCCAATCAAACCGCAAATCCCAGCCGCACCGGAAAGAACCGATGGCGCAACAAACATCGCCAGCAGACTGCACACCGCTGCAATTACCGCCAGCAGCCCCGCTGAACGATACCGCATTCCTGCCGCTGCCAGGGAAAGCAAAACCGCTGCATTGGCAACAGCCACTGCCAGAGCGACCCAGTCCGCAGCTACGGTCAGCTGGGGAACCAAGCTCATCAGGGGCGTAACCAGTCCCACAACGGCCAGGTAAAACAGGATTCTCAGCCGTTTGGCTACATCGGCACAGCTCATGGTTTTCTCATCCATAGAAATGCCTCCTTATTCTGTTTTGACACGAACTGAGGCATCGATTGTCCGCACACAAGAGGCAATCGGCCGCAGCTGGTTTACAAGCTCATTGTCTCACAAATTTGCGGCACTGTCAACACTTTTTTACACCCGTTACAGAAGGGTGGAGAAAATATGATTGCGCTCTTGGATGCAGTTTGGACCGTGGTGGGCAAACTGGAAGATTCCCTGGTATCGTTCGCCGTAGATGGGAGACTCCATGGTGGACGAGCCATAGCAGGGCACATCATAGTCCAGCTGCCCGGCGTTGATCACCGTGTTATCATGCACCCAGATATCCCGGCAGGAGGAGAAGAAGCCCGCCAAACGGGGGCAGTCCACAATGGTATTGTCCCGGATTTCAATATTGTCAAAAATCGGATACTCCGTTCTTCCGCCAGGCAGATACACGCCCATATAAATCACCGCCATCTGCCAGGCATTGAGGTCGCAGTGACGAATGATGTTCCGGCGAATCAGCAAGTCGCTGACCCCTTCGCCTTCGCTCCAGCGGCTTTCGCAGCCGGTCTCGATTTGGATGGCAGCCCCCTGAATGTTTTCAAACAGGTTATCCTCTACCAAGCCGTGGCTGCCCTGAAGCAAGGCGCCTCTGGCACGGTTGTTGTGGAAGCGGCAGTTGCGGATGATGTAATAATCCGTGTGGAAGCTGCGGTGGAAAATCACCGAATCTTCCGAAAGCTGCTCCGGCAGATCCTGGTCCAGCTCCAGCACACAGGTCCGCTCCTGGGGCTGATAGGTTACCGCCAGCACCTGCGCCGTGTATCCGGTGGGGGACAAATCCGGGTTTCGCAGTTCGATGCGGCTGCCCGGAGCATATTGCAGCGCACTCTGCGCCACCCGCAGCGCCAGCAGGTGTCGGCTGTCCAGGCGGCGAATGCCCATGCTGGAATTGTCATGCAGGTTGATGCAGTCATCCCCTGCCCCGGAAAAATCGCAGTCTTCAATGATAAACTGTCCCTGGGAATTACCCACATGGAGGCAGTCCACAGATACCGAGACACTGCGCCCCGTACCCGGCCGAGGCAAAATCCGGCAGTGGTCAAAATGCAGGTGGTGCACGCCGCCGCTGGAGAAGAAGCCATGGCCCGGACATCCGTAAATGGTTACACGCTCCAGGGTGATATGGCCGCTTCTGCCTGTGCGCACGGCGCAGCCGTCATACTCAAAGTGCCGGAAATTGTAGCACTGCCCCTTGGCAAAATGCCGAGCGGCCCAATCCGGGCGGCTGGTGTAAATCCGCAGGGTGTTTGCATTTTGCTTTTCCATTTTCGGCAGCAGAATGTTGCTCAGCTCCCGCACCAGCTGCTGCATCTGCTGGTCAGACTTGGCATCTCCGGACAGGTGGATATGGTCATCCACATAAGGCCGGAACTCAATACCTCCGGCAGCTCCCGGGGTGTAGCGGTGGGGATCAAAGGGGCCGACGATGCGGATTTCCATATCCTCCGGCACCGATTCTACGCCAGGGAACGTCACGTCCAAATACGTACCATCCAAAGCGACCGCCTGGACCACGCCTACACTGGCCAGCGGCGCCTGGGACCAATCCCAGTCCAAAACCACATGCTTCAGCCAAATTCGCTGAGAATCCAGAATGTCAAAATAGGCTACCGGGGTGTGAAAAATCAGCTGGCTGCCCTGGCCGTCAATGGTCAAATCCGAAATGCCATGGATCGGCATGTGGATATCCTCCGGGGCGGTATAGAAATGGTAGGTGCCCTCAGGAATTTCCAGCACCGTGCCGGGATTGGCCCGGGCAAAATCCAGTGCGCTGCGAAATGCCTGGGTATTGCACTGAGAAGGCTGGGTGCTGCCCCCAAACTCTGCAAAGCTTTTCCGGGGGCCATCCTGACAGGGCAGGTCAATGCGAATGGCAGAAGGGTCAAAATGTTCCATACTTATCCTTTCACGCCGGAGGACATAATTCCGGCTTTCAGCTGTTTGGAGAACGCCAGGCAAATGAGAATCACCGGCAGAATCGTCACGAAGGAAATACCCATCAGTGCATTCTGCTTGGTGCTGACGTTGTTGGAGATGTTATACAGCGCCACGTTCAGCGTCCACAGGTCCTGCCGCTCCGTCACCATCCAGGCCCAGAAGAAGTCATTCCAGTTACCCAGGAAGGTTTGCAGCGCAATCAAGGAGATGATGGACTTGGAAAGGGGCATGCAAATGCGGCTGTACAGATAGAAGTTGGATGCGCCATCGAGCCTGGCTGCCTCGAAATAGGAGCCGGGAATTTTGTCGAAGAATCCCTTGAACAGATACACATAGAAGCCATAGGGATACAAAAACGGCAGCAGCAGCGCAGCATAGTTATTATAAGCGCCCATATTTTTATACATAATGAGCTGCGGCAGCATGATGCTGGCAAACGGAATCATCTGCGCTCCCAAGAAGAACAGCAGGGTGATTTTTCCCGCCTTGGGACTGAGCAGCCGGCTGATAACAAAGCCGCACAGCGAGCACAGCAGCACCTGGGCCACAATGGCAAAGCCAATGACAATCACCGTATTGACCACAAAGGTCATGAAGCCGTACTTGGCCACCGTTTCGTTGCGGCTGTACATGTAGCTGGGCAGCTTCATGTAATGGGCAAAGCTCTCCAGCAGCAGAATGTTCCGCTTCTGCGCCGTGCAGGCAGCCAGCTCACCATGGAGCTTAAACTTCTTCTCAAAGACCTTGCCGATCAGTTCCTGCGCCACCGGCTGCAGCTGCTGGGGGGCTTCTCGGTTGGAAAGGCCCTGGGTATCAAATTCATAGCCAATGGTCTGGGCTGCACGAAGGCCCCGGTCCTTATACAGCAGCGTCTGATTTTTCAGCACTGTGCCTTCATAGATGCCGTAGTCCTTCTCCAGCTGAAGCTGCGCCTGGTGGGCACGGCCATAGAAGATGGTTTTGCCGTCCTGGGTTCCATAGAACTTGATTTCAAAAATGGATTCCCGGTCCAGCACGGTGTACACGCCGAACATGGTGCTCACCATATCGTCCTGAAGCTGGGCCAGCAGCTCCTCCTGGGTGCCGGAAAAGCCGGTGTAGTCCACCGCCACCGACATAGAGTTGGCCGGGTCCGGCAGCAGCTTGGGGGGCACATCGTAAATTTTGGTATTGTCCTTCATGGCGTTGCTGATGGTCAGCACAAATGGGAAGAGAATCAGCAGCAGCGAGACTACGGTCACTGCCACCGCCACAATTTTCAGCGACAAATCAGCGCCGGACATACGGACCTTGTTGGATTTTTCCTTTTTCATCCGGCTCACTCCTTTTCCGCATTTTCAAAGTGCATCTGAATCATGGTCATAATCATCACCACAATCATCAGCACCACCGACGCCGCTGAACCTCGGCCATAGTTCATATCTTTATTAAAGGCATTGTAGATATAGATGCCCTGGGTTGTAGAGGCACCGCTGGGACCGCCGGCGGCAAACATGTAGGGCGCATCCAGCATCTGCATAGTGGTGGACACTGCAATGATCAATTGAATGAAGATGATGTAGCGAATATTCGGCAGCACGATATACCAAATCCGCTTCCATCCGGTGCAGCCGTCCAATGCAGCCGACTCCACAATGTCCGGCGACACATTTTGAATGGCCGACAGATACAGCAGCACATTGATACCGCCGCCGATAACGCCCGGAAAAATGATACAGAATTTCACCAGAGACGGATCGCTGAGCCACAGCTGCGGCTCTGCGCCAAAGAACTGCACGATCTGATTGGCCACACCATAGTCCGGATGCCACACCCACCGCCACACGATCACATTGATGGTGGTCGGGATCAGCGCCGGCAGCAGATACATGGTGGAAACCGTGTTCTTCGCCTTGCGCAGCTCATTGAGAAACAGTGCCTGAATGATGGGGATGAAAAAAGCCATGGCAATTTGCAGCGCCAGGAACACAAAGGTGTTTCCCCAGGCTTCCCAGTAAAACTGGGTTTTGAACATGGTCATGTAGTTTTTCAGTCCCACAAAGATTCCCGGCTGATGGATGGGATCGTAATCAAACAAGGAGATGTAGGCGGCTTTCAGAATCGGGTAGTATTTCAGCCACAGGGTGAACAAAATGGGCAGCAGCAGGAACAGCCACGGTGCTATTTTCTGTCTTAAAAAATAGCCGTGGTCCTGACGGCTGTCCAGGCGAGCAGGCTTTTGCATGGCACAGCGCTCCTTTCCGAGATATCACGGCTACATTATACCAAATCCCGCCTCCCGTTGGGATACACAAAAACGACATGAGGGTGCACAATTTTCTAACTTGTTTCCCGCCGCAGGGCATCTATATGGCATTGTCGTGAAATAGGACAAAATAAGTGACCATGATAGTATAGAATTTGTCATTTACATCCAAAGGATAGTCTGGTAAACTAAGTTCAGCTACGGGAGACCGTGACCACGGCGCTCCCAACAATACAAAGGAGGAAAAACAATGAAAATGACAAAACGCTTTGGTGCGCTGCTTCTGATTGCAGTGATGCTCGTTTCTGTGCTGGCCGGCTGCGGCGGCAAGCAGGAACCCGCCCCCACCCAGGCCGAGCCTGTCCAGACCCAGGCCCCCGCCACCGAGGCTCCCGCCGAGACGGAAGCCGCCAAGGAGCCCGTGGAGCTGACTCTGTGGGTCACCAGCCGGAATGCTGACGAGTTCACCGCTGAGCGGGAAGCTGCCTTCGAGGCCGAGCATCCCTGGATCAAGCTGAACCCCATCGTCAAGGAAGGCGACCCCGGCAACGAATTCTATCAGGCTGTTGCCGCCGGCACCGCACCCGACTGCATCCTGGGCTCTTTCACCATGATGGACAAGTACATCTCCTCCGGCATCGTCATTCCTCTGAACGAGTACCTGGACAGCTGGGACGAGACTGAGAACCTGGACAAGGCCTATCTGGAAATGTTCTGCCGGGACGGCAAGTACTACGGCGTGCCCAACCAGGTTATGCCCATGCTCTTCGGCTACAACAAGGCCCTGTTCGAGGCTGCCGGTGTGGCTGCTCCCACCACTTGGGACGAGGCCCTGGAAGCCGCTAAGAAGCTCAACTCCGCTGACGGCCAGGTGGCCGGCTACGCAACCCTGGCTGCCGAGTGGACCGAATGGTTCTTCCAGTACTATGTCTGGCAGGCTGGCGGCGACCTGACCAAGGAAAATGCCGATGGCACCATCGAGTTGACCTTCACGGACCCCGCCGTGATCGAGGCTGCTAAGTACTACCAGAAGCTCTCCGCCGAAGGCGTTCTGCCCAGCGACCGCACCCTGAAGTTCGGCGACCTGCTGGACAACTTCGCCCGGGGCAAGATCGCCATGATGCCTTTCGCCGTTGACTGGGTCATCGACGTGGCCAACAAGGGCATGGACCTGGACGACCTGGGTCTCATCCTGCCTCCCGCCGGTCCTTCCGGTAAGTCCGCCACCGCCATCGCCGGTGACTGCTGGGTCATCAACGCCAACACCTCCAAGGAAAAGCAGGACGCTGCTTGGGAGTACATCAGCTTCATGCTGAGCAAGAACGAGAAGACCCTGTTCTATGAGAACCTGGCCAGCAAGGGCGCCATCGCTCCCGTCACCATCCCCCGTACCGACATGGTCATCACCGACTTCGCCGAGCTGCCTGAGGAATGGGCACCCGTCCTGTCCGCTGTTGGTGAGGTTGGCCGTCTGGAGTTCTACGGCAAGGCCGACTTTGGCTCCTACGTAGACCGGGCTGTTCAGAAGATTCTGTCCGATCCCAACGCTGACCCCGAAAAGGAATTCAGCGCCGCCCAGACTCTGGCTGAGCAGGAAGCACTGGCTGCTTTCAACGAGGCCAATAAGAAATAAGAAACCTCCTATAACTCCCCTCTCTTTTCCACACAAAGCAGGGCACTTCGGTGCTCTGCTTTGTGTTGTTTTTTCATAGAAACTGATATATAATGGTTCCATTGCCTGGCCTGGCAAAGAAGGAGGCGCTTTTTCATGGCATCCAAACCCAATCGCTTTACCCGCTGGCTGATCAGCCATCTGCGCAAGCTGAATTTGTTTCCCAGAATTTTTCTGGTTTTCTGCGCCGACCTGCTGCTGGCAACGTTGGTCATGACCATGTTCACCCAAATCCGCTACACCAACGAAATCGAGAAAACCAAAGCAAGCGAGCTGACTGCGCTGGCCCAAAGCGCCATGCTGGCCTTGCAGCAGGAAAAGCGTGCCTTGGAGGACAGCCTGGAACCCTTTTTGCGCAGCGCCGAGGTGCTTTCCTCATTGGAGCGCCGCCAGCGAATGACCGCCGCAGGCCGCCAGTCTGACATCGCCGGAACGCAGCTGCTCAACGGGACACTTGAAAAAATCGTCTCCTCCGGCAGAGGCATCCGGGCGCTGATTTATGTGGATGCCGCCCCCTCCGCAGCCACCCCTACCGAGCTTCTGGGCACGGCTTATGTCCCGGATACGCAGGCACTTCTGGACAGCGAGATTTATACCGGTGCCGTTCAAGCCGCGGGCTATCCATACTGGCGGGATTCCACCCCGGATACCCCCACCCTGTTTTATGATGACGACAGCCAGTATCTGGGCATCCCCGGCTGTCTGACCCTGTCCTATCAGCTCTACACGCCAAAAAGCAGGCAGCCCCTGGGGGTGCTTATCTGCTGCGTTTCTCCCCAGCATCTGGTGCAGTCCGTAACGGAGTACACATTTCATGCCGGCACCAACGCCTTCCTGGTCGGTGACAACGGGCTTCTGGAGGGGATCGGCGCCGACTTTTCTGCGCCGCCATTCCCCGCCAAATCTTCCGGCCTGCTGGATGTCATCACCGGCCAGAAAAAGGGCAGCCGCCGCATTCCCAGCCCCAGCGGCGACATCCTGATGAGTTTCTGCGGCGACAGCGGCTTTCCTGTACACGCCGTGAATCTGACTTATCGAGACTATGTGATGCAGCCGGTATACCAGCTGCGCTGGCTCAGCGTGTGGATCCTGCTGGCCGTGCTGGCCATCGGCGCACTGAGCTACTACCTCGTGGCCATTAGCATCGTCTACCCCACCCGGCGGCTGATCCGCACCATGAAGCAGGTGGGCTCCGGACACTTTGCGCAAATGTACCACCCGGAAAGCCACGACGAAATCGGCATTCTATGCAGCGAATTTGACAAAATGGTCAAGGATATGCTCTCCCTGCTGGACCGCATGTACGAGTCGGAGACCCGGCAAAAGGAGCTGGAGCTGGCCCAGAAAAGCGCCCAGCTGGATGCGCTGCAAATGCAGGTCAATCCCCACTTCCTTTATAACACTCTGGACATGATTCGCTGGCAATGCATGTACGAAACCGGCGGCGAAAGTCCCGCTTCGGACATGATTGAAAAATTCTGCGTTCTGCTGCGGATGACCATCAAAGGCGACCGCCAGAAAGAAACCATATCGGACAGCCTGCTCCATGCCAAGACTTATCTGGACGTGGTAAACTTCCGGCACACCCAGAAAATCGCCCTGGAAACCGACTTTGATTTTGACCCCGGCAGCTACTGCATCCCCTGCCTTTCCATACAGCCCATCCTGGAAAATGCCGTGCGCCACGGCTTCTCCGGGGAGGCCACCGACCACCGCTGTATCCGCATAACCGGGCGGCTTTCTTCTGAGGTAATCACCATTTGCGTGAGCGACAACGGCATCGGCATGACGCAGGAGCAGCTTGCCCAAATTCTTTCCCAGCTGGAAGCCCCTGCGGACAGCCGGGACAATCTGGGGCTTCGCAATGTAAACCAGCGCTGCCGACTGTGCTATGGCGACCGCTACGGTCTGACCTTGTCCAGCACCCCCGGCCTCGGCACCACCGTCACCCTGACCATACCGCCGGAGCCGATGTTTGTATAACCACACACGGGCTGCCCAGCCCGCTGACTTCATACTTTGATGGGAGGAATCACCATGTATAAGGTTTTGCTGGTGGATGACGAAGAAATGGTCACCCAAGGTCTATCCCGGTTTGTCCCCTGGCAGGAACTGGGGTTCCAGGTGGCCGGAACTGCCGCCAGTGTGGATAAAGCCCTGGATTTTTTAGAGCAGGAAATGGTGGATTTGGTCATCACCGACGTGATGATGCCTGTGAAAACCGGGCTGGATCTGATTGCCATCCTAAACAGCCGCTATCCGGCGGTGAAAACAGTTATTCTCTCCGGTTACAGTGATTTTGCCTACGCCCAGCAGGCCGTGCGTTTGGGTGCGCTGGACTATCTGACCAAGCCAATCAACTTTACCGCCATCCGGGAACTGCTCAATCGTGCCAGAGAAAAACTGGACGAGGAGCGGCAGCGCTCCGGCACAAATGACCGCCTGGCCCAGGCGCTGACTCGGTCTGTAATCATGAATCTTTGCAACGGCTTTGCGCTGGACCAGAGCAAAATGGCCCAGTATCTGGACATCACCTGCCCCATTACCGCCCTGCGGCTGGCCTGTCACACCCGGCAGCCTCTGCCAGCCAGCCTGGGCGCCCACCTGCTCAGTGTCATGGGCCGCTGTCAGATTGTATCCCCCGCAGAAAACGAGCTACTGTGCGTTCTGGAGGGGCACAGAGAGCAAAGCGCCGTATGTGCCGCCCTGGAGGAACTGGTGAGTCTGGTCAGCATCAGCACCCTGCCCCTATGCATCGGTGTTTCCGAAGAATTCCCCGGCTATCAAGCGCTGGCGACTGCCGCTGTTCAGGCCGCCAAGGCCATGCGCTATCAAATGGCCCGGTGCACCGCCGGTGTCACCCCTTACAGCAAAATGCGGCAGATGTACCTAAGCCTCAAGGAAACTTCTGAAGAAAAAATCACTGCCCTGGTGTCGGATTTGGCCACGCCGGACCGCCGGCAAAATCTGGTACCGGAGTTTCAAAGCGTATTTACCGCCCTGGAAGCCAGACCGGAGGTCTCGCTCAGCACCGCTCAGCAGTTTTGTACCGAGCTGCTCATTGAATTGGATGCGCCCCTGCGGGAACTGCTGCCGGAGGAATACCCGCGTCACGCCCATCTCAGCGAAACGCTGATGGAAATTCTCTCCGATCACTCCCTGGGAGATGTCCAGGATCATGTCACAGCTTATCTGCAAAAAATACTGGCAGACCTGCCCCATTCCGACGAAAACCAAAATGCCGGCGAACTGATTGACCGGGTAAAGGCCTATATTCAGGAGCACTACGCCGAGAATCTTACGCTGGCCGTGCTGAGCAACGTCTTTTTCGTCTGCCCCGCCTATCTCAGCCGCCTGTTTAAGAAAAAGACGGGCATCAATTTTGTGGACTACTTGACCCGGCTGCGGGTAGAAAAGGCCAAGGAGTTTCTCGCCATTCCCACTTGGAAGGTCTATACCGTTGCAGAAATGGTGGGCTATGAGAATCCCCGCTACTTTTCCAGAATCTTCAAGGATATCACCGGCACCAGCCCCCAGGAATACCGGGCCAGCATTGGTGCAGAACCGGAATCCTGATTGCACATAGCGGTTCTGCCTGCCCTATCCTCCGCTTTTCCCGCCTATGCAGAAAACTCCCGAATGCCGCAGCATTCGGGAGTTTTTTCAACCAAGTTCTTCTTTTGCGCTTCTTGCAATTGTGCCCTCGATTTATCAGATTGAACGATTTGACTTTTGAAAAAGAAAACGTCTCAAACGCTTTCGCATTTGGGACGTTGTGGAGGTACCGCCCAGATTTGAACTGGGGAATGAGAGTTTTGCAGACTCTTGCCTTACCACTTGGCCACGGTACCATATGAAATAAGGAACGCAATGCGTTCCTTATTTTTGGAGCGGGTGACGGGGCTCGAACCCGCTACCTCCACCTTGGCAAGGTGGCGCTCTACCAGATGAGCTACACCCGCATCTTGGTTCCTAAAAAGGAACCATGGTGCCTCCGGTCGGAATCGAACCAACGACACGCGGATTTTCAGTCCGCTGCTCTACCTACTGAGCTACAGAGGCATATGAGGAAGAAGTCTTCCTCACTGCACCAAAGATGCAATATTAATGGCGACCCGGAACGGACTCGAACCGTCGACCTCCAGCGTGACAGGCTGGCGTGCTAACCGACTGCACCACCGGGCCAGGGATTTTGGTGGGAACAACAGGGCTCGAACCTGTGACCCCATGCTTGTAAGGCATGTGCTCTCCCAGCTGAGCTATGCTCCCAAACTCGCCGCCGTTGTGTTCCGTTGTGTTGCTCACCTCAGCGACGTGGTTCATTATACACAAAAGTCCCCCATTTGTCAAGCACTTTTTTCACTTTTTTCTTGAAAAACTTTTTTGACAATTTTACCCGGATTTTATCGGCATTTTACAGCATTTTTCAAATCTTATTCAACAGTTCCTGAATGTCCTCCGGCGTGAAGGTGTACACCGTGTCGCAGAACTGGCATTCCACCGGGAACGGTTTTCCCTCCTGCATAATGTCCGTCAGCTCCTGGCGGCCCAGGCTGATGAGGGCGCTCTCCACCCGGCTGCGGGAGCAATAGCACTTGTAGCAGACCGGTGCCGTCTCCATAAACACCACGCCCAAGTCTCCGCAAACCTGTCCCAGAATATCCTCCGGGGTCATGCCTGCCTCCAGCATGGGCGTCACCGCTCCGGCACGCTGGATTCCCTGCTCCAGCTTGTCCACGATCTCATCCGGCGCACCGGGCAGCAGCTGGAGCAGATAACCGCCCGCCACTTTCACGCTCAGGTCCCGGTCCACCAGCACCCCCAGGGCGCAGGCTGTTGGGGTCTGCTCACTCTGGGCAAAGTAGGCCGTTACATCATCGCCAATCTCGCCGGAAACCAGCTGTGTCGAACCGATGTAGGGTTCTTTCATCTGCAAGTCCCGAATCACCGTCAGCGTGCCGTCCGTGCCCACCGTAGCGCCCACATCCAGCTTGCCGGGATACTTCTCCGCCAGGGGCACATGAGGCTCCGTCACGCAGCCACGGACGTTGCCCTCCGGGTCCGACACCACCGTAATGGTGCCAATGGGGCCGCCGCCACGAACCTGCAGGGTCATAGAGCCATTTTCCACCTTCTGCATATTGCCCATCATGGAGGCTGCCGTCAGACACCGGCCAAAGGCCGCTGTGGCGTTGGGGGTTGTGCCCTGAATCTGGGCGCCCCGGCGGACCAGCTCCGTGGAGCGAATGGCCACCACCTTGACGAAGCCGTCCATGGTCATGCCACGTACCAAATAGTCATTCATAGTCTGATTCCCTTTCTCGCTTTGAAATAAATCCGCTGTGCCCCCGGCTGAGGCGGTTCCAGCGTGCGGTCGCCGTAAACCGCAATGCGGCTGAAGCCTGCCGCTTTCAGGTATTGGGTCAGCTCCTGCTGGCCGTAGGCGTACTCCTGGTGCTCCTCAAAGGAGCGCTGCCAGAGATTCCCCTGACGCTGGAACAGATCCATGCCGTAGGAGCAGATGTTGGTCTGCTCATCAAATTCTCCCCGCCAGACGCAGTAGACATCGTCATCCTCGTCCAAAAACACCTGGCCGTCCATGGCCCGGAGCTTTTCCGGGGTATTCACGTCGAAAATAAAAATGCCGCCGGGGTTCAGCGCCTTATAAATCCGGGCAATGGCCTGGCGACACAGCTTCGGGTCTGTGATGTAATCCAGGCTGTCCAGGGCGCACACCGCCAAGTCCACCCCTCGGGGCAGCCACAGCTTTTCCAGCCGCTGGCAGACGAATCTGGGGGCGCAGGGCAGCTGGGCGGCCTTCTGCTGGGCCACAGTGAGCATTTCCTCGGACATATCCACGCCAATGACCTGCAAGCCTTTTTGGGCCAGCAGTGCCGTCACAGAGCCTGTGCCGCAGGCCAGATCCACCGCCGTCCTGGGGCGCAGCCCCTCCCGGTCCAAAATGGTCTGGTAGAAGGCCACCGTGGCCTCGTAATCCACATCGTTGGTCAGGCGGTCATAGCTCACCGCCAGAGCATGGTAGGCGTTCACAGGCTCCTCCTTCCGGCGTGGTGCTCCATCACTGGGCACAGCACCTTTCCAATGGACACATACCCCCGATGCACCGCAGCCACGTCTGAGGCTTCACAGAGGGTTTCGTCCACCTCCATAACTTCCACCTGGATGTCCAGGCAGCAGCTTCCATCCGGCAGATCCCGGCGCTGATAGGCATTGTCAAAAATGCGAGCAGGGCCAATGCAGCGATTGTGCAAAATTCCCGCCACATCCTGGGGTGCTCTGTCCGGGAAGTTCACATTCCAAATTTCGCCGCAGCCAAGCCCCGCCTGAAGCAGTTCTGCAAGAACGGAGCGAATATACGCTCTTGGGGTATCCAAGCTCGCCTGGAACGCATTGGAAAAGGCGATGGCCGGAACGCCGTTCATCACCGCCTCCATGGCTGCGCCCACTGTGCCGGAATAGGCAATGTCATAGCCCACATTGTAGCCATCGTTGATGCCGGAGAACACATAGTCCGGCCGCTCCTCCAGCAGGCAGTCCAGCGCCACCCGGACACAATCCGCCGGACTGCCGGTAACGCGATAGGCGCCCTCTACTTTCGCCGGAAAATTCTCCACCGGTTTGGCTGTCAAACTGCCACGGATGGTTACCTTCTGGGACATGGCGCTGCACTGGGCATCCGGCGCCACCACCCACACCCGACCAAATTCCCCCGCCGCCTGAGCCAGCAGGGCGATTCCCGGCGAATCGATGGAATCGTCATTGACGATGAGTATGTTCATGAATGTAATCCTCTCTATGCATTGGATTTCTTTTTCTTCGGCTCCGGAAGCTGGGGATACATGGCTTCCAGCAGCTGGGCCAGGAAATCCCGGTCTTCCATATTTTCCACCAGGAGCATGGGCTTCGCCCCGTCATAGGGCAGCTCCTGCCGAGCCTGGGGCAGCAGCGCCAGCGCCGCCGGAATCGGCTTCACCAGCAGACGATTGTCGTACAATCCGCCAAACACACGGCCACGGTAGTAAAGCACGTACTCCCCCATCATGGCCCGGCTGGATGCCTCCGCAGGCAGCTGCTCCATGACAAATGCCAAATAATCCTTCGTCGTTGCCATATTCGTCTCCTTTTGTTCCGGAAAAGCGAAGCATCCCGTCCCGATAGTGGGACGGGATGAAACATAGCTTCTCAACGCTTGAAGATGCTGAAAATTTCGTCGATGTCGCTCATATCTCCAGTCTTGGTGGGCTGGCGAGAGGAAACAACAGGGGTATCGATGTCCTCCGGCACGAAGCTGGGGGCGGCAGGCGCAGCGCTCTTGCCGGCAGCCGCTGCGGAAGAAGCGGCACGGGGGGCATAGGTCTGCTGCTGCATCTCAAAACCGGTGGCGATCACGGTCACCCGCATCTCGTCCTGGAAGTCCTCTGCCACGGTAGCGCCAAAGATGATGTTGGCATCGGGGTTGGCGGCCTCCTGGACGATTCCGGCAGCAGTCTCCACATCGTCCAAAGTCATCTCGGAAGAGCCGGTGACATTCACCAGCACGCCGGTAGCGCCATTGATGGAGGTCTCCAGCAGGGGGCTGGAAACGGCGGCGGTAGCGGCCTGCTCCGCCTTCTCCCGGCCGGAGGCAGTGCCCACGCCCATGTGTGCCCGGCCAGCGTCCTTCATAACGGCAGAGACGTCGGCAAAGTCCAGGTTGATGATGACATTCTCGCAGAAGCCAACCAGCTCGGAAATGGAGGTAACGGCCTGCTTCAGCACATCGTCGGCAATGCCGAAGGCGTTGGCGAAGGTAATCTTCTGGTCGGTGACGTACTTCAGCCGGTCATTGGGAATGATGATCAGGGAATCCACCTTGCCATTGAGGTCGGCAATGCCCTGCTCTGCCTGGCGCATCCGGTTGGCGCCCTCAAACTTGAAGGGCTTGGTCACCACGCCCACGGTGAGAATACCGGCCTCATGGGCCAGGTCTGCCACGATGGGTGCAGCGCCGGTGCCGGTGCCGCCGCCCATACCGGCGGTGACAAAGACCATATCGGTGCCTTCCAGAGCCTTGGCCAGCTCTGCACGGGATTCTTCGGCGGACTTGCGGCCCACCTCCGGCTTGGAGCCGGCGCCCATACCGCCGGTGAGCTTCTCGCCAATCTGAATCTTATTCTTGCAAATGGACTTATTCAGGTCCTGCTTATCGGTATTGACCACCACAAAATCCACGCCGCCGACACCGGCTTCGATCATGCGGTTGATGACATTATTGCCGGCGCCGCCGACGCCGATGACCTTGATCTTTACAACACGATCCTGTAACGTTTCAGGCATAACACTCTTCCTCCTATGTATCTGTTCACGGGCAAGGGATCTCCGTTTTGATTTTTTACTCATGCTCTCTACATTCTATCCTTAATTTTCAAATTGGTCAATAGAAAATCTGCATTTTCGGCAAATTATTTACAAACTGTTCCCAACTTTGGCTTACTCGAAGGGGGTGTAGCTGACCTTATTCTTCTCCGGCCAGATGGTGAAGCTCACATCCAGGATGCCGGTTTCGTAGTCGCCCAGCTGCAAAATCACGTCGTTCATGCAGGCAATCTTATATTCCAGGTCTGTGGTATCGCCCAAATTGACCTGGTAGCGGCTGCCATACCAGAGGATGATGTCCTCGGTGCGGGTCACATCCACGCTGGCAGCTTCACCGACAATGTCATTGGCTTCCAGCGCCGTCAAAATCTGCTTGACGGCATCCAGCCGCTGGGCGCCGCCCGTGCTCACCGCCACCGGCTCGCCAGTGGGGTCTGCCGGCTGGGACGGCTGAGCTGCCTGAACCTCCGTCGCAACCGCCATGGTATTGGGCGCCGGATTGTCCAGGGTAACACCCAGAATCTGGGTGTAATTCTTCGCCTTGCTGCTGTTGGTCATCTCCACCACACGGCCGCTGGCATTCATCAGCCACCAGGTTCCGGTATTATCCTTGATGGCATAGACCACGCTTTCTTCTTCGATGATAATATTGACCGTGTCCGGCAGTTTTATACCGACCCGCACACTTTTCACATAGGGCAGTTTGGCCTTGATCTGGGCACCCGCCCGGGCGTGGCCAAAGGAGAACAGGTTGTCGCCCTTGGTATCTTCCGAAGCCTTCTTAATGCCGGAGGCCTGCTCCACCGCCCACGGGGTGTAGGTCTGGGCACCGGTGATGGTGATGTGCTTGACCTTAAAAAACACCGACAGGCTCATCACCAGCGCCGCCACCACCGCCGCCACGCTGAGCATCTGCACCAGCAGGCGGGTTCGGTTAAAGGCCTTGGGCTGGGTGTAAATCACCGCCGGAGCCGGCTGAGCCGGACGGTTGGTGCGCTTGGTGCTGGATTTCTTCGCAGCCGAGCGAGCCTTGGCTGCCGCCACTGCTCCGCTCACCGATTCGGTCATCCGGGCGAAGGCGGATTTTTTCTTGGGCTTGCTGTTGCCGTAGGCCCGGCGTTTTGCGGACAAATCATCCGGCACTTCCCGGCGGGGCTTCTGGCGTGTTTGCGCCGGCTGCTTGGCCTTGCTGCGCTGAGGAGCCTGCTTCTGCCCGGACTGGGGGCGGGACTGTTCCTGCTTGGCGCTGCGGGACGGACTGCCCGCTCTGGCGGGGCGCTGCTTCACGGCGTTGGAAGACTTGGCCTGCTCCCGGCGGGGCTGGGCCGATTCCGGCCGCTGCCGGGGCGGTGCTTTCTGGCCCTGGGGCCGCTGTCCCTCCCGGCTGCCTTCCTGCCTGGGACGGCTCTGGCCCTCCCGGCGGGTATCTTTTGTTGTATCCATATGGTTTTCCTCCTGGTGGCCGGATTTCACGCCTTGCACAGGCTCTCCACAATGTCGCAGATGCGCTCCGTGGAGTCGAGGCGTGCCATGGCATGGAGATTCCGTGCCATCTGGCCACGGCGCTGGTCGTCAGACAGCAGCTGGCGGATCTGGTCGTACAGTGCCTGGGGCGTGCAGTCCTTTTCCAGCATCACCACCGCACCGCCGCCGCTTTCCAGCAGCCGGGCATTTTTCTCCTGATGGTTGTTGGTCACATTGGGCGAGGGAATCAGCACGCAGGGAATGCCTGCGGCCGCCAGCTCGTTGCAGGTGGCGCTGCCGGCCCGGCCAATCACCAGGTCCGCCGCCGCCATCACCTCGGGCATGTTATAAATATACTCCCGAATGTCCAGCTGCGGACAGTTTTTCCAGTCCACCCCATTGTCCTCCACCCGTTTGGGCATCCACTCCTTGCCGAAGCTGCCGGTGGCGTGGATGTGGTGGAAGGGAAAGCCGTCGGCCTGCTCCAGCGGCAGCATATCGGCGATGGTTTCATTCATCACCTTTGCGCCCTGGCTTCCGAAGGCGGACACCACCACCGGGCCGTGCAAGTCCAGCTGCTGCCTGGCCTGCTGCCGGGTCTCGTAGAGAAATTCCCGGCGCACCGGCATTCCCACGACCTCCACCTTTTCCGGGTGCTTGTAATACTGCACGCTTTCGGCAAAGGCCACCAGCACCCGGCTGGCCCGGTTTGCCGCCATTTTGGTGGTCACGCCGGGCACGGCATTGCTCTCATGGACGCAGGTGGGGATGCCCATGCTCTGGGCCGCATAGAGGGCCGGGAAGCTGGCATAGCCGCCGGTGCCGATGACGACATCGGGCTGAAAATCCTTAAAAATCGCCTTGCAAGCTTTCACCGCATCCAGCACGCACTTCACCGCCCGGATGTTCTGCTTCACGCCTTGCAGATTCTTCTTCCGGCTCAGTCCGGAGCCCGGCAGGCAGCGAACCTCGTACCCCGCCTGGGGCACCAGCTTTTCTTCCATATGTCCCTGGGCACCAATAAACAGAATGTTGCACTGGGGATGGCGCTCTTTCATCATATTGGCCACCGCAATGGCAGGGTTGATGTGCCCCGCCGTGCCGCCGCAGGTGAAGATCAAATTCATAGTCTTCATTCCTCCTGGATTTTTCTCTGATTCCTATGTCTGGATATACTTAAAACGATGCCCATCTCCCCCAGATTCACCGCCAGCGCCGTGCCGCCATAGGAGAAAAACGGCAGGGCAATCCCGGTGGAGGGAAGCAGGTTCGTGACAACGCAAAGATTCAAAACGGTCTGCACGCCAATAAGCGTAACAAGGCCGGCCGCCAGCACCGTGGAGAAGCGGTCCTGGGCACGGAGGGCAATCCAATACCCCCGAACAATGGCAGCGGCAAACAGGGCCATAATGGCCGCCGCCCCCACCAGCCCCAGCTCCTCGCAGCAGATGGCGAAAATATAATCATTATACTGAAACGGCAGATACAAATACTTCTGCCGGGATTTTCCGTAGCCCAGGCCAAAAAGGCCGCCGGAGCCTACGGCATACAGCGATTGCAAAATCTGGTAGCCGGTGTCTCCCGGGTCCAGCTCCGGATGGAGCCAGGCACTGACCCGGTCCCCGGCATAGCCCATAAACTGGATGTACACCAGCACAAACAGGGCCGCAGCCCCGGCTCCGGCCAGCAGCCACTTGGGCTGTGTTCCGGCTACAAACATCATCACCACCGCCACCATGCCCATAAGCATAATGGCCGACAGGTGCTTTTCCAGGGCCAGGGGCACCAAAATCCCCATCAGGGCCGCCCCAAAGCCCAGCACACCAAATCGAAACTGCCTGGCTTCCTGGCCAAAATGCCGGGTCAGCCGGGCAAACAGAACAATTTGGGCGAATTTCGCCACTTCCGATGGCTGAAACTGAATTCCCGCCAGGTTGATCCAGCGCCTGGCCCCATTGACCTCCTGGCCAATGACCAGCACCGACAGCAGCAGCACAATGCTTACAGCGTACATCGGCCAAGCCAGCCGATACCATACCCCCGCCGGAATCCGGCTGAACAGGTACATGGCAGCTAAGCCAATGGCGGCGCACAGCGCCTGCTTTTGCAGATACTTGGTGGAACTGACATAGCTGGTATCGTAGGCACTCTGGGCATAGCTGGCAGAATACAGCATCGCCAGCCCAACACCCAGCAGCGCCAGAATCAGCGTCAGGAACAGAACGTCTACCCCCTGCTCCGCCGGTTTTTCCGGCAGACGGCGGTCTTCTTTGGCATGGAGCTTTCCCTCCAATGCCATACCAGGACTCCTTTCTGCGAATCCTAAAACCAGTCTTACAACAATCCCTGGATGCCAAACCAGGCCAGCAGGCACATCAGCGCCGACACGGCGGCAAAGCTCAGCACGATTTTTTCTTCCTTCCAGCCGCACATCTCAAAGTGGTGGTGGATAGGAGACATTTTGAACAGGCGCTTGCCGTGGGTGGCCTTGAAATAGCTCACCTGCAAAATCACCGACAGGGTTTCGCAGATATACACAAAGCCCACCAAAATCAGAATCAGGGGCATCTCCAGCGCAAAGGCCAGGGCACACACCACACCGCCCAAGAACAGCGAGCCGGTATCGCCCATAAACACCTTCGCAGGATGCCAGTTGAAAAACAGGTAAGCAATCAGTCCGCCCACCAGAGAAGCCGGCAGCAGCGCCAGATCAAAGCGCTTCAGCGCCACGGCAGCGGCGGTGAAGAACACCATCACCGGCAGGGTCACCGAGCTGCTCAGGCCGTCCACACCGTCGGTGAGGTTCACCGAGTTGACACAGCCCACCATGACGAACATGGCAAAGAAAATATAAACAATGGGGTGCAAATCGAAACTGACATTGAAAAACGGGATGTACAGATGGGTATTCATAGCGCCGGTTCTGTACATCACGTACAGAAAGATCGCCGACACCGCCATTTGCAGCATGGCCTTTTGCAGACTGGTCAGGCCCAGATTCCGATGGAACCGGATTTTGGTAAAGTCATCCAAAAAGCCAATGAAGCCGAAGCTCAGCGCCAGGGCCAGCACAAAGAACACCGAATGGTCCTGCATCGAGGGAATGCTCATCAGCAGGCACAAAATCGAGGCAAAGATGAACATCAAGCCCCCCATCATCGGGGTTCCCGCCTTGTAATTGTGCCAGGTGGGGCCGACTTCCCGAATGGACTGGCCTGCCTTCAGCGCCCGCAGCACGGGCAGCAGCAGCAGTCCCAGCAAACCGGATAGGACAAAGCCCGCCGCCCCTGTGAACAAAATTCTCGTCATGGTTCTTCCTCCAAATTATCTTTCTTCCTTCAAAAAGCCTTCCAGCGCCCGCTCCAGGTGCATACCACGGCTGGCCTTGAACAAAATCACATCTCCGGGCTTCGCCGCCAGTACCAGCGCCTGCACCAGTTTGTCCATGTCCTGATAGGCTCGGCCGCAGCTCTCGCTCATGCCGCCGGTGATGGTGCCGTCAATGACCCGGCGGGCATACGGGCCGTAGGCAAAGACCATGTCCGCCTTTTCCGCTGCAATGCGGCCGATTTTATAGTGCTCCGCCTGGGAGCAGTCGCCCAGCTCCAGCATGTCCCCCAGCACCGCAATGTGCCGCCCGGGCCGGTTGCCCAGCACGCCCAGGGCCGCTGCCATAGATTCCGGGCCTGCGTTGTAGCAATCTTTGATGATGGTGCAGCCCTTGGCCTCAAAAATCTCCTGCCGGCCGGACATGTTCTGAAAAGATGCCAGGCTTTCACGGATGCGATCCATGGGAACTGCCAGCTTCAGGCCCACGGCAATGGCTGCCAGGGCATCGTTGACAAAATGTACGCCTTCCAGGTTCATCTCCACCGGCTGGTTCAGCCGGCCGGCTTCCACCCGGAAGCGCAGCACCGATCCATCCTGACGAGCCTCCAGCCCCCGGACATCGCAGAGATCGCTCTGACCGAAGTACGTCACTCGCTGCTCCGGGGTATGGTCCAGGTAACGCAGCAGGGTGTCATCGCCGTTGAGCAGCAACATTCCCCGAGGTGTCATGCCCTCGGTAATTTCCAGCTTGGCCCGGCGGATGCCCTCCTGAGAGCCAAGGTATTCAATATGGGTCGTGCCAATATTCACGATCACCGCCACATCCGGGCGGGCAATATCGGACAGATATGCGATTTCCCGGAAGTGGTTCATCCCCATTTCCAGCACCGCCACCTGGGTATCCAGGGGCATGGACAAAATCGCCATGGGCATTCCAATGTCGTTGTTGTGGTTGGCCGGAGTTTTGGCCACCCGGTAGACGCTGGAAAGCACGGTGGCAATCATTTCCTTGGTGGTGCTCTTGCCCACGGAGCCGGTGACACCCACTACCTTAGGGCCGATGCGATCCAGTTCCTTCTGGGCAATTTTGCCCAGCGCAATCCGGGGGTCGTCCACATAAATGGCAGGATAGTCCCCCACCCGGCGGCTGCACAATACCGCTGCCGCCCCCCGTGCCATTGCATCGGGGATAAAATCGTGGCCGTCTCTTGCGCCTTGAAGCGCCAGGAACAGCTGCCCCGGCTGCAAGGAACGGGTATCATTGCACGCACCAAAAAATTCCACGTCTTCATACTGTTCGTCCACAGTGCCGCCGCACCAAAGGGCAGCCTGACGCAGGGTTAAGCTTGCCATGTCAATTCCTCGTTTCCGCCAGATGGGCTGCGACTTCTTCCCGTTCATCCAGGTGGTACTTGTGACCGCCGATGTCCTGGTAGGTCTCATGGCCCTTTCCGGCAAGTACAATTATATCATCTTTTTTTCCAATGTCCATAGCATATTTGATGGCTTTGCGGCGATCTTCTATGACAATATATTCCCCGTCTTCCTTTTTTATCCCTTTCAGGATATCCGCCAGAATTGAGGACGGTTCCTCCGTTCGGGGATTGTCGGAGGTGATGATGGCCAAATCCGACAGCTTCACGCCGATGCTTCCCATGATCGGCCGCTTCATGGGGTCCCGGTCACCGCCGCAGCCAAACACCGCAATCAGCCGCCCCTTGCAGAAATCCCGGACCGAGCGCAGCACATTTTCCAGTCCGTCCGGGGTGTGGGCATAGTCGATGAGGATGCTGTAGGGCTTTCCCGGCGTGGGAACTACCTCCACCCGGCCCTTGACCCCCTGGCATCTGCCCAGGGCCTGGGCGCAGTCTTCCAGAGGAAGGCCCAGCTGGCTGGTGATGCCCAGCACCGTCAGGGCATTGTGCACCGTAAATCGTCCCGGAATGGGCAGCTCCACCCGAGCCTGCTGCTGTCCCAGCTTCGCCGTGAAGCGGACCCCCTGGGCGTGCAGGGACACGTCCACAGCCTGCAAATCCCCGTCCCCTGCCACCGAGGTGGTGAGCACCGGGCAGGCCGCCGCCTGCAAAATCTGCTGGGCATAGCCGTCATCCCGGTTTACCACAGCCCGGTCACACCGGCGGAACAATTCCGCCTTGGCGGCGCAGTATTCATCCATGGTCTTGTGAAAGTCCAGATGATCCTCCGTCAGGTTGGTAAAGGCCGCCACGTCAAAGTGGACGCCCCCCACCCGTTCCAGGCTCAGGGCGTGGCTGGAAACCTCCATCACCACATGGGTACAGCCGGCAGCGCGCATTTGGGCAAACAGGCCCTGCAATTCCAGGCTCTCCGGGGTGGTTCGCTCCGTGGGAATTTCCTGGCTGCCGATGAGATTGGACATAGTGCCCACCAGGCCCACCTTGGCCCCGGCCACCTGCTCCAGCACCTGCTTGAGCAGCAGCGTGGAGGAGGTTTTGCCGTTGGTGCCGGTAATGCCGATCATGGTCATGGTGTCTGCCGGATGGTCATAAAAATTGCAGCTCATCTTGGCCAGGGCCAGCCGGTCCGACTCCACCAGCACGTAGGAAATCTCCTGCTGGGGCTTGCGGGCAGTGACCACCACCGCTGCCCCCCGGTCCAGGGCCATGGGGATGAAGCGATTGCCGTCAGCGGCGAAGCCGGTCACCGCCACAAAGGCATCCCCGGCAGAAACCTTCCGGGAATCGTAGCACACCCCGGAAATCTCCGTCTGCAAATCCGCCGTGCACGCCAGCATCGGCACATCCTTGAGCAAATCCTTCAGTTTCATAGCAATCTCCTTATATCCAGCTTTTTCTGCTGTTCTCCGCCGGCTGGGGCGGGCTAATCTCTTGCTGCGGTATCCGCAAATTCCAGGCGCACCGTGGTCCCCGTCGGCACCTGGGTATCCTTAGGGATGCTCTGGGCCGTCACCGTTACCGACGGCGACAAATCGCCGTTTCCGCTGACCAAAATATGCAAGCCTACCGCCCCGGCGGCATCCGCCGCCTGCTGGCGGTGCATCCCCATAAAGTCCGGCACGGCTGCCTGCCTGGGGGTCTGCCCCTCCGACAGATACAGCAGCACCTGTCCCGTGCCGCTGATGACCTGGCCCGGCGCCGGGATTTGGGCACGCACCAGCTCCCCTTGGCCGGAAACCTGGCCCTCCAGCCCCAGCTGCTTCAGTGTATCCAGTGCCTGTTCCTGTGTCAAGCCGCAAAGGTTCGGCACCACCACCTCCCGCCCGGCTTCCTCCTCCGGGGAGAACACCCGGGGCACGCCCAGGTAGGGCAGGATATCCGCCATCACGGCGCCCACCGTGGGGGCGGCCATGACACCGCCGGAGATGTAAATGCCCGTCTGACGGGACGGGGTATCCAGCGCCGCCAGCACAATGTACTGCGGGTCATCCATCGGGGCAATGCCCACGAAGGAAACGATTTTATCCAGCACCCGCTGGCCGTTTTCGTCAAAGACGTCAATTTTTTCGCTGGTGCCGGTTTTCCCGCCAATGGAGAAGCCCGCCACCTGGGCATTTTTCGCCGTACCCTCCGTCACCACCGAGGTAATCAGAGTGCGCATGGTGTCCGAGGTTTCCGGGCGGATGGTGCGGCGGGTGACCGTCGGCTCCGCCTTCATCACCGTGTTTGCCTGGGCATCCACGATTTCGGAAACGATGTATGGTTCCAGCAGCTGCCCGCCATTGACCACCGAGGCGATGGCCCGCACCAGCTGCAAGGGGGTGATCTTAAACGTCTGGCCGAAGGAGCCAGAGGTCAGGGAGGCCGTGCCCCACTTATCCGTGTCCACAACCAGGGCTTTGTCAAAGAAGATGCCCTTGCTCTCCCCTGCCAGGTCGATGCCGGTTTTTTCTAGAATCCCGAACTGCTTCACATAGTCATAGAAGCGTTCGCCTCCCAGCTTCAGGGCGATGTGGGCAAAGGCGATGTTGCAGGAATTTTGCAGGGCCTGGGGCGTTTTCTCGCTGCCGTGGCCTGCCGAGCGCCAGCAGTGGAGCAGCTGAGATCTTCCGGGAATCTGCTCCGCCCCGGAGCAGTGGAAGGAGGTATTGAGATCAATGGCCCCGCAGTCCAGCGCCGCCGCCATGGTCAGCACCTTGAAGGTAGACCCGGGCTCATAGCCGTCGGAGAGCACCCGGTTACGCCACTGCTTCAGCCGGGCCGCCGACAGGGCCTGCTCATAGGCTTGTTTTCCTTGGGCATAGCCTTCGCTGCCCTCCGGCTGGGCCAGATACGCCTGACGCAGTTGCTCCGTCTGCTCCGCTGCCGCCGGGTCCGCCAGGACCAGGTATTGGTTGGGGTCATAGCTGCCCAGTGTGGCCATGGCCAGGATTTCCCCGGTCTTGCAGTTCATCACCAGGCCGAAGGCCCCGTTTTGCACATCGTAGCGGTCGATTGCCTCTTGCAGCCGCTTTTCCAAGCACGCCTGCACCGTGGCATCCAGGGTCAAAATCAGGCTGTCGCCCTGGGTAGAGGCCACATAGCGCTCGTAGGAATAGGGCATATCCATTTCGTTGTTGCCCTTGGTGGTAATCACCCGCCCGGCCCGGCCGGACAGGTAGCTGTCGTAAGCCGCCTCCACGCCCTCAGAACCGTCGTTGGAGGCATTGGTAAAGCCAATCAGCTGGGCAGCCAAAGGGCCGAAGGGGTAGACCCGCTGGGAATCCGGCTCCAAATGAATGCCGGAAATGCCCTGCCGGTTGATGTAATCTCGAATCTGAGCCGCCGTTTCCTCCGGCACACGGGTGCCGATCTGCTTATAGCGGCGCTTTAAGTCCCTCGCCTGGGCCGCAATCCAATCCGGGTCCTTGTCCAGCAGCGCTCCCAGGGCCTGGGACAGGGCCTGGATATCCGCCCGGGACTGCTTCAGCTCGTGGGGGTCTAAGTAGACGTTTTCCACCGTCACGGAGGTGGCCAGAATGTTCATATTCCGGTCGTAGATATCCCCCCGGTGGGCACTGACGGCGGTGGACCGGGTTTGGTTGCGCAGGGCCAGGGCCGCATACTGCGGATACTGCGCCACCATCAAATCATACAGCCGCCACAGCACCGGCCCAAAAGCCAGCACCCCCAGCACCAGCATCACCAGCAAAATCCGCCTGTGCTGGCCGCTGTTCAAGCGCAGACGGTCATAGCGCTTTTCGTTGCTCCCCATACCGGCCTCCCATTTCCCAGCCGGAGACTGTCCGACTGCGTGATCATGCTTCAAAGAATGGGCAGCAAGGGAATCCCTCGCCGCCCATCCGCAGCTTTATCATTATGGTATGGCCGACAGGTGCCGTTTATTCAAACAGCCCTGCAAAGAACCAGCATACATCGTCCCAGAAGGTCCGCTCCGGTGCAGATGCCGGCACACGCACCCGCACGCCCTGCGTCTCTGCCTGCTCCACAGGAATCAGTCCCATGGCCTCTGCTCGGGCCTGGACTTGGGTCATGTCATAGCTTTCCCGGAAGGTTTCCTCCAGCTGGGCATTTTCCATTTTCAGATTGGAAACATAGGTCTGCACCTGGTGGTACTCCTGCCAATCCCGGCTTAGCTGCACCGTTCCCAGCACCATCACCACCAGCAGCACCACTGCCGAGGCAATGGCCGCCAGGGATACCGGGTCCAGCGTCAGCGTGCGGCTTTGCTGCACACGAGCCTTGGGCAGCTCCGTCTTGGGGTGGCGCTGCTCTCTTTTCTTGTCCAATGCCTTGGCTTCGCTGCCATAGACATAGAACTGGCCCACATATTGAATCTTAGGTTTTTGTATCATATATTGCGCTTCCTTTGGGCCGTTACCTTATAGTTTCTCGCAAATCCGCAGCTTGGCGCTTCTGGCCCGGGGATTCCGGTCCAGCTCCTCCTGGCCGGAAACGATGGGCTTGCGGGTAATCAGCTTCACCTGGGGCTTCTTTCCGCAGACGCACACCGGGAAGTTGGGCGGGCAGGTGCAGCCCCGGGCTGCACTGGCCATGGCGTTTTTCACAATGCGGTCTTCCAGAGAGTGGAAGGTGATCACCGCCAAACGTCCGCCGGGGTTCAGCCGGGGAATGGCTGCCTCCATCACCTTGGCCACTGAGCCAAGCTCGTCGTTCACCGCAATGCGGATGGCCTGGAAGGTGCGCTTGGCCGGGTGCTGCTTTTCCCGCAGGGCACTGGCCGGCATGGCGGAGCGAATGATGTCCACCAGCTCCAGGGTGGTTTCAATCTCTTTTTCCTCCCGGCGGCGGCAGATGGCGGCAGCAATCTGGGGCGCATAGCGCTCCTCGCCGTATTCATAGAGGATTTTTTTCAGTTCTTCATAAGAATAGTGGTTGACCACAAAATGGGCATCCAGCGTATCCTCCCCATTCATGCGCATATCCAGCGGCGCATCGGCCATATAGGAAAAGCCCCGCTGACCGTCATCCAGCTGGGGTGAGGACACGCCCAAGTCCAGCAGGATGCCGTCCACGCCGGAAATGCCGAAGCTGTCCAGCGCCTGCTCCAGCTGGCAGAAGTTGCCATGGAACAGCCGCACCCGGTCCATCCAGGGGGCCAGCCGCTCCTTTGCCGCCGTCAGGGCCACCGTATCCCGGTCAATGCCCACCAGCGTACCGGTGGTCAGCGCCGCCGCAATCCGGCTGGAATGTCCGGCGCCGCCCAGGGTGCCGTCCACATAGGTGCCCTCCGGGCGGATGTTCAGCCCCTGAATGCACTCCTCCAGCAGCACAGAAACATGATGAAATTCGCTCATAGTCCAATTGCCTCCAAGGATGCCAGCAGCTTCTCCGGCGTCAAATTTTCCGCCTCGAAGGCGGCAAACTCCCGGCTGTCCCAAATTTCAGCCTGTCCTGCCCGGCCTACAATCATAACCTCCCGGTCAATACCGGCGTACGCCATAAGAAACGGCGTCAGGCCAAAGCGGAACTGCTTATCCGGCGTGCACTCTGCCGCATTCATGAAAATCAGGCTGGTGGCGCCGGAGCGCTGGGAAATGCTCAGGGCATTGTAGTTGTCCGACAGCCGCTGCCACTCCTGAGCGGTGTAAACCGTCAGACAGCGGTGGCCGCAATTGACACCCAAGGTGACAAAAAAGGTCTGCCCCAATTCCTGGCGCAGCTTGGCCGGAACAAACAGCCGGCTCTTGTCATCCAGCTTGGCTGCATATTTTCCAATCACGGCTGTTCCTCCTTCCCGAACACTCCACTTTACTACCCTTTTGCTCCATTTACGGACAGTATACTACCATTGGGCGTAAAAATCAATCTTTTTCTCTTGTTTTTTCCGTTTTCCGGCGAAAATGGCTGTATTTTTGAACATGTGTTCTAATAAAATCTCACGTTTCGACAGTTTTTTCCAGAATTCCCCAGGGAGCACGTTAGGTGCAAAAGGTGGCGCTCCCTGCCTCCAGGTGCAGCTTCAGGCGGCTCGGTTTCCGGGAACAGCGCAGCAGGAAACTGGCAAGCGGCCCCTCCACCTCCTGCTGAACCAGCCGCCGCAGCTGCCGTGCACCATCCTGGCCCGGGCACTTTTCCAGCAGCGCCGGCACCAGTTCCGGCGGGAACAGCAGCTGGGTGCCCGACTGCTGCACCCGGCGCTGAAGCTGGGCCAAGTATTTTCCGGCAATGGCCTCCATGGCGCGCTTATCCAGAGGACGGAAGCACACATGCTGGTCGATCCGCCCCAAAAACTCCGGCGAAAAGGCCTGCCGCAGCTGCTCATATATCTGGCCGTCCTTTCCCTGGGCGCAGAACCCCAACCCTTCTCCACGGCACTGGCCGCCGATGTTGGAGGTCATCACCACAATGGCATTTTTGAAGCTGACATGCCGCCCGGTGGAATCCGTCAGCGTGCCCTCCTCCATGATTTGCAGCAGGATGCCCAGCACGTCCGGGTGGGCCTTTTCCAGCTCGTCCAGCAGCACCAGGCAGTAGGGGCGGCGGCGCACTGCCTCCGTCAGCTTGCCCCCTTCCTCGTAGCCCACATAGCCGGGAGGGGCACCGATGAGCCGGGATACCGACTGCTTTTCCATATACTCCGTCATATCCAGGCGAATCATCGCCTCCCGGCTACCGTAGATCTCCTCCGCCAGCGCCCGGCACAGCTCCGTCTTTCCCACCCCGGTAGGGCCGGTGAACAGCAGGCAGGCAATGGGCCGTCCCGGGTCCCGGATGCCGCAGTAGCCCCGGCGCACCGCCTCGGCCACAGCCTGCACCGCCTGCTCCTGGCCCACCACCTGGCTTTGCAGCAGCTGCTCCAAATTCAGCAGCCGCTCCCGCTCCGCCGCCGTCAGCCGCCCCACTGGGATTCCCGTCCGGGCAGAGACCACCCAGGCTATATCCCCGGCGGTGACAGCCTTGCTGCGCCGCCCCTCGCCGGCCCGCACCAGGTGCTGCATTTTATCCCGCAGCTGGGCCGCCTGCTCAAAATTCCGCTCCCGGACCGCCTCTTGCAGCCGCAGCTCCAGCTCCTTTCGGGCTGCGCTGCCCCGACCGCCCAGGGTTTCCTCCAAGCGGCTTCGGGCGGCCCCCTCGTCCAGCAGGTCGATGGCCTTGTCCGGCAAATACAAATCCGGCAGGTAGCGCACCGACAGCCGCACCGCTTCTTTCAGGGCCTCCTCGCTGATGCGCAGGTGGTGGTGCCGCTCCAGCCCCGGCTTCAGCGCCCGCAGAATCGCCAGCGCTGTTTCCTCCCCCGGCTCCTCCACCAGCACCGGCCGGAAGCGGCGCTCCAGTGCGGCATCCTTTTCAATGTAGCGGCGGTACTCCTCCTGGGTGGTGGCCCCCAGCATTTGCAGCTCTCCCCGGCCCAGGGCGGGCTTGAAGATGTTGGCCGCATCGATGGCTCCCTCCGCTGCTCCGGCCCCCACAATGGTGTGCATTTCGTCCACAAAGAGAATCACATCGCCGCTGCGGCGAATTTCCGACAGCACATCCCGCAGCCGCTCTTCAAACTCGCCCCGGTATTTTGTGCCCGCCACCAGGCTTGCCATATTCAGGCTGATGAGCCGCTTGTCCCGAATCTGGGGCGGCACATTGCCCAGTGCCATCCGCTGGGCCAGTCCCTCGGCAATGGCTGTTTTGCCCACCCCCGGCTGCCCTACCAAGGCCGGATTGTTCTTGTTTTTTCGGCAGAGAATGCCGATGACCATGTCGATTTCCTTATCCCGGCCAATCACCGGCTCCATGGCAGCCGCCTTGGCAACCAGGTCCTCACTGAATTGTTCCAATAACTTCGTGGTAACCGCCTCCTTTTTTTCGCTCCCCAGCGCCGAGTGCTCCCAGCGCAGATAATCCAGTGTATCGGTAAACAGCACATCGGCACTGACACCGTTGAGCCGCAGCAGTTCCCCGGCGGCGCAGTGCTCCCGCCGGGCGATGGACAGCAGCAGATGCTGGGGCCACACCTGGCGGCTGCCGGAGAGCCGGGCCTCCCGGGCTGCACAGCGCAGAATATTGCGGGCCTCCCGGGTCAATCCCTGGGGCAGGGGCAGGTCTGCCGTTCCCGCACCGTAAAGCAGCTGTGCCAAAGCCTGTGTCAGCCCCGGGTCCAGCCCCGCCTGGCGCAAAACGAGGCCCATTCCCCCGCCGCTTTCCGCTATGGCCAGCAGCAGGTGCTCCGAGCCGACATAGCTGTGGCCCAAGCTTCTGGCCTTCTGAGCCGCCGTTTGAATCAGTTCCACTGTCAAAGCATGGTAGCGCACAAAACTCCTCCTTTTTTCCAGCTCCTGGGGCTTTTCCCAGAAGCTTCGCCAAGAGGACGAAAAATTATTCTGCCTTTTTTGAAAAAAGGAATTGCATTTTCCAAAATCCATGCTACAATGGTGGTACGTTCCCGTAACGAACCATTACAAGATATAGGAGGTAACACCATGGCTTATACCATTACCGATGCTTGCATCGCTTGCGGTTCCTGCGCTGAGCAGTGCCCTGTTGAGGCTATTTCCGAGGGCGACGGCAAGTACGTCATCGACGCTGATGTCTGCGTCTCCTGCGGCTCCTGCGCCGACGTTTGCCCCAACGAAGCCATCGAGGAAGGCTAATCCCCTCTTTGCGCCAGTCATTGGCCTGCGCAGTTTCTGCGCAGGCCAATCTTTTTATCTACGTTCCTCCGGAGGTGGTGTATGGAACAGCTCCCCAATGGTTTGACCCTGGAAATCCCTGCCGGCGCCTTTCCCTTGAGCACCGATTCCATGGTGCTATCAGATTTTGTCCGGCTTTCCAAAAATGCCCGGGTGCTGGATCTCGGTTCCGGCTGCGGCACGCTTGGACTGCTGCTGTGCGCCAAAGATCCCGGCTGCCATGTCACCGGGGCAGAGCTTGACCCCGTTGCCCACCAGGGCGCCGTGGAGAACATCCGCCGCAACGGCCTTACCCACCGCATGGAAAGTATATGCACCGACCTGCGGACGATATCTGTCCGATTCCCGCCGGGGCAGTTCTCCTGCTGCGTGTCCAATCCCCCTTACTTTTCCGGTGGACACCTCAGCCAGCAGACACCCCTGGCCCGCCGCAGCGACACCTGCCTGCCCCAGGCACTGATGGAGTCCGCTGCCTGGGCGCTGAAATACGGCGGTGACTTTTTTCTGGTGCAGAAGCCGGAAAATTTGGCCACGCTTCTAACTCACGCCGGGGCCTGCGGCTTGGAAGGAAAGCGGCTGCTGCTTCTGCGCCACCATCCCGGCGCCGGGGTGAATCTCATCGCCCTGCACCTGCGAAAAGGCGCCAAGCCAGGGCTTGTCTGGCAGGAGGAAACCCTGTTCACCACAGACGGCCGTCCCACGGAGTATTACCGCCGGGTTTACCACATGTCCGGCGACTGAACCGACTCATCTTGTATCGATTTACGGAGGTATTTATGCCAGGAATGCTCTATCTCGTCCCCACGCCCATCGGCAATTTGGGAGACATTTCCCAGCGCTGCCGGGATACCCTGGCCCAGGCGGACTTCATCGCCGCCGAGGACACCCGGGTAACGCTGAAGCTTCTGAATCATCTGGGGCTGAAAAAAAGCCTTGTCAGCTACTACGAGCACAACAAAGCTTTCAAAGGCGATGTGATTTTGGACCGGATTTTAGCGGGAGAAACCTGCGCTCTGGTGTCCGATGCCGGAAGCCCTGCCATTTCTGACCCCGGCGAGGATCTGGTGAAGCAGTGCGCCCAGGCAGGCATCACCGTCTGCGCCATCCCCGGTCCCTGCGCCGCCATCACCGCCCTGAGCATCTCCGGCCAGTCCACCGGCCGTTTCTGCTTTGAGGGCTTCCTGTCCACGGCGAAAAAAAGCCGCCGGGAACACCTGGACAGTCTGCGTCAAGAGCACCGGACCATGATTTTCTACGAAGCTCCCCACAAGCTGCTGGCAACTTTGGAGGATATGGCCCAGGTCTTTGGCCCCGACCGGCCCATCAGTCTGTGCCGGGAGCTGACCAAGCTCCACGAGCAGGTGCTGCGGCTGACCCTGGCCCAGGCCATCGAGCTGTACACCCAAACCCCACCCAAGGGCGAATTCGTGCTGGTGGTGGCCGGCGCTCCCGTTTTGGAGAAGCCCGCAATTTCTCAGGAGGATGCCGCCCAGCACTTGTCCCAGCTGCTTTCCCAGGGCCTCAGCCGGAAGGATGCGGTGAAGCAGACCGCCGCAGCGCTGAATCTTCCCAAAAACGTGGTCTACGACCTGGCGCTGAAACTGGAAGAATAACAACAAAACCGCCCCTGTGCTTTACAGGGGCGGATTTTTTTGGAATCGCTAAAGTTGTCGCATTTTCTCCAGGCAGTCCCGGCATATGTTTTTACCCCGGTAGCTCTGCAGCTCCTGGTCGGACCCACAGAACACACAGCTGTTGCGCTGTTCGCACTTTTGCAGCACCACCCGGTCGTTGTCAATGAAAATCTCCAGTTCGTCCCGTACAGCAATGTCCATGGTCCGCCGCAGCTCGATTGGCAATACGATTCGGCCCAGTTCATCTACTTTGCGAATGATACCTGTCGCTTTCATTCTGCGCTCCCTCCTTTGGTTCCCCGCTGTCCAAGCAGCGCTCTGCCGGGCAGCGGCAGACGATGCGCTGCTGCCAGGCTTTGGTGCTCCCGTTTCCTCATCGGAGCGCCTATCCTGCCGTGGTGTCCAGCGAATCGTCTCATTTATTTTATTATTATAGTAAGGGATGGCTTTCCTGTCAAATTATTTTTGCGTAATTTTGTACATTTTTGAAGTTTTTGTAAAAATTAACTATTCATAACTCCATTTCTTTGAGCATATTGTACATCAACAAGGAGGCATGTCTATGCTATTGAGTTGGTTATGGACCGGCATTGCCGGGATCAGTCTGATTTTTGGGATTCTCAACAGAGTCTCCCTGAGCACGGCGCCGCTGGAAGGGGCGCAAAGTGCCATCAACCTGGCCCTGGGGATGGCAGGAAGTTTATGCCTGTGGTCCGGGGCTGCCAGGGTGATGGAGGCTTCCGGCGTGACCGCCGGGCTGGCCCGGTTGTTCCGGCCTCTTCTGGTTCGGGTCTTCCCATCTACCGCAAAAAATGCAGCCTTGGCCCAGTATCTCAGCGCCAACTTCTGCGCCAATCTGCTGGGGCTGGGCAACGCCGCCACTCCCACTGGGATTCAGGCCGCCCAGCATCTAAAGGACGGCCCCCGGGCCACCGACGAGCTTTGCCGTCTGATCGTGCTGAACACCGCCTCCATCCAGCTGATTCCTGCCAATGTAGCAGCGGTGCGCAGCGCCCTGGGCTGCGCCACACCCTTTGACATTCTCCCGGCGGTGTGGGTCACCAGCCTGTGCTCCGCCGGTCTGGGCGTGGCCGCCGCCTGGCTGCTGGGGAAGCTGCTGTGACGGACTATCTGGTTCCCGGGCTGCTGTTTGCCATTGCCGCCTGGGCTTTGGGACGGGGGCAGCAGCCCTATACCCTGCTGCTGGAAGGGGCCGCCCAGGGCTTGGCGTTGCTGTGCTCCATTGTGCCGTCGCTGATTGTGCTGCTCAGTGCCGTGGCCATGCTCCGCACCTCCGGGGCAGCGGAGCAGCTGAGCCGCTGGGCAGCGCCGGTATTCTCCTTCTTCGGCATTCCCCCGGAGACGGCCCTGCTGGTGCTCATCCGGCCCTTCAGCGGCAGCGCCGCCCTGGCAGTGGGGGCGGAGCTGATGGGCCGCTACGGCGTGGATTCTCCCGTCGGCCGCACCGCCGCCGTCATGCTCGGCTCTACAGAAACCACCTTCTACACCATCAGCGTCTACTTCGGCGCCGCCGGCATCCAGAAAACCCGCTACACCATCCCAGCAGCACTGTTTGCCGACTTCGTCGGCTTCTTTATGGCCTCCCTCACCGTCCGCTGGTTCTTTGGAGGGTAGTGTATGTTACGTTCTTTTATAAAGGCACATCTCATAGGGGATTCCGTTTTCTTCCCCGGATTCCAGAATCTGGGCCAAAATCCAATCCTCAGACTGGTCTAAATCAGGGAAAAACGTATCCGACTCAGGGTTGGTGTGCACCTTGGTCACGTAGATTTGGTCGCAGTAGGGCAGCAGCTGGCGGTAAACGCTGCCGCCGCCGATGACCATAGCCCGCTGGGCCTGGGCCGCCAGGGCCAGCACCTGCGCTACGTCTGCACAGGTTTGAAAGCCGGGAATCTCCCGTCCGCTGCGGGTCAGGGCCACGTTCACCCGCCCCGGCAGAGGCTTCTGCCCCGGGAAATCCCCTATGGTGCGCCGCCCGGCAATGACCATGGCCCCTGCCGTGGTGCGGCGGAAAAATTTTCGGTCCGCAGCCAGGGCAATGGGCTGCGTTCCGTCCCGGCCGATGCCCCAGTCGTCATACACCGCTACAATCGCTTCCATACGTCCCCTCCTCAGATGGCAATGGGCAGCGCAAAGTCAAACGGATGGTACTGATAATCCTCCACCCGGAAGGAATCCTTGGTAAAGGCATAGAAATCCGTGATGCTCTGGTCCATGGAGAATTTGGGAGCAGGATAGCCCTCCCGTTCCAGCATGGCCTTCACCGCTGGGATGTGCCGGTCATAGATGTGGCAGTCGGCAATCACATGGACCAGCTCCCCCACCTTCAGGCCGGAAACCTGGGCCATCATGTGCACCAGCACCGCATACTGCACCACGTTCCAGTTGTTGGCCATGAGCATATCCTGGGAGCGCTGGTTCAAAATGGCGTTTAGGGTGTCCCCGGTGACGTTGAAGGTCATGGAGTAGGCGCAGGGGTAGAGATTCATTTCGTGCAGGTCCTGGAAATTGTAAATGCTGGTGAGAATCCGCCGGGAGCTGGGATTGTGCTTCAGATCATAGAGCACTCGATCCACCTGGTCAAATTCTCCCTCCGGGTACTGGTGCTTGATGCCCAGCTGGTATCCATAGGCCTTGCCAATGGTGCCGTCCGGCCCGGCCCACTCGTCCCAGACGTGGCTGCCCAAATCCGCAATGCGGTTGGATTTCTTCTGCCAAATCCACAGCAGTTCATCCACAGCGCTTTTCCAGTAGGTGCGCCGCAGGGTCATAATGGGGAATTCCTCCGCCAGATTGTAGCGGTTCACCACGCCGAATTTTTTGATGGTATGGGCCGGGGTGCCGTCCTCCCAGTGGGGGCGCACCTCCAAATGTTCGTCGGAAAATCCATTGTTCAAAATGTCCAAACACGTCTGCCGGTACAATTCATCTGCCTTGCTCACGCAACCGCCTCCTGCTTACTTTTTTGGCTATTGTACCATATCCCGACAGGGATGGCAAGACAGCAAAAAATCCTCCCCGGTTTCCCAGGGAGGATTTTAGGCTGTCGAAAATCCCCCACGGGGCTTTTCGACAGGTTTTTGCAGTCTGCTGCGCGCATAATTTGTCCGCCCATGGCGAACAAATTCCACACTTGCAGCCTGAGAAGTATTTTCGCCCAGGTACACGCCCCGGTCGAAAATGGATTTGACTTTATTCGCCGCTACGGCGGCGAACTCTGCGAGGCACTTTTTTGACAATCTGAAATCCTCCCCGGTTTCCCAGGGAGGATTTCTATGTTGCTTACAGCAGGTTGTCGGTATTGACCCAGCCCTTATCGGTACGAGCCATCTTGTCCACGATTTCGTAAATGTCGATCACGGACATTCTGGCGTAAGTTCCGACTGTGGAGCTGCCCTGCGCATCGGAGTAGATGATGGTGTTGTCATTGTAGACCACACGGGCATCCACCACACCGCTGGTGACGGGAGTCAGATCCACATAGTACAGGTAGACCCAGCCGGCATCGCAGCGGCCCCAAGCCATGTTCTCAGAAATGGTGGTTTCGTAGATGACCAGGGAGGCGCCCTCCTTCAGCGTAGCGGTCTTCTTTGCAGAAGTGGAAGCGGAAGCACGGACGTTCACCTCGTTGGTGCGGATCACCTTGCCGGTGTACTTATAGCCGCCGGCATTGGGGACGAATCCGCCGTTGCCAGTATTGCCGGTGTTGCCAATGCCCGGGTTGGGAGCAGTGGTGGGCGGGGTGGTGGGCTCTTCCTTCTCGTAGTAAGCGCCCTCGGACATGTAGTCCAGACGAATCCAGCCGGTGCCCTTCTCGGTCTCGATACGGCCCCAGACCTTATCGTTAACGATCTTCAGAGCGGTGACCTTCACCTGGTCGCCCTTCTTCAGCTTCATGATAACCGTGCCGTTCTCGGGCGTTTCCCGGACGTTCAGGGTGTCGGAACCGGTCAGGGTGTGCACCTTCTCATCCAGAGCAGTCAGATCCAGGTGGTTGCCGGGGTTGTAGATATAACCCTCGTTCACCCGTGCCCAGTAGCTGGTCTTGGTGGTAGTGGTGGTGCTGCCGCCGTCATTGCCGTTGGTGCTGTCCTGGCTGACGATATCCGTCACCTTCACCAGCTCGTGCATGGTGATGGGCTCGCCCTTGTTCACAGTCCGAACAACATCGGCATCCAGGTTCGGCTCTTTGCGGATGTTCACGCCATCCTGGGTAACCGTGCCGGTGTAAACTGCGGTGGTGGTGGTCTTATCCACCTTGTCCAGAGACTCCACGCCGCTTCCCTTATTGGGATCGGAAGTCTCCGGCTTCTGGTCATAGGTCACCATGGTGATGTAGTCCATGCAGACCCAGCCCTTGTCAATGCGGCCCCACTTTGCAGCGCCAGCCTGCTTGACTTCCAGAATCTTCACGGAGGTACCAGGCAGCAGCTTGCCAACCATGGCATAGCCGGTGCCGGCGCCCTGACGGACGTTCACGCCGGAGTAGGTATTGGCAACGATGCCGGTGCCGGTGCCGGAAGTCTCGGTGGAAGTATTGCCGCCGTTGCTGCCGGAGCCGGAGTTATCGGTCGCGTTGTCGAAAACCTTCAGATAGTTGCCGGAAACCCAGCCGTCACCATCATAGTCGTAAGTGCCGTTCTTGTTGGAGTCAACCTTGTACCAGCCGTCATCGTTCTTCTCCCAAACCCGGACCGTGGTGCCGCGGGTCAGCGTGCCGATGATCTTACCATAGGTAGCGCCGGTAACACGGACCTTTAGAGAGTCGGTGTTGATAACGGTAGCGGACTTGCCGTCCACAGTGGGACCATGCTCCTCCTTGGGAGGCTTCACGGGATTGGTGCGCTTGACGTACTTGGAAGCCAGGTTCACGTAGCCAGCATAGCTGTTGGCGTTGGCGCTTTCATCAGCGGTGTAGCCCCACATGTTTTCACCAACCAGCGTGATGTTGTTGATCACAATGTCCACGCCCTTATTCAGGGTCGTCACCAGATCAGCAGAGTTGCTTGCTTCCTTACGGACGCTGACGGAATCGCTGACAGTGGTGAAGGTTACATTGTCCAGCACCACACGGGGGCCGTCGCTATAGGTTGCAACCTCGATAGGCATGGGAACCCAGCCGCTTCTGGCAACGGTGATGTCCTTGCCCTTGTTATCCTTCTCCGGGTTCTTCCACAGCGCCTTTGCCCAAGTCTGGCCATCGCTCACAGCCAGGTTGGTCAGCGTCACAGAAGTGTCCTCCGGGATGCTGTACTCGGTGGTATTGGTTCGATAGCCTGCGGAAACATGGGTCTCCAGCTTGCCGCCCTTGACCTTACCCGTGAAGGTATAGTTCATTGCACCGGCATCGGAGACATCCTCCTTGAGCATGGTCACGTTGGCATAGGTCATGCAGAACCAGCCGGCATTGGTGCGGCCCCAGCGGTGACCGTTGACGGTCTTGATTTCGTAAACGTCCACAGTCTCGTTCTGGGCCAGGGAACCGACAATCTTGCCGTCGGTGCCGGCCTCGTTGCGGACATTCACATAACCCTTAAAGGTGATGGTGGCTCTTGCCACAGCCTTGGAGTTGTTGGGGTTGGCACCATCGGAACCGCCGCTGGAAGGCTCATCCTTCACGGAGTTCCAGTTGGTGTACATCAGCGCAATCCAGCCCACAGGGGTATCGTCCTCGGCACTCTTTGCCACCTGGCCCCACAGGAAGCCGTCGGCATTGGCGGTATTGACGATGCGCAGCTTCTGGCCCTGCTTGTAGGAGCCGTTGGTAGCGCTATGAATGGTAGCGTTGACACGAGAATTGACGTAGCTATTGGTAACGGTGACGGTCACATCCACATTGATGTCACCGCCGGAGATGGTGCTGCCGGAGCCACGCTTCACCATGACCCAGCCCCAAACGTCCTTCTCTGCGACCTTACCATAGGCCCAGCGGGAACCGTCGGAAGCAATCATCTCTTTGGTGACAAAGAAGGATGTTTTCACCTTCTCGCCGGTGGGCTTGCCATTTTCATTGGCCTTACCATCTTTCACGCTGACAGCGTCATAAATGGTGGTAGAAGCCAGGTCGGCCTTCTTCAGCTTGTAGTCCAGGCCTTCCACCGGAGCGCCATCAGCCGTCTGCCAACGAGCAACCAGAGTCTGGTTCGCACAGTCAGCCGTCAGCTTCGGTGCATAAACCGTACGGTCAATGTACCAGCCCAGGAACTTGTCGCTGCCATTGGTGGGGATCACTTCGTGGTCCACAGCAACGGAGGTGTCAAAGTAGAACTTGTAGGTGCCATTGGGATCACCCTGGTTCTGGGCAATGCTGCCGCCGTTGGGATCGTACGTAACCTCAGCATATCTGGTAGGCGGCACATTGGAGTACTTGCCATTGCAGTACATATTCACTTCGATTCTTCTGCGGTCCATGTTGGCCCCTTTGGTCCACTGATGCATAGCGCTCAGCAGCTCATTGGCACCGGCCTTGTTGACCACAGCGGTCTTGACCACGCCCTGACCGTCCATCCAGGCGGTACCGCAGTCGTAGGAGAAGATCACCAGCGCATCGTGCTGGCTCTGGGTCAGGCTCAGCTTGTTGGCGCTGGCGAAGCTGTTGACCTTCTTGTCATAGCTCTCCAGGGCCTTGCGCAGGGCCTTATCGGCCTGGGCCTCGGTCATGGTATGGCTCTTATGGTTCCCACCAAGGTTTCCATCGTCCTTAACATGGTGGCCCTTTTCGTTACAGACCGTGCCGTAACCAATCCGGAACTCCTGAGTCTTTCCGTACTGGTAGCAGGTCCCGTTGAATTTGGTCAGCTTCTTCAGCACCGTAATGGCAGCCTCGCTGGTCTTCAAGGACGCAGCGGATGCGCCCATAGGCAGCACGCCGATTAGCATGATCAGAGTCAACATCAAGCAGACAATTCTCTTCATAGCTACTTACTCCTTTTCTTCTTATGTAAGTAACGGTATTATAACAGACCTGATTACAAATTGCAATACCTTTTTTGAAAAAAATTACATTTTTGTTACCATGGCGAGATCCACTTTGTAACTTTTCTAAAATTTATCCAAAACAATATGGGTATTTCGTAATTTTTATTTGTTTTTCCATATTTTTCGACATTTTTTACAAAACAACATTTTTTCTTCCGTGCCAAAATCCTCCATTGACATAGCCCCGCCCAGCCTGTATACTCACCGTAAAAGGCGGCCCCCATATGTAATAAGGTAGGGCAAACGGAGGATTGCGCATGATAGACAAGCGTGTTTTGATTGGTATGAGCGGTGGTGTAGATAGTTCCACGGCGGCATACCTGGCCTGTCAGGAGGGCTATTGCTGCACCGGGGCTACCATGGAGCTGGTCAGCGGCGGTGCGGATACCGCCGACGCCCGCTCCGTGGCGCAGCGGTTGGGGATGGAGCATGTGGTGCTGCCCTTTCAGCAGGCTTTCTCCCAGCAGGTCATCCAGCCCTTTGTAGACAGCTATGAAAAGGGCCTTACTCCCAACCCCTGCATCCGCTGTAACCAGGCTCTGAAATTCGGCGTGCTGCTGGATTGGGCGCTGGAACAGGGCTATGACTATGTGGCCTCCGGCCACTATGCCCGCCTGCGCCGGGACGAAAACTCCGGGCGGTATCTTCTGTACCAGGCCGCCGACCCTGCCAAGGACCAGACCTATTTTCTGGCGGGGCTGAACCAGCGGCAGCTGTCCCACATTCTCTTTCCACTGGGAGCGCTGACCAAGCAGCAGGTCCGCCAAATCGCCGAGAGCCAGGGCTTTGTCAACGCCCGCAAGCGGGACAGTCAGGACATCTGCTTCATCCCCGACGGGGACTACGCGGCTTTTCTTGAGCGGTTTACCGGGAAAACCTACCCCCAGGGGACCTACCTGGATTTGCAGGGACAGCCCCTGGGCCAGCACCAGGGAGCGGTGCGCTACACCATCGGTCAGCGCAAGGGGCTGGGCATCGCCCTGGGGCAGCCCATGTACGTCTGCGGCAAGGATATGGCCTGCAACACCGTCACCCTGGGCCCCAACGAAGCTCTGTACGCCCAGGCTTTGCTGGCATCGGACTGGAACTGGCTTCCCTTCCCGGCCCTGACTGCCCCCATGGCGGTCACCGCCAAAATCCGCCACAGCCAGACTTCCCAGGCGGCCACCGTCTATCCCGAAGCCGACGGCACCGCCCGGGTGGTCTTCGCCGAGCCGCAGCGGGCCATCACCCCCGGCCAGGCAGTGGTGCTCTACCAGGAGCAGATGGTGGTTGGCTCCGGCACCATTTTGTCCAAAATCTCCTGAAATGAAAACGGTCTGCTGCGAAGATTTGCAGCAGACCGTTTTTCTTATGCTTTGTCCTTTTTCGGCAGCAGCCGCTTCCAATCCGGGTGATATTGCCATTGGACCAGAACCAGCAAAATAATGCCGCACAGCAGGCTCACCTTCCAGCCCAAGGAGAAGGCCGGATTTTTGTAGACGAAGGAGACCCGGTGCTGTCCCTGGGTCAGGGCCACCGCCGCCATGCAGTCGCCCACCAGCTGGGTCTCCACCGGCTGGCCGTCCACCGTTACCTGCCAGTTCCCGTTCTGGGGGATGGAGGTATAGAGCAGTCCATCCCGGTTGCAGTCGATGATGCCCTCTGCATGGGTGCTGTCGAATTTCGTCAAATTCCAGGTGGAAGCGCCCAGGATCTCGTATCCCTGCCAGAACAGATCCCCGTTCAGGATTCCGGCAGAGACGGTCATGGAGCTGTCCTCCCCTGCCCCGCAGACCATGCGGATGTCGATCACATCCCCGGCCCGCACATCCTGCACCGCCAGCATCTGGGGCAGGCTCATGCTCTCATAGTACAGCTCCTTGCCGTTGACGCTGACATACAGCCCGTTCCGCTTGGGCAGATTCAAATGGATGCAGACAAAGCCGTCCCGGTCGGCAACATAGGAATAGGTCACGTTGGAGCCGCCGTCGGTGTCGGTGTAGCGGCAGTAGCCGCTGCCGTTTTCCTCCTGCACCGTGGCCCCGTTACCGGTGATGGTGAGGTTTTCCCCGGGAATCCGGTGCCACACCTCTCCCTCCAGGCCGGTAGCCGCCTGGAACAGCTGGTTTTGGAACTGGAAGGCATTCAGGGAGGTATCGAAGTTCAGCTGGACCAGCTCCGGCTGGGTCAAAAAGCCCAGGGGCAGGTATGCCTGGTTTTCCAGCAGCACCGTGTCTCCAAAGGAATTGACTTCCTGGAAGAAGGTGCTGGTTTTGTCCTTGCCGTCCCGCTCAATCATGTATTTCAGTCCCAAAAACAGGTTGGACACCGGGGAGCTTTCTTCAAACAGATAGCGGTTGTAGGTGTTCTTCGCCCCATAGCCCAGAGCCTGCATAAACAGGGTGGTTTTCACGTTGGCGGAGCTTGTGAAGGCGGAAATGCCGTTGTAGCCATTGAGAGCACCGTCGTTCAGGGTCTGGGAATGGGTGGTTTCCGCCCGGTAGAACAGGTTGTTTTCCTCCCGCTCCTTCATATAGCGGATGACGGAGGCGGTGTAGTCGGTACCCTTGGGGTAGTTGACCACGCTGGTGCCGGTGAAATAGAACCCAAAGCAAATCAAATTCGCCGTCAGCTCCACCATCACAATGCCCAGCGTCAAAGCCCGGGACTGCTTGCGCTGCCGTGCCCGGTCCACCCGGGCTTGGAAAATCTCCTCCTCGGTGGCATCCTCCGGAAGCGGGTCGCTGACACTGCCGCAGAGCATGGCCAGCAGATACAGCACCAAAAACAGCAGGTTGTACACAAAATACAGGGGGAACGGGAAGCTGTGCCCGAACAGTTCCAGCTGCACCGTCTGTGTCAGCGCATCGGAGCAGGACAGCACCGCCGAAGCCAGCACCGCCCCCAGGATGATCTGCCAGGGCTTAAACTGCCGCCGCAGCAGCCAGGCCCGGTAGGCCATGTACAGCACCACGAAGCTGTACAGGAAGCTGAACCGGTAGGGGATCATATTGGTAAAATGGAAGCCGTGCCAGATATAGTCCAGCTGCCGGATGATGAAGCTCAGGTTGAAAAACACCAGCAGCCCCACGGTGCAGACCTTGTCCCGCAGGCGGATATTCTTCGCCAGCAGGTACAAAAACATGAGAAATACGCTGAGAATGCCGCAGTACAGATTGGGCAGGCCCTCTTTGAAGTTTGGCTCCAGGCTGCCGCCCATGTTCCCCGCCACCTGGCGCATGGCATCGAACAGGCCTGCAATGGTGTTGCTGGAAGCGATGTTCAGCCGGAAGCCGGTGGGGAATTTGTTCACGCTGGACTGGGTGGTTTGCAGCGCCGCCAGAGCCGGCAGTTCCAAAATGGCGGTCATGCCAATGGCCAGGGCCGAGAAGCAGGCGATCCGCAGCAAATCCCGGAAGAACTTCTTCCATCCGCCCCAGCGGCAGATCTCATAGATGAAGAACAGCAAAAACACGAAGATGCAGGTGAACAGTCCAATATAATAGTTGGAGAAAATGGACTGGAACAGGGTCAGGGTGTACAGCAGGAACTTCCCCTCCCGCAGCAGCGCCACCGTGCCCAGGGCCACCAGAGGCAGCAGGGCAAAGGTATCCAGCCACATAATGTTCCACTGAAAGCCCAGCGCCCAGGCGCACAGGCCGTACAGGCCGCCGAAAACAGAAATGGAAAAATCATTCCGGCCAAACATCTTCTTCAGAAACCAGGCAAAGCTCCATCCCGCCAGGCCCAGCTTGATGGGCACCAGCAGGGAAAAATAGTCCAGCAGCCACCCTTCCGGCACCAGCACGCTGAGCAGATTCAGCGGCGAGGCCAGATAATAGGATATCAGCCCCAGATAATCCATGCCCATGCCCACACTCCAGGTGTAGAGCAGCCCATCCCCGGACAGCAGCGCCCGGCGGAACTGGACGAAGAAGGGATAGTACTGGTGGTACATATCCGAATACAGCATCGAATACTGGCCGAATGGGGTATATCCACTGATCAGCATGACAAACAGCATCCCCACGCAGGGGATGGCGAATGCCAGTGCCAGATAATTCCATCGCAAATGTTTTCCCTGGGGCAATTTCATAGTGCTCCTCCTGAATCCACAATTTCGTATAGTCTATCACTTTTTTCCCCAGCGGTAAAGTCCCAAGCCGTCGAAAAGTAAAAAGAATTGCTTAAGATTTTATGAAGGCCGCCAGCGGCGGCGAACTCTGCGAGGCACTTTTTCGACAGCCTAAAAAGGAGTGCCGCAAAGCAGCACTCCTTTTGCTTTTAGATATCGTCGTCCATATCGTCGGGCATGCCGTCGCCATCACCGTCGGTCATGATTTCGCCCACCCGGACCCGGCGCTGGATTTTCACCTGCTCCACCTGCTTGTGGATCAACTCCTTGACGAAAACCGGGTCTTTGATGTTTTTCAGCACCAGGTTGGGCATAGATTTATCCGAGGACATCACCGTAATCGTGCCCACGCCGAAGATGCGCTGCCACAGGGTGCGGCTGGTGTCAATGTCCCGGACACGGTACAAAAGAACCTCATCATCTTTCAGATTCAGCAGCCCCACGGAGACAAACAGCCGGTCCTCAGACAAGCTGTACCGGGTAAAGCTCAGGGGCAGCCCCAGATGGCGCTTGCGGTCCTGCCACAGATATGCAATGGTAATGGCCATAAAAAAGCCCTCCTTGTCTGGTTTTCTATATTTTACCCTCCCGGCAGGAAAATGTCAAGGCAGCGCATTTTTACAGAATCAGGCAAATCAGTCCCGTAGCCCCTTCGTTGACGATCCGGGTCAGGGTGCCCCGGAATTTCCCCCGGACCTCCTGGGGCATCTGCACCAGCTTGGCGGTAAGGCCCTCCTGGATCAAATCATACACCGACTTTCCGAAGATGTGGCTCTGCCACAGCTGCTCCGGGTCCTCCCCGGTGAGGTGGTCAATCAAATCCCGAGACTGCTTCTCGTCTCCCACCATGGGGCTGATTTCCGTATCGATGTCTACCCGGACCATGTGGATGGAGGGCGCTCCCGCCTTCAGCTTCACGCCGAAGGCCCCGCCCTTGCGGATGATCTCCGGCTTTTCCAGCTTCATCTCCTCCGCCGCCGGCATCACCACCCCATAGCCGGTGGCCTTCACCGCCTGGAGGGCATCGGAAATCTGGTCGTACTCCCGTTTTACCCGGGACAGCTCCATCAGCAGCGACAGCAGCTGGGCATCGTTTTCGATGGGCAGCCCCGCCTTGGCGCTGAGGATTTCATAGTACAGTGTCTCCGGCAGGGTGATGGCGCAGCGCACCGTGCCGGTGCCCAGGTCCATGTCCCGGAGGGTGTAGCTCTGCACCGGCTCCACCTGAGCCAAAGTTTCCAGGGTCTGCTCCGCCTGGCCCAGGGTCTGAATCTGGCCGGCTTTGGTAAGCAGCGCCTGATACAGGGCGCTTTTCACCGGGTGCTCCGGCTCCAGGGCATCCAGCCACCGGGGCAGATACACATACAGCCGCCCCATGGGGAAGGTAAACAGCAACGCCTTCAGCAGCTGCCCCACCCCTTCCCGATCCAGGGCCTGGCAGTCGCAGATCACCGGTTCCAGGCCGTATTGCTCCCCAATCGCCTGCTTCACCTGCTGGGCCGCCTGAGCCTGGGGCTGGCGGCTGTTGATGACCACCAGGAAGGGCTTGCCGGTTTTCTTCATGTCCCCGATGGCCTTTTCCTCCGCCGCCAGATAGTCCTGGCGGGGAATGTCCGTCACCGTGCCGTCGGTGGTCACCACCAGCCCCAGGGAGCAGTGGTCCTCCATCACCTTTTTCGTCCCCAACTCAGCGGCCTGGATCATGGGGATCTCCTGGTCGAACCAAGGGGTGGTGACCATTCTCGGTGCCCCGTCCTCCTCTGCCCCCACGGCCCCGTCCACCATGTAGCCCACCGAGTCAATCAGCCGGATGCCCAGCTTCGTGGTGCCGTCGGGGGTGATTTCCACCGCTTCCTCCGGCACAAATTTTGGCTCTGAGGTCATAATGGTCCGGCCGGAGCCGCTCTGGGGCAGCTCGTCTCTGGCCCGTTCCTTCCGATAGGGGTCCTGGATGCCGGGAATCACCAGCTCCTCCATGATCCGCTTGACCAGGGTGGACTTTCCCGTCCGCACCGGCCCCACCACGCCTACATAGATATTTCCGCCGGTTCTGGCGGCAATGTCCGCATAAATTTGTTCCATAGCCAGCCTCCTTAGACGGCAGGAGGAAGGCTCCTGCCACGGTTTGTCACAGGGTATGTCCCGGCAGCGGCGTTTAGAACCGAAAAGGCCTCCGTGGTGCAGACCCACCACCCACAATTCGTGAATTTTCTTGTTTTTTATGAAAAATAACATTTGACAAACGGGACAAAACCCTATATAATATCTAGGCACGAGTGTGAGAAGGGGGAAAGGTATGCTGTTAGGACTTAGCAAAATCATTGACTGTCCGGGTGCGTCAGTCCCTTTTTCCACCAGCGTTGATCTGAGTGATCTTCGCTACGGCATTTGCAATCCTGTGTCCGAGCCGGTTCTGGCTGAGGGGGTCGTCCGCAATACTGCGGGGGTTCTGGTTATGACTGGCCAGATCCAGACCACCATTCACGGGATTTGTGATCGCTGCACCAGTTCGTTCGATCGGGAGATCGTCTTCCCCATCGATGTGGTGCTGGTTACGGAGCTGGCCGACGAAGAGAACGAAGACGAGTGGGTATTCCCTCTGGAGGGAGACAGCGCCGATCTGGATGACATTGTACGGACGGTTTTCGTCCTGAATCTGGATTCCAAGCTGCTGTGCAAGGAAGACTGCAAGGGGCTGTGCCACCGCTGTGGCAAGAACCTGAACGATGGTCCCTGCAATTGCCAGAAGGAGCTCGATCCCCGATTTGCTGCTTTGAAGCAGCTTCTTGAACCGTAATATTCAATTATGCTGTGAAAAGCAGATTGACCAAGGAGGTGTCACCATGGCTGTCCCTAAGTGTAAAGTGTCCAAGGCCCGCCGCGATAAGCGCCGTGGCTCTAACTGGAAGCTGTCCGCTCCCAGCGTCGCTGTTTGCCCCAAGTGCGGTGAGCCCGTTATGCCCCACCGTGCCTGCAAGGCTTGCGGCACCTACAACGGCCGTCAGGTCCTGGCTGTCGAGGCAGAGTAAAACATGCGGAAACCCGGCGGAAGGCGTTTGCCTTCCGCTTTTCCGTTATCTGGCAAAAAATCCGCAATCCCATGCGCCGCCAGCCGCTCCCCTCTCCGGCGCAGCGGCTGTGCAGGCAGGATTTCATCCACTGTTTTTCCAAAGAATTTGTGCGCCCGGGCAAATCTCCATTGCTTTTGCCGCCAGGATGTGCAATAATACAACCGTAGAATTTCATCGTGAAAGGAAGTGTTGTCATGGCAAAACCACTTGTGGCCATCGTCGGACGGCCCAACGTCGGCAAGTCTATGCTCTTTAATAAACTCACCGGCCAACGCACCTCTATTGTGGAGGACACCCCCGGTGTCACCCGGGACCGCATCTACGGCACCTGTGAATGGTGCGGGCGGACCTTCTCTCTGGTGGATACCGGCGGTATTGAACCCAGCACCGACAGCGATATGCTGAAATTCATGCGCCGCCAGGCCCAGATCGGCATTGAGCTGGCGGATGCCATCATCATGGTGGCCGATGTCCGCAGCGGTGTCACCGCCGCCGACCAGGATGTGGCCACCCTGCTGCGCAAGTCCGGCAAGCCGGTGGCGCTGGCAGTGAACAAGTGCGACTCCACCGGCCTTGTAAACCCGGATGCTTTCGAGTTTTACAGCCTGGGCATCGGCGACCTGTTTGAAACCTCCGCCGTCCACGGCCACGGCACCGGCGATCTGCTGGACTGGGTGCTGGAAAACATCCCCGCCGACGACGGCGAGGACGAAGACGAGGATGTGATCAAAGTTGCCATCGTGGGCAAGCCCAACGTGGGCAAATCCAGCCTGCTTAACCGCATTCTGGGGGAGGAACGGGTCATCGTCTCCAACGTGGCCGGCACCACCCGGGATGCCATCGACTCCTATTTTGAAAACGAAACCGGCAAGTACTGCTTCATCGACACCGCCGGTATGCGCCGGAAAAGCAAGGTGGACGATGCCATCGAAAAATACTCCAACATGCGCTCCATCAACGCCATTGAGCGCTCCGACGTGTGCCTGATCCTGGTGGATGCCAACGACGGCGTTACCGAGCAGGATACCAAAATCGCCGGACTGGTCCACGAGGCGGGAAAAGCCGCCATCATCGTGGTGAACAAGTGGGATGCCGTGGAAAACAAGGAAACCAACACCATGCGGGACATGGAAGCCCAGGTCCGCAGGGACTTGAGCTACATGCTCTACGCCCCGGTGCTGTTCCTGTCGGCCCTCACCGGCTCCCGTGTGGACAAGCTCTTCCAGATGATCCAGGATGTCCACACCCAGAACACCAGCCGCATCACCACCGGCGCACTGAACAGCGTGCTGGCCGATGCCACCGCCCGGGTGCAGCCACCTACGGACAAGGGCCGCCGGCTGAAAATCTACTACATGACCCAGGCCGGTACCAAGCCTCCCCATTTTGTCATTTTCTGCAACGACGCCCGGCTGTTCCACTTCTCCTATCAGCGGTATCTGGAAAACCAGATTCGGGAGGTATTCGGCTTGCAGGGCACCCCCATCCGGATCACCATCCGGCAAAAGGGAGACAAGGAGGGAGAATAATATGCCCATTTCTGCTGTCATCGTCACCGCCCTGGTGTGCTACTTCCTGGGCAACCACAACGGCGCTATCTGCGTCAGCGCCATGCTCCACGACGATGTCCGCCAGCATGGCAGCGGCAACGCTGGACTTACCAACTTCATCCGCAGCTTCGGCGCAGGCCGGGCGCTGCTGGTGATTGCCATCGATGTGGGCAAGGCCGTGCTGGCCTGCCTGCTGGGCGGTCTGATGCTGGCCCCCTACGGCTACGCACTGGAAGGCCGGGTGCTGGGCGGCGTGTTCGTCATGCTGGGCCACGACTTCCCTGCCCTTCAGGGATTCCGGGGCGGCAAGGGCATCCTCAGCGGCTGGTTCATCGCCTGGACGGTGGACTGGCGCATCGGCGCCCTCATCGGCGTGGTGTTCTTCACCGCCTACCTGCTGACCCAATATGTCTCTCTGGGTTCGGTTCTGGCCGCCATCACCTTCGCCGTGGGCTTTGTGGTGTTCCACCACGATAACCTGTGGGTCATGGCCGGCGGCGTGTTCATGGGTCTGCTCACCATCTTCATGCACCGGGGCAACATTGTCCGGCTGGTGAAGGGCCAGGAGCGGAAAACCAACCTGTTTCAGAAAGGAAAATCGGAATGAAAGCAGTCGTTGTCGGCAGCGGTGCCTGGGGCACAGCCCTGGCTATCCGCCTGTGCCTGAACGGTCACGATGTGACCATGTGGACCTACGATGCAGATTTGATCCCCGAAATGGAAGCCACCCGCCGCAATCCCCGGCTGCCCAACGCCCCTCTGCCGGAGAATCTGCGCATCAGCGGCGACTATGCCTGCGCCCGGGGCTGCCAGCTGGTGGTGATTGCCAGCCCTTCCTTCCCCCTGCGCAGCGTGTCCCGTGGAGTTGCGCCTTATATTGACGACGATGCCGTGGTGGTGTCCGTTACCAAGGGCTTGGAGCAGGGCACCCACCTGCGGATGAGCCAGGTGGTGGCCCAGGAAACCGGCAAGGACGTGGTGGCCCTCACCGGCCCCAGCCACGCTGAGGAAGTGTCCATCAACATGCCCACCGGCCTGGTGGCCGCCTCCGCTGACCAAGCCAAAGCGGAGTTCGTCCAGGATGCGTTCATGTGCGACACCCTCCGGGTGTACACCAGCCCCGACCCTGTGGGCGCTGAGCTGGGTGCGGCGCTGAAAAACGTCATTGCCCTGTGCGCCGGCATCACCGACGGTCTGGGCTTTGGCGACAACACCAAGGCCATGCTGATGACCCGGGGCCTTACGGAAACCGCCCGCCTCGGTGTAGCCCTGGGCGCCAGAAAAGAGACTTTCACGGGCCTGGCCGGTGTGGGCGACTTGATCGTCACCTGCACCTCCATGCACTCCCGGAACCGCCGGGCCGGCATCCTCATCGGCCAGGGCAAGTCCGCCCAGGAGGCCATGAAGGAAGTGGGGGCCGTGGTGGAGGGCTACTACGCCGCCAAGTCCGCCTATGAGCTGGGCAAGGCCCAGGGCATCGACATGCCCATCACCCAGGCCGCCTACCAGGTCCTTTACGAAGGTGCCAACGTAGGCGATGCGGTGAAGTCTCTGCTGAGCCGCCAGCGGAAGGCCGAGCCGGAAAACGCCGGCTGGCTGTAAGCGCCTATGGCAGCAAAAAAGCGCAAAGGTGCGCTGAAAAAACGACTGAACCAAGCCGCCGCCCGTCTGTCCGGCTGGGCAAAAGCGCTCTGGCACAAGCTGGGGCTGGAGGAGCTGAAATATCTGCGGCTGCGGAACTTTCTGCTGCTCCCGGGAGGCCGACATCTGTCAGGCCCTCTCCGAGGAGTTTGGCCGGGGCATCACCCAGATTCCCGCCACCGGCTTCTTCTCCGGGGAAAGCAAGTGCATGGTCTACTTCGTGGTGAACCGCTTCCAGATTCCCAAGGTCAAGCGGCTGGTGAACCAGATCGACCCCACCGCCTTCATCACCGTGACGGAAATCTCCGATGTGATGGGAACCAGCCTGAAATAAGCATAAAACAGAGGAAGGACCGAAAACGTCCTTCCGCTCAGGCTGTCGAAAATCCCCCACGGGGCTTTTCGACAGGTTTTTGCAGTCTGCTGCGCGCATAATTTGTCCGCCCGTGGCGAACAAATTCCACACTTGCAGCCTGATAAGTATTTTCGCCCAGGTACACGCCCCGGTCGAAAATGGATTTGAATTTATTCGCCGCTACGGCGGCGAACTCTGCGAGGCACTTTTTTGACAATCTGACAGCGGAAGGACCGAAAACGTCCTTCCGCTGTTTTGTATCTTGTTACGTTCCGTTGCCCCGCAGCTCGATGATTTGATCTCTCAGGACGGCGGCGTACTCGTACTCCATCATCCGGGCGGCCTCCTTCATCTGCTTTTCCAGGCGAGCAATCTCCCGCTCCTTCTCGACCTTGGTCATCTTCACCCCGGAGCGGCCCTTGCGCTCGGCTGTGGGGGAGGAAATCTCAATCAAATCCCGGACGGACTTGATGACCGTCTTGGGCACGATGCCGTGGGCCTTGTTGTAAGCGTCCTGGATTTCCCGGCGGCGGGCCGTCTCGTCAATGGCACAGCGCATGGAGGGCGTGATGGAATCGGCGTACATGATCACCTTTCCCTCTGCATTCCGGGCGGCACGGCCAATGGTCTGAATCAGGCTGGTTTCGCTGCGGAGGAAGCCCTCCTTGTCCGCATCCAGAATGGCTACCAGGCTCACCTCCGGCAGGTCCAGGCCTTCTCGCAGCAGGTTGATGCCCACCAGCACGTCGAATTTCGCCATCCGCAAATCCCGGATAATCTCCATTCGCTCCATAGCGCCGATGTCCGAGTGCATATAGCGGACCTTGATGCCCGCCTTTTGCAGGTACACCGTCAAATCCTCCGCCATTTTCTTGGTGAGGGTGGTCACCAGCACCCGCTCATTCCGGGCGGTGCGAGCGTTGATTTCCCCAATCAGGTCGTCGATCTGTCCGTCGATGGGCCGCACCTCCACCTGGGGGTCCAGCAGGCCGGTGGGGCGAATCACCTGCTCCACCGTCTGGCCGGAACGGGTGCGCTCGTACTCCGCTGGTGTGGCCGAGACATAGATGACCTGGTTGATTTTCTGGTCAAACTCCGTAAAGTTCAGGGGCCGGTTGTCATAGGCCGAGGGCAGCCGGAAGCCGTAATTCACCAGGGCATCCTTCCGGCTCCGGTCACCGGCGTACATGGCCCGGCACTGGGGCAATGTCACGTGACTTTCGTCGATGAACATGAGGAAATCCTCCGGGAAGTAGTCTAGCAGGGTGGTGGGCGGCGTGCCCGGCGCCCGGCCCTGAATCACCCGGGAATAGTTCTCGATGCCGTTGCAGAAGCCAATTTCCGTCAGCATTTCCAGGTCGTAGGCCGTCCGCTGGGCAATGCGCTGGGCTTCAATCAGCTTGTCATGGGCACGGAAGTAGGCCACCTGCTCGTCGCACTCCCGCTGGATGTCCCGCATGGCCCGCTGGAGCTTTTCCTTGGAGGCCACATAGTGGCTGGCGGGATAAATGGCCACGTGGTCCACATACCGCTCCGCCATGCCGGAGACGGCATTGATTTCGCTGATGCGGTCAATTTCATCTCCGAAAAATTCCACCCGAATGGCCCGGCCGGACCAGTAGGCCGGGTAGATTTCCAAAGTGTCCCCCCGAAGGCGGAACTTGTTTCGGGAGAAGTCCAGGTCGTTGCGCTCGTAGCGGATTTCCGCCAGCTTCCGCAGCACGTCATCCAGGGGATATTCCTGCCCCACCCGCAGGGAGATCACCATGCTTTTGTAGTCGATGGGGTCGCCCAGGCCGTACAGGCAGCTCACCGAGGACACCACAATCACGTCCCGACGTTCAAACAGGGCCGAGGTGGCGCTGTGGCGCAGCCGGTCGATTTCTTCGTTGACAGAGGCATCTTTTTCAATGTAGGTATCGGTGTGGGCAATGTAGGCCTCCGGCTGGTAATAGTCGTAGTAGGAGATGAAATACTCCACCGCATTGTCCGGGAAGAACTCCCGGAACTCGCTGCACAGCTGGGCGGCCAGGGTTTTGTTGTGGGCCAGCACCAGGGTGGGGCGGTTCAGCTTCTCAATGACGGAAGCCATGGTAAAGGTCTTGCCGGAGCCGGTAACACCCAGCAGGGTCTGCTCCCGCAGTCCCCAGTTGACACCATTCACCAGTCCCTCAATGGCCTGGGGCTGGTCGCCGGAGGGGCGATACTGCGATACAAGTTTGAAATGGTCCATATAATACCTCCTGTCTATCCGCCTCAAGGCAACAAATACTCATCAAAGCGGTATCCCGACTGCACCATGGAAACATAATCCCCATCGGCCACCACCATATGGTCCGCCAGGTGCACCTCCACCGCCGCCAGTGCCGCCGCCACCCGGCGGGTGGTCTGCACATCCTCGCTGGAGGGCAGAGCCACGCCGCTGGGATGGTTGTGGGCCAGCACCACCGTGGTGGCCCGGGCGTTCAGAGCCGTCTCCACAATATTGCGCACGGAGATGCTGGCACTGTTCACGCTCCCCTGCCCCACCTCCCGGCAGCACAGGACCTTGCACTTGGCATCCAGGCACAGCAGAAACACCGTCTCCTGGGTTCTTCCGAAGAAATAGGGCACCAGATACGCCCCGCAGGCATCCAGGGTGGTCAGGCACTGCACCCGCTGGGCGCAGTCCACCTGGTAAAATCTGCCCATTTCCACCACCAGCTTCAGCAGCACCGCCCCATGGTCCCCGATACCCGGTACCTTCTTCAGCTCCTCCACCGGCGCTTCCAGTACCTGGGAGAGGCTGCCGAACCGCTCCAAGAGCCCATGGGCGATGGGATTGGTGTCCCCACGTGGGTTGGCATAAAACAGCAGCAGTTCCAACGCCTGAATGTCGGTAAAATCCCCCAGGCCCTGCTGCAAAAACCGGGATTTCAGCCGCTCCCGGTGGCCTTTGTGGGTGTGCTCGCTTGCCATTGGATCACCTCAAATTTTTTCTGCTTGCTATTTGGACAAAATCCCGGTACAATAAAAGAAGATGTCGAAACCCGCCGGGAAAGTTTTTCGGGTTTCTGCACAAGATATTTCAGTAAGGAGGGCCGCCATGGGACCACAGACAAATATGACGCAAATGCTGGAGCTGATGCTGCGCCCAGCATTCTGTGTGAAAGACAACCAAATCCAACTGTGCAACTCTGCTGCCCAGGCGCTGCCTCTGTCCCCGGGCGGGGACATCCGGGAGCTTCTGCTCACCGGGCAGACGGAGTATGCCCAATTCTCCCAAGGATGTCTGTATCTGCGCTTGCGGCTCCCGCCCCGCAATCCAGGAGCCTGTGTCTCCCGGGTGGATGGATGGGACGTATTCGTCCTGGACACCCAGGAGTCCGATGCCGCCCTACAGGCTTTGGCCCTGGCTGCCCGGACCCTCCGGGAGCCTATGTCCGGGGTCATGCTGTCGGCCGGACCGCTGATGGACCAGGAGCAGGTTCCCACTCCCCAGTCCGCCGCCCTCCGGCGGAGTATGCACCAGCTGCTGCGCATCTTAGGCAACATGTCCGACGCTGAGCGCTACACCCACAGCTCTCACCAGGAGTTGCTGGATGCGGATAGCCTCTTCCGGGAGATTTTGGAGAAGGCCCAGGCACTGCTGGCAGACAGCGGTGTCGTGCTGCACTGGCAATCCCTGGATACGCCGGTGATGACCTTGGCCGACCGGGAACAGCTGGAGCGGTCTCTGCTGAACCTGCTATCCAATGCCGTGAAGTTCTCCCCGAAGGGAACGCCCATCACGGTCAACCTCACCCGCAACGGGCAAATGCTCTATCTGCGCCTGCAAACCGGCGGACACATGGACACCGCCATGCTCAGCGGCGTCTTTAACCGCTATCTGCGCCAGCCCGGATTGGAAGATATTCGCAACGGTCTGGGCCTTGGCATGGTGCTGGTGCGCAGCACCGCCGCCAACCATGGCGGTACGGTGCTCATTGACCAGCCTCAGGGGCAGGGCGTGCGCATTACCATGACCCTGGCCATTCGCCGCAGGCCAGAGGCCGTCCTGCGCAGCCCCATCCTCCGGCCGGACTACGCCGGAGACCGGGACCACGCCTTGGTCGAGCTGTCGGACTGTCTCGACAGCAGTGCCTACCAATCCAACTAATTTCCGAAAAGTCTGCTGCAAATCATTTTGCAGCAGCTTTTTTATTTCAAATACTGCCGCAGGTACTGCCCTGTGTAGCTCTGCTCCACCTGGGCCACTTCCTCCGGCGTTCCGGATGCCACGATCTCGCCGCCGCCGTCGCCGCCCTCCGGCCCCAGGTCGATGAGGTAGTCGGCGGTTTTGATCACGTCCAGATTGTGCTCAATCACCAGCACCGTGTTCCCCGCTTCCACCAGCCGCTGCAGTACGTCGATCAGCTTGTGCACATCCGCCGCATGCAGTCCCGTGGTGGGTTCGTCCAGGATATAAATGGTTTTGCCTGTGGAATTTCTGGCCAGCTCCGTAGCCAGCTTCACCCGCTGGGCCTCGCCGCCGGAGAGGGTGGTGCTGGACTGGCCCAGCTTTACATAGCCCAGACCCACTTCTACCAGAGTCTGAGCCTTCCGGCGGATTTTCGGCAGATTTTCGAAGAACTCCACCGCTTCCTCAGCGGTCATGTCCAGCACCTGGGCGATGTTTTTGCCCTTGTAGGTCACTTCCAGGGTTTCCCGGTTGTAGCGGGCGCCGTGGCAGACCTCGCAGGGCACATACACATCCGCCAGGAAGTGCATCTCAATTTTCACCAGGCCGTCACCGGAGCAGGCTTCGCACCGGCCGCCCTTGACGTTGAAGCTGAACCGGCCCGGGCCGTAGCCCCGGATTTTGGCATCGTTGGTGGAGGCAAACAGATCCCGAATATCATTGAACAGGCCGGTATAGGTCGCCGGGTTGGACCGGGGCGTGCGGCCGATGGGGCTTTGGTCAATGTCGATCACCTTGTCCAGGTGCTCCAATCCCTCCACACTCCGGCAGGCACCGGGGCGGGTGCGGGCGTGGTTCAGCTTGGCAAGCAGGGTCTTATTCAGCACCTCGTTGACCAGGCTGGACTTGCCGGAACCGGACACGCCGGTGACACAGACGAAGCACCCCAGAGGAATGTCCACATCCACATCCTTCAGGTTGTTCTCCGATGCTCCCCGGATTTTCAGGAAGTTTCCGTTTCCCGGCCGCCGGGAGGTCGGCACCGGAATCTTCTTGACCCCGGACAGGTACTGTCCCGTCACCGACTGGGGACAGGCCAGAATATCCTCCAAGGTGCCCGCCGCTACGATCTGGCCGCCGTGGCATCCTGCTCCGGGGCCAACATCCACAATGTAGTCTGCCGCCCGCATGGTGTCCTCGTCGTGCTCCACCACAATCAGGGTGTTGCCCAAATCCCGCAGCTGCTTCAGTGTTGCCAACAGCTTGTCGTTGTCCCGCTGGTGCAGGCCGATGGACGGCTCGTCCAGAATGTAGAGCACACCCATCAGCGACGATCCGATCTGCGTCGCCAGGCGGATGCGCTGGCTCTCGCCGCCGGACAGGGTGCCGCTGGCTCGGGACAGGGTCAGATAGCCCAGGCCCACGTCCGACAAAAATTGCAGCCGGGAGCGGATTTCCTTCACAATCTGCTCCGCCACCAGGGCCATGCTGCCCTCCAGGTTCAGTTCCTGCATAAATTGCAGTTCCTGGCGGATGCTCATGCGGCAGAAGTCCATAATGCCGATGCCCCCCACCGTCACCGCCCGGGCAATTTCCGACAGGCGCTCTCCATGGCAATGAGGGCAGGGTGCGGTGGTCATGCACTCCTCCAACTCCTTCCGGGCGGCATCGGACTGGGTCTCCCGGTAGCGCCGGGAGATGTTGTTCAATATGCCCTCAAAGGGCTGCTCCAGAACGCCCATGCCGTTACCACGGTTGTAGGACATTTTCAGCTTTTCCCCTTTTGTTCCGTAGAGGATGATGTCCATCACATCCCGCGGCAGTTCCTTCACCGGAACCGTCAGAGAGAAGTGATACTTCTGGGACAGGGCTTCAAAATACATGCGGAAAATGGAGTCCGTCCGGGCGCTCTGCCAGCCGCTGGCTTGGATGGCCCCTTCAAAAATAGACTTGTCCTTGTCGGGAATCACCAGATCCTCGTCGGCAATCAGCTGGAAGCCCAGGCCGGTGCAGCTGGGGCAGGCGCCGCTGGGGTTGTTGAAAGAGAACATTCTCGGTTCCAGCTCGGTCATGCTGATGCCGCAGTCCTCACAGGCGTAATTCTGGGAGAAGGATAGCTCCTCCCCGGAACCCGGCAGCTGGATGGTTACCAGACCGCCGGAATGGGTGCAGGCCGTCTCAATGGAGTCGGTGAGCCGGCGGCGCAGCCCCTCTTTCAGAACCAGGCGGTCCACCACCAGCTCGATGGTGTGCTTCTTGTTCTTCTCGCAGGAAATCTCCTCAGACAGGTCATACAAAATCCCGTCCACCCGCACCCGGGCAAAGCCGGATTTCCGGGCATCCTCAAACACCTTCTTGTGTTCGCCCTTTTTTCCCCGAATCACCGGAGAAAGCACCAGAAATTTTGCACCCTCGCCAAGAGCCTCTACCCGGTCTACGATCTGGTCAATGGTCTGGCGGCGGATTTCCTTGCCGCACTTGGGGCAGTGGGGCACACCCACTCTGGCCCACAGCAGCCGCAGATAGTCATAAATCTCCGTCACGGTACCCACGGTGGACCGAGGGTTTTTCGACGTGGTCTTCTGGTCGATGGAGATGGCAGGAGAAAGCCCGTCGATGGCATCCACATCCGGCTTATCCATCTGGCCCAGAAACTGCCGGGCGTAGGAGCTGAGGCTCTCCACATACCGGCGCTGTCCCTCGGCATAGATGGTATCAAAGGCCAGGCTGGATTTTCCCGAGCCGGACAGGCCGGTAAACACCACCAGCTTGTCTCTGGGGATGGTCAAATTCACATTTTTCAGGTTGTTTTCTCTGGCACCCTGAATCACGATTTTGTCATTCATACGCAAGGCTCCTTCTGGTGATTTTCTGCCGGAGCAGCAAAAGTCTTTGTGATTTAGTATACCACATTTCCAAGCCAGGCACAAGCTACTTTGCAAACAAAATTTCGCTTACCCATCCATAGAAAAATGTCGTGTTTTTGCCAGAACATACCAAAAAAGCCCCCGGAATTTTCCAGTTATTTTGTTCTTCTTTCTATTGCTTTTCCCTTAGGAAGGATGCTATAATAGGCTTGTACAGTATGCGCCTGGTGCGCCAGGAAAATAAAGAATATAAAAGCGAGGTATCATCCGATGATTGCGTACGGTGAAAACATCCAGGTTTTCTGCGGCAACTCCAATCCCGAATTTGCCAAGACCATCTGCAAGGAGCTGGGCATCGAAATGGGCAAGGCTGATGTAAAGCACTTTGCCGATGGCGAAGCCTCTGTCTCTCTGGAAGAAACGGTCCGTGGTGCCGACGTCTTCCTGATTCAGTCCACCTGTAAGCCCGTCAACGACCATCTCATGGAGCTGCTGGTCATGATCGACGCCTGCCGTCGTGCCTCTGCCGGCCGTATTACGGCTGTGATCCCCTACTTCGGCTACGCCCGTCAGGATCGCAAGGCAAAGTCCCGTGACCCCATCTCTGCCAAGCTGGTAGCCAACATGCTCACCGCTGCTGGTGCCAACCGTATTCTGACCATGGACCTGCACGCCGCTCAGATTCAGGGCTTCTTCGACATCCCCCTGGATCACCTGCTGGGCAATGTGACCTTCGTGGACTACTTCATGAAGAAGTTCCCCGAGGAAGAATATAACCACGACGACTTTGTGGTGGTCTCCCCTGACGTTGGCTCCGTGGGCCGTGCCCGTGCCTTCGCCAGCAAGGTGCACATGGGTCTGGCCATCGTGGACAAGCGCCGTCCCAAGGCCAACGTGTGTGAAGTCATGAACATCATCGGCGATGTCCGTGGCAAGACCTGCATCCTCTACGACGATATGGTGGATACCGCCGGCTCCCTGTGCAACGCTGCCCACGCTCTGGTGGAAAACGGCGCTAAGGAGGTCTATGCCTGCGCTACCCACGGCGTGCTCTCCGGCCCCGCTTACGAGCGCCTGGAGGCCAGCCCCATCCAGGAGATGGTCTTCCTGAACACCATCCCCGAGGTGAACAACACCCCCTCCAACAAGTGCAAGTTCCTGGATGTGGCTCCTGTCTTTGCCCGTGCCATCGAGCACATCCACGGCGCTACCTCCATTGCCGACCTGTTCTAACACGTGAAAAGCAACACTTCCGGCGAAAGCTGGCTCCTGGTAGGCCTGGGCAATCCAGGCCGGGAGTACGAAAAAACCCGCCACAACTGTGGTTTCCGAGCCTTGGATTTGCTGGCTCAGAAACTGTCCTGCCCGGTGGACCGGCTCAAGTTTCAGGGGCTGTACGGCCAGACCGTTTACAACGGCAAAAAGCTGTTTTTGCTTAAGCCCCAGACGTATATGAATCTGTCCGGCCGGTCGGTGGTTCAGCTTTCCGCCTATTTCCACATTCCGCCTCAGCAAATCATTGTCCTGTTTGATGACATTTCCCTGCCCCCCGGGCGGCTGCGGCTGCGCGCTGACGGCTCTGCCGGCGGACACAACGGCATCAAGTCCATCATTCAGGAGTTGGGCAGCCAAGCCTTCCCCCGGGTCAAAATCGGTGTCGGCAGCAAGCCAAATCCCGACTTTGACCTGGCAGACTGGGTGCTGTCCACCTTCTCCGCCAGCGAAGAAAAGGCACTGGCCGTTTCCTTGGAGAATGCGGCCCAGGCTGCCCTGGCCATTGTGGACGAGGGCGTTCCCCAGGCGGCAAACCGTTTTAACGGCAGCCACCCGTAACAAGTTCATCCTGTCACACTGCCACGGAAAGGGGGTCATTTTCCCCCTTTCCGCTTTGCTACGTTCCCACAAAAACTCACCCGTCTCCAAAGAGGTACTTGTATGCAGCAGCTTATTGCCCTACTCCAATCCATCCCAGAATACCGGGACCTGTCCGCCGCCTTGGCTGCCGGGGACAGCGCCGCCGTCACCGGAATCGGACAAATCAACCGCAGCCATATGCTGTCTGGGCTGTACCAGGACCTGAAGCGCCCGCTGGTGGTGGTCTGTCAGGATGATTTGGCGGCCCGCCGTCTTCAGCAGGAGCTGAAAGATTTCCTAGGGCTGACCGCCCCCATCCTCCCCAGCCGGGAGCTGACCTTCTATGATACCGCTGCCGCCTCCCGTTCCTGGGAGCAGAAGCGGCTTCAGCAGCTGTATCATCTGGCCATTGGAGACACCCCCCTGCAAATTTTCACCTGGGAATCCCTGAGCCTGCGGACCATGCCCCGGCAGGTGCTGCTGGATGCCGCTTTCCATCTGGAAGTGGGCAAGGAATATCCCCTGGAAACCCTGCTGTGCCAGCTCACCGCCGCCGGATACAGCCGCTGCGGCATGGTGGAGGGCCGAGGGCAGTTCGCCGTGCGTGGCGGCATTGTGGACATCTTCTCCCCCGCTGCCGAGCAGCCGGTGCGGGCGGAGTTCTTTGGCGACGAGCTGGACACCATGGGGTATTTTGACCCCCAGACCCAGCGCCGGTGTGAAAACATCGACACAGCCACCATTCTGCCTGTTTCGGAAACCCAGCCCAGCCTGCATCCCCAGGGAATTGACGGACTTTGCAAAGATTTGCACACCCTGATTGCCCGGCAGAAGCGGCGCAAACACCCCAGTCAGCCCCTGATCGACACCTTAGAGAAGGACTTGGAGGGCTATGAAAACGGCCGTCTCCACAGCGCTGCGGACCGCTACATGGCCCTCATTTACCCCGAGATGACCACCGCCGCCGACTATATTCCCCAGGATGCGCTCGTAGCTGTCCTGGACCACAGCGCCCTCCAGCGCACCGCCCACACCCGAATGGAGGAGCTTGGCATGCAGCTGGATAGTCTGCTGCAAGGCGGCTTCGTGGCCGGGGAGCTGTGCGACTTTGCCGCCCAGTGGGAGGATTTCTGCGCAGGTCTGCGGGGAAAGACCGTGGTCTACTTCGATGCCTTCGGCGGCAGCACCTACCCGGAGGACAATCCCCCCAAGCAGCTCTTCCCCATGACCGCCAAGCAGCTGCCTGGCTACGGCGGCAATCTGGACACCGCCGCTTCCGACCTGACCCACTACCAGCGGCAGAATTTTGGCACGCTGGTGCTGTGCGGTTCCCGCCGACGGGCGGAAATTTTGCAGGAAATGCTCCGGGGCAAAAACCTGTCCAGCTTCCTGTGCATCCCTCTGACCACCCTGCCCAACCCCGGGCAGATTCTGCTGACCGACGGCACCCTGCCCTATGGCATGGAGTACCCGCTCAACCGCCTGGCGGTGCTCAGCGAGGGCCAGCTTCTGGCCCGCAGTGAGCCAAAGAAAAAAGCCACCAAAAAGACCGGCTCCACCAACCGTCAGAAGCTCAACTCCTTCACCGACCTGACCCCCGGCGACCTGGTGGTTCACGAAAATTACGGCATCGGCCGCTTTGTCGCCATGGAGCAGATCAAAGTGGACAACGCCATAAAGGACTATATCAAAATCGCCTATCAGGGCAGCGATACCCTGTTCGTCCCCGCCACCCAGCTGGACATGGTGAGCAAATACATTGGAGGCGGCGAGGAAACCCACGTAAAACTGAACAAAATCGGCTCCGATGCCTGGCAGAAGACCAAGGCCAAGGCCCGGAAAGCCGCAAAAGATATGGCCGGGGAGCTGATTCAGCTCTATGCCGCCCGGAAACGGCAGCCGGGCTACGCCTTCTCGGCCGATGCCCCCTGGCAGAAGGAATTTGAGGACAACTTTCCCTATCCCGAAACCGACGACCAGCTGCGCTGCATTGCCGACATCAAGCGGGATATGGAATCCCCCACCCCCATGGACCGGCTGCTCTGCGGCGACGTGGGCTTCGGAAAAACCGAAGTTGCCCTCCGGGCGGTGATGAAAGCCGTCATGGACGGCAAGCAGGTGGCCATTCTGGTGCCCACCACGGTGCTGGCCCAGCAGCATTACCAGACCGCCGTGGCCCGGTTCCGGGGCTTCCCGGTGAACATTGACGTGCTCAGCCGGTTCCGCAGTGCCAAAATCCAGCAGCAGACCCTGCGCAATCTGGCCGCCGGTTCTGTGGATCTGATCATCGGCACCCACAAGCTGCTGCAAAAAAGCGTGCAGTTCAAGGACCTGGGCCTGCTGATTATCGACGAGGAGCAGCGCTTCGGTGTCAGCCACAAGGAGCGGCTGAAGGAGATGTCCAAGGGCATCGACGTGCTGACTCTGTCCGCCACCCCCATTCCCCGGACCTTGAACATGGCCCTGTCCGGCATCCGGGATATGTCCACCATCGAGCAACCCCCTGCCGACCGCTACCCGGTGCAGACCTTCGTCATGGAGCACAACACCGCCATTTTGGACGATGCCATCCGCCGGGAAATCGACCGGGGCGGCCAGGTCTACTACCTGCACAACCGCACGGAGACCATCGACCAGTGCGCCAGCGCCCTCCAGCGGCGGATTCCTGGCCTGCGGGTGGGTGTCGCCCACGGACAGATGGGGGAGGATGCCCTGGGCGAAGTGATGCAGGCTATGTCTGAGGGCGACATCCAGGTTCTGGTGTGCACTACCATCATCGAAACCGGCCTGGATATTCCCAACGCCAACACCCTGATCATCGAAAACGCCGACCGCTTCGGCCTGAGCCAGCTCCACCAGCTTCGTGGCCGGGTGGGCCGCTCCACCCGCCATGCCTATGCCTACTTCACCTACCGCCCGGACAAGAACCTGACGGAAATTGCCGAAAAACGGCTGTCCGCCATCCGGGACTTTGCCGAATTCGGCTCCGGCTTCAAAATCGCCATGCGGGACCTGGAAATCCGGGGCGCCGGAAACCTGCTGGGCGCCGAGCAGTCCGGCCACATGATGAGCGTGGGTTACGACATGTACCTGAAACTGCTGGACGAGGCCGTTCTGGAGGAGCAGGGCCAGGCCCCCAAGGACCCGGACTGCACCGCCGACCTCAACGTCACCGCCAACGTGGACAAAGGCTACGTCAGCCGTGGCGAGGAGCGGATGGACCTGTACCGGCGAATGGCCGCCATCCGCACCCAGGAGGATGCCGACGACCTGTTGGACGAGATTGTGGACCGCTACGGCGAGCCGCCTAAGGGCGTGCTGAACCTCATCGACATTGCCCTGCTCCGGGCCAAGGCCCAGCAGGTACACATCACCGACATCCGCCAGAAGGCCGGTGACGTGCTGTTTACCCTGTGCAACCTGAACTTCGAGGCCGTGGGTGCCCTGTGCGCTGACCCGGACTATAAAGACCGGCTCACATTTCTGGCCACCGCCAAAGTGCCCACTCTGCGCCTGCGGCTCAGCGCCGGCGTGGACAGCCTCAAGCAAAGCAAGGTCTTTGTGGACCGCTACCGCAGCTATGCCCTGCCCAATGCATCGGGAAAACATGCCGAAAATTGATGCCTTTCTCCACATCCAGCATTGCAATTCCCGACAAATGTGATATAATACCCCCATTCCCTATACCGCAAAAGGAGATCTCTCTATGGCACAAGGTAAATTTTCCCAGCCCCGTCCCAACCGGGATGAGGACCGGCAGATTGAGGAGGCCTTCCGGCAAGTCACCGGTCAGTCCCCCCGCAATCCCCGGCCCCAGCGGAACCCGGAGGACGAAGCGCTGATTGACCTGCTCTCCCAGGAGGATGCATTCCCCAGTCAGGAGCCCCAGATGCCCCTGCCGGAAGATGGCTTCCTCCCCCTGGATGAGGACGGATTCACCTCCTTCCAGCAGCCCCCCGAGGAGCCGGGCTACATCCCCACCGTCACCAACCAGGACCCCGAACCCGATGACTGCGATCCCGAAGAATCCGATTGGGTTGACCGGGCAATGGCATTTGTCGAAAGCCACAAAAAGTGGGTTTTGGCCGGTGTCAGTGCCTTTGCCCTGGTTCTGCTGATTTCCGTGATGGCCGTGTTCCTGTTCAGCTCCTCGGACCCCTATGACAACCGGATTCTGGACAACGTGTATTTGGCGGATGTGTCCGTCGGCGGCATGACCAAGAAGGAAGCCGCCGAAGCCCTGCGCAAAACCCTGGGGCAGAGCTATGCCAAAACCGACATGATTCTGGATTTGGGCGACCTCACCCTGCCCCTGTTTGCCAAAAGCGCCAAGGTCACGGTGGATGTCAAAGCCGCTGCCAAGGCTGCCTTTGACTATGGCCGCACCGGCTCTCAGGCAGAGCAGGAGCAAGCCCTTTCCGATGCCATGTCCGGCCCCCAGGTGCTGTCCCTGCTGCCCTATCTGAAAATGGACACCCAGTACCTGCAAACCACCCTGCAAGCCTATGCCGACCAGGCCGGCAGCACGCTGAAACAAACCGCCTATACCCTGGAAGGCGAGCAGCCGGAGCTGGCTACCGACAAGTTTGACGAAAAGGCTCCTACCCAAACTCTGGTCATCACCATGGGCAACCCCGGCGTGGGATTTGACACCGCCACCGTCTACCAGCAGGTGCTGGAAAGCTACGGACACCACCGCTTCCAGGTAAAGGTCCAGACCTTCTCCCATGACACCCAGCCCGATCCCCTGGATTGGGAAGCCGTGCAGAAGGCAGTGTGCATCGAGCCGGTGGACGTGACTCTGAATATGCAGACCTTCCAGCCCATCCCCGGCTCTTACGGCTATGACTTCGACCTGGAAGCCGCTCAGAAAGCGGTGGAGGAAGCAGAGTTTGGCCAGGAGGTGCGCATCCCCATGCGCTATGTGGCCCCGGAAGTGCTGGAAGATGACGTGCTCTACCGGGATGTGCTGGGTGAATACCAGACCAAGCACACCTCCAACGCCAACCGCAACACCAACCTGCGCCTGGCCTGCGAGGCCCTCAACGGCAAAATTCTGAAGCCCGGCGAAAGCCTGTCCTTCAACGACACCTTGGGCAAGCGCACCACCGACAAGGGCTACAAGCCCGCTCCTGCCTATGCCGGACAAGAGCTGGTGGACCAGGTGGGCGGCGGCATCTGCCAGGTGTCCTCCACCCTGTATTACAGTGTCCTGCTGGCTGACCTGGATGTGCTCTCCCGCATCAACCACGGCCTGGTGCCCAGCTACATCCCCTACGGCCTGGATGCCACGGTCAGCTGGGGCGGCCCGGATTTCAAATTCCGCAACAGCACCAACTTCCCCATTAAAATCGAAGCCCAGGTGGCTGACGGCTATGTAAAAATCCGCATCCTTGGCACGGAGGAACGGGACTACTACGTTAAGATGGAGTACAAAATCACTGCCACCCAGGAGCCGGAGACGGAATACCAGGATTTCCCCCATGACAACGACAAGGGTTACAAAGACGGCGACGTGATTCAGGAGGGTACCACCGGCTACACCGTGAAAACCTACAAGCTCAAATACAACCGCAAAACCAACGAGCTGATTTCCCGGGATTTTGAAGCCAACTCCCAGTACCAGACGGTGAAGAAAATCGTGGCCCGGGTGGAACCGGAGGAAACCACCGCTCCCACCGAAGCCCCCACCCAGCCGCCTACGGAAGCGCCCACTGAGCCCACACCCACGCAGCCTGCCGAACCGTCTACCGAACCTTCCACCGAGGCTACGGAGCCTTCCAGCGAACCCACGACCACCCCGGAACCCTCGGAGACGACCCAGGCTACAACCCCGCCCTCCCCGGAGACAACTGTCCCTGACGGCCAGGAAGCCGCTTAATTGCAACATGCAGCCGCCCCTGGGGTTTCCCCAGGGGCGGTTGTGATTGTAGCTTTGGCTCCAAAGAACAACCCCCGGAAATCCTAAGATTTCCGGGGGTTCGGCTTACTGCCGGTGGAAGGTCACTTCACCAATCAGGTTCTTGTCCCAATCGTAGAAGCGCATGATCATGGGGTCGCCAACTTCGCCCTGATTCATGCTGGACTGGAACTGGACATGGGTTTTGTCCAGCATCACACCGCCGCCGTTCAGACGGCCCAGCCCCTCGATTTCCGTAATCATCAGCTCTCGATAGGCTTCCTCATCCGTAATGGTTTCCTCCATCTCCACGCTCCAGCCGGTGGCAGACTTGGTCAGCTTGGCATTGCCAAGGGTCATGCCGGGAATGGCATCCGGCTTCTCCGGCACATAGATATAGGTTTCGCCGTCGGTGATGGGCTTCAGGCTAAAGGGTAGCTCCAGCCGCTGAACATCCTCCACATTCACGGCATCTGCCGTATTTGCGGTGATATGGCAGGTCGCCTGCTCCACCGGGTCAGAGGACATCCGGTCGGAAACCAGCAGAATGTCCAGTTCTCCCGGACTGGTGCTCTTGGCAGACATGGTCTCGGTAAACACCCCCAGAGCTTCCTCCGGCATCAGGCTGCCGCGGACGAACAGCAGCTCCCGGTTGGTCTGCTTGGCATATTCTTCCAACGTCAGGCCATTGTCTACGCCCATATAATCACAGCCGGTGCTCGAATCTATATCCGCCGGGGCCAGCAGGTACTTGTCACCGCCGGAAAAGTGGATGGTCAGCATAATTTTGGAACCGTCTGCCAGAGATTCCGTAATTCTGGCGCTCCAATCCTCTTCCTCGGACTGGACGCTCTCGGTTTCGTGGTGCTGAATGTAGGGGTCTGCCTCCTGGGGCAGTTCCTGACGAAACAGGGAGCGGATGCCCCAGAAGTCAGCAGCGTAGGCGGTGGTGGCCAACGCAAATACCAGACAGGCCGCCAGAATCACGGCAAAAAGCTTTCGAGAATGTCCCTTGGCATGTTCATATTTTCCCATATTGTTCTTCCTTTCCGGGACAAGGCTGTGCTCCGGATCCTGATAGGACATACATTCTTCGATAACTGCCCCATCCAGGCGGCTCAGCGCCTGGGAAATCAGCTTGCGATTCACTGCATCATCCCCTCCTTTTGAAGATAGTTTTGTAATTTTTTGCGAATGCGGGAAAGGCGTACCGTGGCATTGTGGGACTGAATGCCCATCTCCTGGGCAATCTGGGCCACAGGGTCTGCATACCAGTACCGCCGGACAAAGAGAAACCGATCGTCATAAGGCAGTGTTTTCACGAAGCTGTTGATGCAGCGCCCCAGCTCCTTGGCGGCATACTCCGACTCCACCGTGCTCAGGGCCGGAATGTTCTGTTCCAGCTCGTCCAGGGAGGTTTCGTAAAAGCTGCTGCGCTTCTGGGCCGTGTTGGTATAGTAGCGATTCAGGCAGATGTTCCGGGCAATGCGGCAGGTGAAGGCCCCTAAGTACTTGGGCTGCTTCGGCGGGATTTGGTTCCACACCTGGTAGTAGGTATCGTTGCTGCACTCCTCCACGTCCTGGGCATTGTGCAGGATGTTCGATGCCACCCGGCGGACCCAGCTGCCATATTTGCCGGACAGCTCCAAAATGGCCTGCTCCGAGCGGTCAAAAAACAAAGCAATAATCTGTTGGTCGTTCATCGGCTTCCCTTCCTTTCCGTTTGTAAGCGCTTACACCTATGTAGTCAGATTTCGTCGGGGAATGTCACAGAATACGGGAAAATTTTTTGCAAAAAAGCGGAGCGCTATGGCTCCGCTTTTTTATTCCTTGGCCCGGATGTCCAGGTGGTAGTCGATGACCCCGGCCTCCGTGTTTTCAATCACGATTTCGTAGCTCAGGTCAATCTGTCCGCCGTCGGGCACCAGGTCGAAAAACACGCTGGTGGCCTTCACCGTCAGCATCAGGGCGCCGAAGGGCATGTTGTACAGGCTGTCGTGGGACACGCCCTCCTGAAACACCATCTGGGAGTGGAGCGCCCCGGTGCGGTTCAGCTCCACCCGGCCCGGCGTTACCCGGAAGGTAGTTGTAACACCCTCCAGGCCGGTGAGGGCGCTTTCCTCATAGGTCACATCCCAGCCGCCGTCCCGGAATTCCATGGTGCCCTCCGTCACCAGCTCGATCAGCTCCGGCTCCTGGTCCGCATAGCGCTGGCGGCCCTGGATGCTCAATACCACCGGTCGAATCATACGCCTGCCTCCACAGCCAGCTCCAGTAGGTTGTCAAGCAGCCGGCTGTACGGGATGCCGCTGGCGGCGAACAGCTTGGGGTACATGGAAATGGAGGTAAAGCCGGGGATGGTGTTGATTTCGTTGAAAACCACCCGGCTGTCCTGATAGGTCACGAAGAAGTCCACCCGGCTCAGGCCCTGGCAGCCGATGGCGGTGTAGACCTTCACCGCAGCTTCCCGGACCTGCTCTGCCACGGCCTGGTCGATTCGGGCCGGGACATAGGCTGTGGAGGTGTCGGTGATATACTTGGCATCGTAGTCGTAAAACTCCACGCCGGAGTCAATTTCGCCGCAGATGGAGGCCACGGGGCTGTCGTTGCCCATAACGGCCACCTCGATTTCCCGGCCGGGGATGAACTCCTCCACCAGGATCTTCCGGTCGAACTTCCCGGCGCACACCAGCGCCTGAGCCAGAGCCTCCCGGTTTGCCGCCTTGGACACGCCTACGGAGGAGCCGGTGCCCGCAGGCTTGACGAACATGGGATAGGCAAAGCGGTTTTCCAATCGCTCCAAGGTGCTCTCTAAGCGCTCGCCCAGCTCCTCAGAGCGGACCAGCTCCCAGGCGGCCTGGGGAATGCCGGCGTGGTCAGCCACCAGCTTGGTCAGGGTCTTGTCCATGGCCACCGCGGAAGCTGCCACGTGCGGCCCCACATAGGGAATGCCCGCCATTTGCAGCAGGCCCTGCATGGCCCCGTCCTCGCCGTTTTCCCCGTGGAGCACCGGGAAGACCACGTCGATGGGCTGGGTGCGCACAGCGTCACCCGCAAAACACAGCAGGCCCTGGCCCCGCACCGGGGAGATGGCCGCCGGGCAGTTGTCGGGATGGTCCATCCAGGTGCCCTGGGGCAGCATGGAATAGTCCGTGCCGCCAAAGAGCAGCCACTGCCCCGCCTTGGTAATGCCCACGGGGAACAGGTTGTAGCGCTGCTTATCAATCTCATTGAGCACCGACTCGGCGGAGCGCAGGGAGACTTCGTGCTCCGGGCTGATGCCGCCAAAGAGGATGCAGACATTTTTCTTACTCATGGAATCGCCTCATTCTTTCACATAATTCACAAATTGCCACTGGAAATCCCGGCTATGGGTGGTATAATAGGAGCACAATCAAGAAAAGGAGGTGCCCTATGCAGATCGAGCTGACCAACCGGGAGCTTCGCCGCCTGCTGGATTTGGTTTACATCGGCAACTGGGTTCTAAATTCCACCCGTGGCGACGACCGCTTCCAGGAGTACGACAATTTGGAGAGCAAAATTTTCTCCTATGTCCCCGCCCTGTCCGAGCCGTGGAACGGCACCATCGTCCCCTCCAAGGCCTATGCCGAGGGCGGCATCCACGAAGCCATTGCCTACTACGAGGACAATGTTTTCTACGAAATCTTAGCCGAAGAACTCTCCCGGCGGGATATGGACTATCCCGAAATCACCGAAGAAAACTACGACGAAATCGTAGGCCGGATGAGCCAGTATATGTCCGAATTTCAGGCCAGCGGCGTGGACCACCTGGTGCTGGAAAACGAGGATTAACCCAGCAGGGCCTCCCCGGCCCGGAAGATGTCTCCGGCGCCCATGGTGAGCACCACATCCCCCGGCTGGATAATCTGACGCAGGTGGTCGGTGACCTCCGGCAGGGTCTCGCAGTAAACGGCGCCGGGAATTTCCCGCACCAGGTCCATGGAGGAGATGCCGCTGGTATTGCGCTCCCGGGCGGCGTAAATTTCCGCCAGCACCAGCACATCCGGCTTTTTCAGCTCCCGGACGAAGTCGGCAAACAGCGCCTGGGTACGGGTGTAGGTGTGGGGCTGGAAAGCCAGCACCAGGCGGCGGCCGGGCATGCTGGCCCGCACGGCGCTGATGGTGGCCGATACTTCATCGGGATGGTGGGCGTAGTCGTCATACACGTCTGCGCCCTGGAAGGTACCCTTGAACTCCATGCGGCGGCCTGCGCCGTGGAAGGACTTGAGGCCCTCGGCCACAGCTTCGCCGGGAATGCCCATCATCCAGGCGGCGGCAGCCGCTGCCAGGGCGTTCATGGCGTTGTGCTTGCCCATAACGCCCATATCCAGGTGGCAGTAGAACTCCCCTTCGCAAATCACATCAAAGTGCTGCCAGTCCGGGTGCATGTTGGCGGCCCGAATCTGGTTGCCCTCCTGAAGGCCGAAGGACGTGTAATCAATGCCCTCCATAGCAGCCACGGTGTGGGGATCATCACCATTGGCAATGACGCCGAAGGTGGCCAGGGAGGCAAACTCATGGAAGGACTTCTGGATATCTTCCAGATCTTTAAAGTAGTCCAGGTGATCGGCCTGCACATTCAGCACCACGGCCAGCGTGGGGAAGAAATTCAGGAAGGAGTCGCAGTATTCGCAGCTTTCCACCACGATGGTATCGCCATGGCCCACCCGGTGTCCGGCATGGAGCAGGGGCAGGTAGCCGCCGATCATCACAGTGGGGTCCATGTCCGCCTCCATAAGGATGTGGGTCATCATGGCGGTGGTGGTGGTTTTGCCGTGGGTGCCGGAGATGCAGATGGCATTTTTGTAGCTCTTCATGATCTCGCCCCAGGCCTGGGCACGCTCGAACACGGGAATGCCCGCCGCACGAGCCGCCGCAATCTCCGGGTTATCGTTGTGGGCTGCCGCCGTGCGGATGATGCAGTCCGCACCCTGGACATTTGCCGCCTGATGGCCGATGGCCACGGGAATGCCCTGGCTCTCCAGCTCCTGGGTGGAGACGGAGGCGCTCATATCCGAGCCGGTGACATGGACACCCATGCCCTTCAGCACCAGGCCCAATGGCCGCATGGAAACGCCGCCGATGCCCACCAGGTGCACATGGCACTCCGGCTTCAAAAAATTGGAAATCGTATTCTTCTTAAACATATATGTCAGTTCTCCCGCAGGTTAATGTTTGCATAACGATTGCCATTATACAACATTTTCAAAAAATTTACAACAACAAAAATAGGCAAATGGTAACAATTTCCCTGAATTTTCCACCAATTCTCCCTCAATTTCTTGAGGGACTTTTTTATTATATGCCCAACAGGGCGGCAAGTGTCCCCATTTTCGCCCATCCGGGGAACCTTGCCTCTCCCTCTGGGAGAGGTGCCCAGTGCGCACACTGGGCGGACAGGGACTTTCCGTCCACCGCTCTGTAACGAACCGGGTGACCCCCTGAGGTGTGGGTCTACCGCCAGGGTAGCAGGCTCGAATTGTCAGCGGCCACTGGTCGCCTTGCCGGAGAGGGTTCTCCATCCAGTACCACGTAACGAACCGGGTGACCCCCAACGGCGTGGGTCTACTGCCAGGGGAATAGGCTCGAATTGTCAGCGGCCACTGGCCGCCTTGCCTCCCCCGCTGGGGGAGGTGGCACGGCGTTAAGCCGTGACGGAGAGGACCTTTCCGTCCAGCACCATGATACCAGCAGCGGCACGCCGCCCCTCTCAGACGAAAATCAGAGATTTTCGCCAGTTCTCCCAGAGGGAGAGCCAAGTTGGGTGCATTTGTTTCGGGAGGTTTCGCCGTTCCTCATCCGTCTTGCCTGCGCCGGGCCACCTTCCCCCCGAGGGAAGGTTTTTTTGTCCACTGCCGCAGGGAAGGCTGTTCTGCCCAGGGGCGTTCAGGCCAGGCTTCCCCCCTCGGGGGAAGCTGGCAAAAATCTTTGATTTTTGACTGATGAGGGGCTGCAACGTTGGTTCTTTCGCCGCTGGTAGTAAACGCACTGCCTGTCCCCTCATCCGACCCGGCTAGCGCCGGGCCACCTTCCCCCGTGGGGGAAGGTTTTGGTGCGGTGGAACTTGAGATGTGCCGGGGTGGAACTCAGGTTGGCGGCGGGGGCATGCCCCCGCCCTACGCATACATGTCCGTCTACCGCTCTGTAGCGAACCGGGTGGCCCCCTGAGGTAGTGGTTTACTGCCAGCGTTGCAGGCTCGTAATCGACAGCGGCGGCACGCCGCCCCTCATCCGACCCGGCTAGCGCCGGGCCACCTTCCCCCGTGGGGGAAGGTTTTGGTGCGGTGGAACAAGGTGTTGGTGCGGTGGAACTTGGTAGGTGCAGAGGGAAACCCACGTTGGCGGCGGGGGCATGCCCCCGCCCTACGCATACATGTCCGTCCACCACCATGTATCGAACCGGGGGCAGTTTTCCGCTGGGGTTGGTTTTTGGGTATAGAAAGAGCGGCACGGAAATCCGTGCCGCTCAATGAGACGAACTAGAAAATGATTACTGAGCCTTAGCAGCCTTCCAAGCAGCCATGTCGTCCCGGACCTTCTGGTTGATGTTCCAGATGAAGGTGAAGCAAGCCCAAGAGCACAGGGCAGCAATCAGGGGGAAGCCCACGACCATCAGCTTGATGCCGGAGATGGTGCCAGCAGCCTGCTCCAGACCAGCCTTAGTCAGCTCAGGATTGTAGCCGATGCCAGCGATGATCAGGACGGACAGAGAAGAAGCGATGGTGCCGCCAACACGACGGGACAGGGAGAAGAAGCCATAGATGGAGCCTTCGTTCCGCTTGCCAGTGATGTACTCATTGTAGTCGATAGCCTCAGCCACCAGGCCCCACTGCATCTGCACGGACATGGTAATCATGGCAGTAGCCAGAGCATTCCAGATAGCGAACACCCAAGCGTTCAGAGTGGGAACGAAGAAGGTGTAAGCCAGCAGGCCAGCGAACAGGAAGAAGCCAATCATCAGGCAGGTCCGAATGATATCGACCAGGTCCCACTTCTTAGCCAGGATGGGAGCCACAGCCAGGATGGCGATCATGGACACAGAGGACATGATGGAGACATAGGACTGAATGCTGATGTTGTGCAGCACGTCCATGTACATGTAGGAAGCAGCGCCCTGGCCCAGAGCCTGGACAGCGCAGATGGAGATGGAGTGCAGAATCAGTGCCAGGAAAGCACGGTTCTTGCGGACAACCGTCACAATGTCAGTAACCTTAATCTTCTCAGCAGCCAGCTCCTCGGCAGTCTTGGGAGCGGTCTGAACAACCTTGTTCCGCTCCTCGGTCAGTGCGTAGTGCAGGAAGATGATAACACCACCAACCACAGCGCAGAACACGGAAGCCATGAAGAAGCCCTGGGTGTTATCGCCCCACTTAGCCAGAGCCTGGGGGATGATGAAGCCGCCAATCATGCCGCCGAAGGTAGAACCGAAGCCACGGGCAGAAGCCAGGGTTGCACGCTCAGCATCATTCTTAGCCATGTTGCCCAGCAGGGAGCCCATGCCGATGTTCATCATGGTGTAGCCAGCTTCGTAAACAATTTTCAGCAGGAAAGCGGAGACCAGCATGGCCACGCCGCCGCCCATACGAGGCGGCACACCGTAGAAGGAAATCAGGCCAACCACAATGATGGGAATGGATGCCAGAATCCAGGGACGGAACTTATCAGAGCCGGGCTTTGCCTTCGCAAAGCACATATCCATGATGGTGCCCATCAGGGGGTCATTCACTGCGTCCCAGATATTCCAAATCAGCAACATAGTTGCCAGGATACCAGCGTTGATCTGCAAATGCACCTGCAGATAACGCGCCATATAGCCGGAGACCATGTACAGCGTTACAACGCCGCCACAGTCACCACAGCCATAGCCGACAATGTGCTTCAATGTCAGCTTGCCAGAGGGATTTTTCGCCATATTCTTTCTTCCTCCTAAATGTTTCTTGTTGGGAATTGGCGACCCAACTCGTATGCCAGTATTTTAACAAATTATGAATGCAAATAAAATTGTAATTTCAGCATTCAATATTGCATTTCCAACAATCTTATGATATAATATAACCAATTTCAACAAATGGTCGAGGTGGTTTTTGTGAACAATTCCCAGCCCAAAAAGAACACAAGAAAACAGGAGCCAATCAGCGACGAAATCCGAGAGCGCTCCCGACATTCCAGCGATTTTTACCAGGAGCTGGAAATGCGCTCCCGTTTTGTGGATACCTATCAGGACGTGAGCCACCCCGGTTCTAACGTCCAGCTCCACAGCCATAACTTTTATGAGCTGCTTTACTGCCGAAAAGCCAACGGCGCAGAGTATCTGGTGGGCAGCGACCGCTACAAGCTCCAGCGGGGGGACCTGATTTTCGTGGCCCCCGGGGTCAGCCACTGCCCCATCCTCCCGCCCGCTATGTCCGGCAGCTACGTCCGGGATGTGCTGTGGATCAGCGAGGAGCTGTTTGCCACGATTGGGGAAAAATATGGTCTGGACTTAAAAAACTCCGCCGAAGCCACCATGCTGCGCACCGCCGGGACCCGCTGGGAATACCTGGGGCAGCTGTTCAGCAAGGGCATCGAGGAAACCATCCAGCAGAATTTCGGCTGGGAAATGGCTGTGGTGGCCAACACCATGACCATCCTGGTCCATCTCCTGCGGGCCAATGACGATGCCTACAGCAAGCCTCTGCTGGCAGAAACGCCGGACCTATTGGACCAGGTGCTGGCCTATGTGGAGCACCACCTGGCTGAGAAAATTACCTTGGCCGATGTGGCCCGGCACTTTTTCATCAGCGAAAGCACCGTCACCCAGACCTTCCGAAAGAAGATGGGTGTCAGCTTCTACCGCTGTGTCACCCAGCGGCGGCTGATTGCAGCCAAGGCCCTGATTGAAAAAGGCACCGCCATGGAGTCCGTGGCAGAGCAGGTGGGGTTCTCTGACTACTCCTCCTTCTTCCGGGCCTTCAAGCAGGAATACGGTGTCAGCCCCCGGCAGTACCGGAAAAAGCAATTCAGCGACCGGCTGTAAAGCCCCTGCGCTTAGACAAAAACTCCCGCTGATACGGCCAATCGGCTGCATCAGCGGGATTTTTTCGGGCATGAGAAAGCCGCCCTGCGGAATGCAGAGCGGCTGCTTGAGCATAGTCAAGAGGGATATTAATAGAACTTTCTCTTGTTCTTACGGGCAGCTTCAGACTTCTGCTTGCGCTTCAGGCTGGGGCTGACGTAATGCTCGCGCTTCTTCACTTCGGCGATGACGCCCTCCTTGGCACAGCTGCGCTTGAACCGACGCAGAGCGCTCTCCAGAGATTCGTTCTCCTTCACGCGAATTTCAGACATTGTTTTCCCTCCCTCCGATGGCATCCGGCTCAATCCAGGATGCTTTCAGGGCCTAACACTAGGCTCGAATATTATATACGCAATTTCCCGAATTGTCAAGACGATTTTCTGTTTTTTTACAAAAAATCATCACTTCACAATCAGGTTCACCAGTTTGTTCTTGACCACGATGGTTTTTACGATTTCGCCACCGTTTTTGGCCAGGAATTTTGCAATTTTTTCGTCAGCGACGGCGTTGGCCACCACGTCCTCGTTGGAAAGGTCCGCCTCCATCTTCACCGTGCCCCGCATTTTGCCGTTGACCTGCACGGCAATGTTCACCTCGGCATCCCGGCACTTCTCCTCGCTGTAGGTCGGCCAGGGCTCGTAGGCGATGGTGTCGGTATGGCCCAGCAGCTGCCACAGCTCCTCGCCCACGTGGGGAGTGATGCAGGAGAGCATCTTGATGAAGCCCTCGGCGTACGCTCTGGGGCAGGCACCGGCCTTGTACACCTCGTTGACGAACACCATCATCTGGGCGATGGCGGTGTTGAAGCCCAGGGCCTCAAAGTCGGAGGTGACCTTCTTCACCGTCTGGTGGTAGATTTTGGTCAGACGGCCGTCATCGGTGTCGGTGATGTTGCCGCTTTCGCTGAAGAAGTTCCACACACGGTTGATGAACTTCTTCGCACCCGCCACACCGGCGGCGCTCCAGGGCTTGGAAACTTCCAGAGGGCCCATGAACATCTCATACAGCCGCAGGGTATCTGCACCGTACTCCCGCACCACGTCGCTGGGGTTGACCACAAATTCCGGGAAGCGCTTGCCCATCTTGATGCCGTTCTCGCCCAGGATCATGCCCTGGTGCACCAGCTTCTGGAACGGCTCCTTCACCGGGGACAGGCCCTGGTCATACAGGAAGCGGTTCCAGATTCGGGCATACATCAGATGGCCCACGGCGTGCTCCGGGCCGCCCACGTACAGGTCCACCGGCAGCCAGTGCTTCAGCAGTTCCGGGTCGCAGAAGGTTTCCTGGTTTTTCGGGTCGATATAGCGCATGTAGTACCAGGAAGAACCGGCAGAGCCGGGCATGGTGGAGGTTTCCCGCAGGCCCTTGATGCCATTGCGGTCATAGTGCTTCCACTCCTCGGCGTTTTCCAGAGGTGCCTGGCCGCCACGGCCCTTGTAGTCTTCCAGCTCCGGCAGCACCAGAGGCAGCTCCTCATCCGGCAGGAACACAGTCTTGCCGTCTTCGGTGTAAACACAGGGAACCGGCTCGCCCCAGTAGCGCTGGCGGGCGAAAATCCACTCTCGGAAATGGTAGTTGACCTTTCTTCTGGCCACGCCCTGCTGCTCCAGCTTGGCCGTGATGGCCTCCTTGGCCTCCTCCACCGTCAGGCCGGTGAATTCCTCGGAGTTGCACAGGCGGCAGCCCTTGCCCAGGTAGTCCTGCTTTTCAAAGGCGTGCTCGGTCACGTCGCCGCCCTCAATCACCTGGATCATGGGGATGTTGTGGACCTGGGCGTATTCAAAGTCCCGCTGGTCGTGGCTGGGCACGGCCATGACGGCGCCGGTGCCGTAGCTGGCCAGGACGAAGTCGCCGATGAACACCGGCACCTGCTTGCCGTTCACCGGGTTGATGGCGTAGATGCCCTTCAGGGGGCAGCCGGACTTGGTCTTGTTCAGCTCGGTGCGGTCCATGTCGCTCTTTTTCACGGCCTCGTCAATGTAGGCCTGGACCTCCTCCCGGTTCTCCACCCGGTCCATCAGGGACTCCACGATTTTTCCATCCGGGGCCAGCACCATGAAGGTAATGCCGTAAATGGTTTCGATGCAGGTGGTGTAAATGGAGAACGTGCCGCCGCCCACCAGCTGGAAGTCCACCTCCACGCCGGTGGATTTGCCGATCCAGTTGCGCTGGATCTCCTTGGTGGATTCGGGCCAGTCGATTTCGTTCAGACCCTCCAGCAGCTTCTCGGCAAAGGCGGGCTGGTCGATGACCCACTGCATCATGTTCTTCTTCACCACGGGATAGCCGCCACGCTCGGACTTGCCGTCGATGACCTCGTCATTGCTCAGCACCGTGCCCAGCTCCTCGCACCAGTTCACAGGCATCTCCACCCGCTTGGCGTAGCCCGCCTGGTACAGGCGCTTAAAGATCCACTGGGTCCACTTGTAGAAATCCGGGTCGGAGGTGGCGATCATCTTGGACCAGTCGTAGTCAAAGCCCAGCTCCCGGAGCTGGTTGGAGAAGGTCTCGATGTTCTTCTGGGTGAAGCCGTTGGGATGATGACCGGTGCTCACGGCGTACTGCTCCGCAGGCAGGCCGAAAGAATCGTAGCCCATGGGGTGCAGCACGTTGTAGCCCTGCATCCGCTTCATCCGGGATACGATATCCGTAGCGGTATAGCCCTCAGGATGGCCTGCGTGCAGACCCACGCCGGAAGGATACGGGAACATATCCAGCACATAGTACTTCGGCTTGGAGAAATCCCACACATTGGTGTGGAAAGTATCGTGTTCTTCCCAGTATTTGTGCCACTTTTCCTCAATTTTCGCAAAATCGTAATTCATGGAAAACACCTCTCTGTTCGTTTTTTCCGAAAGCCGGAATTACGGCTCCTGAATCAGAATATCCTTCAGGTCCACCACCTGAGCATCGGCCCAGATCCGCTCCAGGTCATAGAATTTCCGAGCCTCCTCGGTAAACACGTGGATAACAATGGTGCCGTAGTCCAGCAGCTCCCAGGCGTTGCCCCGGTGGCCTTCCCGGCCCAGCATCGGCTCGCCCAGCTGGTCCAGGGTATATTCGGCATAGTCGCACAGGGTCTTGACGTGGGTGTTGGAGGTGCCGGTGCAGATCAGGAAGTAATCTGCCAGGCTGCTGACCTGGTCAATTTTCAGCAGCTTGATGTCCATGCCCTTCTTGGCATCCAGGGCCTTGGTGACGGCAAAGGCAATTTCTTGGGGACTTAACATAGTATCGTTCCTTTCTGGGAAATGGTTTGTTGATTATCGGTTGAGCCAGTCCAGAGCCTCCTGAGACTGGGGAGAAACCTCGCTGCCCTGGTTTTTCAGGTGTTCCAGGGTCATTTCCAGCCCCAGCTTCAACGCTGCCTGGATATCCTGGAACGCCGCCTGGCGCAGCCGCTCTACCCCGGGGAAATCCCGGTTTGGCTCCATATAGTCTGCCACATACAAAATGGTTTCCAGCAGATTCATGTCTGCTTTTCCGGTGGTATGGCAGGCAATCGCCTCCACCACCGCATCGTTTTCTCCAAAAATCCGCCGTGCCACCAGAGAGCCGGTAAAGGCATGGAGGGTTTTGGGATATTTTCTGGAAAAATCATCCAACATTTTACCATAGGCCTGGCACAATGTCAATTGCAGCGGCCCGTCCAGGGCCTTGGTGATGTCGTGGAGCAGCCCCGCCCGGGCCGCATCCACCGGGTCTGCGCCCCAGCGCTGAGCAAGTTCCACCGCCGTATCCCGGCAGCCCAGCACGTGGGCCACCCGGTTGGGCTTCAAAAGGCGCCTCACCACCTGCTCCAGCTGCTCCATAGGCAGATTTTTCCAGTCCGCCCCGGTGTCATAGAGTCCATTTTGCCGGATGTAGTCCCCTACCCCGGGGCTTAGGAAGCTGTCGGCGCAGCCAAAGGCCAGCATCCGCCGCAGCTGGGTGGAGGAAATCTCCGTCACCTGGTTTTCCAGCAGATAGACCTTAGCCCCCTGGGATTCCAGCTGGCGCTGCATCCGGGCCACCTCCTGGCGCTCCTGCCTGTCGCCACGATAGGCCACCGCCAGAGCTGCACCCGCCAAAATCTTCTGGGGGCAGCGCCAGCTGGGGAAGGACAAAAACATATCCGTGCCCATGAGCACCACCAGCTCCGCCTGGGGATAGCACTCTTTCAGCTGGGCCACCGTCTCATAGGTATAGCTTGGTCCCTCCCGGTTCAGCTCAATGTCGCTGACTTCCAGCGCCGGGTCCTGGCCTGCGGCAATGCGCAGCATATCCAGCCGCTGCCAGGGACTGGGGGAGTTATCCGGGAGTTCCTTGTGGGGGGCCACCCGGTCCGGAATCAGCAGCAGCTTGTCCAGCTGCAAGGTTTTCACCGCCTGTTTTGCCGCTTGGATATGTCCAATGTGGGGCGGGTTGAACGTCCCGCCGTAAATGCCGATGCGCTCCATAGCCATTCCCCTTTCCTGCTTTTTCTGTCAGGTAATCAGCTTCGCTCCTGCTTGCGCAGCTGCCGCTCCCGGTCCCGCTCGATGGCCTTCTCAATGGCCTGCTCCCGGAAGTACTGATTGCGCTGCTCCCGCACCTTGCGGGCAGCCTGGCGGCGGGCACGGGCACCCTTGCCCACCGGGTCCTGCTTGCTCTTGGGAACCGCCTTGCGCTTGGCCCGGCCGGTCTGGTTCCGCTCCGCCTGGAGCTTTTCGCTGAAGCGCCAAATGACGAACTTGGAACCAACGCAGGAAATGCCCTCAGCGCCGGTGGCCTGGCACAGCTGGTCAGAAACCTCCCGTGCGCTCATCAGGGCGGTTTCCAGCACCTTGCCCTTCACCAGCTCCCGAGCCGTGAGCAGCCGGTCTGCCTCCGCCGCCACCGCCTCAGTAACGCCGTCCTTACCCACCATCAGGGTGGTTTCCAGTGAATTTGCCTGAGCTCTCAATTCAGCCCGCTGTTTACTTGTGAGCATAACCTGCCTCCTTTAATTTTTCGTAGAATACCCGCAGGGCGTTGGCCCGGTGGGAGACCTGATTCTTTTCCTCCGGGGTCATTTCCGCCGTGCTTTTCCCCATGGGGGGATAGTAGAAAATAGGATCGTATCCAAAGCCGTTCTCCCCTACAGGGGCACGGAGCAGCTCGCCGTGGATCTCCCCCCGGGCCTGGATGGTCTGGCCCTCCGGGGTCACCAGGGTGATGACACAGACGAACTGGGCCTGGCGCTGGCCGTCAGGCACCTGCTCCGTATTTTTCAGCAGCAGCTGGAGCCGCCCCCAGTCGTCCAAGGTGGGGTCGAACCCATACCGGGCCGAGTAAATCCCCGGCTCGCCGTTCAGGGCATCCACCGCAATGCCGGAGTCATCCGCCAGAGCCGGCAGCCCAGTGGCCTTCATCACCGCATCCGCCTTGAGGAAGGAGTTTTCTTCGAAGGTAGTGCCGGTTTCCTCCACATCGATGTCCACCCCCAGCTCCGACTGGAGCACCAGCTCCATGTCGAACTGCTGGGTGATTTTGCTGATTTCTTCCAGCTTGTGCTTGTTTTTGCTTGCCAATACCACTTTCATCAAATCAGCGCCTCCACAAATGCTCTGGCCTCAAAGGGCATCAGATCCTCCGCCTGCTCGCCAACGCCTACAAACTTCACCGGGATTTGCAGGGCATCCGCCACGGCAATCACAATGCCGCCCTTGGCTGTGCCGTCCAGCTTGGTCAGGGCAATGGCGGTGACACCGGCGATTTCCTTAAACTGCTTGGCCTGAATCAGGCCGTTCTGGCCGGTGGTTCCGTCCAGCACCAGCAGCACTTCCTTGGCTGCGTTGGGCAGCTCCCGCTCCACGATGCGGCTGATTTTGTTCAGCTCGTTCATCAGGTTGGTCTTGTTGTGCAGCCGTCCGGCGGTGTCGATGATGATGACCTCCGAGCCTTTGGCCTTGGCGGACTGGATGCCGTCATAGACCACGCTGGCAGGGTCAGCACCCTCGTGCTGGCGCACCAGGTCCGCCCCGGAGCGGCCTGCCCAGATTTCCAGCTGGTCCGCCGCCGCTGCCCGGAAGGTATCGCCTGCCACCAGCAGCACCTTTTTCCCCTGGTCCACCAGCTGCTTGGAAATCTTGCCAATGGTGGTGGTTTTGCCCACGCCGTTGACACCGATGACCAAAATCACGCTGGGGTTGGTGCTGAGGTTCAGGGCGGTATCGCCCACGCTGAGCATCTGCACCAGGATTTCCTTCAGCGCCTGCCGGGCCTCCTCCGTGGATTTGAGGTGCTGCTCCCGGACGGCCTTGCGCAGCTGCTCCACAGCCTTGCAGGCGGTATCTACGCCCAGGTCTGCCAGAATCAGGCTTTCCTCCAACTCGTCGTAAAAATCATCGTCGATTTCGGAAAAGCCGGAGAAAACGCTGCCCAGGGTATCGCTGAGGGCATCCCGGGTCTTGGCCAGACCCGCTTTGATTTTGTCAAAAAATCCCATAGTAACTCCTTTGTTCCTATAAAATTAGAATTGGTTATTCCACAATGCCCAGGTACTGCTCCATCTGGTTCAAATCCAGCCGCAGCAGCTTGGACACGCCCTGCTCCTGCATGGTCACGCCGTAGAGCACGTCTGCCGATTCCATGGTGCCCCGGCGGTGGGTAATGACAATGAACTGGGTCTTTTTCGCCAGATTGTGCAGGTACTTGGCAAAACGCTCCACGTTTCGGTCGTCCAGGGCGGCATCGATCTCGTCCAGCAGACAGAAGGGCGTGGGCCGCACCTTCAAAATGGCAAAGTACAGGGCCGTCGCCACGAAGGCTTTCTCGCCTCCGGACAGCAGGGTGATGGTCTTGACCTGCTTTCCCGGGGGCTGGACCCGAATCTCAATGCCGCAGGTCAGGGGGTTCTCCGGGTCCTCCAAAATCAGCTGGCCCTTGCCGCCGCCGAACATTTCTTCAAAGACTTCCCCGAAATAGTGGTCAATCTTGGTAAATTCGGAAACAAAAATTGTGGTCATCTCCGCCGTAATGTCCCGAATGACGCTTTCCAGCTCCCGCTTGGAGGTGAGCACATCGTCCCGCTGTTCCGCCAGGTACGTGTAGCGCTCGTTGATTCGGGCGTATTCCTCAATGGCACCCAGGTTGGGGGTGCCCAGGGCGGCAATTTTCCGCTTCAGCTCTCCGGCCCGGCGGTTGCCGGCGGTGACGTTTTCGATCTCGCCCCGGTGCTCCGGTGCGGTGCCGGGGGTCAGGCCGTAGGAATCCCACAGCTTGTCGATGATCTGCCGCTCCTCCATGCCGGAGGTGACCTTCTTCTGTTCCAGCAGGGCGCAGGCCCGCTCCATGTTGAGGATGTCCTTGTTTTTCTCCTGGGCCTCCCGCTCCGTGCGGGTTTTGGCAGCCTCTGCCGCCGCCCGGTCCTCCATGGTCTTTTCCAAATCCCGGCGGATTTGCTCGCTCTGCTGCCGGTTTTCCGCCTGCTGGCGGCTTACGTCGGCAATCTGCTCCTCCTGCCGGGCGGTGTCCTCCCGGATGGTGTCTATCAGCGCCAGCTTCTTCGCCCGGTCCCCTTCCATAGCGCCCCGCAGACCTTCCAGGTCCGCAATGTGAGCCTGGGCCGTGGTGCGCTCCGCTTCCAGCGCTGCCGTCCCTGCTTTCAGCTGGGTCAGGCGCTCGGTCATGTCGGTGGTGGCTTGGGCTGCCTGGCTCTGGCTGCCGTCCAGCTCCGTCAGGCTCTGCTTCACCTGGGCCAGCTGCCGGGTAAACACCTGGATTTTGGCCTGCTGGGCGGCATAGCGGTTCTGGTCGGCGGCATCCCGGTCTTTCAGGGCATCCCGCTCCCGCTGGGCTGCGGCCTGCGCCTCTGCAATGGCCTGCACCAGCACCTCGTACTGCTTCTGCTGGCCCTGAAGCCGAAGCACCTGGTCCTCAGCACTGCGCAGCTGATCCCGGGCGGCGGTGAGCTGGAACTCCACCTGGTCCCACTGCCGCTGGGCCTCTTGCAGCTGGGCTTCCAGCTCCAGCTTGTCCTGCTGCATCTTTTTTTCCTGGGCGGTGAGCTTTTCCAGCTCGTTGGCCTTTGACAAAATGCCTGCATCCCGATTCACCGAACCGCCGGTCATGGAGCCGCCGGGGTTCATCACCTGGCCGTCCAGGGTGACAATCTTAAATCTGCGGCTGTATTTCTGGGCCATGGCAATGGCGGCATCCATATCCTGGACGATCACCGTCCGGCCCAGCAAATCCTCCACCACCTCCCGGTAGCGATCCTCGGTGGTGACCAGCTGGGAGGCGATGCCCACAAAGCCCCGGCAGGTTTCCAGCCCCGTCTCCCGCAGGGAGCGGCCCCGGATGCTGTTTAAGGGCAGGAAGGTGGTGCGGCCGCCGTTGGTGCGCTTCAAATACTGAATGCCCGCCTTGCCGTCGGCCTCGGTATCCACCACGATATGCTGCAAAGAAGCGCCCAAGGCAATTTCGATGGCCACGGTGCACTGGTCCTGGGTGCGGATCAGCCGGGAAACCGGCCCGTGGACATGGCGCAGGCCGCCCCGCTGGACCTCCTGCATCACCATCCGCACCGCCTTGTTATAGCTTTCAAAATCCCGCTCCATCGCCCGGAACACCCGGGCCTTGGCGCTGATGCTGTCCAACTGCTGGGTCAGCTGCCGCAGACTTTCCTGCAATTCATCCCGGCGCTTCTGCCGGGTGCTCTGGCGCAGGGCATAGCCGGAAATGGTATTTTCGGCGGCAGTTACCGCCTCCTTGGCCTGGTTCAGCTCCCGGTTGGCGCCGTCCAGGTTTGTCTGGGCCTCGTGGCGGCGGGATTCCCCGCTGGCCAGGTCCTGTTCCAGCTGCTCCAAGCGCTGCCGGGTCTGGCGCATGCTCTCCTCCAAGCCCCGGACATCCGCCTGGCAGCCTGCCAAGTCCGCCGACAGGGTGGATTCCTGACCCCGCAGCTGCAAAAACTGCTTGGTGATGCCCTGGGCACTGGCGGTCATGTCCGCCAGCTCCTGCTGCAGCGCTTCCAGCTGCCGGTGCTTGTCCTGCAAGTCCTCGTCAATCTGGGCAATGCGCTGCCGGGTCTGCTGAATCTGGGTGCACACGCCGCCGCTGCGGTCGTCCTGGCCTTGCAGTTCCTCCTCGATGCGGGCGATGTTGGCGTTGTTATTCTCCACATTGCCCCGGAGCACAGCCAGCTGGCCCTCCAGCTGCTGGTGGGTGGCGCTGAGCATATTGGCCTTCACCCGCACGGTTTCCAGCTCCCCGTCCCGATTGTGCAGGGTCTGGGTCAGGGATTCCGCCTGGCGGTAAAGGCTGTCCAAATCGTCATGAGCCTGCTGCAAGACAAACGATGCCGAGGCGTAGTCCTCCTCTGCCTTCTTCGCCGCAGCGGAAAGCCGCTCCAGGGTGTCCAGCCAGACAGCCACCTCCACCCCTTTCAGCTCGTCTTTCAGCTCCAGATATTTTTTCGCCTTCTCCGACTGAATTTTCAGCGGTTCCAGCTGCATTTCCAGCTCCGAAACTTTGTCTCCGATGCGCAGCAGGTTGTCCTGGGTTTTTTCCAGCTTCCGCTCCGTCTCCTCTTTCCGATGGCGGTACTTGGAGATACCGGCCGCCTCCTCGAAAATTTCCCGGCGGTCGCCGCTTTTCAGCGCCAGAATTTCGTCAATGCGGCCCTGGCCGATGTTGGAGTAGCCCTCCTTGCCCAGGCCCGTATCCATAAACAGCTCGTTGATGTCCCGCAGCCGGGCGGACTGCTTGTTGATGTAAAACTCGCTGTCGCCGGAGCGGTAATAGCGCCGGGTGACCATGACCTCGTCGGCATCATAGGCCAGCGCCCGGTCCGAATTGTCCAGGGTCAGGGTAGCCTCCGCAAAGCCCACAGCTGAGCGCTTCTGGGTGCCACCAAAAATCACGTCCTCCATTTTCGCTCCCCGCAGGGTCTTGGAGCTTTGCTCGCCCATGACCCAGAGGATGGCATCGGAAATATTGGACTTTCCCGACCCGTTGGGGCCGACAATGGCGGTGATATCGTCGCCAAAGCGAATCAGGGTTTTGTCGGGAAAGGATTTGAAGCCCTGTAATTCCAAACTTTTCAGATACACAGCATAACCTCATGTCAAAAGATGATAATTCAGTTTATTATATTCCAATTTCCCGGTAATTGCAAGGGTTTGTTTTGAATTTGGCGGGATTGGGCGATTTTTTCCGAAAGGAAACCGCCGCCTGCTCCGGGGCAGACGGCGGTCTTTGGTTAGATGAGTGGGCGGCTGCTTAGAACGCCCAGTTTCCGCTGCGGAAGATGGGCACCACCTTGCCGTCCTGGCAGATGGCATCGATGTTCATGCTGTCGCAGCCGATCATAAAGTCCTCGTGAATCATGGAGTCGTTGACACCCAGTGCCCGGCACTCATCCAGGGTCTTGTTCTGGAAGTCCACAATGGTATCGGCAAAGCCCATGCCAAGAGCCAGATGGCAGGCGGCATTTTCATCAAACAGGGTGTTGTAGAACAGCAGGCCGCTTTCGGCGATGGGGCTTCTCTGGGGCACCAGGGCGCACTCGCCCAGATAGGCGGCACCCTCGTCCATGGCCACCATGGTTTTCAGCAGCTCCTCGCCCTGCTGGGCGTGAACCTCGGCCACCTTGCCGTTTTCAAAGCGGATGGAGAAGCCGTCAATCAGCTGGCCCCGGTAGGACAGGGGCTTGCTGGAATAGACAATGCCCTCAGCCTGGCCCTTCATGGGGGTGATGAAGCACTCCTCCGTGGGGATGTTGGGATTGAAGAAGATGTTTTGCAGGCTGGTCTCTCCGCCGCCGCACCACTTGGCCTGGGGAATCATGCCCACAGTCAGGTCGGTGCCGTTGTCTGCGGTGTAGTGCAGGCTCTGGATGTGCAGGCTGTTGAGGTAGTCGCACCGGCTCTGCAAGTCGGCATTGTGGGCATTCCAGGCAGCCATGGGATCCTCGTCCACCCGAGAGGTGGTGAGAATGGCCTCCCACAGCTTCTCCATGGCGGTGCTGGTGCGCATACCGGGGAAGACCTTCTTGGCCCAGGCGGCACCGGGGACGGCGGCGATGCACCACTGCTCCTTGTTCTCCCGGCGGTCGCTGTAGGACTTCAGGATGGGATACTGCATCTGCCGGGCCTTGGCCATCTTCTCCTGGTTGATGCCCTTGAGACCATCGGGATCGTCAGATTCCAGATAAATGCGGCAGGGCAGATTTTCGCAGAAATATTCCTGCTTGGCCTTCTGCCACTCCTCCACAGTGCCCAGGGTCTTCAGGCTGCGGTAGCGGTAGTGCAACTTTTCCAGGGGCTGGTAGCTCCACTCCACGCTGACCTTTTTGGCCTTGGCCTTATAGGCCTCCTCCACCACCATGGCCACAAACTCCGGCTGGTCCAGTCCGGCGTAGATCACGACCTCCTGTCCCTTCTGGACGTTGACGCCCCGGCGGACAATCAGCTTGGCATATTCCCGCAATACGGTTTTTTTCATCGGAATCGTCTCCTTTTTTGGTTTTGGTTATGGTATCAGATTTTGCCCAAAAGGTCAATGGTTGTTGCAATTTTTTCAAAATTGGTTTATACTGACACCACCGTAACCCCCTATTTTCCCAGGAAAGAGGAACCTCTATGCTGACCAAAGAACAATTTGCCCAGCGCCTGCGACAGGGCATGCACCTGCTGGACGGTGCCACCGGCTCCAACCTTCGCGCTGCCGGAATGCCCAAGGGCTGCTGCACCGAGCAGTGGGTGCTGGAGCACCCGGAGCCGCTGGTAGCCCTACAGCGTGCCTATGCCGCCGCCGGCGCTCAGATTCTCTACGCCCCCACCTTTCAGGCCCAGCCCATCGCCCTGGCTTCCATCGGCTGGGAGGCACGCACCGAGCGGGTGAACGAAATGCTGGTGGCCCTGACCCGGTCCGCCGCCCCCGGCTGTCTCATTGCCGGAGACCTGACCACCCTGGCGACTTTCTGCGACAGCTGGGACCCGGACTGCTTTGACCTGCTGGTGGAAAACTACCGCCGCCAGATCCGTGGCCTGATGGCAGGCGGCGCCGACCTGCTGGTGGGAGAAACCCTATTGTACCAGCAGGAGGCGGAAGCCATTCTCACCGCCGCCGAGCTGGAAGGGGCCGGTGCGGTGCTCTACAGCTTCACCATGCAGCCCGACGGCTCCCTGTTCTCCGGGGCGGAGGCCGGACCGATCCTGGCGGAGCTGGAACAGGCCGGCGCTGCCGCCGTGGGCTTTAACTGCGTGGCGGCGGATATGATGACCCCCTACCTGGTCACCAAGCTGCGCCGGTATGTCAAGGGGCCGCTGATTTGCAAGCCCAATGCCGGAATTCCCACCATCGGCGCTGACGGTATCGCCCATTACGCCATGACCGCAGAGGAATTTGCCGATATTTCCGGCCAGTGCCGCCGCAATGGCGCTGACCTGCTGGGCGGCTGCTGCGGCACCACCCCGGCCCACATCCAGGCCCTGGCGGCGCTGTAAGGAGATCTGTACATGAACGAACTGGAAACCCTGAAGCAATGGGTAGCTCAGAGCAGCCGCATCGTCTTTTTCGGCGGTGCCGGGGTGAGCACCGAGTCAGGCATCCCGGATTTTCGCAGCGTGGACGGGCTGTACAGCCAGTCCTTTGACTATCCCCCGGAGACCATCATCAGCCACAGCTTTTACGAGCGAAACCCCGGCTACTTCTTCCGCTTCTACCGGGAGAAAATGCTGCCCCTGGGCTTTCCCCCCAACGTTACCCATGAGGTTTTGGCCCGGTGGGAGCAGGAGGGTCGGCTGCTGGCGGTGGTGACCCAGAACATTGACGGCCTGCACCAGAAGGCCGGAAGCCAGCGGGTGTATGAGCTCCACGGCTCGGTACTGCGCAACCACTGCACCCGGTGCGGCAAATTTTACGATGCCCAGTTTGTTAAGAATGCCCCCGGCATCCCCCGGTGCACCTGCGGCGGCATCGTAAAGCCGGACGTGGTGCTCTACGAAGAAAGCCTGAATGCCCAGGTGATGCAAAAGAGCATCGAGGCCATCCGCCAGGCCGACCTGCTGATCGTAGGCGGCACCAGCCTGACGGTGTATCCGGCGGCCGGGCTGCTGCAATACTACCCCGGCCAGCGCCTGGTGCTCATCAACCGGGACCAAACTCCCTATGACCGCTTCGCCAACCTGGTGTTCCACCAGAAGCTGGGCGACGTATTTTCTAAACTTTAACGATACCAAGGAGGAAATCAACATGGCTGTTCATCTCAACCCCGACCAGGACGTGGTCAACACTGTAAAAGAGGGCCTGAAGCACACCGGCGGCTACTGCCCCTGCCGCCTGGAACGCTCCGAGGAAAACAAGTGCATCTGCAAAGAATTCCGGGAGCAAATCGCCGATCCTGACTTCAAGGGCTACTGCCACTGCATGCTCTACTACAAGGATTGACATTTTTTGAAAAAAACCGAAAATACCTATTGACAAACTCCGCCCCTCGTGCTATTATATCTAAGCGCTGAGCGAAAGCCAGTAAGCGAATACGGGCGAGTGGTGGAATTGGTAGACTCGCTAGATTCAGGTTCTAGTGTTCACTGCGGACGTGCGGGTTCAAGTCCCGCCTCGCCCACCAGAAAATCACCGAAGTCGTAAGACTTCGGTGATTTTCTTCTTGTCAAAAAAGCGCCTCGCAGAGTTCGCCGCCGCAGCGGTGAATAACGTCAAATCCATTTTCGACCGGGGCGTGTACCTGGGCGAAAATACTTATCAGGCTGCAAGTGTGGAATTTATTCGCCACGGGCGGACAAGTTATGCGCGCAGCAGACTGCAAAAACCTGTCGAAAAGCCTCGTGGGGGGATTTTCGACAGCCTGAAGCATCGAAGTCGTAAGACTTCGGTGCTTTTCTTTTTCCGCCCCATCTTCCCCGGCCCGTCCTTTCCAAATATCTGCGCCCCTTCCCTGGCCGCTGCAGCTTCGGAAGGGGCGCTTTTGTTTATGGAATGTCTGCATACGGAATCAGGCCCAGGTCCAGGATCTCTCCGCCGGACTCCGGGCGCAGGGACACCTCCACCCCGTAAAAGGGCAGGTCTGCCGCCTCCATGGCCTGCTTCACGGCACTAGCCAGGGCCAAGCCCGTCTCCCGGTCCGCCTGGGGCACCTTGGCCTGCACCGACACGATGCCCGCCTGACGGCCCAGCTCCCGGACATCATATTCGCCGTCCAGCTGAAACTGGGCTGCATCCAGGGCATACTCCGGGCCGCCGGGCTGATCGGTTATTTCCAGCTGTCCCAGAATGTACACCAGAGAATACGTAAGGTTCAGCCCATCCAAAACCGGCTGTGCCAGCGCCCGGTATCCATCGGAAATGCGGCCGCAGGTGTTCCACCCGCTGCTTACGCTGCTCTCATAGAAATCCGCCTGGATCTTCCCCAGCTTGTTCAGCCGCAGGGAAAAATGGGTGTCCACACTGGAGGGCGACTGGACCAGAGCCTCATACTGCCCGGTTTTGCTGTCATAGCGCACCTGCTCCAGGACAAAATCCCGGCCGGGATACGCTTCTTCCAGATACGCCCCAGCCCCCTGCCGAGCCAGGTGCTTCGACACCGGATTGCCAAACAGCGCATTCAGCCCCAACGCCGCCAAGAGCACCAACACCGCTGCAAGGGTGACTTTTTTCCACAGCTTCATATCGCTTCCTCCTTTTGCGTTGACCTTGCCAAAATCAAAACTCATCAAATACAGGATACACTATAACTATTTTACTGTCAATCTATTTTTCATGCTTTCACTAAAAGAATCGCCCCAGCATAGAAAAAAGCCTCCGTCAGATAACAGAGACTTGTCATAGAACAGGGGCCGGGCAGCGAGCCCTAATTTTTCGGATATAAAAACAAGACCTCACAAAAGTGAGGTCTTGTTTTATGGAGCGGGTGACGAGGCTCGAACTCGCTACCTCCACCTTGGCAAGGTGGCGCTCTACCGGATGAGCTACACCCGCGGGGAACATGGCTTATTATACCAGCAATTCCCAAAATGTCAAGCACTTTTTTGAAAAATTTCAAATTATTTTTTTGGGGCCGTTTCCGTCTCCTCCGGCCAGCTATTTTCCCGGCCCATTCCCCCTCCGGGATACATGGAATAGTCCCAGACGTACTCCCCCATTTCCCAGTCCCGGCGCTCCTGGAAGCCCCCGGATGCGCTGCATTGGAGCAAGTCTACATGGTAATAGGTTCCATTCTCCCGAACGAGGTTCCAGGTCCACGGCTCGCCGTCGTGGGTGCCGGTGATCACCATGCAGTCCAGTCCGGCGCCCCGGCACATGGCGGCGTACACCGTGGCAAAGGCCCGGCTATCCCCTACGCCATGGCGCAGCAGGCTGTAGGCCGGGGTGATGGAGGTTTCGATTTTGTAATCGAAGCGTTCCATCAAAAAGGCGTACAGCTGGGCGTACTTCTGCCGGGGGGCATCGTCGCCGCTGACATAGAGCACCGCTGAGTCGAACACCGGGCTGACCTGGTTGCGCATGCGGCGCAGGTTGTCCCGGCTGTTCTGGTAGGCAAACACCAGTTCCACCACCCGGCTGCCGCCGCTGCCGTAGACCGCCTCCGTCACCTGGGGGGTCTCCATGACGATCTGGGGGTTCTGCTGGGCGTAGTCCTGGACAAACTGGGTATAGTCCCGGTTTTCGTATTTTTCAATCAGCAGCACAATGCCCGGCTCAAAGCCCTCCAGGGCCTCCGCCGTGACCTTCTTCGCCTCCTGGCTGTCCCGGACATGGCGAATCTGCTGAATCTCCGGGCGACCGTGGTGATACTGCACCCGCACCGCCACCGCCGGCTGTCCGGCGCTGGTACCCATCTCGCACTGGATATCCTTCACCGCATAGGCAGCCACCGCATCGTACTGCATCACATGCTTCGCCGCCAGCTCCACCCCCCGCTCCAATGCAGAGGGCGGATACTCCGATACATTGATTGCCGCCGTTTCCGTACCAGCAGCAATCACCGTCTCCAGCGCCGCTACAAGCTCGGAATAGTTGGAGGCTGCCACCACCTCTGTCTGAGGATTCTGGCGGCGCTGGTGGGGCGTGACGGACACATAGCTGCCATCCAGCCAGCCGCAGCCGCTGAGCAGCAGGCTGAGCGCCGCCAGCAGCGCAAACACACGTATTTTCATATGGCTATCCCTCGTTACAAGGCGTGCTTGCTGTAACGGGAGAATCCATCTCCCAGCACCTGGTGGGCCTCCTGGACAATGACGAAGGCAGACGGATCAATTTCCATGACCAGCTCTTTCAGCTCCGTAATCTGCTGCTTTTTCACCGCTGTCAGCACCACCTTGGTCCCCTCGTGGGAATAGCTGCCCTCAGCATGGAGCAGCGTTGCCCCCCGGTCCAGCTTGGTGCCGATGGCCTGGGCAATGGCATCGTACTCCCGGGAGATGATCAGCGCCACCTTGGAATAGTCAAAGCGGTACACCACCGCATCGATGACCTTCCCGGTGAGAAACACCGTCACGCCGGTATACAGGGCCTTGCCCAAATCATGAAACACCAGGCCCGTCAGCACCGCCACCATGGCATCGAAGGCCATGCTGATCTGTCCAATGGGCACATTGCGGTAGCGCAGCTTCAGCAGCCGCACCAGAATATCCGAGCCGCCGGTGGAGCTGCCGCAGACAAACACCACGCCCAGTCCCAGGCCGCAGATCATGCCGCCATAGAGCACACTGATCATCGGCTCCATCACCGGCATGGGCACCAGGGCAAACACATCGATGAGCACCGAGCTGAGCAGCATTCCCCAAAGGCTGCCGAAGAAAAACCGCCGTCCGATTTTCAGCCCGCCCAGAATGAACAGGGGCAGATTGATAACCACCGTGTAAAAGCCCACACTGCCGAACCCCGTCAGCTCCACCACCGTCATAGCGAGGCCGGACATGCCGCCGGAGTTTAAGTCGTTGGGCTGCAAAAACAAGGAAAATCCCAATGCAAACAGAGCGCTGCCCACTGCGGTACCCAGCACCCAGCCAAATTTATGCCAAAAATTGCGCATACGCCACCTCACGCCGGGAAAAGTCGTGCTTTTCCTCCATCTTCTTTGAATATATCGGAATTACAAGTCAAAGCTCTCCTGCTTCTCCGCAGAATCCTCCTGCTTGATGAGTGCCCCGGCTGCGGGGATGGTCTTGCTGCGGTAGCGGCTCTGGTTCACAATGCCGCTGTCTGCCAGCATCGCCGCACCGGACAGCACCGCCTTCTTGCGCAGGGTCAGCACCGTGACTCCTTGGGTAGAGCGGGTGGTTTTGGGCAGCAGCTGGGCGGTGGAGAAAATCAGCGCCCGGCCGTCAGAGGAATAGAGCACCACCTGCTCATCCGCATCCAGAGCCATCACCGCCACCAGAGGACTCTTATCCGAGTAAGCGCCGGTGAGCTTCTTGCGGTTGGTCTTGGTTTCGTAAGCGGACATGGGCACCTTGGCCACCTTGCCGTTTTCGTAGAAGAACAGCACGAAGCCCTTGTAGTCCCCGCACAGCACCAGGCCCCGCAGGTTCTCCCCCTGCTCAAAGCCCAGCTTCTGGGGCAGGTAATCTCCCAGCTGGGAAGCCTTGCCGTCGTCAAAGTCGGAAAGCCGGGACTTGTAGCACTGGAACTGGTCGGTAAACACCAGGAATTCTTCCCGGTTGGTGCTTTCCACGCTGAAGTCCAGGCTGTCGCCTTCCTTAAACTTCTGCTCGCCGCTCATCCGCAGGGAGGGCTGGGTGATCTTCTTGAGATACCCCTCCTTGGACAGGAACACCGTCACCGGGTAGTCGGGAATCGGCTCCTCCTCATCCTCCGGGGCGGCATCCGCCACGTCATAGAGAATTTCCGTTTTCCGAGGCTGGCCGTACTTCTGCGCCACGTCCTTCAGCTCCTGGGTGATCACCTTTTTCAGCTTTCGGGGGCTGTTCAGGGTGTCCCGCAGCTGGGCGATCTCCTGCTCCAGCTGGCTGGTGGCCTTGGTCTGCTTGAGGATGTATTCTTTGTTGATGTTGCGCAGCTTGATTTCCGCCACGAAGTTGGCCTGTACTTGGTCAATGCCGAAGCCAATCATCAGATTGGGCACCACCTCGCTGTCCAGCTCCGTCTCCCGGATGATGGCAATGGCCTTGTCAATGTCCAGCAGGATGCGCTCCAAGCCTTTCAGCAGGTGCAGCCGCTCCTCTTTCTTGCCGATCTGGAAGAAAATCCGCCGCTTGATGCAGTCCAGCCGCCAGGCGATCCACTCCTGCAAAATCTCCCCCACACCCATCACCCGGGGCATGCCCGCAATGAGGATGTTGAAGTTGCAGGGGAAGGTATCCTGCAAGGTGGTCAGCCGGAACAGCTTCTGCATCAGCTTGTCCGGGTCTGCGCCCCGCTTCAAATCGATGGTCAGTTTCAGACCGCCCAGGTCCGTCTCGTCCCGCATGTCGGAAATTTCCTTGATTTTTCCCGCCTTGATCAGGTCCGCCACCTTGTCCATAATCACTTCCGTGGCGGTGGAATAGGGAATTTCCGTAATTTCAATCAGGTTGCCGGATTTGACATAGTGCCACTTGGCCCGGAGCTTGAAGCTGCCCCGGCCGGTGGCATAGATTTCCCGGGTGGCCGCCTCGTCAAACAGCAGCTCGCCGCCGGTGGAAAAGTCCGGCCCAGGCAAATACTCCATCAAATCGCACTCCGGATTTTCCATCATGGCGATGGTGGCATTGCACACCTCTTTCAGGTTAAACGAGCAGATGTTGGAGGCCATGCCCACGGCGATGCCCTGGTTTGCCGACACCAGCACGTTGGGGAACGTGGTGGGCAGCAGGGACGGCTCTTTCATGGTGGCGTCGTAGTTGTCCACCATGTCCACGGTGTCGCTGTCGATGTCCCGGAACAGCTCAGCGCAGATGGGGGCCAGCTTGGCCTCGGTATACCGGGAGGCGGCGTAGGCCATGTCCCGGGAGTAGACCTTACCAAAGTTACCCTTGGAATCTACAAAGGGATGCAGCAGTGTCTCGTTGCCCTTAGCAAGGCGGACCATGGTTTCGTAAATGGCAGCATCGCCATGGGGGTTGAGCTGCATGGTCTGGCCCACAATGTTGGCGGACTTGGTCCGGCCGCCGCTCAGCAGGCCCATCTTGTACATGGTGTACAGCAGCTTGCGGTGGGAGGGCTTGAAGCCGTCAATCTCCGGGATGGCCCGGGAGACGATCACCGACATGGCATAGGGCATATAGTTCACTTCCAGGGTTTCGGAAATGGGCTGCTCCACGGTAGAGCCGTGGAGCCCCATCACCCCGTCGGTGTTGATTTTCTTAGGTTCCTGTTTTTTTCGTGCCATAGTGCACTCCTTCCCTAGGTGGTTTCAGGTCAAGAAATATCCGCCAGTTCCAGATACTTGGCGCCATTTTCTGCAATAAAGTTTTTCCGCTCCTGGAGGCCCTCTCCCAGCAGCACGTCAAAATAGTGGGCGGTCCGCTCCGCTTCCTCCGGCATTACCTTAATCAGCCGGCGGGTCTCCGGGTTCATGGTGGTCATCCACATCATCTCCGGGTCGTTTTCGCCCAAGCCCTTGGAGCGCTGGATGGTCACCTTTTTCCCCTCCAGCTCCTTGAGAATCTGGGTTTTCTCCTGCTCGTTGTAGGCAAACCAGGTCTTGTCCTTGCAGGTGATTTCAAACAGGGGCGACTCGGCGATATACACATAGCCGTCCCGAATCAACGTCGGGCACAGCCGGTAGAGCATGGTCAGAATCAGGGTGCGGATCTGGAAGCCGTCCACGTCCGCATCGGTACAGATGACTACCTTATTCCAGCGCAGATTGTCCAGGTCGAAGCTGGATAGCTCCTTGGCTTTCTTCCCCTGGACCTCCACGCCGCAGCCCAGGACCTTCATCAGGTCGGTAATCACGGGGCTGGCGAAAATCTTGCTGTAATCCGCCTTCAAGCAGTTGAGGATTTTGCCCCGCACCGGCATGATGCCCTGGAATTCGGCGTTGCGGCTCTGCTTGACGCTGCCCATTGCGGAGTCGCCCTCCACGATGTACAGCTCCCGGATGGTGTTGTCCCGGCTGCGGCAGTCCACGAATTTCTGGACCCGGTTGGCAATGTCGATGGAGCCGGACAGCTTCTTTTTCACGCTGGATTTGGTTTTCTCCGCCGACTCTCTGGCCCGCTTGTTCACCAGCACCTGCTCGGCGGCCTTGTCCGCCTCCTGGCGGTTCTCAATGAACCAGACTTGCAGCTGCTCCTTGAAGAAGGCAGTCATGGCCTCCTGGGTGAACTTGGAATTGACGGATTTTTTGGTCTGGTTTTCAAAGCAGCCGATGGTGGAGAAGCAGTTGGTCACCAGCACCAGGCTGTCCTGAATGTCCTGGAACAGGATCTTGCTCTCGTTTTTGGTGTATTTGTTGTTTTCCCGGAGGAATTTGTCAAAGGCCGCCGTAAAGCCCAGCCGCACCGCCCGGTCCGGGCTGCCGCCGTATTCCAGCCAGGAGGAGTTGTGGTAATACTCAATGTGGCTGACCTGCTTGGAGAAGCAGAAGGAAGCGGTGATTTTCAGCTTCATCTCCGGCCGGTTTTCTGCATCCCGGCCCCGGCGCTCCGTCTCCCAGAAAACGGGCATGGTGAAGGCATTGTCCCCCACCAGCTCCTCGATATACTGGCGGATGCCGTCGGCGTAGCAGAATTCCTCCGTCTCGAACTTGCCCCCCACCTGGTTGCGGAACTGGAAGGTAATGCCCTGGTTCACCACCGCCTGGCGGCGCAACACATCCCGGTAGTATTCCACAGGGATGTTGATATCGGTGAACACCTGCTTATCCGGCTTCCAGTGGAAGCGAGAGCCGGTTTTTCTGCGGGTAGTCGGTTCTTTTTTCAGCCCGCCTACATTCCGTCCCTTTTCAAAGTGAAGGTCATAGCGGAAGCCGTCCCGGTGGATGGTGGCATCAAAAAATTCCGAAGCATACTGGGTGGCGCAGGAGCCCAGGCCGTTGAGGCCCAGGGAATACTCATAGTTTTCCCCGTTTTCGCCGTATTTGCCGCCGGCGTACATTTCGCAGAACACCAGCTCCCAGTTGTAGCGCTTTTCCTTCTCGTTATAGTCCACCGGGCAGCCCCGGCCGAAGTCCTCCACCTCTACGCTCAAATCCTCGTAGCGGGTGACGAGAATGGTGTCGCCGTGGCCCTCCCGGGCCTCGTCAATGGCGTTGGAGAGAATCTCAAACACCGCATGTTTACAGCCTTCCAGGTCATCGGAGCCAAAAATAACCGCCGGACGCTTGCGCACCCGGTCCTCGCCCTTGAGCATGGAAATGCTGGAGTTTCCGTACTGTTCTTGCTTTTTCGTAGCCATGTTTCATACCTGCCAATAGTTATCCATAATAATTCAAGCTATATTATACGCAAAAAATCCGCAAAAGTCAAGGAATGGGGACTACGTCAAAACTTTCTCGCAAAATCCGAAAAAAGCCGCCGTCCCCAGACGGAGACGGCGGTCCCATAATTTACGCAGCAGAGTTCCGAGATTTTATCCGCTCAGCAGTGTCCCTTGGCCCGGATGACGGACACCACCGCTTCCACGCACTCCTCGCAGATGGCCTTATCCGGAGCTTCCACCATCACCCGAATCACCGGCTCGGTGCCGGATTCCCGGACCAGAATGCGGCCGGTATCGCCCAGCTTGGCGGCCACCTGAGCCACGGCCTGCTGCACATCCGGGTCAGCCTGAGCAGCGGCCTTATCCGTCACCCGGACATTTTTCAGCACCTGGGGATAGACGGTGAAGCCCTCGCACAGCTGGCTCAGGGTCTTTTTCTTGGCCAGCATGGCCTCCATAATCTTCAGGCTGGTGAGGATGCCGTCGCCGGTGGAGGCATACTTGGAGAAGATGATGTGGCCGCTCTGCTCGCCGCCCAAGCGGCAGCCGTTGGCCATCATGTACTCGTAGACGTACTTATCCCCCACCTGGGTCTTGGCATAGTCGATGCCCAGCTCGTCAAACGCTTTATAGAGGCCGAAGTTGGACATGACCGTGGTGACCACGGTGTTCATCAGCAACTTGCCCCGCTCCTTCATGTACTTTCCGTAAATGTAGAGAATGTGGTCGCCGGTGACTACATTGCCGTTTTCATCCACGCACAGGCAGCGGTCTGCATCACCGTCGTAGGCAAAGCCCACGTCCAGCCCCTTCTCCTTCACCAGCCGCTGCAAGCCCTCGATATGGGTGGAGCCGGCGTTTTCGTTGATGTTGTAGCCGTCCGGCTCTGCGTTGATGACGTAGGTCTTGGCCCCCAGGGCATCGAACACCGACTTGGCAATGTTCCAGGCGGAGCCGTTGGCGCAGTCCAGGCCCACCTTGATGCCCTTGAAGGAGTACATCCCCAGGGAAATCAGGTAGCCGATGTAGCGGTTGCGCCCGGCCACATGGTCCACCGTCCGGCCGATCTGGTCCCGTTTGGCCAGGGGCAGCTGGTCCCAGTGCTTGCCGAAGGCCTCCAGATGGCCGTCCAGGTAAGCCTCCACCAGGGCAATCACGCTCTCGTCCATTTTTTCGCCAAAGCCGTTGATCAGCTTGATGCCGTTATCATAGTAGGGATTGTGGCTGGCGGAAATCATAATGCCGCACTCAAAGCCCTCGGTGCGCACCACATAGGCCACCGACGGCGTGGTGGTGACGTGGAGCAGGTACGCATCCGCCCCGGAGGCCACCAGGCCGCCCACCAGGCTGTACTCAAACATATAGCTGGAGCGCCGGGTGTCCTTGCCGATGACAATGCGGGCCGGGCCGTCTGCACCGCTGCGGCGGCGCAGCTGGGTGTAGTACCAGCCCAAAAAGCGGCCCACCTGGTAGGCGTGATCCGCTGTCAAATTGCAGTTGGCCTCCCCACGGAAGCCGTCAGTTCCAAAATATTTTCCCATAACATACTCCTTCCAAATATCGCAAATACCCGGAACGCTCAGCGCTGCTCCCGGGTCACCACCACGCCGCCGGTTTTCCAGATGCTGTCCGGCGGGACAACGCCCCGGACACAGCTGGTGGGATAGATGCTGCTGCGGCGGCCAATCACGGTTCCCGGATTGAGAACGCTGTTGCAGCCCACCTCTACAAAGTCGCCCAAAATGGCGCCAAATTTTTTCAGCCCTGTCTCCCAGGCCTCTGCCCCGTCCTTCACCACCACCAGGGTTTTGTCAGACTTGACGTTGGAAGTCAGGCTGCCGGCACCCATGTGAGCCTTGTAGCCCAGGATGCTGTCGCCCACATAGTTATAGTGGGGCACCTGAACCCCGTCAAACAAAATGACGTTTTTCAGCTCCACAGAATTTCCCACCACGCATCCTGCACCCACCAGGGCGCTGCCCCGGATGAAGGCACAGTGGCGGACCTCCGTCTCCGGTCCGATGATGCAGGGGCCGCCCAGGTAGGCCGTGGGGGCCACGGTGGCGGTGGTGTGCACCCAAACCTGGGGGCTTCTCTCTATATAATCCTGGCCCAGCTGGGATCCCAGCTGCAAAATCAGCTCCCGAATGCCCCCCAGGGCCTGCCAGGGCTGAGAAAACTGGCGCAGATAGTCCGATGCCAAGGTATGGCGCAAATCCAACAGCTCGTCGGTATTCATCATAAGACATTCCTCCTTTGAACGGAAATACTATACACCCCATAGCGGGCCTTGTCAATATTTTTGTGCACAAAGCGACTATTTCTTTTCCTTTTTCGATTTTTAGCGGGGGACAAAAACGGAGCTGCAAAAGCAGCTCCGGGAAAACCTTACTGATTTTTTTGATCGACCATGGCCTTAATCTGCGCCATCTCTTCGCTGGTGATATCCTCACGGCTCAACAGTGCCTGGAACAAGCCGACAATTTCAGGCTTGTGCCGATGGCTGAAGATCGTAGTGGCGTAGTATTCCTCTCTGGTCAGGGTGGGGGCAAAAACACGACCGTAGGTCTTGCTCCGCTTCACCAATCCTGCTTCGTGAATGGCTTCCTTTTGCAGAAGGCCATTGAGAAGGATATGCACAGAGCTATCCTTCCAGGTTTTTTCATCGGACCGAGAAAGCAGATCCGACCGGGACAGGGGTTTGTCCGAGTCCCACAGAACATCCATAATTTCCATTTCGCTTTTGGTAAGTTCCATCCGCACACCTCCTTGGTTATGCATATTGCATATGTTTCCATTATAGTCTGAATTGCAGATTTTGTCAATTCAGTTTTTCAAATATTTCAAAATATTTTTGCATTTTTGTCCTGTTTTCCCTTATGCCCCCGGGCCATGCTCAAGATTTTAGCCAAACTATTAAGGAAATTTTTTCCTTTTTTCAGGAGACGGCGGCTGTATCCAGCAGCGTATCCTCCAACATTTGCCGCACCGCATCGATATCCGGCACCAGCACAGACATCCCTTGAACGTTCTGATCCGTATACGTTCCCGCTGCGGGAACATGCTGGCTGACCACCTCCGCCTGGGACAGCATGGGCACCAGCTCCATAGCCAGCAGCATCAACTCAATGGTTCCCATGTCCGTATCCACCATGGGAAGGATCTGCTTCACCAGGGACAGCATGGTGTTGATGCCGCTGTTTTTGTACGCCTGGAACAGGGCACGCATCACCTTGCGCTGCCGGTCCGTGCGGCTGAAATCTCCGTCGCTATCCAGCTTCCGAATCCGGGAATACATCAGTGCCTGCTCTCCATTGAGCCGCTGCATTCCCGCAGACAGGTCGCTTCCCGTCTCCTTGTTGATGAAATTGGCCTCATCCTGGCGCAGCTCCATGTCCACGCCGCCCAGCAAATCGATGATTTGGGCAAAGTGGCCAAAGTCCACCTCCACATTCCCATCAATATAGATGCCGAAGTTCTCCCGCAGGGTTTTGTCCAGCAGCTTCATCCCCCCCAAGGTATAGGCGGCATTGATGCGGTTGGCGCCATGGCCGGGAATCGGCACGTACAGATCCCGAAGGAAGGAGGTCATGGTAATCTGCTTAGTGCGCTTATTAAAGGTACAAAGAATCATGGAGTCGGACCGAGCCCGTTCCTCCCCTTCCCGCCGGTCTTGGCCGATGAGCAGGATATTGACAATATGGCTGCCTGGGCCGCCAATCTGGTCGTCCTTGGCCCCGAAGCTTAACTGAGGCAGGGACGGCAGCTGCAAGTCCTCCAGCGAAGGCAGCAGGCCAACCTGAGACTGGAAGTATACGGTGGTGGAGACCATCACCGCCAAAATCACCCCCAGCACCAAACATAGCAGCTTCATGGCAGCTCTGGCCGGAGAAGATCGTCTTTTTCGTTTCATGGATTGTTCCTCCCGTATTGCGGCGTGTGATACCATCTATTTTACGTTGCTTTTGGGAAATTCATTCCTATGGATGGCATTTTTTCCGGAATGCTCCTCTGCCCACGCCGCTGCGGACAACTCGTTTGTATCCCGTATATATAGCTAGCACATTCGCTCGAAATTTTCAATTCCCATCACGGAATTTTTCCAACTTTTCCTCGGACGATTTTCCCCATTTGTCCGAATCTCCCAAGAAAAACATCCCGCAGCCGAAGCTGTGGGATGCAGGCATTATCTTGCGGCTTCCACACACTGGCGGACGATGGTTTCCATCTGCTCCATATGCTCGTGCATATCCTGGGCCAGCGCGATTTGGCAGCGGGTACGAGCCAGGTTGTGGTCCGGCGCATTGGTCTTGAAGTACAGGTCTCCGTCCAGATAGTCCGCCAAGAACCGGGTCGCCAGCTCCACCGTCAGCACGAAGCAGCTCAGCGCCAGGGTTTTGACCTCCATATCGGTCATGGTGTCGGCAGTCTTGGACAGGAAGCCCTCAGCAAAGGCCCGGAACACCTCCAGGTTAACGCCGACCCGGCTCAGATCCCGGCAATCCTCCTCCGCATAGTTTGCGGCAAAGCGGATGGCATCACCAAAATCATGCCCCATCAAACCAGGCATTACAGTATCCAAATCAATGACAATCATGGCAGACTTGTCCTCGGGATGGAACAGAACATTATTGATTTTTGTATCATTGTGGGTCACCCGCAGGGGAAGCTTCCCCGCTTTCTGCAAATCCGTCAACGTGCAGGCCAAATCCTGCACCGACAGCAGGTAGGCAATCTCCTGCTGAACCTGGCTGGCCCGTCCGGCCTTGTCCTGCTTTACGGATTCCAGGAAGTCGGCGTACCGCTTGCGGGTATCGTGGAAGCCGGGGATGGTCTCCGTCAGCTCACCGATGTCAAAATCCGCCAAATCCATCTGGAACGTGCCGAAGGCCTGTCCGGCGCTGCGGACGACATTCAGATCCGTCACCGTGTTATATGTAACAGACGGAACATAGTTGCTCATCCGCCAGAAGTTCTCCCCATCCACCAGATAGGTCTTGCGATCCTCCGTGTGGTGGAAGTGAAGCGCCAGCTGTCCAGGCTTTTTTGCCCGGATGTGCTCTGTAACTTTATCAATGTTATCCATCAAGCCCACCGGGTTGCGGAAAGCATAGGTATTGACATTCTGCACCAGGAAGGACTTCTCCTCCCCCTCAGGCAGACGGAAATTCACTTTATAGGTATGGTTTACATTGCCCATCTGAATGGTCTCGTAACCCAGATATTCATATTCAATCCGAAAGAGTCTGCAAACCTGCAGCAGCTTTTCATTCAAATCCATATAGATCCCCTTTCAAAAGAGTAACTTTCTACATCAGCCTAGCAATTCTACTTCAAAAGTTGGATTTTGTCAAGAAAACCAACTTTTTTCAGCACAATGCACAGAAACGCCCCCCGTTTTCGGGAAAACATTCCGGAGAACGGGGGTATTTTGCTGGTTTACAGGCTCTTGGGGAATAGCTGGGCAATGGCGGCATGGGCTGCCATCTGCTCGGCCCGCTTCTTGCTGCTGCCCTCGCCGGTGCCTACCACCTGGCCATTGAGGCTGACCTGAACTTCAAACCGCTTGTCGTGGTCCGGACCGGACTGGCCCACCAGGGTGTACGTAAGTGTCTGGTTCTTCTTCTGCTGCACCAGTTCCTGAAGCTGGGTCTTATAATCGGCATTGTGGAGCTTGGTCACCGGCACTTCCACCAGGATGAACCGCTGCACCACTTCCAGCGCCGCATTCAATCCGCCGTCCAAAAAGCAGGCCGCAATCACCGACTCCATGGCATCGGCCAGAATGGAATCCCGGCTCCGGCCGCCGCCCTGCTCCTCGCCATGGCCCAGCAGCAGATGCTTGCCCAGGCCGATGCGGTTGGCTGCGCCCGCCAAGGTGCCCTCGCAGACCATGTCCGCCCGCATCCGGGTCAGCTCGCCCTCCGGGCGGTTGGGGAAGGTGCGGTATAAGTACTCCGCCACCAGCATGCCCAGCACACTGTCCCCCAAGAACTCCAGCCGCTCATTGCTCAGCAGGCTGTTGTGCCAGCGTTCGTTGGCATAGGAGGAATGGGTCAGGGCATTTTGCAGCAGAGAAATGTTGTGAAAATGATAGCCAATGGCTGCTTCCAGGTCTTTGATCATTGGGCACGCTCCTTCATCACAGCCAGATCCTGGGCCAGCTGGTCTGTAAAATCACCCTCGGCTGCCGTCACCGCCTGCTGCACCGCATTGCGGAACGCCAGGCTGTCCGATGCACCATGGGCCTTGATTACCGGCTTTTTGATGCCCAGCAGCTGGGTGCCGCCGATTTCCCGGTAGTCCAGCAGCTTCATAATGTTCTTCACACCGCCTTGGCACAGCAGATAGCCCAGCTTGGTCAGCAGATTCTTCTTAAATGCCCGCTTCAGCAGGCTGCCCATGAACATAGCCGTGCCCTCAATGGATTTCAGCAGCACGTTGCCGCTGAAGCCATCGCACACCACCACGTCCACCTCGCCCAAGGGCACTGCCCGGGCTTCCACATTGCCAACGAAGGAAATGAGGCCCTGCTCCTGGGCATTTTGCAGCAGGGCATAGGCATCCCGCTGGAGCTGGGTGCCCTTGCTGTCCTCGGTGCCGATGTTCAGCAGGCCAACCCGGGGCTGCTGAACGCCCAGCACATTTTTCGAGTAGGCAGAACCCACCAGACCGAATTGCAGCAGAAATTCCGGCGTGCACTCCGCATTGGCGCCGCAGTCGCAGATGACCACCTTGCCGCCGGTTTTGGTGGGCATCGCCGGTGCCATGGCCGCCCGGCGGATGCCCCGCACCCGCTTGACCAGCAGCGTTGCACCGGTGAGCAGCGCTCCGGTAGAGCCGGCGCTGACAAAGGCATCGCCCTTGCCGTCTGCCAGCATTTTCAGGCCCACGATCATAGAGGAATTCTTCCGCTTGTGAATCACCGCAGCCGGGTCATCGTGCATGTCCACCACATCGTCTGCGTTGGCAATTTCCATGCCCTCCGGCAGATTGTCGATGTTGTGCTTTTTCAGCACCTCCAAAATGGCCTCGCCCCGTCCTACCAGGATGATTTCCACACCGTAGGCTTTGGCAGCGTCAATGGCACCCAGTACCGGGGCCTCCGGCGCCAGGTCACCGCCCATTGCGTCCAAAATAATTTTCATCTGCTCCACCTCTTTCTAAAATATGTTCCATGGTATGCATCAGATTCCCTGGGCTGTCATTTGGTCGATGATTTCCAGGGACCGCTGGGCAATGGCCAGGTTCTTTTCCGCTTTTTTCCGAATTCGCTTTTCCAGCGGGGCAATGATGCTGAAATTGATGTTCATTGGCTGGAAATTCTCGATATTTTCATCACTAATGTACAGGCCCAGTGCACCGATGGCGGTGGTTTTCGGGAATTCCGGCACCGGGCGGCCCTGGACCTTCGCCGCCATGGCCACCGCCGCCAGATAGCCGGAAGCCGTGGACTCTACATAGCCCTCCACACCGGTCATCTGTCCGGCAAAGGCCACCAGGGGATTGCGCCGGTCGGCATAGTACCGGTCCAGCAGCCGGGGGCTTTGCAGGAAGGTGTTCTGGTGCATCACGCCGTAACGGACAAACTCCGCATTGCGCAGGGCGGGAATCATGGAAAACACCCGCTTCTGCTCCCCGAATTTCAGATGGGTCTGGAAGCCCACCAGGTTAAACACCGTCTTGGCCGCATTGTCCTGGCGCAGCTGCACCACGGCATACGGCTCCCGGCCGGTTTTGGGGTCTGTCAGGCCCACCGGCTTCAGCGGCCCGTAGCGCAGGGTATCCACACCCCGGCGGGCCATCACCTCCACAGGCATGCACCCTTCAAACACGTTCCGGTCCTCAAACCCATGGACCGGAGCTTCCTCCGCCTGGGTCAGCTCCTGGATGAAGGTCTCGTACTGAGCCTTGTCCATGGCGCAGTTGATATAGTCCGGCGTGCCCCGGTCGTACCGGGACTGCCACCAGGCTTCGTTCATATCCAGCGACTCCGCCGTTACCAGCGGTGCCGCCGCATCAAAAAAGTGCAGATACCCCGTATCTCCAAAGTATGCGCCAATGGCCTGGCTCAGGCCGTCCGAGGTCAGCGGACCTGTGGCGATGATCACCGGGCCTTCCGGAATCTCGGTCACTTCCTCCTCCACCACATGAATGCGGGGATGGCTGCGAACCTTCTGGGTCACCAGCCGGGAAAAGCCCTCCCGGTCCACCGCCAGACATCCGCCGGCTTCCACCCGGGTTTCCTCCGCACAGCTTAAAATCAGGCTGCCGCACCGGCGCAGCTCCTCTTTCAGCAGGCCCACTGCGTTTTCCAGCCGGTCTCCCCGGAGGGAGTTGGAGCACACCAGCTCCGCAAAATCCTGGCTATGGTGGGCGGGGGTCATTTTCTGGGGCTTCATCTCGTACAGCTCTACGTCAAGATCCCGCTGCGCCAGCTGCCAAGCAGCCTCGCATCCGGCGAGACCTGCACCAATCACTTTGACTGTCATGCTTCCTCCGTCTTCTTGGCGGCGGATTTCTTCGCCGCAGGCTTCTTTGCTGCTGTCTTTTTCGCTGCCGGTTTCTTGGCGGCGGTCTTTTTCGCAGCGGTCTTCTTGGCAGGCGCTTTCTGCTTTGTCTCCTGCTTTGCTTCCTGCTCCGTTCCTTCCTGCCCCTCCGTGGTCTCCTGGGTTTTCTTTTTATAGTAACCCCGCTGGTCCTCCGGCAGGAACTGGGAGCACGCTTCGTTGATGCAGAAAGGCTTCATCCGGCCCTTGCCGGATTTTTTGAACATGGTCTGGCCGCACACCGGGCAGTCCTCGGCGGTGGGCACGTCCCAGGTCATAAAGCCGCACTCAGCACCCTTTTCGCAGGCGTAATAGGCATAACCCTTTTTCGACTTGCGTTTGAGCATTCCGCTGCCGCACTTGGGGCACCGGCCGGGCATCCGCTCCACCAAGGGCTTGGTGTTGCGGCACTCCGGGAATCCGGGGCAGGCCAGGAACCGGCCGAAGCGGCCGCTTTTGATGACCATTTTCCGGCCGCACAGCTCGCAGATTTCGTCGGTCTCCTCCTCCGGCACTTTCAGGCGCACGCCCTCCAGGGCCTTCTCCGCATCCTCCAGTTCCCGGCTGAAATCCTTGTAAAAATCCGCCAGCAGGCTCTGCCAGCCCTGCTTGCCCTCCTCCACGGCATCCAAGCGGGATTCCATGTTGGCGGTAAACTCCACGTCGATGATGTCCCGGAACCGCTCCACCATGAGCCCCGTGACGATTTCACCCAGGGGCGTAGGCGCCAGGCGCTTTTCCTGCTTGGTCACATACTCCCGGTCCTCAATGGTGGAGATGGTGGCAGCATAGGTAGAGGGGCGGCCAACGCCCTTTTCTTCCATGGCCTTCACCAGGCTGGCCTCGGTATACCGGGCAGGCGGCTGGGTGAAGTGCTGCTCTTTTTTGGTGGAAACGCAGGCTGCATCCTCTCCCACCATCAAATCCGGCAGCGGGGAACCGGCCTGCTCGCCTTCGTCATCCCGGCCTTCCTCGTACACCGCCAGGAAGCCCGCAAAGCGCAGGCTCTGGTGGCTGGCCCGGAACACATGGCCTGCGCACTGGGTGTCAATGGACACCGTGTCATATATCGCATTGGCCATCTGGGTCGCCAGGAAACGGCTCCAAATCAGCTTGTACAGCTTATACTGGTCCGTGGTCAGGCTGGAGCGGATGTTCTCCGGGTCCAGCTCCACATGGCTGGGCCGGATGGCCTCGTGGGCATCCTGGGCACCGGCCTTGGTTTTATACACATGGTGGCCGCCGAAGTAGTAGTCCTTGCCATACCGGCCGCAGATAAAGCTGGCGGCGGCATCCATGGCCTCGTCGGAAAGCCGCAGGGAGTCGGTACGCATATAGGTAATCAGACCCGTGGTACCCTCGCCTGCCACTTCCACGCCTTCATACAGCTGCTGGGCCACCATCATGGTCTTTTTCGGGGTAAAGCCCAGCTTCCGGGAGGCATCCTGCTGCAAGGTGGAGGTGGTAAAGGGAGGCGGCGCCGTCCGCTTCTTCTCCGCCTTTTTCACATTGGTGACGGAGAAATTCTTCCCAGCAATGTCATCCAGCACGGCCTGAGCCTCGGCTTCGCTTTCCAGTTCCCGCTTCTTTTCCTCGCCCCAGTAATGGGCCAGGAAGGAACCGGGCTTTCCGATTCTGCTTAGGCTTGCGTCCAGCGTCCAGTATTCCTTAGGCTGGAAGGCCCGGATTTCATTCTCCCGGTCCACCACCATCCGGGTAGCCACGCTCTGGACCCGTCCGGCGGACAGGCCCCGGCGGACCTTCTTCCACAACAGCGGAGAGAGCTGGTAGCCCACGATCCGGTCCAGAATTCTCCGGGCCTGCTGGGCATCCACCAAATCATAGTCGATCTGCCGGGGGTGCTGGATGGACTCCTGGACCACCTTTTTGGTGATTTCGTTAAACGTGACCCGGCGGGCCTTGTCGTCCGGCAGGCCCAGCAGCTCTTTCAGGTGCCAGGAGATTGCCTCGCCTTCTCGGTCCGGGTCCGTTGCCAAATATACGGTCTGCGCCTTGGCTGCATCCGCCTTCAGTTCCTTAATCAGGGACTCTTTGCCCCGAACGGGGATATATTGGGGTGTAAAATCGTGTTCCAGGTCCACGCCCATTTTGCTCTTGGGCAGGTCCCGCAGATGGCCCATGCTGGCCTTTACCACATAGTCCGGCCCCAAATACCGGCCAATGGTTTTTGCCTTGGATGGCGACTCCACGATCACAAGATTGCTAGGTTTACCCATGGGTACATGTTCTCCGTTTCCTTCCCTGCCGGCGAACACGCCGCTCAGCAGGGCCAAATATTCTTCTGCCGCTTTATGACCGCAGGCGCACCCGCTTTCCGGGCAGCCGCTGCACCACGCCTTTCAGCTCCAGCATGGTCAGTGCCGCCAGGAGCTTTCCCGTGGTCAGGCCGGTCTCGGCAATCACATCGTCCACCAGCCGCTCCCCCTGCTTTAGGGCTGCGGCCACCGCTTCTTCCTCTTGGGTCAAGGGCGGACGGCTTCTATCTACGTCACTATAAGACGTTGCGCTTTCCTTGTCAATGACTTTTTTGTCTAAATTTTTCTTAAGGTCCTGGTTTTTCCTGGGTTTTTCCAGTTCCTGTGCCACTTTTGGCATCGGTTCTTCCGGCTCTCGCCCACGGAGGACCTCGTCCGGATATGCCTGCATCTGGGGCACTTGGGTGTCCTGGGTCAGTTTATCCGGGTAAAGGCCCACGTATTCGCTGAGCACATCCCAGCCGGAGGAGGCCATAATGGCTCCGTCCCGCAGCAGCCGGTTGCTGCCCACAAAGCTGGGCAAGTCGATGTTTCCCGGCACGGCGAACACATCCCGGCCCTGCTCCGCCGCCAGCCGGGCGGTGATCAAAGCGCCGCTTTTCTCCGGGGCCTCCACCACCAGCACCCCGTTGCACAGGCCGCTGATGATGCGGTTTCGCTTGGGAAAATTCCACTTTGCCGGCTGGGTCCCCGGGGGAAATTCGCTGAGCAGGCAGCCGTAGCGGGACACATCCGCAAACAGCGCCCGGTTGGAGGCCGGATAAACCACATCCGCACCGCAGCCCAGCACGCCAACGGCCATCGCCCCGGCGGTGAGTGCGCCGCTCATGGCCATGCCGTCGATGCCATAGGCCATACCGGAAACCACCACGCCGCCGCATTTGCCGATTTGATAGCCCATGCGTTTGGCAGTGGTCAGGCCGTAGGCCGAAGCCTTCCGGGTGCCCACCACGCCAATCAGAGGCAGCCCGTCAAAATCCGGCAGCTGCCCCTTGTAATACAGCACCATCGGCGGGTCCGGAATGTTCTTCAGCCGGGTGGGATAGGCTGCATCCTGGTAGGTCAGGATATGCAGCCGCTTCCAGCCGCAGCAGTCCAAAATTTCCTCTGCCGGGGTCAAATTCTTATCCCGCAGGGCATCCCGCCCCTCCGGAGTCAGGAAGTCCAGATGGTCATAGGCCTGGCTGTCGGCAAAGAATACATCCTCCGGGTCCCGGAAGTGCTCCAAAAGCGCCGCCTTTGCCCGGTCGCTGAGGCCGGGCCGGTGGGCAAACCATATCCAGTGGGCCAGCATCTGCACTCCCCCTTACCGGCATCCAGATCAAAAATCGTTATGCTCCATTTTCATCTGCCACATCACAATGGTGGCAGCCACTGCGGCGTTGAGCGACTCGCAGTGGGGATTCATGGGAATGATCAGCGACTGGGCGGCACTGTTCAGGATTTCCGGCCGCACCCCCTGGCCCTCGCTGCCGATGACCACCGCCATCGTTCCCAGCTTCGCCTGGCGGATGTCCCGGGCCTGGTCATTCAGGGCCGTAACCGCCACGGGAATCCCGGCCTCGGTCAGAGCCTTTGCCGCTTCTTCCCAGGTGGTCTGCACCACATCCCGGCGCAGCACGGCCCCCATGCTGGAGCGCACTACCTTATGGCTGTACGGGTCGGCGCAGCCCTCCAGCAGGGCTACGGGAATATCCAGAGCATCGGCGGTACGCAAAATGGTGCCCAGATTGCCCGGGTCCTGAATGCCGTCCAGCAGCAGCGTTCCCAGCTGGGGCGCAAAGGGACGGCTCTGGGGCAGGCGGCACAGCATCAGCGCCCCCTGCGGGGTGCTCATAGGGGAAATCGATGCCATAACATCCTGGGGCACCCGGACCAGCCGCACGCCCTCCGGCACCTGCGCCTGTACGCCCTCAGACAGAATCACCGTATCCAGCCCGGGGCAGTAGCGCACGGCTTCTTCCAGCAGCTTGGTTCCGTCAAAGACAAACAGGCCAGCCTCCTGCCGGGCTTTTTTGGAGGTAAGCAGTTTTTTCACCTGCTGAAGCAGGGGATTTTTCCGGGAAGTGATCGTCTGTTCCATCACAGCTTTTGCAGTCCTTCCAGTGCATAGTTATCGCCCAGCACCACCAGCACATCCTCTGCACGGATGCAGTAATCTGCTGTCGGGGAGACATTGGGCTTCTTTCCGTTTTCTACGGCGATGATGTTCACGCCAAGCTTGGCACGAACATTCAGCTCCTTCAAGCTTTTGCCCACCCAAGAGGCAGGGGTAGGAACTTCCAGAATGCCGTAGTCCTCCGAAAGCTCGATGTAGTCCAGCACATTGTGGCTGAACAGGCTCCGGCCCAGCCGCTGGGCGTGCTCCTGCTCCGGGATGACCACCCGATCCACCCCCAGCTTTTCCAGCACCCGGCGGTGGGTCTCATCGTGGGCCTTGCACACAATATAGGGAATGCCCAGCTCCTTCAAATTCATTGTAATCAGCACCGAAGCGCCCAAGTTGTCGCCAATGGCAATGATGGCGCAGTCGAAATTCCGCACACCCAGAGACCGCAGCACATCCTTATCCTGGGCATCGCCCACCACAGCCTGGGTCACATCCGCCGCCACCTGCTGCACCAGGGTGCTGCTGACATCCATAGCCAGCACCTCCGCACCCAGCATACACAGCTGCTTGGCCAGCGACGAGCCAAAGCGGCCCAAGCCAATCACCACATAGGTTTTCATGATAATCCTCCTATCCAATCAGCAGGTTGGTCTCCGCATAGCGGAACCGCTCCTCGGCCCGATCTCCCGTCAGGAAGCCCAGGCTGATGGTGAGCACACCCACCCGTCCAAAATACATATACAATATAATTAGAATCTGCGCCGGAACGCTCAGGCTTCCGGTAGCTCCAGCCGTCAGGCCCACCGTACCCAAGGCCGAAACCGCCTCGTACAGCGCATCGGTAAACCCGATGGGAGATGTTGCGCTGATAAAAACGCCGCCGATCATCGCCAGGACAATCATCAAAAGAGCAATGGTCATAGCGTCCATCACCTGCTCCTGAGGAATGGTACGCTTAAAGGCGCACACATTGCTCTTGCCCCTGGCCCGGGACAGAATAAACAGCACCAGCACCACAAACGTCACCGTTTTCAGGCCGCCGGCGGTGGAGCCAGAGGAGCCGCCGATCAGCATCAGCATCACGCTCACCGCCTTGCCCGCCGGGGTCAGCACCGCCTGGTCAATGGCCGCAAATCCTGCCGTGCGCAGGGTGATGGACTGGAATAGGCCGTTGAGCAGCTTGTCCGGCACGCTCATGGGGCCAAGGGTCGCCGGGTTATTCCACTCCAGCACGCAGGTCAGCACCCAGCCGGTCAGCAGCAGACCCAGCGTGGTCAGCAGCACCAGACGGGTATAGACCGACAAATCCCGGAAGCGGTGCTTCTGGGAAATATCCTCCCACACCAGAAAGCCCAGGCCACCAATGACAATCAGCGCCCCCAGTGTCAGCAGCACAATGGGGTCTGACTGAAAGGGAATCAGGCTGGCGCCAGGCTCCAATACGCCGAACACATCGAATCCTGCATTGCAGAATGCTGACACAGAATGGAACACGCCCCACCGTAGCGCCCGCCAGAAACCGAATTCCGGCCAAAACCGCAGCATCAACATCAAAATCAAAGCACCAATGCCCTCCACAGCAAAGCTTCCCATCAGCACCGTCCGCTGAAGCCGTACCACGCCATCGATGTCGTTCAAGCTCAATGCCTGGGCCATCACCAGCCGCTGCTTCAAGCCAATGCGCTTGCGCAGGAAGAAAATCAGCAGCGTGGCCACGGACATAAAGCCCAGACCGCCGGTTTGAATCAGGCACAAAATCACCACTTGACCAAAGGCGCTCCACTGGGTCCAGGTGTCATACAGCACCAGGCCCGTCACGCAGGTGGCCGAAGTGGCGGTAAACAGTGCCGGCCGAAATCCGCAGGACACACCGCTGCGGGATGCCAGCGGCAAATTCAACAGACAGGCTCCCAATAGAATCACCAATGCGAAGCCCACCACGACCACCTTCGCCGCACTGACGCTCTTTGGTCGTTTTTTCATCCACAGGCTGTAAAGTTTCGCCCGCAGGGACATGGCATTTCCCTCCCCGGCGGATAGTTCCGCCATTTTTCTGAACACAACATTCCGCCAGGCCCGTGTTCTCCGCAGCCCGGCATCTGACGATTGGGTCCAATTTTCTTTCATTATAGCAAATCTGCCTATTTTTGCAAGGGGGCAGTTTTTCTGGACTTTTTTCCGGATTCATGCTACCATAACCTTATCTCATGTTCCAGGAGGCTATGCCATGGTTACGTATCTGCAAGTGCCCTCTCCTCTGGGGCCGCTGCTGCTGACTCAGGAAAACGAGGCCCTCACCGGGGTTTGGTTTGACCAAGCGCCGCCACCGGGGGCTGCCGAAGCCGCCTCCCCGGTTCTGCTTCAGACCCAGCAGTGGCTGGAACGTTACTTTGCCGGAATGCCCGAACCGATCACCTTTCCTCTGGCGCCTGCCGGAACACCCTTCCAGCAGGTGATTTGGAATTTGCTGCTGGATATTCCCTATGGCGAAACCCGCACCTACGGCGAGCTTTCCCGCCAGGCCGCCAAGCTGCTGGGAAAACAGCGCATGTCCGCCCAAGCAGTGGGCGGCGCCGTGGGCCGAAACCCCATTTCCATCCTCATCCCCTGCCACCGCTGTATTGGCGCAAATGGAAAATTGGTGGGATATGCCGCCGGATTGGGGAGAAAAGCCTGGCTTTTGGCCCATGAATCTTCTAAAAATCCTCCGCCAAAAATTTTTTGAAAAAATTTCAAAAAAGGCTTGCATTTTCTGAAAATGTGTGTTATTATATCCAGGCACTTGAGAGCAAGCGCTTATGCACCGGTAGCTCAGTTGGATAGAGTGACTGACTACGAATCAGTAGGTCGGGGGTTCGAGTCCCTTCCGGTGTACCAAAATGGGAAGTACCTTTGGGTGCTTCCCATTTTTTGTTTTGCCCTGTTTTTTGGCTGACGCCTGACGGAAAGACGGAATGGGGATTCTGTTTGACTGTTCCCCGGTAATCCGGCGGCTTCGGCTGCACCATTAGATTGGAGAATCCTATGCACCCCATCCTGTCCCAGCTTCCCAGCGCCCTGCTCCCCTGGTATCAGGCGGGCCACCGAGATCTGCCCTGGCGGGCGGACCGGGAGCCTTACCATATTTGGCTGTCCGAAATCATGCTCCAGCAAACCCGGGTGGAGGCCGTCAAGGGCTACTACGCCCGTTTTTTGGCCGCTCTGCCTACAGTGGAGGCTTTGGCAGACTGTGATGACGATGCCCTGCACAAGCTTTGGGAGGGCCTGGGCTATTACAGCCGGGTGCGCAACTTAAAAAAGGCCGCCCAGTGCATTCAATCCCAATACGGCGGCCGCTTCCCCCGGGAGTACGAAGCCGTTCGGGCCTTACCAGGCATCGGCGACTATACCGCCGGGGCGATTTGCTCTATTGCCTATAATCTGCCTACCCCAGCGGTGGACGGAAATGTTCTGCGTCTGGTTTCCCGGCTGCTGAACCAAGATGCTCCCATCGACCTGCCCGCCACCAAGCGGCAGGTCAATGCCGCCTTAGCGGAAGTTTATCCCGCTCAGGCCGGGGACTTTACCCAGGCGCTGATGGAGCTGGGGGCCACCCTCTGCGGCCCGAATCGTCCGCCTGTGTGCCCGGAATGCCCCTGCCGCAGCTTCTGCCTGGGCTGCAAGATGGGCACTGCCGCCGCTTTGCCGGTGAAATCTCCCAAAAAGGAAAAGCGGCAGGAGGATCGCACCGTGTTCATCCTCTCCTGCGGCGGGCGCTATGCCCTGGAAAAGCGGCCTGACAAGGGGCTGCTGGCGGGACTTTGGCAGTTTCCCAACGTCAGCGGCAAGCTGGACGTGTCCCAGGCCATGGAGCAGGTGCTTTCCTGGGGGCTGCACCCGGAGCAGGTGTTTCGCCAGGTTCAGCGCAAGCACATCTTCACCCACATTCAGTGGAATATGACGGGAATTTATCTGGAAGTCCAAGCCCCGGAGGGCGGCTTCTCCTGGTTTACCCCGGAACAAATCAATCAGCAGGCGGCGCTGCCCACAGCCTTCCGCCTGTTTTGGGAGGACATGCAAGATGTTTGATTTTCATATGCACTCTCGTGTATCCTTTGACGGGCACAATTCCGGTCTGGAGCTGGCCCAGGCGGCCTCTGCCGCCGGACTGCGGGAAATCTGCTTTACGGATCACCTGGACTACGACCCCACAGGGACCATGCAGAATATCGCCTTCGACACCCAGGCCTACCGCCAGGAGTACGAGGGCCTGACCTATCCCGGCCTGACCATCCGCCGGGGCATGGAGTTTGGGCTGCTGCCGGACAACCAGGCACAGCTTCGCCAGGATTTGCAGCGGTATCCTTTTGACTTTGTGCTGGGCTCCATCCACTTTGTAGACGGCCTGGATGTGTACTACCAGGAATACTGGCAGGGCAAAACCGTGTTCCAGGCGGAGCGCCGCTTTTTGGAGCAGACCCTGGCCTGTGTCCAGGTGCACGAGGATTATGACGTGCTAGCCCATCTGACCTACATCGGCAAAACCGCCTGTCATCCGGCCCCCCGTCCCCTGCCCTATGCCGAACACAAGGCCATTCTCGACGAAATTCTCACCACGTTGGTGCGCATGGAAAAAGGATTGGAGCTGAACACCAGTGGCCTGGACCGCTGCGGCGGCTTTTTGCCCACGGCGGATATTTTCCAGCGCTTCCATCAGCTGGGCGGTAAAATCGTCACCGTCGGCTCCGATGCCCACCGCCAGGACCGGGTGGGCCAATACAGCCGCCAGGCCTGCCAGCTGCTGAAGGAAATCTTCGGCTATGTGTGCACCTTCTCCCAGCGCCAGCCCGTGTTCCACCGGGATCTGTGATGCGGTAAATTCAAAAAGAATCCATGGAGCCGGATTTCCGGTCCCATGCTTCATATAGATCATTATTTTACTGGAGGTTATCTCAACATGAAGAAATTCCCCCTGCTGCTGGCACTCGTTCTGGTTGCCGCAATACTGGCCGGCTGCGCCGGCACTCCCGTGGTGTACAACTGCACCTGCCCCACCGCCGGTGAAACTGCACCCGCTGCTCCCGAAACCACCCAGCCCACCCTGCCTGCTCCCGAGGGTGCTCTAAAAACCGGCCTGGCTCTGGTCACCTCTGTCTCCGACAGCACCAGCGCTACCGCCGATGCCGCCGGTCAGGCCAAGTACGATGTCACTATGGTGGCCGTGCTGGTGGACGAGGCCGGTGTGATTCAGGACTGCATCATCGACGGCGTGGCCACCTCTGTGGGCTTTGACGCTGCCGGTGTCATCACCACCGACATTGCCGCCCCGGTCGCCACCAAGAATGAGCTGGGCGAAGCTTACGGCATGAAGGCCTACGGCGGCGCTGTGGCTGAATGGGACCAGCAGGCTCAGGCTCTGGCAGACTTTGCCGTGGGCAAGACTGTCCAGGAGCTGAAGGAAGGCGCCGTTGACGAAAGCGGCAAGGCTCCCGCCGGTTCCGACCTGGCTACCTCTGCCACCATCTATCTGGGCGGCTATGTTTCCGCCATTGAGGCCGCTGCCGCCAACGCCCAGCACCTGGGTGCTCAGGCTGGGGATACCCTGCACATGGCCGCCAGCACCCAGCTGAACAGCTCCACTCCTGCCGCTGCCGACCAGGCCGGCAATGCCCAGCTGGACACCACCGTTGCCGTGCTGACTCTGAACGGCGAAACCATCACCTCCTGCACCATTGACTCCGTCCAGGCCAAGGTTGCCTTCGACAACAAGGGTTCCATCACCTCCGACGTCTCCGCTCCCGTTGCCACCAAGAACCAGCTGGGCGAAGCTTACGGCATGAAGGCCTGGGGCGGCGCAATCGCCGAATGGGACCAGCAGACTGCCGCTTTCTGCGCCTACGTCACCGGCAAGACTGCCCAGGACGTCACCGGCATTGCTGTGGACGCTGCCACCAAGCCCACCGAGGCAGACCTGGCCACTTCCGTCACCATCTCCATCGGCGGTTTCCAGGCCCTGGTTGAAAAGGCCGCTCAGAACTGATGCGCCGCCTGTTTAGTGCCCTGCTGGTGTGCCTGATGCTGTGCGGGTGCGTCCCCAAGCCTCAGGAAAAGCAGTATAACGCCACCTTCCTGGACCTGTTCGACACCGTCACCACCGTGGTCGGCAAAGCCGAAAGCGAGGAAGCCTTCCGGGAAAAAGCCCAGGCCGTCCACGATGCCCTGCTTCGCTATCACCAGCTGTTTGACATCTACAACGAGTATGAAGGGCTGAACAACCTGAAAACCGTCAACGACCAGGCAGGCATTGCCCCGGTGGCGGTGGACCCGGAAATTTTGCAGCTGCTGTCCGACTGCAAGGATTACTACGCCCTCACCGGCGGCCGGGTGAATGTGGCCATGGGCAGCGTGCTGAATCTGTGGCACGAGGCTCGGGAGGCGGGCACCCAAGACCCCCTCCATGCCGCCCTGCCTGACGAAAACGCCCTGACCCAGGCCGCTGCCCACATGGACCCGGAGGCCATTCAGCTGGACAGAGAAGCCGGAACCGTCTTTCTGACGGACCCGGACCTGCGGCTGGATGTGGGCGCTGTGGCAAAAGGCTGGGCCGTGCAGCGCATCAGCAGCCAGGTAAGCCCCAATTTGCTGATCAGCGTTGGCGGCAACGTCTGCGCCACCGGCCCCAAGGATGCCCAGGGAACCCCCTGGGTAGTAGGGGTCCAGAACCCTGACGGCGGGGAGCAGTATCTGCACACCCTCTATCTGGAAAATGGCAGCGTGGTCACCAGCGGCGACTATCAGCGCACCTATGTGGTGGACGGCACTGCCTACCACCACATCATCGACCCGGACACCCTGTACCCTGCCGCCTACTGGCGGTCCGTGAGCATTCTCTGCTCCGATTCCGGCTTGGCCGATGCCCTGTCCACCGCCCTGTTCCTGCTTCCCCAGGACCAGGGGCAGGCTATTTTGGACAAGGCCGGGGCCGAAGCCATGTGGGTGGATGCCCAGGGCCGGTGCTTCTACAGCCCCGGCTTCCAGGCATTCATCCGCACCTGATTTTTCACAACCCTAACTTGAGGTGATAATTCCATGAAACCCCTGTTCTTTGGTGGTATCCACCCCAAATACAACAAAGAAATGTCCACCCAGGTCACCACCTTCCACACCATCGAGCCTAAGGTACTGGTCATCCCCATGCAGCAGCACATCGGCGCTCCCTGCTCCCCGCTGGTGCAGGTGGGGGACAAGGTCCGTAAGGGCCAGAAGATCGGTGACGGCGAGGGACTGTGCGTGCCTGTCCACGCCAGTGTCTCCGGCACGGTCATCGCCGTAGAGCCCCGGCCCCACACCAGCGGCCGGATGGTGAATGCGGTGGTGATTGAAAACGATTTCCGCAACGAGTCCGTGCCCGCCCAGGGCATGGAGCAGCCCCTGGAGCAGCTGGATGCCGATACTGTGCTTCACGCCATCCGGGAGGCCGGCATTGTGGGCATGGGCGGCGCTGCCTTCCCCGGCAATGTCAAGGCCGTCTCCTCCATGGGCCACATCGACACCCTGATCGCCAACGCCTGCGAATGTGAGCCTTATATCACCGCCGACGACTCCCTGCTGCGGACCAAGGCGGAGCAGGTGCTCCAGGGCATGATGATCCTGCGCCAGGTGCTGTCCCCGGAACGGGTGGTGCTGGCGGTGGAGGACAACAAGGCCCAGGCCATTGAGAATCTGAAGCAGCTGCTGCCGGAGTTCCCCCAGATTGAGCTGGCGGTGCTGCCCACCCGTTACCCCCAGGGTGCGGAGAAGCAGCTGATCCAGTCCCTCACCGGCCGGGAGGTCCCCCCTGCCCAGCTGCCGGTGAGCGTAGGCTGCGCTGTGTTCAACGTGTCCACCTTTGCCGCCATTTACCGGGCGGTGCGGCTGGGCACACCGCTGACGGAGCGCATCGTCACCATCTCCGGCGAAGCCATTGCCGAGCCGCAGAACTTCATCGTCCCCATCGGCACGCCCTTCCACGATCTGATTTCCGTGGCAGGCGGTCTGAATGAAAAGACCGAGCGGGTCATCAGCGGCGGCCCCATGATGGGCTTTGCCCAGAGCGATCTGGCCGTGCCGGTGATCAAGGCCACCAACTCCATCCTGTGTCTGCTGAAGGACCAAAACGGCGCTGCGGAGAACCCGGTGTGCCTGCGCTGCGGCAAGTGCGTCAGCGTCTGCCCCATGCGTTTGCAGCCGCTGTATATGTACCGCTTCACCAATGCCCGCCGGGTGGACCAGCTGCAGCGGCTGAACCTGCTGGACTGCATTGAGTGCGGCAGCTGTGCGTTCACCTGCCCCGGCAAGCTTCCCCTGGTGGAGGTCTTCCGCAAGGGCAAACAACTGGTAAGGGAGGCCAACGCAAAATGAATCTGACTGTTGCATCTTCTCCCCACATTCGGGGAAATTTCCGCACCAACCGCATTATGCTGGATGTGGTGCTGGCGCTGCTGCCGGCGCTGGCGGTGGGTGTTTTCCGCATGGGCATCCGGGCGCTGGCCGTGACCATGCTGTGCATGGCGGTGGCCGTGGTGACGGAGTGGCTGTACAGCCGCCTGACCAAGACCCGTAACACCGTGGTGGACGGCTCTGCCATGGTGACGGGGCTGCTGCTGGCTATGACTCTGCCCCACACCGTGCCCTACTGGCAGGCGGCCCTTGGCAGCGCCTTTGCCATTCTGGTGGTGAAGCTGCTGTGCGGCGGCCTGGGCCAGAACATCTTCAATCCCGCACTGGCTGCCCGGGCCTTCCTGCTGCTGATCTATCCCGTGGGCCTGACCCGGTATGTGGCGGTGGACGGTGTCTCTGCTGCAACGCCCCTGCACCATATGGTGATGCCCGCCCTGCCGGAGGAAAGCGTGCTGGACATGTTCCTGGGCAACTGCCCCGGCTCCATTGGTGAGGGCTGCGCCCTGGCTCTGCTGCTGGGCGGTGCGTACCTGATCATCCGCAAGGTGATCTCCATCCGCATTCCCGCCGCCTATCTTGGCACCGTGGCAGTGCTGACTCTGGTGTTCCACAAGACCGACGACGCCCTGAGCTGGATGCTTTACAGCCTGTTCTCCGGCGGCGTGATGCTGGGCGCCATCTTCATGGCTACGGACTATGCCACCTCCCCGGCTACCCCGGTGGGCCAGGTGGCCTACGGCATCGGCTGCGGCGTGCTGACGGTGCTGCTGCGCTACTTCGGCCTGTTCCCCGAGGGCGTGACCTATGCCATCCTGATTATGAACGCCCTGGTCTGGGTGATCGACTACTATACCCCCATCCGCCGCTTCGGCACCAAGAGAGGAGGGGCTGCGAAATGAAAAAATACCTTCTGCCCGTTCTGGCCCTGGCTTTGGCGGCGCTGATTCTCTTCGGCGCTTCCTGGGGACTGAACGGCCTGGCTAACCGCAACGCCCAGCAGGCCCATCTGGACATGCTCCACACCCTGCTTCCCGGAGCGGAAACGTTCCAGGTAGAGCCGTATACCGGCGATGACGAAAACGTCCGCTCCGTCCACAAGGCGGAAAACGGCTATGTGATCGAAACCGCCACCCAGGGCTATGCCGGGGAGATCTCCCTGCTGGTGGGTGTCAGCAACCAGGGCACGGTGACGGGTCTGGTGGTGCAGACTATGGAGGAAACCTTCGGCCTGGGCCGCAACGCCCTGACGGACCATGTGTTCCTGTCTCAGTTCCTGAACACCGCCGGGGAGGCCGCTGTGGGCGAAACTGTGGATGCCATTTCCGGCGCCACCGTCACCTCCAAGGCCATTGCCCGCTGTGTCAACTCCGCCGTGGCCGTGGTCACCGGCGTGGATGCGTCTTCCGGCGCAACTTCCTGGGGAGGTTAATGCCATGAGAAAAAATCCCTATTTTCTGAACATTCTGCTCACCATTGTCCTGGGACTGTGGCTGCTGGGAGCGGTGCTGGTGCGCACCTTCGCCCCCAACGTCATCATCCCCCGGCTGGACGGGCTGCATCTGATCGGCCTGAGCCTGCTGACACTGGTGTTGGAGCACTACCTGGCCCCCAAGACCAGCCGGTGCTATGTGGCTGTGGCGGTATTCTCCGCCGCTGCGTTCGGCCTGCTGCCCCTGGCCGCCTGCCTGGTCACGCCCATGGCCGCGCTGAAGCTGGCCCTGCTGGGCGGCGTGGTGTTCACCGCCTGCACCTGGGTGTTCGCCACCATCACCGACCGGCTCAGCACCGGCCCCGCCGCCAAGCTGGCCCCCGCCATCAGCGCCCTGGGCCTATTCCTGGCCGCCCAGGCGTTTATGGGTATGTTCTAATTCACAGCGAAACAGCCCTCCAGCAAATGCTGGAGGGCTATCTGCATATCAAAAAGAAGCACATCCACGCCCCTTTCGGAGCAGGATGTGCTTTTTTTATTTGTTCAGCCGAAGAAAAGTGCTTACTTCAGCGCTTCCTCAACAGCGACAGCCACAGACACGGTCATACCGACCATGGGGTTGTTGCCTGCGCCCAGGAAGCCCATCATTTCCACGTGGGCGGGGACGGAGGAAGAACCGGCGAACTGGGCATCGGAGTGCATCCGGCCCATGGTGTCGGTCATGCCGTAGGAAGCGGGGCCTGCGGCCATGTTGTCCGGGTGCAGAGTACGGCCCGTGCCGCCGCCGGAGGCCACGGAGAAGTACTTCTTGCCCTGCTCGATGCACTCTTTCTTGTAAGTGCCGGCCACGGGATGCTGGAAGCGGGTGGGGTTGGTGGAGTTGCCGGTGATGGACACGTCCACGCCCTCGTGGTGCATGACAGCCACGCCCTCACGGACGTCGTCACAGCCGTAGCAGTTGACAGCGGCACGCTCGCCGTCGGAGTAAGCGATCTTGTTGACCACAGTCAGCTCACCGGTGTAGTAGTCGAACTTGGTCTGCACGTAGGTGAAGCCGTTGATCCGGGAGATGATCTGCGCAGCGTCCTTGCCCAGGCCGTTCAGGATGACCCGCAGGGGCTCCTTACGAGCCTTGTTGGCGGAACGGGCGATGCCGATAGCGCCTTCCGCAGCGGCGAAGGACTCGTGGCCAGCCAGGAAGGCAAAGCACTTGGTCTCGTCCCGCAGCAGCATAGCGCCCAGGTTGCCGTGGCCCAGGCCAACCTTCCGGTCCTCAGCCACAGAGCCGGGGATGCAGAAAGCCTGCAGGCCGATGCCGATGGCTTCAGCAGCCTCAGCAGCGTTCTTCACGCCCTTCTTCAGAGCGATGGCGGCGCCCACACAGTAGGCCCAAGCCACGTCCTCGAAGGCGATGGGCTGAATGCCCTTGACGATCTCGTAGGGATCGAAGCCCTTCTCGGTGCAAATCTGGCGGCACTCCTCCACGGAGGTCAGGCCGTACTGGGCCAGGACGCCATTGATTTTGTCAATCTTTCTTTCGTAACCTTCAAACAAAGCCATGTTCGCGTCCTCCTCTTATTCGTGACGGGGGTCGATATACTTCGCAGCGCCGGCGAAACGACCATAGGAACCCTTGGCCTTCTCCAGAGCGGTGTTGGCATCGTCGCCCTTCTTGATGAAGTCCATCATCTTGCCCAGGTTGATGAACTCGTAGCCGATGATCAGGTTGTCCTCATCCAGAGCAACCCGGGTCACATAGCCCTCAGCCATCTCCAGGTAACGGGGGCCCTTGGCCTTGGTTGCGAACATGGTGCCCACCTGGCTGCGCAGACCCTTACCCAGGTCTTCCAGGGAAGCGCCCACGGCCAGACCGCCCTCGCTGAACGCAGACTGGCTGCGGCCGTAGACGATCTGCAGGAACAGCTCCCGCATAGCGGTGTTGATGGCGTCGCACACCAGGTCGGTGTTCAGAGCCTCCAGCAGGGTCTTGCCGATGAGGATTTCGGAAGCCATAGCGGCGGAGTGGGTCATACCGGAGCAGCCCAGGGTCTCCACCAGAGCCTCCTCGATGATGCCCTCCTTCACGTTCAGGGTCAGCTTGCAGCAGCCCTGCTGGGGAGCGCACCAGCCGATGCCGTGGGTGAAACCGCTGATGTCCTTAATTTCCTTGGCCTGGACCCACTTGCCCTCTTCGGGAATGGGAGCGGGGCCGTGATAGGCACCCTTGGCCACGGAGCACATGTTCTGTACTTCTGCACTGTAAATCATGGCAATTTTCCTTTCTTTCAAAAGACGTTTTTCGTCTTTGGATTTGCGGATTGGAAAACCGGGGTTTTCCGCATATATTATACATTCAACTGCCCGGATTGTCAATCCGGGATATGGGGAAATTCTGTATCAAGCGTTTCCCCAATACCGCCGTTCTTTTCATTGCAGACGTTTTCCGTCTATAATGCAACAGTTTCCATCGCATCATGGTACACTTTTCCCTGGTGATACTATGGAATTGTCCTTGGGCGAGAAAATCCGCCTGCTCCGGGAAAGCCGGGAGCTGAGCCAGGCACAGCTGGGGCTGCAAGTTCATATGACCCAGCGGAAGGTTTCCTATCTGGAACGGGACCGCTACGAGCCTAGTGTAGAGGATTTGAAGGCACTTTGCAGCTTCTTCCAGGTCTCTGCCGACTATCTGCTGGGATTTTCCCATCCCCTGCCCTTTCCGAAAAAGCACACCGACGGAAGACCCGGCGGTCTTTAGAATCCTCCGTTTTCCTCGACAGATTTCGATGGATTGCGCATCTGCTTAGGCTTATACTATTAGGCAGACTGTTTAGAAAGGAGCATTCCCATGGGTAGTTTTCGAGAAAAAACGGATTTAGATGACTGGATTTTCGACGGTGAAGACGGCGGACCAAGCCAAAGATGATATTAGGCGGCGCAAAAGCGCCGCCTAATTTTTTAGTTGTGCACCCCGTGGTGGAAGCCGGGGCTGGTGGGGTCGATGGCCCGGAAGGTATAGCCGTGGTCCAACCCCCAAGCGAGGATATCCTCCACCGCCTCAACGCTGAAAGCGTGGATGTCGTGCTGCAAAACCATGCTCACCCGGGCGTTTTTCACCCCGGCTACCACATTGTCGAATACCTGCTGGCTCTTTCTGGCCCCGCCGGCATCGTTGCTGTCCACATTCCAGTCAAAATATTGGAAGCCTGCATCCTGCACCGCTTCCACCAAGGTGGTCATGATCCCCTCACAGCTGCGGCGGCTGATTTCGTTGGAGCTGCCGCCGGGGAATCGAAGCAGGGTGGTCTTGACCCCGGTGTTGCGGTAGATGATGTCCTGCATCTGCATCAAATCCCCGAAATATGCCTCCGGGCTGGTATAAATCTCGTCATAGCGGTGGGAAACCGTGTGGATGCCGATGCTGTGTCCCCGGTCCACGATTTCCTTCATGGCCTGGTCATAGCCGCTGTCAGTGACAAAGAAGGTTGCTTTGACCCCATAGCGATCCAGCACATCCAGCAGCTGGCCGGTATACGGGCCGGGGCCGTCGTCAAAGGTCAGATAGATGGTCTTCCCCTCCGGCCACACCGTCTCCGGCCGGGGCTGCGCCGTGACCTGCACATTCCGGGTGACGGTGGCCACGTTCTGATAGCTGTCAGTGACGGTATACACCACCGGGTAGGTTCCCGCCGCAAAGGGATCCACCTCCCCCTCTACCTGCACCTGGGCCGTCAAATCCCCGTCCACATCGTCCTGAGCGGTGTAGCCTGGGTCTGTGTAAAAAGCGCCCAGCGGAATGGCATAGTCCGTGCCCCCCTCCAGATGGATTTCCGGGGGACGATTGTCAAAATAGGGAATTTCCCGCTCCACCACCGCCGGATTGCCGGAGGAGTCAATCACGGAGTAGGTGACTTTTCCCGGCACCTCCTGGCGGATGACCCGGCTGGTGATGTCGCCGTCCAAGTTGTCCGTCGCCTGGTAGCCTGCCTCCTGATAGGGCTTTCCCGGCTGCAAGCTTCCCGGCGGGTCCTGGGTCAGGGTAATCACCGGGCATTGGGTGTCCATCACGTTGACCTTCCGCAGCGCCCGGGCCTGCCAGGGGCCAAGCTGTCCGCTGTAACACACGGTATAGCGCCCCAGCTCGTTGGCGTTGACCCGGCCGGTAATCTCCACCGGCCGTTCCAGCTCTATCCCCTCCCGGCACAGCAGCGTGCCCCGCAGCCAGAGCTTCGCTCCCGGTTCTTCATACGGCTCGCCGTACTCCTGCTTCAGCGTGGGCTGACCCAGCAGCTCCACCTCCAGGGAGAATTTGTTCACATGGAACAGCCCCACCCAGGCCGCTCCACCCAGAAGCACCAGCGCACCCAGACCGCCGCCCAGCCAGCGCAGGATGGTTTTTTTCTTTTTCATTCGGCATCCCTTCTCTGTCTCTTGTTTACATAACATTATACAACAAGGATGCCCAAAAAGAAAGAGGGCATTGCTGAAATTATTTTGAAAAAAACCTTTTGTTTTTCTTAAGGCTGCCTCACGGGAGTGGATTTTCACACAGATCAAACCGCACTGGTTCGCCATGACAGCTTATAACACGCCAAAAGCGCCGGAAAGCAACTGCTTTCCGGCGCTTCTTCAAATCTTGCTGGTGAGCCAGGCCTGCATGGCCAGCCGCCCTTCCTCCGTCATGGGGAAGGTGTCGCTGCCCTCCATTTCGCTTTTTTCGTAGCAGTAGGGGCCGTGCCAGTACTCCACGAAAATGCTGCTCTGGTCAAAGTCCACCTCTTTGGCTGTGGCCATCACCACATTGGGCTTGGCCCGGAAGCGGAATGGCCCCATGGAGCCGGTGAAAATGTTGTTCATGGCGAAGGTATGCAGGGTGGGCAAAAACAGTTCTTCCATGGCGCTTTACATCAGCGCTTCCATTTCGTCCAGCAGCTGGCCGAACAGCTCCAGTGCCTGCTCCACAGGCTCTGCCGTGGTCATGTCCACACCGGCGCCCTTCAGCAGGTCGATGGGGCTCTTGGAGCAGCCGCCGGAGAGGAAGCCCAGGTAGTCCTGCACGGCGGGAGCGCCCTCCCGCAGAATCCGGCGGGACAGGGCAATGGCGGCGCAGTAGCCGGTGGCGTACTGGAAGACATAGTAGTTGTAGTAGAAATGGGGGATTCTCGCCCACTCCATGGCGATGCGGTCGTCCACCTCCATGTCCGGGCCGTAGTAAGCCTCGTTCAGCCGGCGATACTCGTCGCACAGCACCTGAGGGGTCAGGGTCTGGCCCTTGGCGGTCAGCTCGCCCAGGGTGCGCTCAAACTCGGCAAACATGGTCTGGCGGTACAGAGTGCCCTTGAACTGGTCCAGGAAGTGGTTGATGAGGTAAGCCCGCTCCTTCTTATCCTGGGTCTTGCTCAGCAGGTGCTCCATGAGCAGGGCCTCGTTGCAGGTGGAGGCCACCTCCGCCACGAAAATCACGTAGCCCGCATCCACCGGGTTCTGGTGCTTGTTGGACAGGTAGGAGTGCAGCGCATGGCCCATTTCGTGGGCCAGGGTGAACTGGCTGTCCAGGGTGCCGGTGTAATTCAGCAGCACGTAGGGGTGCACCGATGCACCGGCGGAATACGCACCGCTGCGCTTGCCAACGTTCTGGTAGACGTCGATCCAGCGGTTCTCGAAGCCCTCCCGGAGAATGGCACGGTAGTCCTCACCCAGCGGGGCCAGGGCCTCGTAAACCGTCTGCTTTGCCTGCTCATAGGGAATGTGCCGGTCCAGCTCCTGCACCAGGGGCGTGTAAACATCGTAGAAGTGAAGCTTGTCCACCCCCAGCAGCTTCTTACGCAGCCGGACATAGCGGTGCATCTTGGGCAGGTGCTTGTGCACGGTGTCGATGAGGTTGTCGTAAACCGCCTCGGGCACGTTGGTGGCATCCAGGGAAGCCTCCCGGTTGCTGCTGTAATGGCGGGCATCGGCGAAGAACTTCAGCTGCTTGTTCTGGGCGTTCAGCAGGCCCGCAGCGGTGTTGGAAAAACCGGCCAGGGCATCGTAGAGATTTTCATAGGCACTGCGCCGCAGCTGGCGGTCCGGGCTTTCTTCCAGCGCCACGAAGGTTCCCTGGGTCAGAGGATGCTTGACACCCTCGCTGTCCACGGCATCGGCAAAGGTCAAATCTGCATCGGCAAAAGCGCCGTAGATGGTGTCCGGAGCCTGGGCCATCTCACCGGCGGCAGCCAGCAGCTTCTCCTCCGGGGCGGACAGGGTGTGGGCCTTCCGGCGGCGCAGGTCGGTCAGATACCGGCGGTAGCGCTCCAGTCCCGGGCAGGCTGCATAGAATCCGTCCAGCATCTCGTCGGACAGGGCCATGATTTCCGGGGTGTCGAAGCTGCAAGCAGCACCGATGGCCACCACCTTGCTGATATAGCGGCCGGTCATGGCCTGGCAGTCGCCGTTGCGGGTGTCCTCGTCGGCCCGGCGCATGCAGTAGTTGCCCAGCTTGTCTGCCTTTACATTCATGTTCTCCACGGCAGTCAGGTACTGGCACAGCGTTTCGCCGCTCTGGCCCAGCCGTCCGGCAAAGGATGCCAGGTACGTGCTGTCCTCATCCAGGGTGTTCAGCTCCTGCTCCCAGGCCTGGTCGGTGGGGTACAGGTCCTCAATGGCCCACTTATCCGCCTGGGGGATATCCTGGCGATTGCGAATTTTCTCCATATTCGGTTCCTCCTGTTGGTAAAAAATCGGCTCCGGGCGAACCGTTCCGGGGACAGCCGGAGCCGCTTGAAATCTTCACTTGCTAGTATAGCACCCCGGATAAAAAAATGCAATCCTTGCAATTTCTCCCGGGCTATGATACACTAATCGGCGGTGATCATACGTGCAACAATCGAAAAAGAACAAACTGCAAGGCAGCTTTTTTCTGCTGCTGGGTACCGTCATCTGGGGCTTCTCCTTCATCGCCCAGAGCGTGGGCATGGCCCAGATGGGGCCATTTGCCTTTCAAAGCATCCGCTGCCTGCTGGCAGTGCTTTTTTTGCTGCCCATTACCCTGGCTTTTGACCGCGGGGACTGGCGGGCATCCATGCAAAAATGGAAAAATCCCTAGCTTTGGCGGGTGGGGCTGATCTGCGGCTGCGCCCTGTTTGCCGCCGCCACCTTGCAGCAGCTGGGACTTCTGTATACCGATGCCGGCAAGGCCGGATTTCTCACCGCCATGTACATTGTGCTGGTGCCCATCATCGGCCTGTTCCGCAGGAAAAAGCCCAGCCGGGCCGCCCTGTTCAGCGTGGCCCTGGCGGTGGTGGGGCTGTATCTGCTCAGCTGCATGGGCGCTGCCGGCATCAACCGGGGCGACTTGCTGCTGCTGGGCTGCGCCCTGGCCTTCTCGGTGCAGATCAACTGCATCGATGCCCTGGCGGGCAGTCTGGACGGCATCCGCCTGAACTGCATCCAGTGCCTGGTGGTGGCGGTACTGTCGGCCCCCTTTGCCCTGGCATTGGAAACGGTGCGGCTGGAAAACATCCTCGCCTGCTGGCTGCCCCTGGCTTACGCCGGAATCCTCACCATGGGCGTGGCCTACACCCTGCAAATTCTGGGGCAGAAACGGCTGGAACCGACCACCGCTTCGTTGATTATGAGCCTGGAATCCGTCTTTGCCGCCTTGGGTGGCTGGCTGATCCTCCACGAAACCATGACCCCTTGGGAGACGCTTGGCAGCTGCCTGGTGTTCACCGCCGTGGTGGTGTCCCAGCTGCCGGACCGGGCCGCACAAAAATAGGTTTTTTGCAATTCAAAGCGACCCTGCCAGTGTTGGCGGGGCCGCTTTTTTTGCTTATTTCACGGTAAATTCCAGGTCGTATACCTGCCAGTCGTGGTAATCCTGGGTAAGAGGCGGCACAGCCTCCTCATCAAAGGAATCCCGCACGCTCAGGTTCAGCCGATAGCTTCCGGCTGGAAGCGCTCCATAGAGCTGCTCCCAGTTGATGGTGAATGCAGTCTCGCTGTTTTGTTTCAGAGCGATGGCGCATTCCTGGGCTTCTTCCGGCGTTCCCTGCTTCTTGGGGGGCAGATTCTCCCCGGTAAGGGAATACCCCTCCACCGTCAGCACGCCGATTTGCTGTCCCGACGACTGGGTGCAGCGAACCTTCACCTCCGTGGGGGAAACCTCCTCCACCTGGAAGGCAAGTCCCCAGTTCTCCCAATCCGTCCGCTGGCCGGTAACGGGGTCCAGGAAGTCCACGTAGGGTCCCAGGATCTGGTCCGGGCGGTTGGGATAGATCACCGTATGGCGGATGCGGTCCTCCCCGCCGTCGGGGGTGACGTACACATCGTTGATCACCCGCAGATTAAAGTCCGGGTAGGTGTAAGTAAAGTGGGTCAGGCCATGTTTTGTCTGCTGGGTTTCCACGCAGTATCCATTCCGGGCATCCAGCTGGGCATAGCAGGCAATCTCCTCCTGGGTGATGATCCCCTGGGCCAGCGCTTCTTCCAGGGGCATCGTCCTTCCATCCACCTCCCAAGTCGCCTGGGCAATGCCCTGATAGATGGCCACTTTGGTGAAGGAATCCTCGGTATTTTCTTCCAGCAGCGCCTGCTTGAAGCCCAGCCCGGTTTCCTCCGGGGCCTTTACCACGCCAAGGCGCAGCTTCTGCTCCGGGGGCAGGTGCTGCGCAGCCTGAGCTGCCTCCGTCTGCACAGCAGGCTCCTGCTGCACCGCCGAAGCGTTCCCGCAGCCGCAGACCAGGGTGCAGGTCAGCAAAATCCCACCTGCCATGGCAATTCCTTTTCTAATGGTATGACGGTTCTTTTCCATGGGTATAACCTCCTTAGCTGCCGTTTTTGGGGTGTTTTTATCCTTCTTTGTACTCCTCTTATCGTTCCTGATACAATAATATAATTTATTTCCCACGAAAGCAATTGTCTTTCTTCCCAAAAAGCACTTGCCAAAATCGGCTTATTTGCACAAAAAAGCGGCCCTGCCGGGGAATTTCCAGCAGGGCCGCTCTTTATCTTATGACCGAGAAGCTTTTTTCCGCTGCACCAGCCGGGCAATTCCCCAGGCGGCATAGCCCAGGGCCAGGTACACCGCTCCATAGCCCCAGAATACCGGGTCGATGGGAGGAAAATTCAGCCAGTTCCCAACCAGGAACAACGCCGCCGTCACCAGGGGCTGGAACGCCATAGCCTTCCCACTCTGGCCGGACAGAACGCCCACCGCCACGGCATACACCGGGTTCACCGCAAAAAACAGCAGCAGGCACACCGCCATTCCCGCATCCGCCGGGGCAAAGGCCACCGCCAGCCAAGGCAGGCCCACCATCACAGCGGCGCTGACAAGTCCGTACATCAGGTTTTTCCTCATGGGGGGTTCCGCCCTTTCTTTTTTATGCTTCCTCTTTCTTCCGATACTGCTCCGGCAGCTCTCCCTGGCCGCCCATCATGGCGGTCATTTCCTCAATGCGCTCCAGAGGGAACGGCGGATTGGCCAGAGGCTTCATGGCAATGGACATGAGCTTCATGGGGTTGTCATCTGCCAGCACCCGGTTGGAGCTAAGCTCGCCGCAGCGGCGGCAGCGGTGGATGATGGCCCACTCGCCCTTGTTGCGCACCCACACCGCCACCGGCTCCATGACACCGCCGCAGTCGGACTCCCGGTCCCCCGGCTCAATGTCCACATGCAGCGAGTGCAGGCAGTTGGGGCAGTGGTTGCGGTGGTCGCTGCCCGCTCCAGCGGGCACCACCAGGCGGCCGCAGTTTTTGCAGGTGAAGCTCTCGTCGCAGGCATGGGTCTTGTAGTAGCCCTTTTCGTACTGCTTGCGTTTGTTTTCCCGATTCATAGGTATGCTCCTTATGTGGTTTTTTCTTTATATTATAACGAAAAGTCCTGTCTGTCAATGCCGGGCCTTCACCCTGTCCGCTCCCAGAATCCCTCAGAAAAGCAAAAATCAAATTGACACCGAGTGAAATTGGCATTATACTAGAATTTAGATTCGTAGGTTCGCTGCCTACGCCATTATCCACAGAAGGAGACACGTACTATGACCATTACCAACGATATCCGTTACGTCGGCGTCAACGACCACAAGGTGGACCTGTTTGAGGGCCAGTATGTGGTGCCCAACGGCATGTCCTACAACTCTTATGTCATTCTGGACGAAAAGGTGGCCGTCATGGACACCGTGGACCGCAACTTCACCCACCAGTGGCTGGACAACATCGAATCCGTCCTCCAGGGCCGCAAGCCGGACTATCTGGTGGTGCAGCACATGGAGCCGGACCACTCCGCCAACATTGCCAATTTCCTGAAAGTCTATCCTGAGGCCACCGTGGTCTCCTCTGCCAAGGCCTTCTGCATGATGGGCCAGTTCTTCAGCGATGATTATGCCAACCGCCGCCTGGTGGTGGGCGAGGGTGACACCCTGGTGCTGGGCAAGCACACCCTGACCTTCGTCACTGCTCCCATGGTCCACTGGCCGGAAGTCATCGTCACTTACGATTCTTGCGACAAGGTCCTCTTCTCCGCTGACGGCTTCGGCAAGTTCGGCGCTCTGGATGTGGAGGAGAAGTGGGATAACGAAGCCCGCCGCTACTACATCGGCATCGTGGGCAAGTATGGCCCCCAGGTGCAGGCTCTGCTGAAGAAGGCTGCCGGTCTGGACATCGCCACCATCTGCCCCCTGCATGGTCCCGTGCTCACGGAGAACCTGGGCCACTACCTGAACCTGTATGATATCTGGTCTTCCTACCGGGTGGAGAGCGAGGGCATCGTCATCGCTTACACCTCTGTCTATGGCCACACCAAGGCCGCTGTGGAGCTGCTGGCGCAGAAGCTCCAGGCCAAGGGCTGCCCCAAGGTGATCGTCCACGACCTGGCCCGCTGCGACATGGCAAAGGCTGTGGAGGATGCCTTCCGTTACGGCAAGCTGGTGCTGGCCACCACCACCTATAACGCCGACATCTTCCCCTTCATGAAGGAGTACATCCATCACCTGACCGAGCGGAACTTCCAGAACCGCACCGTGGCCCTGATGGAGAACGGCACCTGGGCACCTCTGGCTGCCAAGGTCATGCGCAAGATGTTCGAGGGCAGCAAGAACCTGACCTTCACCGACACCACCGTGAAGCTGCTCTCCGCCCTCAGCGAGGACAGCACCGCCCAGGTGGAGGCTCTGGCCGAGGAACTGTGCAAGGACTACCTGGCCCGTCAGGATGCCACTGCCAACAAGAATGACCTCAATGCCCTCTTTAACATCGGCTACGGCCTGTATGTGGTGACCTCCAACGACGGCACCCGGGACAATGGTCTGATTGTCAACACCGTCTCCCAGGTGACCAACACCCCCAACCGCATCGCCGTCACCATCAACAAGGCAAACTATTCCTACCACGTCATCCAGCAGACCGGCAAGATGAACGTCAACTGCCTGGATGTGTCCGCTCCCTTCTCCGTGTTCCAGACCTTCGGCTTCCAGAGCGGCCGTACTGTGGACAAGTTCGCCGGTATGGAGGAACTGCGCTCGGACAACGGCCTGCGGTTCCTGCCCCGCTACATCAACTCCTTCATGAGCCTGAAGGTGGAGTCTGTGGTGGATCTGGACACCCACGGCATGTTCATCTGCTCCGTCACCGAAGCCCGGGTCATTTCCGACCGGGAAACCATGAGCTATACCTTCTACCAGAACAACGTCAAGCCCAAGCCCCAGACCGAGGGCAAGAAGGGCTACGTCTGCAAAGTCTGCGGCTGGGTCTACGAAGGCGATACCCTGCCCGATGACATTGTCTGCCCCCTGTGCAAGCACGGCGCTGCTGACTTTGAGCCCATCGGCGAGTAAATCTAAGCAAATTGTGGCCGCTGCTTTCCCGCAGCGGCCACATCCCCATATGCCTCTGCCGGGCTGCCGGCTAACAATTCTATACGGAAGGTGACAGTATGTATCGAATTTTAGAGCTGAACCCCCAGCTGCAAAGCTTCGCCGGGGACATCGACCTGCGAATGTTCCTGTACCAGACCACTAAGGACCGCCTGCTGGCCCCGGAGCAGACGCTCAGCGACTTTGCCTGCGCCTATGATTACTTTGGTTTCCACCAAGTCGATGGCGGCTGGGTCTACCGGGAATGGGCACCCAGCGCCTACCAGCTGTACCTGGAGGGCGACTTCAACAACTGGAACATGTCCAGCCATCCGCTGAAGCCCATCGGCAACGGCAACTGGGAAATCTTCCTTCCCGGTGCAGATGCCCTGTGGGAAGGCTGCAAGGTCAAAACCGTGGTGGATGCCAACATGGCCCGCACGGAGCACATTCCCCTGTACGCCCGCCGGGTGGTGCAGGACAAGAAAACCCTCGCCTTCTCCTGCGAGATCGTCGATGACCGGAAGGTGTTCCCCTGGACAGACCAGGATTTCGTCGGCTCTGATGAATTGTACATCTATGAGGCCCACGTGGGCATGGCCCAGGAGGAGGGCAAGGTTGGCACCTATCGGGAGTTTGCCGACCTGACCCTGCCCCGGATCAAAGAAGCCGGCTACAACACCATCCAGCTTATGGCCATTATGGAACACCCCTACTATGGCTCCTTCGGCTATCAGGTGTCCAATTTCTATGCCGCTTCCAGCTGGTTCGGCAAGCCGGAGGATCTGAAATACCTGGTGAACAAGGCCCACGCCATGGGTCTGCGGGTGCTGCTGGATGTGGTCCACTCCCACGCTGTGAAGAACACCGCCGAGGGCATCAACATGTTCGACGGCACCACCTGGCAGTTCTTCCACGACGGCCCCAAGGGCGACCATCCCGCCTGGGGCACCAAGTGCTTCGACTACGGCAAAACCGGCGTGCTCCACTTCCTGTTGAGCAACCTGAAATTCTGGATGACGGAGTACCACTTCGACGGCTTCCGTTTCGACGGCGTCACCTCCATGCTCTACCATGACCACGGCCTGGGCACGGATTTCAACAGCAACGACAAGTACTTCTCCTTAAACACCCACACCGAGGCCATCACCTACTTGCAGCTGGCCAACGAGCTGATTCACCAGGTCAATCCCAAGGCCATCACCATTGCCGAGGATATGTCCGGCATGCCCGGCATGGGTCTGCCCATTGCCGACGGCGGCATTGGCTTCAACTACCGACTGGGCATGGGCCTTCCGGATATGTGGGTCAAAACCGTGAAAGAAAAGTCCGACGAGCAGTGGGATATTTTTAAGATGTGGTGCGACATGTGCCTGCGCCGCCCCGGCGAGGATACCATCGCCTATGTGGAATCCCACGACCAGGCTCTGGTGGGTGACCAGACCATGATTTTCCGCTTGGCCGGAGCCAACATGTACACCGACATGGACAAGGCCTGCCACAACCCCTGCATTGACCGGGCCATCGCCCTGCACAAGATGATCCGCCTGTTCACCCTGGCAGGCGGCGGCGAGGGCTACCTCAACTTCATGGGCAACGAATTCGGCCACCCCGAATGGATCGACTTCCCCCGGGAGGGCAACGGCTGGAGCTTCCACTACTGCCGCCGCCAGTGGAGCCTGAAGGACAACGGCTTCCTCAAATACCAGTGGCTGGGGGATTTCGACCGGGATATGCTGAAGCTGACCCAGGACAATCACATTTTCGCCCAGCGCATGGGCGATCTGATGCTGAACAAGCAGCCGGAGAAAATGCTGGCATTCTACCGCCACGGCCTGCTGTTCGCCTTCAACTTCCATCCCAGCCAGTCCCTGGAGCATGTGCTGGTGCCGGTGCATCAGCCCGGCGAGTACACCGTGGCCCTGTCTACCGACGACGAAAAGTACGGCGGCTGGAACCAGATTCAGCACATCACCTACCCCACCAAGCGTTTCGACGGCAAGGACTACGTGGAGCTGTACCTGCCTGCCCGCACCGCCGTGGTGCTGAAGGAGCACATCATCCGCCCGGAGGATGTGCAGCAGGAGCCGGCCAAGGCCAAAAAGCCCCGCACCACCAAGTCCACCGCCAAAGCCCCCAAGGCCGATAAGGCCGAAGCCAAGGCTGAGAAGGCCAAGGCCCCCAAAAAGACGGCGAAAAAGCCCGCCGCTGAGAAAAAGGCCCCGGCAGAAAAGAAGCCTGCGGCAGAGAAAAAGCCCTCCACCCGCAAGCGCACCGCCAAAGCCCCGGCCTCCGAAGCCTAACACGCTATAACCTAAAAAGCACCTCCGTCAAAACCTGACGGAGGTGCTTTTCCATAATATCCTCAAAAATAGAACAAATCTTCAAACTTTTTATCCAGGGCTACGCACAAAATCAGAGCCAGCTTGGCGGTGGGGTTGAACTGGCCGGTTTCGATGGAGCTGATGGTGTTTCTCGACACGCCCACCAGCTCCGCCAGCTGGGACTGGGACAGATTCTGTTCCTGCCGCACCTGCTTGAGGTTGTTTTTTAAGACCAGCTTTTCATCCATCAGAACTTCCCCACCAAGAATTTGTAGAAGAAATAGGCCGCACACAGCAGAAAGAAGATGCCAAAAAACAGCTGGGTCTTTTTCTTCGCCTGGATGCCCTCATACACAAAGCTCAGGCCGGAGGAGCAGAAAAACAGGGCGATGATGTCCGCCGGGGACTCCACCCGGCACAGCTTCACCGCCATAATGACAGCCCCCATCACGATGAAGCCCCAACCGCCAACCGAGTCCCGCTTGGCCCGCATAGCCTTCTCCCCTTCGTCACCGTACTGATTCTCCCGGCGGCTTTTCTCCAAAATTTCTTCTTTGTCCACATTCTTTCCTCCTTGCCAAGTTTACTTGGTATGCCAATTGTAGCACCGCCAAGTATACTTGTCAAGAGGATTTGCAAAGTTTTCTTGGCAAATCCTCCCTCCAAGGCAGTCGAAAGCGGCCATGCACGAGGCATGGCCGCTCGATTATGTTACCTGCACAATCTGCTTGTTGGTTTTTTCCTCGATGAACCGCCGGAAATCCTCCGGCGTGCCTCCTTGCAGGTGTGTCTTATCATAGAGCTGGGCGTGGTTTTGGCGTTGTACGCTGTTTCAAAGGTGAATTCCATCTGCCATGCTCCTTTCCCAGGGGCTGGATTTTATTTCGGCGCTTTGATTTTGTTCAGCTTGGCGTTCAGTTCCAGCAGCTCTTCCTTGGTGAAGTGGATATTGGCCGTGCCCATCATGCCGGTAAGCCGAAGCATGGTGAAGCTGGAGAGCATATCCATCATGCCGGACAGGGACGAAGCATCCAGAGACATGCCGCCCTTGCCCTTGGGCATCTTCTTGCTTACCAGGCCCATAATCACCATCTTGCCCTGGAGGGTGGCCATAACGTCGCCGAACTTGGAGTTCAGGGACAGATACCCTTCCTCCTCGGTGATGTCGAACCAGTTGAGCACAGCACCCACCTCTTTCAGGCGGTAGGCATCGTTGAAGGTATCCACCTTGCGGATGGTGCTCTCGTCCCGGCACGCCCCTGCCACCGCCAGCAGCTGGGTCTGGCCCTGGTTGGGCACGTCAAAGTAGAAGAAGTGATCTGCCGCCTTCTGCACCCCCAGGGACTGGCCGTTGGCAAACAGCTCCACCTCCGGCTGGTTGGAATAGACGGTGATTTTGGTCACGTCCTCCACCCGGTCCACATAGCGCTTGCCGCACAGGTGGACAAAAGGCTCGTCGCTGAGCCATGCCTTGTAGGCGTAGAAGGCATCCTTCTTATACTTGCGGTCGATGGTCACCAGGCCCTTGTGGTTCTGGCCGTTCTCGCCGCCCTCGGACCGGGCATCGCAGCCGAAGTCGAACATATTCCACACATGGGTGGCCCAGATATAGGGCCGGGTGTAGAACTGGCGAATCAGCTCCTCGTGGTAGTGGGCCTGGTATTCCTCGGTATAGTCTCCCTGCTGGGGGTTGGAATTGTGCCAGTTCAGGGCCTCCGCACCGTACTCCGAGCAGCCGATGGGGGTATTGGGATATTTCTCATGGAACTTGTCGAACCAAGGTCCGTTCATGTCCGTCTCCCCGCCGTACCAGCCGAAATAGTGGTTGTAGGACACCACATCCGGGATGTGGATATATTCAGCATCCATGGGGCACATGCTCAGCGCCGCCAGGGTGGTCAACCGGGTGGGGTCCAGCTTGTGGCACAGGTCATTGAGAATGCGGTGGTTCTCCACCAGGTCCGGGTCGTCCGCACCGCCCATGGTGATTTCGTTGGACAGGCCCCACACCACGATGGAGGGGTGGTTGTAGTTCTGGATAATCAGCTCCGTCATCTGGGAGATGGTATTCTTCCGGCCGCCGGGCATATGGTTGGAGATATAGGGAATCTCCGCCCACACCACCATGCCCCGCTCATCGCACAGGTCATAGAAATACTGGTCATTCTGGTAATGGGCCAAACGGATGGTGGTAGCGCCCACCTCGCAGATCAGGTCCATATCCTCCCGGTGGTGCTCCGGCAGCAGGGCGTTGCCGATTTCCCAGCGGTCCTGATGGCGGCTGACACCCCGCAGGGGATACTCTTTGCCGTTGAGGATGAAGCCACGCTCCGGGTCAATGCGGTAGCTGCGGCAGCCGAAGCGGGTGTTCACCCGGTCGATAACCTGGCCGTCCTCCACCAGCTCCGCCTGGCAGCTGTACAGATACGGGTCCACACGGCCTTGCCACAGGTGGGCATTGCGGATGCGGAAGTTGGCATTGGCGCCGCCCTCGTAGGTGCCGATCACTTGGCCATCGGCATTGCACAGGCTGTAACGGACGGTGTGCTCCGGCTTGCGGTTCTTCACGTACACTTCCACCGCCACCTTGGCATCCTCGCCGTCCATAGTGGGCGTGACCTTGATGCCGGGGCCTCCGAAGTACTCCACATCAAAGTGGGCCTCCGGCAGGCAAATCAGATTCACATCCCGATACAATCCGCCGTAGAAGGTAAAATCTGCCATCTGGGGATAGACATGGGTGTTGGGGGCGTTATCCACCACAACCGCCAGCAAGTTCTCCGCGGCCAGGTCCTGGGTCAGCTCCACCCGCCAGGTGGAATAGCCCCCATCGTGATGGGCCAGATGTCTGCCATTGAGGTATACATCAGCAGAGGAGTTGGCACCGTTGATTTCCAGATAGTACCGCTGGGCCTGAGGCAGGTCCATTTTCTGAAAAGACTTCACATAGCAGCCAGGTCCCCGGTAGTAATCTCCACCGCCGTCCTGGCCATCGATGCCGTTCCAGGTGTGGGGCAGATTCACCCAATTCCACAGCTGCGGCAGCTGTACAGGGGGTTGATTGATCCCCTTGGCAAAGGCCCACTTTCGGTTGAAGTTGACAATTTCTCTCATGGAGAATCCCTCCTGATTTCTGGGAATATCCCAGAATGATTGATGAGATTATCCTATCACACTTTTACAGGCAAGGCATAGACAAAGTGTAAATTTTACAAAAAACGGAGCTGCCGCAAATGCAGCAGCTCCGCATCAGATTGTCAAAAAAGTGCCTCGCAGAGTTCGCCGCCGTAGCGGCGAATAAAGT
>CAUWNA010000037.1:0-1646 GCA_963560135.1 uncultured Oscillospiraceae bacterium | reverse complement strand
CTCCTATCCATTTATCCCGCTGGTGCTGGTGTCTGGACTGGTGTTGCTAATCTGCCTTATTGTGCCTATATGGGTCTACAAAACTGACGTTAACCTTCCAGTTGTGGAGCGATTGCGGTTGACAGAGTGAGTTTAATCAAATAGCAAAACATCCTTAGATCAATCATATCGAAGCGGAGCAGATTTTAGCTGCTCCGCTTCTTTAGTATTTTTCAAAAAATTCTTTTGAAATGTCCGAGCTTTGTAACAATTCAGCCTGTTTTTCTGTCGAAATCAAAGGCACCTCGGACATTTGTGTAACATTTGTAGTTTATGCTTGTGGTAAATCAATAAGAAACATCTGCCTCCACAGCGGGGAAAAGAAAAAAACCGCTGACGGGCAGATCATTTCCCATGCAAACCCACATAGCTGATACGGCGGTTTTGAGTAGATCAAGGCCGCTGTTTCTTTTTGCTTTTCCAACGATGCTCATGCAATCAAGAGGGCGGTATATAGGAGGATACCGCCATGTCAATTTTTGTCATTCATACCACCCATGAGCTGCACCAATTAAAAAAAGCCTTGCCCCTCCTCTGGGGAGATATGATTATCTATCGGCATTATCATTCCAATTAAAACAGAAGAATTATGGTTATTTTTGTTGCGCCAGTTTCCCATTGTGTGGAGCTGGCGCTTTTTGCTGTCGATTTTTCGGGAAAGTTCCCGAAGTACGTCGCTGCCGTTCCCCACCTCCATTCGATTCACCCGTCAATCACCCGTGAATCGAAATGGAGGTACATAATGAAGAAAATTAACCTTCGGGAGCTTTATCCTGATGTTTATACAACAGACTTTTTTGTAGATGTGACAGAGGAAGTAATGGAGACTATTCGAGCAGCTGAACGTGCGGAGGCTGCGTATGAGCGAAAGATGTATCGTTATAAAGCACAGTATTCTCTGGATTGCGAGAATGGCATTGAAAATGCGGTGTTGTTGAAGTCGCAAACACCGGAGATGGTTCTGGAGGAAAAACAGTTTCAGGAGCAGATCTATGCTGCTGTGATGAAGCTGCCGGAAAAACAGGCAAAGAGGATTTATGTCAGATACTACCTGGGAATGACGGTAAATGAAATTGCTGAAGTAGAAGGTGTAGACCCAAGCCGTGTCCGTGACAGCATCCGGCGAGGTTTAAAGCAGCTCGGAAAGTATTTTTGATAAAGTTTCATTTGATGCGCCTGTTTTTTGCTTTTTTTGTCAGTGTTAATAAGAAGGACAAGTTTTCCTCCTTCATCAAGTACATTGACAATCGAATAGACAGCACAACAGGTACATAACCCATGTACGAGCGAATATGAAACGCCGCGAAGATGGAGCAGTCAGGGAGGTGATGAAAAGACTGCTTCGGAGCGATCTACGATTTCATAAAACGGATTGTGGCAGATCCGGCGCGATGACTGCATGGGGGCTTAAAGATACTTCCTCACGGCCCGCCAAAGACTTGGGGGGAACCCTGCGGCACACGATACGAACGATGCTGCGGAGTTATGACAGCCGCGCCAGCGGAGACCTGTTGTGTTCCCATCGTCAGGGGGCGTGGCAAATGAGACGAAAGCTTTCTGATAAAAAGAAGGTGTGAATTTAAGAACACTCATTATCAGGAAAGGAA
>CAUWNA010000036.1:0-1706 GCA_963560135.1 uncultured Oscillospiraceae bacterium | reverse complement strand
AACATACTCTTCCAGCTCCTGCGCTACATTTGTTTCTTCACCCTGACCGACAATGATAACGCCCTGTATCTCACGGTCAATTTTCTTTCGGAACATGTCCTTGATCTGCATAACTGTTTCCTCCATCCATTACTTTACCAGTCGGAATGCCCGGTAATAGTTATCGTCTTTAATCTCATTGAACAGAATCAGCTCCTGCTCATTATAGGTTCCCGGAAAGAACATCACGACCGGGCAACGCACAAACGCCTGGTGCAAGTTGTTAAGCACCTTGTGGGAGCGCAAAATCGGATAGCACTTGCCGATACCGGTCAGGAACACGACTGCATTCTCCGGCGTATGTTCTTTGATATATTGCACGATCAGGCTGTCATCGTCATTCACCTTCATGGAGTTGGTCACTGCCTTAACGATGCGCTCGATTCCTCGCTTTTTTTCAAAGTCATAGCACTTTTCCATGAAGTTCTTCTTTTCCAAAAAGTCTATGATGATATCATACAGGTCAAAGACCACAAGCTCAAAATCATCATCGCCCCGGTCGTTCTTATTTTTCAGATACTCTACGCGCTCCCGAACTTCCAGTTCCTTTTCCGGTGGATAATCAAACACCCAATAGTTGACCTCATTTGCGCGGCCTGTTCCTTTTCGGAAAGATGGCTTATGGATTGCAAGCTCCATCTCGTCCAGTCTTTGGCTTAAATCCATTTCATCTTACCCCCGTCAGTGTTTTTACCATGATGCCAAGGTCATGGTCATAAAGCCAATGCTCAAATGCAATATCAAGAATTGGCTTCAGTATTTTTCTTGTGCTGTTTGCCTGGTTGCTTTCTAAAAGTCCTGCTTCATAAAGCTGTGTCTTATAGCAGGAACCGAGACGGCGCAGCGTATAGTCTTGAAGAGAAGCCACTTTCTCACTCTGTTCCTGCTTATTTTTGAAAAATATCCGGATATCTGCATCCGTCAGCTCATCGGAACCAAGAATCATTTTTTCCCGCACTACTTCATACACAAAATCAAAGAACAGCGTGTCATGCAAAAGAGCCGCAGTCAGCACAAATAATTTTTGTGTAGCAAGATCACTGCTCAGAAAGATTGGATAAAAGCTTTCACCTAATGTCTTGATACGGGCTGTTACGGTAGAATAAATCTGCTGCGCTCGTAGTTTTGTCGGTGCACCATAGATGTTTGTCTCTTCATTCAACTTTTTAATATCTGCAAAGCTCTTACCCTCGCTCAAAAGCTGCACGGTTTTCCGAAATTCCATGAACCAGAACGAAAATTTCACGGCTCCAGCACTATACGGTTTTCTTTCCATTTTCGTTCTCTCCATTTCCGGATTTTGTTTTAATGTATCTGCCGCTTTTGATTCTGGCATCCTTCGGCTTTTCGGCGTTAATAGGAATGACCCACTGATGGCCTAAACGCTCGGCACCATCAATTCGCCCTTCTGTGCATAATGTCTGTACTCTCCTTGTGCAGATGCCCCATTTTTCAGAAGCCTGCTTAATCGTCATGAAATCCATAAGGAACCTCTTTTTCGATGTCTAAAGTCACTCGCAGCAAGTTAAAATTTCTCATTTATATTCTACTCCAAGAAACGAACAAAATCAATCGAAAGTTCTTCCAAATTTTGAACGATTTTTTTAGAATCCACTCTTCTGCAAGCAGGGCTTTCGTGACACGAAAGCGATTTTCTGCTTGTTGGG
>CAUWNA010000035.1:0-1849 GCA_963560135.1 uncultured Oscillospiraceae bacterium | reverse complement strand
CAGCGCCATGCGGGCGAAGGCGAAACGATTGCTGAGGCTATCCGGGATTGTCTGGACTATGGCAAGGACCCGGAGAAAACAGAAAGCGGAAAGTATATCTCCGCTTATGAATGTGATCCGGCCACCGTGGCGGACGAGTTCCTTTTGGCAAAGGCCAGCTATGCCGCTATGACGGGCCGGGAACAGAAAAAAGAAAATGATGTGCTGTGCTATCAGATACGACAATCCTTCTATCCGGGCGAGATTACCCCGAAGGAGGCGAACCGTATCGGCTATGAACTGGCTATGCGCTGGACAAAGGGGCGGCACGCTTTTATCGTTACCACGCACACCGATAAGCAGCACATCCATTGTCACATTTATTACAACTCCACCACCCTTGACTGCACCCGGAAATTCCGAAATTTTTGGGGCTCCAGCTTCGCCCTTCGGCGGCTCTCTGACAGGCTGTGCCTTGAAAACGGGCTGTCCATCGTGGAGAACCCGAAGCCCCGGAGCAAGGGCAAGTATCGGAACTATGGGGAGTGGCAGAAAGACCGGAAAGGGCCGCTTTCCTATCAGGACCGGCTGCGCCTTGCCATTGATACTGCGCTGGCGGAACGCCCCGCTGATCTGGACGAATTTCTCAATCTGATGAAGCGGGCCGGATATGAGGTCAAGAAGGTTCGGGGCGGCGGTATCAGTTTCCGGCTGACCGGGCAGGGACAGGAACGCTTCACCCGTCTGCGTGCCTCCACGCTGGGGGATGGCTACGACTTGCAAGATGTTCTGTCCGCCATTGAGGGCAAAGAAAAACGCCCCGGGCGCTCGGAGCGGAAAATCAGTCTGGCGGTGGATATTCAAGCAAAGCTGGCTGCCGGTAAGGGGCCGGGATATGAACGCTGGGCGAAGGTATTTAACATTAAGCAGATGGCCGCCGCTCTTGCCTATATACAGGACAATAACCTGACCGATTATGAGCAGTTGGCGCAGAAAGCCACCGAGGCGGCAGACCGTTTCCATGCCATTTCCGAGCAGGTCAAGCAGACGGAACAGGCCATGAAAACCAATGCCGGGCTAAAGGCCGCAACGGTTCAGTATGCCAAAACCCGCCCAGTCTTTGAGCAGTATAAGGCGACGAAGTACAGCCGGAAATTCCTTGCGGAGCATGAGGCCGACCTTGAACTGTACCGGGCTGCACAAGCGGAAATGCGCTCTCTGCTGGGCGGGGCGAAGCTCCCTAAAATGGATGTGCTGAAGGAGGAAGGCCGCAAGCTCACAGCAAAGAAAAAACAGCTCTATGGAGAATACCAGAAGGCACGACGGGATATGCAGGAGATCGTCACGATCAAGGCGAACATTGACACTCTGATGGGCTACACCGAGCCGGGAAGAAAGCAGGAAAAGGAGCGTTAAGGTTATGAAAATAAGGAGCAAAGCGACGCTGACACTTCGGGCCATGTTGGCCCGAAGATACGGGTTTGGGGCGAGCCCCAACAAGCCGCCTTTGTGCCACTTGTGGCCACAGAGGCATTGCTTGCCACTTAGCGGCAGCCCCTAAAATGGCGCAAAAAAACAGAGGCCCTTATTCTGGAACCTCCGTTTCTCTGGCTTTCTTAATGCCCTCGGCTGTGGCTTCTATCACGACAAGCTCTTTTTCATTCATGGAGTTTAGAAGTACATCAATGTGCTTTCTGCAAGAGCTTGACCTTGCCCCTCCGTCCGCATGAATAAACTGGTCAACTGAAACGTCAAACATAGTAATGAGTTTAACAAAAAGGTCGAAACTGGGATACTGACCTTTGTTCTCAATATTCATAATGGTACGGGAGTCACGGTCTACTAATTCCGCAACATAGGCTTGTGTCCA
>CAUWNA010000034.1:0-1922 GCA_963560135.1 uncultured Oscillospiraceae bacterium | reverse complement strand
AGGACCGTCTGGTGGCACTTCATGATCTGGACTGTCCGTGGAGACCGGGAGACCTCGCCCAGCGCAAAGGCCGTATCGAACGCCAGGGCAACCAGAACCCCCTTGTCCATGTGTACCGCTATGTGACCGAAGGAACCTTCGACGCCTATCTGTGGCAGACGGTGGAGAATAAGCAGAAATTCATCAGCCAGATCATGACTTCTAAATCGCCGGTGCGCTCCTGCGATGATGTGGATGAAACGGCCCTCAGTTTTGCCGAGATCAAGGCTCTGTGCGCCGGAGACCCCCGTATCAAAGAGCGTATGGATTTGGATGTGGAGGTATCCCGCCTGAAGCTGATGAAAGCCGACCACCAGAGCAAGCAGTACCGTCTGGAGGACCAGCTGCTCAAATACTTCCCGGAGGAGATTGAAAAGCACAAGGGCTTTATCAAGGGCTTTGAATCTGACCTGGAGGTTTTGGCAGCTCACCCGCACCCGGAGGACGGCTTTGCCGGTATGGAGATCCGTGGAGACCTGCTGACCGATAAGGAGAACGCCGGTGCAGCCCTTTTGGATGCCTGCAAGGAGGTCAAAACCTCCGATCCGGTGCAGATCGGCAGCTACCGGGGCTATGCCATGTCCGTGGAATTTTCCGCTTGGAAACAGGAGTATACGCTCCTACTGAAAGGACAGATGACCCACAGGGCAACCCTTGGTACAGACCCTCGCGGAAATCTTACCCGTATCGACAATGCCCTCGCCCAGATGCCCCAGCGTCTGGAGGCGGCAAAGGCCCAGCTGGATAACCTCTATCAGCAGCAGGCTGCCGCAAAGGAGGAAGTCGGAAAGCCATTCCTTTATGAAGAAGAACTGCGAAGTAAAAATGCCCGTCTGGTGGAGCTGGATACTTTGCTCAACATCGACGGAAAGGGACAGGCACACGCCGAGGCTGTTGTTGCCAAAAGCACACGGACTTCGGTGCTGGACAGCCTGAAGCGCCCGGTGACGCCCCGCAGTACAGACAAGAAACCAAAACAGCATGAGGAGGTGCGATAACATGAATACCAATAATCTGAATGCGGCCCTTTATGAAAAGATGGCCACTGAGCAGGAAAAATACAGGAACTGGTTGAAAAGCCAGCCCCCGGAAGAAATCCTGCACCACACCTATGAGTACACCGTCCGGGAGGACATCGTGATGGCAATGGAGGAACTGGAGTTGACCGACACCCAGGCTCAGGCACTTTTGGAATCTCCCTCTCCGTTGGCGGATGTGTACCGCTATTTTGAAAAGCTGGAGACCGGCTATATGGATGTGATCCGGGACAGCATTGAGAACCGTGCCGACGATGTGTGCAGAGCCAAAGAGGAACTGCGAACAACACCGGTCTATCCCTACTCTGCCGCCTATGCGAGAGAACATGGGGAGCTGGAGCAGTACCGAGCTTCCAACAATGTAAATCTCCAATGCAAGGAGTCCATTGAAGCGGCGGTGCGGGAACACTTCGACGGAATGTATCTCAGTCACGATGCGGCAAAGGGTGTGATCGAGAACTATGGCATGGAGCGTGTGGCGCTGGTCCTTGCCAACACCGTCCAGCTTCAGGACTGGGATGGGCGCTACTCCCGACGCAACAAAGAATGGGCTAAGACCATTCACAACGAGAATCCCGAAACCGTCCGTTGTGGTTATGTCCTGAACAGCCACCCTGCTGTGCTGGATGGTTTTATTGATCTGGTGCGAGAAGAACAGCAGCGCAGCCGTACTCAGGGAGAAAAACTGCAACCGTCCCGTCCCTCAGTACGGGATAAGCTCAAACAAGAGCTGCCTGCCCATAAGCCTGCCGCCCCGAAGAAGCGGGAGCCGGAGCGATAATCATGGCAAGGCGTAAGCGGGATGTTCCGGTTTTGTTTTGGGTGTCCGCAGAGGAACTGGAGCTG
>CAUWNA010000033.1:0-1949 GCA_963560135.1 uncultured Oscillospiraceae bacterium | reverse complement strand
TTTGAAAATGACAGGTGCTTTTTTCGTTTCAGGAAAGGAGTCACATGAATGTATTTGAAATTGTAAAAGAAAATGTTACTGCCCGACAAGCCGCAGAAGCCTATGGCTTGAAAGTGGGTCGCACAGGTATGGCGTGTTGTCCGTTTCACTCGGATAAGTCCCCCAGTATGAAGCTGGATGAACGCTATTACTGTTTTGGCTGCGGAGCAACCGGAGATGCTGTTGATCTGACAGCGAAGCTATTCGGTATCGGGCTGAGGGAAGCTGCTGTCAAACTTGCTGAAGATTTTGGTCTTAACTATGACAGCCGACAAAAGCCCAGTGTCCGCCCTCGTATTCGTGAGCCGACACCGGAGCAGAAATATCAAAAAGAAGAAAATCATTGCTACAAGGTGCTGACAGATTATTTTCATCTTCTTAGAGAATGGGAAAAGAAATACGCTCCTAAACAGCCGGATGAGGAATGGAATCCCCTGTTTGCAGAAGCACTGCATAGGAAGAACTATATCGAATATCTGCTTGATATTCTTCTGTATGGTTCATTGGAGGAACGAAAAGCACTTGTGGCAGAACAGAGAAAGGAGGTGTTAAAACTTGAACAGCGAATTGCAGAACTGTCAGCAGACAGAACCATGTACAGTAGAAGAAATCCGAAACAGCTTAGAGCAGAGCGAGAAAGGTAAGGTTTATAATACTGCCGCAAATTATAAGCGTGTTCTGCAATATGACCCACTTTTGAAAGGGGCTATCCGAAAAAATCTTCTGACCGAAAGAATCGACATTGTGAAGTCCCTCGGCTGGTATCGTGACAGCCCGACATTGACAGATGTGGATGTGAAATATCTGCTCCTATATTTTGAAGAAAACTATGGATTGACCGTAGAGAAGAAAATCATAGACGCAGTTGCGGTTATTGCTAATGAAAACCGTTACCACCCTGTCTGTGATTTTCTCAATGCCCTGCAATGGGACGGAACGGAACGCATACGCTTCTGTCTGCACCGTTTTCTCGGTTCTGATACAGATGATTACACCTATGAAGCATTGAAGTTGTTTCTGCTGGGAGCTATCTCACGAGCCTTTAAGCCGGGGTGCAAATTTGAGGTAATGCTCTGCCTTGTGGGCGGTCAGGGAGCCGGAAAGTCCTCTTTCTTCCGTTTGCTTGCGGTCAATGATGATTGGTTCTCTGATGACTTGAAAAAGCTGGATGATGAAAATGTGTACCGCAAAATGCAGGGGCATTGGATTATTGAAATGTCGGAAATGATTGCAACCGCCAACGCTAAGAGCATTGAAGAAATCAAGTCCTTTCTGAGCCGCCAAAAGGAAACCTATAAGATACCCTATGAAACACATCCGGCAGACAGAAAACGACAATGTGTGTTTGGAGGTTCTTCTAATACCCTTGACTTTCTTCCCCTTGACAGAACAGGCAACCGCCGCTTCGTTCCGGTTATGGTCTATCCTGAAAGGGCTGAGGTTCATATTTTGGCAGATGAACAGGCTTCCAGAGAGTATATCAATCAGATGTGGGCAGAAGCTATGGAGATTTACAGAAGCGGTAATTTCCGTCTGAGATTCAGTCCGGCTATGAACGATTATCTGAAAGCCCACCAAAAGGATTTTATGCCGGAGGACACAAAGGCAGGACAGATTTTAGACTATCTGGAACGCTATTCCGGCAGCATAGTCTGCTCTAAGCAGCTTTACAAGGAAGCACTGGGGCATGATTATGACGAACCGAAACAATGGGAGCTGCGAGAGATCAACGACATTATGAATAACGCTGTCACAGGCTGGAGGGCGTTCAGCAATCCGAGATATTTTCCAGAGCCTTACCGCAGACAAAAGGGCTGGGAGCGTATCAGGAACGACAACGAGCCTGACAACAGCATGGATGGTTTTCAGGAAATCCCGACAGAGGAAATGGAACAGTTAGGACTTCCGGA
>CAUWNA010000032.1:0-2008 GCA_963560135.1 uncultured Oscillospiraceae bacterium | reverse complement strand
TCCCATCTTTGACACTTAATTGCCAAAAAAAGCTTGCAATCCATTGGTATCACTTGGATTGCGAGCTTTTTGTCTTTGCATCGATATGTGCTATTTTTTTGTTTTTGTACCGGTTGACTGTTTTGTTTTTCTAATAATGCTTCTCATTTCTGCTTTTGAGATAAACTCATAGTCTGTTCTAAATCCTGATATTTCGTGCAGTTTATCTGTAAGAGGTGTTCTTTCGTAGGAAGGAATATAGCCGCTTTCCTTGCTCAGCAGTGTCATCTGCATGCCTTTTAGGGTATCGAGAATCTGATTGCAGGTATATGTTCCATTCAGCTTTTTCTCCAGCAGGCGATAGATCAGAAGACTGACATAGCAAGTCAGGAAATGCGCTTTGATTCTGTCGGTTCTCTGCACATAAACAGGTCTTGCCTCGAATTCGGATTTCATGATTCTGAAGTTTTCCTCGATTTCCCATCTGTTTTTGTTGATTTTTATGATTTCCGCAGGATCGGCCTCAAGGTTTGTGACAACAGCATAAAACCCGTCATACATTTCCTCCTCCCGGATCTTATCCATATCAAGTTCGTATAGATTCTTTTCTGCAATTTCTCCGTCAGCAGTAACTGACATCTTCTGAATCAATCTTGCAGGATCATTTTGATTCTTTCCCTTTCTGATTTTTCCGGGAGACTTTATCATCTTCTCTGCTCTTTCTATCTGGCGGGCACGAATCCTTCTCTGGTATGCTTTGTATTTTGGCGAATAGGTAACAATCAGTGTTTCATCCATATTGCCTGTTACAAGGGGGAGTTCCTTGTAGTAAACCGTATTGAATACGGTTTCGCTGGTTTCATCAAGTGTTCTTAAATCCACAAATTTGTTGGAGCCGGGAGCTTTGAACTGCGTAGGTCTCAGCGCGACTTCACGCTCTTCTTTTTTCATCTTTTTTAAAGAATGTGTAATGACATAGGAGCGATTTCCAAAACTGTTGAAGAATCTGTTCTTTGCGCTTCCAAGGCCGCCATCTGCGCAGAATACGAACTCACTGCACCCGAAGTCGCGAATCAGTTTTGTCTCAAGCGGTTTTAAAGTGACCTGTTCGTTTTGATTTCCCGGAAAAATATCAAAGGCAAGGGGAATCCCTTCAGCATCCATGAAAAGTCCCATGGTTACGATTGGATTCGGCCTGTGTTCCTTGCTTTTTCCGTATCTTCTGTTTCCGCTTTCTTCTTCAATTTCGAAGTAGTAGTTTGTACAGTCATAGTAAAGCACTTTTGAATTTCTGCTGTGAACATAATTGGAATTACGATAAAGTTCTTCCTGTATGTAATCGGATTCTTCCGCTATGACTGAAAGAGCGCGATAAACATTTTGAAGGGAATATTTGGGCTGTTCTAAAAGAGACTGGCAGTAGGCGTAGCTGCTCATCTTACTGGATGGAGAAAGAATCCTTGCATAGATTAAATCCGTTAAAACCCCATGAAAATCATAAGTGAATTTATGACGGCTGCGTATGTTTCTGCATATGTTGTCAATTCTGAGATCACTGCAAAGCTTCTGAAGGAAAAGGTATCCTGCGCAAAAGTTTCTTTTTTCTCCTAATGGAATTCTGGACACAGGAGAAAATTCAACAGAAATCTTTTCTTTCTTCCTGTTAAATTCCGCAGTGTCTTTCGCGGCTTCTTCCTTAGCCCATGCCATGAAAGCGTTCTGATCGCCATCAAACCGGGCAAGAAGATCATTAAGCTTGCCGAGTTTTCGGTAGATACGAGAAGATGTCCTGCCGTTTTCTTTACGATATGATTGATAGATATATACATCTTTGTTGCCTGCACTGCCGGTAATATTTACATACATGATAAAAATCTCCTCAAGAATGAAGTGTTATATGTATATTATACCACAACGATTACAAACAAGCACTAACAAAATCATAAAATTTGACAAAAAAATTAGCCATAGACGGCTTTATTTCAATATATTTAGATTAAACCGTGATTTTGCAAGTGTCAAACTCCCG
>CAUWNA010000031.1:0-2064 GCA_963560135.1 uncultured Oscillospiraceae bacterium | reverse complement strand
GTGAAAACCACCTCCGCTCATTTTAGGGGTTGACTTTTAATAGTTAATCTTTCTCGCAGCGAATTATCCAGAAACAGATTCCGCTTGTTTGGCTTCCCGTTCCTTTTTACGCTGCCTGTACCTGCGGACGGTTTCGTTTCTGCGGTCTTTTCGTTCACGCTCTTTTAGATCAGCCAGCCTTTGTGCTTCCTGTTCCTGCATCAGCAGTTCTTCTTCGGTATCTTCCACCATAAACTGACCGATGAAATTAAAGTAAATATCAATTTGCTGGCTTCGGTCTGCTGTTCTGCCGCCGGTTGCTTCGTGGACAACTACTTTGTCAATAAACTCATTGAGAGCGGTCTGGTCAATTTCTGTAAGGTCACGGTACTTCTGTACCAGACGCACAAACTGTTGACCATTTTCTGATTCTTGCTGAATCTCATGGATGCTCGCTTCAATCTCTTTTACTCGTTCCTCCAGTTCCTGTTGCTCACTGTCATATTGAGCCATGAGCTTTTCAAACTGGCGGTCAGGAATTTTACCGGAAGCATTGCCTTCATACAGTCGCTTGATGTAGTTATCCAGCTCTGCAATCCTTTTTTTGATGTTTACCAGCTCTTTTTTGTCCTCTGATTGCGTCTGCTTCTGGTCGGCACTGGTTAGCACCCTGACTTGTTCCAAAAATGCCTGTTCATTCCTCAAAATATACCGGGCAATTTTTCGGACAGCTTCATCAACCAGCTTGTCCAGAGTGGAAGATTTGATATAGTGCATGGTGCATTCGCCATACATGGACTTGTAGGTGGGGCAACGAAAACTACTGTCTGCATCATAGGTTTTTCCATCTGGTCTGTGCTGTGACTGTGGGCTTGAATAGGAAAGGCGTTTGCCACAATCTGCACAGTACACCAGCCCAGAAAGGCGGTGCGAATAGCTTCCGTTTGCCAGTTTGCGTCTTGTTCTTCTACGAAGTTTTTGAACCAGATGCCATGTTTCTGCATCAATAATCGGTTCATGGGTGTTCTCAAAGATAATCAGCTCATCTGGTCTTGCTTTCCGGCGTTTCTTGGTTTTGAAGTTCTCGCAGATGGTCTTGCCCAGAACCGTATGCCCCATATATTCCTGTTTGTCCAGAATGTAGGATACTGCGGTACAGTTCCAGCGGCAGGGGTCATGGTAGCTGTGATTACGGCTTTCTCCATGTTCGGACTGCTCCAGATATGCAGAGGGGATCAACACATTATCAGCGGTCAGCTGATTGGCTATGGCTTGGCTTCCCATGCCATCAATAACCATCTGGTAAATCTTGCGAACAACCTTTGCGGCTTCTTCATCAATCAGAAGATGGTTTTTGTCCTCTGGGTCACGCTTGTACCCATAGGGGATTGCGCCGCTGCACCGCTTGCCATCCTGCATCCGGGAACGGAAAATCGCTCGTATTTTGTTGCTGGTGTCCTTTGCGTACCACTCATTCATGATGTTCAAAAACGGCGTGAAGTCGTTTTCCATCGGATTGGCACTGTCTACGCTGTTGTTGATGGCGATAAAGCGGACACCTTTTTCGGGGAACATGATCTCAGTGTAAAATCCGACTTTCAAATAGTCACGCCCAAACCTTGACAGGTCTTTGACGCAGACAACATCAATCTCACCGGCTTCTATCGCAGCAATCATTTCCTGAAAGCCAGGACGCTTGAAGTTTGTGCCGGAGTATCCATCGTCTGTAAAATGCCGGATGTTCTTAAATCCCTGAGCCTGTGCATACTCCTCCAGATAGCGTTTCTGGTTGACTATGGAGTTTGATTCGCCCTGCATCTCGTCATCTCTGGACAGACGCTCATAGAGCGCAGTATACTTGATTTTCTTTACCGCCATCGGCTTTTTCCTCCTTTCTCAGTTTCTATGTAGGGCACAGGAAATACCGCATTCTGCTGTTGTGATATTTTCTCTGTCCTACATCATTGTAACCCTTGGGGTCCGTAATTACATAGGACGAGTGCATCTGCATGAGATTTGGCTTCAACCAAAAGCGGGTCTTACCGGAACCGGAGCCGCCGATCACCAGCACATTTTTGTTTCTGG
>CAUWNA010000030.1:0-2298 GCA_963560135.1 uncultured Oscillospiraceae bacterium | reverse complement strand
GCTTTTTTGACCTCCGGCTTCATCAGCGTGGTTTGAATTTTCTGAATGGTTGATTTCATAGCGTTTGTGATTCTGGCAATTACTCCATCCAATCGTTTCACTGCATACTCGATTTCTTTCTTTGAAGCCTTACGCTCAGGGGAGAGAACCCATGCCTTAGACTGCTCCACCAGCTTAATATCCTCCTTGTGCGTTTCCAGTTTCACAGTATCAGCAACGACCTCAACCGCCTTGTCATAGGCAATATCGGCAACCTCGTCCACCAGAGCTTCCACATCTTCAATCTTCATCGTGAGTTCTTCTAACTTTTGCTCCTGTGCTGCCAGTTGCTCCTTTTGCTTGAAAAGAATATAGTCCTGTTTTTCCAGATAAGCACGACCACCATATTCCGGTTCTTCTTCCAGTTGTAAGCCATGCTTTTTCGCCACATCGAACAGCAGCACTCGGCAAGCTGAATCGAAAGTCATCTTGCGGTTATTTTTTCTTCCGACAGGCTTCTCCGGTTCCGGCAGTTCAAACCCCAATGCTTCCAAAGCCTTTTCCTGTTGTGGGGCAATCTCTCCATATTGATTTTCACAGTCGAACACATGACGCTCGTGAATATGAGGGGTGCTTTCATCCAAGTGCAGCGCCCAATTCAGGATATGGACATGAGAGCCGAAACGCTCATTTACGATTTCCATAAATTCTGTGACGATCTCAATGAGCAATTCCGGCGGAACATGATTGTCAAGCGTTCCAATCTGATAGACCGTTTCCTCTGGACAGGTCTTTTTGCTTTTGAGTAAATCTCCAGTTTCCTTATTTCTTTCAGGGTGTCGGTTCTTCACATTTCTTTCGTTCTGTCCGGTCACAAAATCACGATACCGCTGACGATAAAAAAGCTGTTCCACATCTTCAAAAGTGGCAGACAGCTCATTTTCCTTTTCGGGATTTTTGAAATTGCGGAAGCCATTGTAACAGTCCCAATAGAGATTTAGTTTGGCTCGTTCTTCGTCAATGTGTTCGCTGTTGGCAATGTCAAAACTGCGGTCATTGTGCTTCGGATTATAAACGCCATTCTTTCCGGCTCGTCCATTGTGTCTTGTTAATTTCACATGAGTTCCTCCTTTTCTTTTTGATTTCCCCGACAGGGGAGAAGGGCAGCGAAGCTGATTCCTTGCGGCTTTCTGCGTCAAGTAATACCCAGTACTAAGTGGCGAAACGCCACTTAACTGGGCAAGGCTGCCGCCCTTGACCTGCACAGGGGTATTGCATTCCCTGTACCCATGCACAAAGGGTTGCACCCTCTGTACTCCCGCCCGAACAAACTGACTTCGCCCCGTCCCAAGCTCTGTCAGTTCCTTCGGTTTTACAAAACAGTCCACCGGACTATTTTGCAAAAAGAAAAACCGACGCATGATCGCTTTACGCTCAATACATCGGTTTCTTCATCTGACCTTAACGGTCATATTCAGTTGTGGCAGATTAGACAATTTGAAAAATTACTCTGGCATATCTACTGAATAACTTAGATTGTTTCCTCTCTTATCGCTCTTTAAATCATCATAATACCATAGATACATCGTTCTGTCATATACATTGATTTCAATAACACCATCTGGCTTTTGACCTTCTACTTCTAATGAGTAAATTTCCTTATCATGTGCATAGCCAAAAACAAATCTGGTATCTGGATAATTTGGATTCAAGTCCTGTTGAAAATCACTTAATTTTAAAGATGAATGAATTAGTTCTGTAATATCAGATATAAGAATGCTATCCGCTTTAGTTGTAACCGGTGTAGCATTCATAAACGCATATTGTACACTTGCTTCATCCACCTGTTTTTTGCAGCGTGCCATCACAAAACCTTGAACGGGATTGTTATCACTTCCTGCTCGATAGAAAATCGTATCATACTGTTTGCCATTCCATATATGCAATATTTCATCAACATGATTAAGAAAATCTTCTGGAACAGAAAATTCTTCATTTTCAGCATTCAAAGGAGAATTCAAAATAGCTTCTTCGACAGAACTATAATATATGAGTTCAGAATCCTTTTTATCGTAATCACTCAAATTGAATTCGACATATGCATTGTCTTTATTGTCATCTTCCGGAACATAAGTATAGCGACCATTTTCAATATGGTCATCATAATCAACAAACAGTCCAATACATATCAGCGCTGCAAAAATCAAAAAAACTATTCCTACAATGATTAGCAATATTTTCAAAAATTTTTTCATACAAAAGTCCACCTTCTTGCTTCATTTCAGTAAATTATATCATACCGATATGAACAATTCAATT
>CAUWNA010000029.1:0-2481 GCA_963560135.1 uncultured Oscillospiraceae bacterium | reverse complement strand
GACCTCTTAGCCGATGATTACCGGACTTATCTGGAGATTGAACTGACCAAAGGCAAACGGGAAGTGACGGAAGATGATGAGAGAGAAGCGGATGCCCTGTGCAAACGGTATCTGGACCGCTGGAAGGAGGAACTGGAATGAAGATTTTGAAATGCCTGCTGATGATTGTAACTGCACCGGTCATTTTGGTGTTGACACTTTTTGTCTGGCTCTGCACGGGGCTGATCTACATATCTGGTCTGGTGCTTGGTCTGCTCAGCATGGTAATTGCTCTGCTTGGTGTGGCTGTGCTTATTACCTATTCCCCGCAGAATGGTGTGATTTTGCTGGTTATGGCATTTTTGATTAGCCCGATGGGGCTGCCGATGGCTGCGATCTGGCTGCTGGGCAAGGTGCAGAGTTTGAAATTTGCGATCAGGGATAGGGTTTATGGGTAAAGAAACAGGGTGTCGGATTTTCCGGCACCCTGTTATCATTAAGTCTCAGAATTTGCATTAACCGCAATGTACTTTTGATGTTGACTTCTTGGTTTGTCTGGAATAGTCATTTGTAGTTGGCCTTTTTCAAGTAAAGGACGCAAATAGTTTTTTGTGAAACTTTTTGTGTTTTTATATCCGCAATATTCTGCAATTTCTGCCTTAGAGTGTGGTTCCTTATAGCAAAAAGCAAGAATCTTGTCTTCAATCGTCACTTGGGTCTCCACTTGGGTTCTCACTTGGGTCTCCACTTGGGTCTTTTCTTGCGGACCAACTTTTTCAACTGCAACCGGAGTAAGCGGAATGATAGTACGGAATACATCACCCTCTATAAACTCCGGTGTTCCGCCAGAATATAGCTGTGTGTACTTGTAAGTGTTTCTCATACCAGATCCTAATTCATCAGCAAGTCCTATTTCGCGGAATACCTTTGAAATTGGAGGATTTTTGGCATACGGCTCAAAAGAAGACAATTGCAAAGCACCATGTCCATGAGAGCGGTTTGCGTTTTCCGTGTAAAGGCGATCCTTCTCAATGACAAATTTTGCAATGTACCCGCTGGAATAATCACGGTGAGCCAGACTGTTGGAGAAAATCTCACGCAAGATCTGGTCTCTGGCGCTGATACTTTGAATCCCTTCCTGAACAAATGGGTCGCTGAGATGTTTTTGTCCAAAGGCAATCAGTCGGTCATAGGTTTCCAGAAGATTGGTAATGATTACATCCCGGTCATCGTAACGATCCAGATTTTCAACCCGGAAGATGGCATCAGTTTTATGCTGCGGAAGGACAGACATAATGGTAGAGTCTTTTCCAAACAGAAGAATAGCTGCAAGGGTGATTCCCTCGATCTGTCGTTCTTCATCTCTTAAAATAAGTCCTGCGCTGTGAAGAAGTTCTTCATCGGTCATAGATTTCCAGGGATGATTGCGATTGCGGCTGGTGGTCATGGCTCTTGCCCGATCCAGCAAATCAGAGCGCAGGTCACTCAGCTGGAAGCGGGTAACTTTATTGACAAAGTAGCTGCCGCTTTTTCGTGCATACAGCTGGTACACCATATCCGAGTTGTCTGTAATATCAATATCGGAATCGTGGTTTCGATCAAAGATCCGTCCTCGATGGCGGCAGACCTGGCTGCTGACAGGTACTTGAATTACCAAAAGTATCTGACCATCTATGGAATAGACTTCCGGCTGTAAGTACAGAGGTGGATTGATTTTCTGCCCATTATTGATAGAGGTAACGAAGTCCTTCTTTATGCGGTCTACCGCATCCGGGGCAATGCCAAGGATAGTTCCGTTGTCTTTTACACCCAGGATAATCGTACCACCATCTCGGTTGGAAAATGAGCAAACCGTATCATATACATCTTTCGTGATGTCATCAGTGGATTTTTTGAACTCTACTCGGATGTTCTCTCCACCGTGAATTAGTTTCAGAAGTTCGGCTTCTGTCATAGGAGCAACAGCCCCCTTTCAGTTTCAATGTCGCTTTTTATTATACGGGATTTTTCCTAAAATATCAAATTCAATTTTCTCAGAAGGAGGAAGGTAATTATGGCAACCACGCGTATCATGCCGCTTCATGTCGGTAAAGGCCGCACAGAAAGTCGGGCGATCAGTGACATCATCGACTATGTGGCCAATCCAAAGAAAACAGATAACGGCAGACTCATTACCGGCTATGCGTGTGACAGCCGGACTGCGGATGCAGAGTTTCTTCTGGCAAAGCGGCAGTACATTGCCGCTACCGGACGAGTGCGCGGTGCGGATGATGTGATTGCCTATCATGTGCGCCAGTCCTTCCGCCCCGGCGAGATTACCCCGGAAGAAGCAAACCGGCTGGGCGTAGAATTTGCAAAGCGTTTTACCAAAGGCAATCATGCTTTTGTGGTCTGTACTCATATAGACAAATCGCACATTCATAATCACATTATCTGGTCATCGGTCAGCTTAGAATATGACCGGAAGTTCCGAAACTTTTGGGGCAGCACCAAGGCGGTTCG
>CAUWNA010000028.1:0-2568 GCA_963560135.1 uncultured Oscillospiraceae bacterium | reverse complement strand
ATCCGTTTATTGCCTGTGATGCTGCTAATATAATCGTCAATATCCTGCACGATGCAATGATCCCCCATTGTGTGCAGTGATTCAAAATATTTTGTGATATACCCATAGATGCCATACTCTTCAAAAGTCTTTGCCACATCTGCACCGGAAAGCCCTTTGAAATGACGGTACCGCTCCATGCAATAAATCAAAAAATTGGATTCTTTGCTCATCGCTCACGCCTCCTCCGGGTAATCATAGGAGCCTGTCAGAAGTTCATCTTGATACATGGTATACAGCGTCATCGGGCTGTAATGCCACAATTTTGATTTTTCATCCGAAAGTTCCTGATAGAGCTTGGACTGATAAAAGCGGGAAATCGCTTTTTCATCATCCACATTGCTGTTTTTTGTAATCTGTTCGATGATGGGCGGCACAATGATTGCAAGCATTGCGCTGAACTGATCTTCGTTCATACAAGCTCCCTCCCTTCAAAATGCAAATATTGCAGGGACTTCTCAGTTGCAAACACCAGCTGGTTGAACAATTTCCGAATCTTGAGTGCCGCCAGTGTTTGTTTCTTATCCAACACTCCGGTCATATACAGGGTAATGGTGCGGTACACATCATCATTTGCCACAGCACCATAAATCAGGTCATGCTGCTTTCCCTGATAGGTTCCCTGACGGTTCTCAGCTACAAAATCCAGCCATGCTTCATCTGGGCTATCAAAGCGCAGCAAGCTGCACTCCTTGAAAGCCACAGCTTCCTCTACGGAATAAATATTGAGCGTAGCGGCTCCTGTTTTGCGGCGGTCAGTGACCTTTTGAGCGAAGTTCACTGCCTGATCGCGGTTGGTGGTGGTGTAAAATCCAAAACCGAAGTCCAGATAGCGATTTTGCCGGATAAGTTTCGGCTGTTCTACGATAACATTGCTTCCGTGGTACAAAATCATTGCAAACGCCTCCTGTTCCTCTTATTTCTTTTCTTTCACCATGATGTTCTTACTGTCTGCCAGCACCTCATAGAACTTGCCGTCCTGCGCGGTCTGGAGCTTACGGTAGTTGACCTTTACGCCGTCATCGAGGTCAAGCTCGATACGGGAAAGTGCCAGATGGCTGATCTTCTCATCGTATTCCCGGCATTCCTTCAGCTGCTTGGCAAGTTTATCCTTACGCTTGGAGGCTGCTGCCACCTCGCGGGCATTCTCGCTGTGATCCATCATATCCTGCATCCGGTTGATCTCGGATTCATATACGCGCTGCATCTTGTGCAGGTAGTCGATACGCAGGTTACCGATGGTATCCGGCGTATAGCGATGCAGGTAAACCAGTGCCTTGAAACCGTTCTGTTTGCCGCTGTCAAACAGCCAGTAGATCGGACGCTTACCGGAGCCAGTGACAGAGTAAGTCTGGCAGTGATCCTTGAAGAAGTCGTTCAGGAAGTAATTGCGGATGATCTCCCGGCTGGTGCTGCCCTTATTGCCGAGGGCTTTTGCGATGTAATCGAGGTTTGCTTCCAGTGTATCGGCACCGTAAACTGCTTTCAGCCATGCACACAGGCGCGATACGATATCATCGTCCAGATATTCCTCATCGGTGATGGGAATAACATTGTCAGCATCCGGAATATAGCTCTGGTATTTGCTGCTATCCCACTCGCCGCCTGCATAGGCCAATCCTTTCACATCCAGAGAGTAGCGGCCAAACATGCAGCCCACAGCGTAGCTGAGCAAACTCTTGATGTCCCGCTGCAAGTCAGCCTTGCGCACAGTCACATCTTTATCTTCCACTTCTGGGGTCAGCTCGTCCTGCAAGCCGTAAATATCAATAAAAATGCGGTTCAGCTCTTCTTCGTTAGCTTTCAGTTTTTCAAAACGCAGGTAGCACTCATTACTCCAGTTCGTAAATGCTTCCTGAATCATGTTCATGTCAATGATATGGTGTTTGGCATCTTCTGCCACCTCTTTGGGCGGAAAAGATTTGCAACGGACAAGAGGGTGCGTCTTAAAGTCCCAAGAGGTTTCAAAGGAGTCCCAATCAGCTTTTGAGGCGCTCACATTGCTTTCGGATAGAATTTCGATTTTCTTCCTGCATTCTTCATCGCATAGAACTACTGGAAGTTTTCCCATTGCACCTTGGTTAAAATCCAAAGTCGGTGAAAGGAATGTCATATAGTACGCTGCAATTTTACTGTTCAGTAATGCCTCAAAATACGGAAGATCCTTTGCATTTCGTGCAAAGCACATAGACCCTTTTGTATCAAAAACAAAGCCTGTTGGGCTTCTTCTTACCGACAAGTCATTCGCAAGAGTCGACCATGTTAACCCTTCCTTAAAGTAGAATTCCGGGTCGCCTCTTCTAACATTAGACTTCGTTTTCGATGGCTCCCATATATCATGCAGATTCATCACATAATCATGAAAGCCATAATGTTTCCGATAACCTCCTCCCTTGTGCATTGGAACCCATTGAACATTAGAATTATCCACAAAACTTTTATGCAAAAAACTTATGACTGCAAGCGGAATTTCAAACATACTCTTCCAGCTCCTGCGCTACATTTGTTTCTTCACCCTGACCGACAATG
>CAUWNA010000027.1:0-2569 GCA_963560135.1 uncultured Oscillospiraceae bacterium | reverse complement strand
GTGAAAACCACCTCCGCTCATTTTAGGGGTTGACTTTTAATAGTTAATCTTTCTCAAAAGGATAACAAAAACAGCTTACAAGCAGGTGAATTTGACCTTACAGATCCGTAAGGAAAGATAGTGTAAACAGCGTACCTTTTCCGACTTCACTTTGTACGGAGATAACACCGTTTTGACCCTCAATAATGGACTTGGCAAGGGGAAGCCCCAGCCCGATTCCTTGTGTATCAAGGGAATGTTTGCTGCGATAAAAGCGTTTAAAGATATGGTAAATATCTTCCGGGACTATGCCGTTACCATTATCAGAAATAAAAATCCGAAACATAGCAGGAGTGCGCTCCCATGTAATACGGACAATACCGCCAGCTTGCGTGTGATCCAGTGCATTTTTTACAATGTTTCCAATCGCTTCACCTGTCCATTCCATGTCACAAATAAGCTGCTGTTCACCATCGCCATCTATCTGAATCTGCTTGCTTTCGCTTTTAGCCCTTGTGGTTAGGTCATTGACTGAATGAGCTATCAGCTCGGACACACGGCAACTTTTTTTCTCAAAAATGATGTTTCCCGTATCCAGTCGGGTTATCTTCAACATGGATAAGATTAACTGCTCCATACGCTTTAGAGAAATACCCATCTTCGCCGCAAACTGTTTGACCGTTTCTGCATTTTCTGGCTCACTTTCAATGATCTCCTGATACATAGTGAGGGCTGCCAGAGGCGTTTTGAGCTGGTGAGATATATCGGATATGGTGTCTTTCAAAAACTCTTTTGCTTTACGTTCTGTTTCATTTTTGGATTGGAGCATAGTTGCAAGCTGTTCTATCGAAGAAAACACTTGGTAGATAGCCCCCTCATAATTCTGCGGTAAATGACAAGAGTAATCCCCGTTGATGTAATTTAGCAATATTTTGTCGGCCTGTTGATACAATCGCTTCCTTTTCCAGAAAAAAATAAATATTCCTATGGCAAGCACAAAGAGAAAAAATAGCACAGTGCATAGCATGGTGCAGAAAGCGGAACGCTGAAATTGATTGAAATAAGGCCGCATACTGCTTTCTGACTGTTTTCCCAAACCCGCAGCCGCTAATAATGACCTACCATCGTCACTGATGTCTGTGTTCGTAAAGGCAACTGCAACCACTTCTTTCGGAACACCCTGTTCCAAAAGTGAGGATGAAACCGCTTCATCATGTTTGAGCCATAGGACTTCCGCATCGTTCACCTGATAAATAGTCAAAACGGTTGCTGTACCTACAAACAGCAGAGCAAACAAAGTCAAAAATAGCAGGAACCCTTTAATCTGTCTATCTTGGTACAAACTCATATAGACACCTCTTTCCATTGGTAGCCGAACCCACGAATGGTTATAAGGTGTTCTGGATGGGACGGATTGGTTTCCACTTTTTCACGAAGCCGCCGTACATAGACGGACAGGGTATTATCATCAACAAAATTTCCTGTATCATCCCACAGCTCATTTAGAATGATGTCCCTTGTCACAACGCGATTTGCGTTTCTTACCAGCAGACAAAGCAAACGATATTCGGCGCTTGTCAAATCCAATGCTTTTCCCTTTAAGGTTGCACGGCTACCCAACAGATCAATGGTAATGTCGCCACATTCCATAGAAGTGTTTTTTTCGCTTTTGGAAACTCCGGCCCGACGCAACAGCGCCCGGATGCGGGAACACAATTCCCCCAGTTTGAAAGGCTTGGTGATATAATCGTCCCCACCGCTATCTAATCCACGAATTATGCTGACTTCTTCATCCGATGCAGTCAGGAATATAATCGGTATCTGCTGATTTTCTTTTCTTACTCTTTCGCATACGTCAAATCCTGTTCCATCTGGCAGAGTAACATCCAAAATCAATAAATCGTATCGGTCGAGTTCGGATAAGTATTGTTTTGCTTCACATACTGTACGGGCAACTTCAACATCAAATTCATTCTTTTTCAAAGAGTAGACCAAGCCATCTATTAGACTGACATCATCCTCCAATAGCAATATTCTATTCATGTTTTAATTCCTTTCCTTGTTTTGTCCTCATATCCACAGGTTTCTCCGCGTCTTTCGGGATCAACCAGATTGTAGCCATCTTCACAGCGCCGGGAATACGGCCACCGGCGCAATAATAGTTTATCCGTCGAGGGGTCACGCCCCACTTTTCGGCAGCCTCTTTCAATGTCATATAGTCCATTTCGCACCTCCACAGGATATATTATTAGGGTTGAGCAAAACGCGCGTTTTGCAAAGTTGAGTCACAATATATAGAGCTCAAATGAGCTGGATAGTACTATTTAATGTATAGCCTTATGAGCAAATCGGAGTTTTGCTCAACCCTATATATTATAGTTCTCTGCCTCGAATAATACAAGTTAGAGCCTACACGGATACGAAATAAAATACTACTTAATGTAAAATTTCATTACATTCTCATAATCCAACCCGAAATGTAGAATGATATAGGGTGATATGAAAATGAACCAAGATGAAAGAAGGTTTGACTTCCACGGCCTCGGGGCGGCTCTCAAACGAGCCAGAGAAGAAAAGGGATGGACACAAG
>CAUWNA010000026.1:0-3024 GCA_963560135.1 uncultured Oscillospiraceae bacterium | reverse complement strand
GCGGTCATCAGCCCCAGCAGGCCGTACCGAGTGATAAACTCCATTATCGCCTTTTCCACTTCTGCTTCAGGCTTGCGTCCCATCATCAGCATCCCCACATTCAGCGCATCCAGCACAATGCCCGGGACCTCTTTCAGCGGATTGTAGACATCCGGCTTTGCGCTCTTGCCGGGGGTGATGTACCGCTTGCCATCCTCCGCTGTTTTCAGCTCGTAATGATCGTACCGCACCCAATGGGAACGGGACTGTTCAAACAAATTTTTCATCATACACGCCCTTTCTCCTTAATCGTCCCAATTATCAGGGGCGGTTTTTCTTTTTTCTGCGCTTGGTCTTGTTTTCCCGCCGGATCACGGCGTCTTTACCCTGTTTCTTTGCGATTTTCGAGTATTCCTCCAAAAACTGGCGTTCTCGCAAGGTCAAACCGCCGCCATGCTCCTGTTTGCCGCACAGATGGTCATACATCTGGCGCTGCAATTTTTTGTGAATGGTCTTTCGCAACTTGCGGATATTGCGGTCAGACTGCCCACGCACAGCGGCAAGCCGGGTAGAGCTGTACAGCCGCAAAGAGAGGAAATACAGAACTTCCTTGTGTTCTTCGCTCAGTTCCTCCACCATGCGGGAAATAAAGGGATCGGCGGTCAGGTTGTGCATCTCATAGGGACAGTCAAACAGGATGTCCAGAAAGTTCCCGGCCATCAGCTGACGGTATGCGGGGTTGTTTATCCAGCGGGGAATGAGTTTCGGTTCCGGCACCGCCTGATATTCCAGCGGCACATCCCCACGGAGGTTTTCGTGGTCCCGTTCCCGGCGCTCCCGGTTCCGGTCCAGCTTGTTCCATTCCTCCACCACATCCCGGAAATCCTTCTCCGTGCGGGCGGCTTCCTCCAGCCGCCGTATGGCCTCGGCCCGCATCTCCCGTTTCAGCCGTTTATCACTGACCGGGGCAACTTCTTCTTCCTCGTTTTCCAGCTCCGCTTCATAGTCGATGGGATGCTCGTCCTGCTCCAGCTCGTTTTCCAGCTCGGCCAAACGTTCTTCCGCAAGCGCCTGTTCCAGCGTTTCCTCCGCCCCAGCGCCTGTCCCATCGTCCCATCCGGTGAAGCCACCCTCGGTATCCAGAAGCTCGTCATCAGACAGATACGCCATGACCCCACCTCTTTTCAAAAAAATATTTTGCGATTTTTCAAAAATGGTTCCGTTTTGCACCCCAGATTTCTCCTATTAGTGAAAGAGTAATCTAAAAATAAGTTACTTGGGTTACATCGGCTCGTTCACGCAGGAGAAAGGGGGCTTTCGCCATGTTCAGGCTTGACACAAAAAAGAAGTAACACAATCACAGGTTACAAACATCGGAACTATAACAACAGTATACACCGGATGCGCTGAAAGCGCAAGAAAGAGAGGTTCTATGGCAGATAAAAACGCCGTGTTTCTGACTCGGCACATTGGCAAGACCACCTATAAAGTTCGTGTCTACCTCAGCGAAACCGCCGAGGAAACGATGGAAGATAAAATTCTGCGGCTGATCCGCAATGACGGGCTGGCAAATCAGCCGGAATGTGGTATAATGGAACTGCCACAAATGAGCCGTCCGTCTGAAAGGAGCGCCTGATATGGCAAACAGACAGACGGAAGAAAAAATCACTGCGCTCTATGAGCGCCTGTCCCGTGACGATGACCTCACGGGCGACTCGAACTTCATTCTGAACCAGAAACGTTATCTCGAAAGCTATGCAGCACAGCGGGGCTACACCAATATCGTTCACTACACAGACGATGGGTGGTCCGGCGGCAACTTTGACCGTCCCGCATGGAAGCGCCTTGTGGCGGACATCGAGGCGGGAAAGGTGGCCCATCTGCTGTGTAAGGACCTAAGTCGGATCGGCAGAAACTACCTGCAAACCGGCTTTTACACCGAGGTAATGTTCCGGCAGAATGGGGTTCATTTTGTTGCTGTCGCCAATAACATTGACAGCGAGGAACAGGACAGCGGCGAGTTTGCGCCCTTTCTCAATATCATGAACGAATGGTATCTGCGTGACCAGTCCAAAAAGGTTTCGGCAGCATACCGTGTCAAAGGCAAGGCGGGCAAGCCCACCACCAACAACGCCATCTATGGCTATAAAAAAGACCCGGAGGACAAGGACCACTGGCTGGTGGACGAGGAAGCCGCCGCTGTGGTGCGGAGAATCTTCCTGCTTGCGGTGGAGGGGCACGGCCCCCATGAGATTGCCAAGATACTCACACAGGAAAAGGTGGAGTGCCCCGCCTATTATCTGGCACGAAACGGCAGGGGCTGCCGGAAAAACACCGTGGACACCAGCCGCCCCTATGACTGGTACGGCTTCACGGTCAGCGCCATGCTGACCAAGCCGGAGTATATGGGGCACACCGTGAATTTCCGTTCTTCCAAGAAGTCCTACCGGGATAAGCGGGTAAAAAATGACCCGTCCGACTGGCTGATCTTTGAGAACACCCACGAGGCCATTGTTGACCCGGAAACCTGGCAGCTGGCCCAGCAAGTGAAACGGACGGTGCGCCGGACAGATACCACCGGCGTCGCCAATCCCCTGACCGGCCTTGTGTTCTGTGCCGACTGTAGATCAAAGATGTATAACCACCGGGGCAAGCGCAAAAAGGCCGGACGAGAATATTCCGTGGATTTTTACAGCTGCTCCACCTACACCCTGACCTTTGAGCGAGAAACGCAGATGTGTTCTTCTCACACGGTCAGCACCAAGGCCCTGAATGCTCTGATTCTGGAAACCATCCGCACTACCGCCAGCTATGCCATCCAGAACAAGGAAGAGTTTATTCAGAAAGTTCGCAGCATTTCACAGGTTCGCCAGCAGGAAGCGGCCAAGGAGCTGAAACGCAAGGTCGCCAAAGAGCGCAAACGCAGCGCCGAGCTGGATGTGCTGATTAAAAAGCTGTACGAAACCTATGCCATGGGCAAACTGGAAGAAAAACGGTTCGAGCTGCTGTGTGCCGAATATGAAAAGGAACAGGCCGAACTGGAAC
>CAUWNA010000025.1:0-3562 GCA_963560135.1 uncultured Oscillospiraceae bacterium | reverse complement strand
TAGTGCATGGATTTTGAAAAGTCGATACTGTTGAACACCCGCACCCTGTATTTCTCCCGTTGCAGAAACCGCCCGCACTGGTCGAGAGTGCCGCCCTTCGGGTCTACCACCACATACGAGGAATGGGCTTGAAGGAGCTGCGGGGTCAACCAGAACCTTGTCTTTCCCGAGCCGGACGAGCCGATGACACAGGCGTTTAGGTTCCGGGCATTGGCGGGTATCTTCGGACGGGTGTTCATGGTAAGGAACTCCGTCCCGGTCAGAATGACATTGTTCTGAAATTTAGGGTCAACAAACGGCTTTATATCCTCCTTTGTTCCAAAGCGGGCGGTGCCGTACTCCGCATCCCGCCGGAATTTTTTCGCCTGCCTGATCTTTGACTGTATCAGCAGATACATCCCAGCCGCACCGGCAAGGCCCACCAGCAGGTCAATACCTCCCAGCCCCGGCCAGTAGGTTTCAAATGCTTCGGGGAAGGTATCGAGCATCCCCATGAGCTTTGTCCCGAAGTCTGTGCCGGGGGCGATCCGGTAGGCCGTCCCGATTTTGGAGAAAAACCAGAACACAAAGAGGTACGGCAGGTTTGGGAGCACATATTTTCTGATCTTGTCACTCAACGTCCGTCCTTCACCGCCTCTCTGGTCCGCTGCTTTTCCTTTGCCTGCGTCCTGATCTGCTCCGTGAATTTCCGAAGCTGGCCGAGGATGGAAGCCTTGTCCTGCTCTTTGTTCAGCACCTTTGCGCTGTACTTCTGGAAGGCCGCCGTGATAGCGTCCGCCTGATTGGCTTTGAAAAACAGCAGGTAATGACCGGGGCTCACTTTATGGAAAGCGTAGTCCACATGGAACTCCTTCGCGATCCGGTCAAAATCCTTTGGAGCTCCCACATAGGGCATGGCACTTTTGCCGCCATAGTGGTTCATCAGCTTTTTCACGCTCTGGCGTCCCTGCGGGGTCAGCGCCTTCTGGTGGTGCTTTTGCAGCGCCCGAACCACCTTGCCAAGAGCGGCAGCCAGCACTTTTCCTGTGAGCTTCGTTGTCCTGATCGAAAGGGCAACCGTTTTTTGGTTTACTTCTTCCTGCATAAAACCTCCTTTCCGTCGGGGTTCCCGCTATCCGGGAGGCCCCCGTACAATCTCGGGGAACAGAAAACCTCGGGCCAATGTGGCCCGAGGCTTACCGCTCGGCATCTCTGCCGGACGGAGCTTTCTTTTCCGGCTCCGTCTGGACTTTTTCGCCCTGTTCCCGCATGGTCTGCAAGATAGAGGGCTTCTTTTGAAGCTGGGAGGGCTTTTCGCCGGACAGCGGCTTGATACATTCCAGACGGTCAGCCGCCCGGATGGCGTTGTCCGTGAGCTGCCTCTGCCATGCGCCTACGCTGGGAGCCCAACGGAAACCATTGCTTTTCAGCTCAGCCCGGGTGTCCGCGTCAGGCTTTCCGTCAAAGAACACCTGCAAGCGGTTGTCCTCCCGGTTCATTTCCACACGACCCCCGTCGAACTCCCAGCCGGAAAATTCCTGCTGTGCCTGTTTGGAAAGCTGTTCGATACGGGCCTTTACCCGGCGGATCTCCGCATTGTTGTTGGTAAGCTGGTAACTTTCAAAGGGCCTCGGGTCGCTTCGCCAACTTGACGCCATGCTTGCTTTCAGCTTTTCGATCTGGTCCGGCGACAGCAGCGCACAGCCATCCAGCTTGCCATGCTTGCGGTAATAGGCGTTGACCTCCTTCATAATGAGCTGGGAGCGTTCCAGCCCGTCCAGCTTCTTCTGGAGCTTTTCAATCGCTGCCGGGTCATCGGCGCTGATCCCGCCCATGCCGGTACTGCGTATCTTATCCAGCAGCCCTTGAATATACCGCCATTCCTCCATGTTGCTGTCCCGGGCCCGGTTCTGTTTTTCCTTCTTTCCCACCGGGAAATTGGCAGGTCCGGCGATCATCACAGAGGGAACCCTTGCGTCAATGGCAAAGCCCTGGTTCATGTTTTCGGCCAGCTTGCGGGCGTAGGTGTCTAACAGATGGTCGATCTTCTCATGGTACATGGGGTCCACCCGGGATTTCTGCTGTTCCGCTATGGCGGCGGCCTTGTCCACCATTGCCCGGTATTCCGCCGTTGCGCTCCCTTCCTTGTAGTCGGAAAAGCTGTTCATTTCCTTTGCCCGGCGGGCGGCTCCTTCATTGATAGGGTAATAGTTGATGGTATGCACCTCCTTCATGCTTCGGGCCATGCTGGCCCGAAGTCTTACCGTTCTTCATGGGAAGGCCCCGCCTTGTCCTTTTTCGGAGCGGGCGGGGCTTCTTGAAACCGTTTGAGTGCAGCGAGAATGGAGTGGACAGGCTCGGCCTTTTCAGGATAGGCAAATATCCGGTGTTCCGGCGGAATGTCCTGCGGCCCGTGGTAATACTCCTTGAAGCCCTCCGGGACTGCCGACACATACCCACCGGGAGCGAATACGCCGCCCTCGTTGATACGCACATCCCGCCCGTATGCCTCATAATCGAAGTAGTTCTGAATGTGCTCCGGTATGTCGATAGTCCCAAGCTCGTCGGCGTAAAGACGGCCCAGCCCTTCATCATCGGAAATATCCGGGTAAAAGCGGTAAAGGTCAAGGTTCTGCGTCAGGTTTATCAAATCCTTCACGCTCCTTGTGTGGTTTCCCAAGACAAGAGCGGCTTCAAAGGTTTCCAGTCCGCCCTTATCCCGTACTTCCAGCAGGGCGTGGCCCAGCTCGTTCAGCTCGTCGATGTTCTCACATTCGTAGAGATGATCGTAGAGCCCCAGCACATCACTGTCAAAGCTGGTAAAGAACACTTCGCTGTACCGTTTCCCGTCTATCCCGATTTTGGCAAGGGCGGCCTGCAACTCCTGTGTCGTCATGGGGAAATGTACCGTTGTCCCTACCTCGATCCCCATTAAGGGGTATAGGGCTGTATTGGTTATATAGGCTTCAAACATGGGCTCATTCCTCCTTTCCGGCCCGGTCAGCCAGCACCTCATAAATCCCGGCCATAATGTAATCGGCGCAAGGGAGGGCAATCGCATTTCCCAGCGCCTTGTAGCGTTGCAGAGGCCGGATCTCCACGCCGTCCGCCCCGTACTTTGTCCAGCCCTCCGGCAGCCCCATCAGCCGTTCGCTTTCCGTTTCCGTCAGGAAGCGGATACAGCCGCCCGCCGGGTCGCCCTCATACCAAAAGGCGAAGGGCGTTACATCACTGGCTAAAAGAGTGGGAAAAGGGTCAGTTGGTAATCCGAAGCTGTTTCGGAAGGCCGTTTCTTCCTGCCTTTTTGCCGCTCCCCGCATACGGAAGCACTGAAAGGGGTGGATGACTGGTATCTGCCGCCCTGTTTCAAAAGAAGCTGTTCGATCTCCTTCGGCGGCGGTCCGCCCGCCCTCTCCGCAAGGCGGAGGAAGTGGGAGCATTGGACGGGGCTTAAATAGTATGTCTGCGGCACGTCTGCCTCCAAAATCCGCCACGACGAAAATCCGCTGCCTTCGTGCCAGCCTTCGGGAGCCTGCCCAATACTGGGCGTCCATGAGCCGCCAGCACACATCAGGCGTTCCCC
>CAUWNA010000024.1:0-3657 GCA_963560135.1 uncultured Oscillospiraceae bacterium | reverse complement strand
AGTTCTCGGAAACCTGCCATAGCAATATGGCAAGGCACCGGGTTCTTACCCTACTACTCACAAGTTTAGCGCCTATCCCGTTTGCCACCGTCCCCAACAGGGAAACCGGACACATGGGGCAGAACTATTTCCGCTCCCTCTTTGCGGTGGGCTTTCAAGGTCTGTTGATCTTAGTCTGTGTCGCCATCTATGCGGTGCTGATCCAGAGTATCGCCACCGACGGCGACCCCATCGGGGCGATCTGGGGCTGCGTGGGATATACGGTGCTGCTGTGTTTTACCTTATTCAAAACAGGCAGTCTTGCAAAATCCATCTTCGGCTGCCATTAAGAGACTTCGGGCCATGCTGACCCGAAGTGGAAAGGAGGCGGTATGCCCCGGCGTTACAAACAGGGTGCGGACGGACAGCCGCACCCGGCTTTCTACGGAAAGCTCCCCGAAGAATTTTCTAAAGCAGACACCATGCGCTTTATGGTGGAAACCGATCTGAAACTGTCCGGGTGCGTATCGGCGGACACGCTGGCGGCACTCCGGGCGGAAGGCTATGACTACAAGGATGGGAACCTTGTTCCTGCCGGAAAGGAGAAATCCATGCAGGAAAAAACTGCGGGCGGAACACCAGCCGCCCCTATAAAGCTGGATGTAAGCGTGCGGGTCATCGAACCTGTGAAAAATCTCATGGGCTTTGCCAGCGTGAAATTCAATGACTGCTTTGTGGTGGAAAATCTGAAAATCGTACAGGGCAGCAAGGGCCTCTTTCTTGGGATGCCCAGCCAGCCGGACGGCAAAGGCGGCTATCGGGATATGGCCTACCCTGTCACAAAGGAGTTCCGGGAACAGCTCAATACTGCTGTTCTGCAAGCCTATGAGGCAAAGTTGGAACAGATGGCGGAGCGCGGCTCTGTGGGGCGTGCGTCCATCAGCGACCAACTCAAAGCCGGAAAAGCGGCTGCCGAACAGGCAAAGGCAGAGCGGCCTCCGAAGGAAAAGCCCAGCCGCAGTGCAGAGCGTTGACCTCGGGCCAAGTTGGCCCGAAGCAGAAAGGAGGCGGGAACCATGCCACGCAAACGGGCGGGCTATGACGCGGCCTGCTATTACGACGGAAAACTGCTGGGCCGCTGTACCAAAGCGGACAGCGACGCCTATACCCTGTTGATGAACGCCTGCGGCGGGGAGGCTGCCCGTGTTCTTCGGGAATATGCCTATTTTTCCCCAGAACTGAAAGCCATCTTGGAAAAGGCGGCGCTCATGCAGGCGGACCGGAGCCGGACGGGCGGAATGTTCCATGCGCCGAAAAGCTCCCCGTGGGGCGAGGTGCAGAATTGTGAAACCCTCTGTCCGGGGGTGTTTTTGGTATCTACCGCCAGCCACGGCGGAACGATGGTGGCAAACGAGGTAGCCGCCGTTCTCTCCCCAGCGGCCAAAAAATGCGGCTTCAAGGACAAGGGCTATATCTGCTATGAGGAGGACGCACAGGAAAGCGTAGTGCTCCGGGAGCTGCTGGACAAAAAGCTGTGGAAAATCCCTGACCGCATTAAGGACAAAGGACAGTTTGAAGAAAAACTCAATCAGTCCATCCGGCAGTATCACCCCGAATACTGGCGGGCAAGGCAGAGCGGACGAGAGGCCGCCGAAGCTGCCCGCAGCACAGCCCCGGCCAAAGAGGCCGCAAGATAACCTCGGGCCATGCTGGCCCGAAGCAATAAAGGAGGTGTACCAAAATGGCCTATGTGCCAGTACCAAAAGACCTTTCCAAAATCAAGACAAAGCTGGCCTTCAACCTAACGAAGCGCCAGCTTGTTTGTTTTTCCGGCGCGGCGGCGGTGGGGCTCCCGGCCTACCTGTTTTCCCGTGGCAGTATCGGGAACAGCGCCGCCATGTTCCTGATGATCGGCCTCATGCTCCCGTTCTTCTTTCTGGCTATGTATGAACGAGACGGTCTGCCGCTGGAAAAAGTGCTGAAAAACATCATCCGCACCCGGTTCCTCTATCCCCGTGTGCGGCCTTACAAAACCGAAAACTTCTATGCGCTGCTTAGCGCCAGAAAGGAGGCGCAGCCGATTGCGAAACAGCAGAAGGGCCGGAAAGCCCGCAGGCAGAAAGCCTGAAAAGCAGGGCCTTACCGGCCTGTTCACGAAAGGAAAGAACATTCCCACCACCGCCCAGCAGACCCTCCCTTACCGGGAAATGTACCGGGACGGGGTGTGCCGGGTAGCGGACCGCTATTACACCAAAACCATTGAATACGAGGACATCAACTACCAGCTCGCACAGTCCGAAGATCAGGCGGCCATCTTTGACGGGTGGAGCGCCTGCCTCAACTACTTTGACAGCAGCCTTCCGTTCCAGCTTTCCTTCCTCAACCACCGGAGCCGCCCGGGCAGCCGGTACAGCGTGAACATCCCCATGCAGGACGATGATTACAACAGCGTCCGGTGTGAGTATGTGGAAATGCTGGAAAACCAGATCGCCAAAAGCAACAACGGCATTGTCCGCACAAAGCTCCTGACCTTCGGCGTGAACGTGGACGACCTTCCCACCGCCAGGGCAAGGCTGGAACGTGTAGAGGCGGACATTTGCGGGAACTTCAAAAAGCTGGGCGTCAAGTGCCGCTCCCTTTCGGGGCTGGAACGGCTGGAGCTTCTTCACGGGCAGCTCCACCCCGGCAGCGGCTCCCCCTTCCGGTTTTCATGGGATATGATCCCCAAAACCGGGCTTTCCACCAAAGACTTTATCGCCCCGGACAGCTTCGATTTCCGTTTCAGCCGACTGTTCCGGGTGGGGACGACCTGGGGCGCTGCCTCCTACTTGCAGATTTTGGCCTCGGAGCTCTCGGACAAGCTGCTGGCGGAGCTTTTGGAAATGGATGCGGAAATGACCATCACTCTCCATATCCAAACCGTCGATCAGGCCGCCGCCGTAAAATCCATCAAGGCCAAAGTCTCCGACATTGACAAGATGAAGGTGGAGGAACAAAAGAAGGCAGCCCGGTCAGGGTACGACATGGACATACTTCCGCCCGACCTTGTAACGTACAGCAACGACGCAAAGACCCTCTTGGAAGATTTACAGAGCCGGAATGAAAGAATGTTCCTTCTGACCTTCCTTGTGGTAAACATGGCCCCGACCCGCCGGGAGCTGGACAATGACCTGTTCACGGTGTCCGGTATCGTCCAGAAATACAACTGCACCTTGAAGCGGCTGGACTTCCAGCAGGAGGATGGTTTTCTTTCCAGCCTTCCGCTGGGCCATAACGGCATTGAGATCAAGCGCGGCATGACGACCAGCTCCACGGCCATTTTCGTTCCCTTTATGACGCAGGAGCTCCGCATGGATGGCGAAGCCGTCTATTACGGGCTCAACGCACTTTCCCATAACGTCATCATGGCAAACCGGAAAAAGCTCAAAAACCCCAACGGCCTGTTCCTCGGCGTGCCGGGCTCCGGCAAATCCTTTGCCGCAAAGCGGGAGCTTGTGAACGTGTTCCTTGCCACCCGTGACCGGATCATTGTGGTGGACCCGATGGGCGAATACTCGCCCCTTATCAAGCGGCTGGGCGGACAGGTCATCGAGATCGCCCCGGACAGCCCCCACCACATCAATCCGATGGACATTGACCTGAGCTTTGACGAGGAAAACCCGATGGCGCTGAAAGCCG
>CAUWNA010000023.1:0-4004 GCA_963560135.1 uncultured Oscillospiraceae bacterium | reverse complement strand
CACCCGGAGCTTGCCAGCAATCCGCTTTCCCGTGTGCAGCAGAAATGGAAACTGAAACGCCGGTATTCCAAAGAAGCAAAGGCGGCTGCAAAACAGGGCGCAAAGGCCGCAAAGAAAACCGCTGCCGCTTCGGGAACTGCGACCCGTCGGGCGGCGCAGTTTGTGACCCGTCATCCCGTGGCGGTGCTGGTCCTGCTCCTGCTGTTGCTGCTCTGTTTTCTTGTGTCGGCGGTAAGCTCCATCTTTCCCACGCTTGGCAGCGGCCTTGCCAATGCGTTATCCGGCACCTCCTACGCCTCGGAGGATACGGACCTGCTGGGCGTGGACGAGGACTACACGGCGCTGGAAAACGAGCTGGCGCAGACGGTAGCGAACATCGAAAGCACCCATCCCGGCTATGACGAGTACCGCTATTCCGTGGACGAGATCGGCCATAACCCCTATGAGCTGGCGTCCTATCTCTCGGCAAAGTACCATGTGTATTTCCGGGAACAGGTGCAGGACGAGCTGCGGGAGATTTTCGAGGCACAGTATGAGCTGACCTTGACGGAGGAAGTCGAGATACGCTACCGCACCGAAACCAGCACCGACCCGGAGACCGGGGAAACCACCACCGAGGAAGTCCCCTATGAGTATTACATTCTCAATGTGACCCTCACAAACAAGACGCTGCCCGCCGTGATCCTGCCGAGGCTTAACGAACAGCAGCGGGAAATCTACACCGTTATGCAGCAGCTCAAGGGCAACAAACCCTATCTGTGGGAAGGGATTTACAACAGCGGCGAAGATACCGGCCCCAGCTATGAGATACCCGGCGAGGCGCTGGATGACCCGGCTTTTGCGGCGCTCATGGAAGAAGCCACAAAGTACATCGGCTGGCCCTATGTGTGGGGCGGCTCCAGCCCGTCCACCTCCTTTGACTGTTCGGGCTTTGTCTGCTGGGTGTACACGGCCAGCGGCGTCCACAACCTGCCCCGTACCACGGCGCAGGGCATTTACAACCAGTGTGCTATCATTTCCCCCTCCGAGGCAAAGCCCGGCGACATTATCTTTTTCACGGGAACCTATGACAGCCCCGGCCCTGTGTCCCATGTGGGGATTTATGTGGGCGACGGGATGATGCTTCATTGTGGTTCGCCCATCCAATACGCAAACATCAATTCAAGCTACTGGCAGACACATTTCTATGCCTTCGGGCGTTTGTGAGCCAGAGGAAAGGAGTCCTTGCATGAACAAGATCGACAAGCTCGATAAGGAACTGGAAAAAGCCCGGGAGAAGGCTGCCGAGTGGCAGGCCAAAATCCGGGAGCTGGAAAAGCAGAAACAGGAGGAAGAAAACAGCCAGATCGTGCAGGCGGTGCGCTCCCTCAAACTGACGCCCGCCCAGCTTATGGCTTTTCTGAATGACCCCAAAAACAGCCTTACCGCTTCGGGCCATACTGACCCGAAGCCGGAGGCACCCGAAAAGGAGGACACAGCCCATGAAGAAAACTAAATACCGCAGGCTGGCGGCGATGGCTGCCAGCCTTTTGTGTTGCCTGATCTTTACGGTCCCGGCCTATGCACAGAGCAGCGAGCCGCAGCCGGAGACAGCTCCCGCCCCGGCAGAAACCGAAGCAGAGCCGGAAACCCAGAACCCCTTTACCCCGGACGGGACGGGAACCGTGGTGGACAACGCCACCGACGAGGATGGAAAGGAGTTCTACACCATCACCACCGCAGACGAGAGCGTGTTTTATCTGGTGATCGACAAACAGAAAACCAGCGAGAACGTCTATTTCCTCAATACCGTTACCACAGACGACCTTCTGCCTCTTGCTGAACAGGGTAAGGAACCGCCCAAAGAAGTGACCCCGGAGCCAGAGCCAAAGCCCACCGAACCGGTGGAGGAAGTACCGGAACCCGAGCCGGAGAAAAAGGACAGCCCCCTTCTCTCTCTGCTCCTGATCGGTGCGGTGGTGCTGGCCGGCGGTGGGATTGGTTACTATTTCAAGATTTACAAGCCGAAGCATGAGGCCCCGGATTTGGAAGATGATTACTGCGAATATGAGGACGGGGAGCTGGAGGAGATCGCAGAGGAACCCGAGGACGAAGATACCCCGCCGTGGGAGGAAGATACGGAGGAATGAGAATGAATTTTACAAGCAGCCCTTTTGAACGAATGATGAAGGAAGTACCGCACCCCGGCTGGGACAATGACGACCCTTGTAAGGGATGCCGTTACTACAAGGAGTGCAAAGGAAAGAAAAAACAGTGCCGGAAGAAGTTCCGGGCGCTGATCGTGGAGCCCCGCCCTTCGGGCCATCGTGGCCCGAAGTCTTAAATGGACGCCCGGGAGCTGACCCGTGACGAGAAGAAGAAAATCCGCACTCTGGTCACGGGGATGTGCGCCAACTATGACCGGGAAAGCGGCCTGTGCCTTCCTCTTGACTGTGCCTGCTATATGCTGCACAAGTGCTGGACAGGGGCGTACTGCCGTTATTTCCGTGAGGCTGTCCTGCCCCTTAACCCGGAGCTTCAAGCGTCGCTGACAACGGAAGGCATCTCCCCGGAGCTGCGGGCCTGTGCGGTCTGCGGAAAGGCGTTCTTGCCCGAGGGGCGTCAAGCCTACTGTTCCGACGCCTGCAAAACCGAAGGGAACCGCCGGAAAAGCCGGGAACGCATGAGGAAAATGCGGGAGAAAAGGCCGGGCGGCTGTTACGATTTGCCGCCTCCAAAGGCTTGACATTCCGGGCTTTTTTGAGGGTGTTTCCGGGGTGGGAATATCTTATTACATTCCTCCCCGGTCTGCCCTCTTATTTCGTAACATCCAGCACTTCGGGTCATGTTGGCCCGAGGCACAGAAAGGAGGGATCTCTTGGAGACAGTACAAGGATATGTGATTTTGAAAGCTGCCACCTTTGAAACCGGACACGGCTTTGCGCTGGGGCATAATCCGGGAGCGCCGAGCCCCTTTGTGACCTGGCAGTTTACCGAGGGGGAAAACGGCCATCGGGATTACTACTGGGGTCGCTATGGAACCAGTCAGGCGTGGGCGCAGAGGGACTTTGACCGCCGGGTGGACGACTATCAGCAGCTTTACCATGCGGCGGTCAAGCATACCGAGCTGGGACCGGAGGGCGTTTACCGCTATTATTCCACCCAGCGGCCCGTGGACATAGGAACTTACCCGAAGCCGCCGGATAACCAGCCTCTTTCCATCGTCAACTACGACGATGACAGGCGGCGTCCTGTGGCAGACGGCAGGCTGATGGCATGGGGCGAACTGACCTACGCAAAGCCGCTGACCGAAAAGCAGATGGAGGATTATGAACTGAAACCAGCACCGGGCAATCCTGACCGGGTGCGCCCATCCATTACCGCCCGGCTCAAAGAAGGAACCAGAGGGCAGGAACCCCCGAAGGAGCCCGGCCAGAAGCGGAGCCATAAAAACCATGAGGAACGATAAAGGAGGATCGCCATGCACGAAAAAGACAACTATCTGAAAACCGCCGAGCTCTCCACGGAGCAGAACTGCAACATGATCGACGGCGTACCCAACAACACGCCCATCCCGCCCACGCCCCCGGAGTTGGACGCAAAACCGCTGGATAAGGTAAAGGAGCCCAAAGAACGCCGGAAAGGCCGGGAGCTGGAACGCTGATGGAGAACCGCAAGCGGAATGTCCATCTGCACGTCATGGTAACACCGGACGAGCTGGCGGCCATCCATGAGCGGATGGCCGAGGCGGGCATTTCCAACGCCGGGGCTTATGTACGGAAAATGGCTCTGAATGGGTATATCCTGCACATCGACCTTGCGCCCGTAAAAGAGCTGATCTCTCTGCAACGGCGCTGTTCTAACAATCTCAATCAGGTTGCCATACACGCACACACCTATGGCGTGTACCCGGAGGAAATCGACGGATTGAAGCGGGACTATGAAAAGCTGTGGGGCGAGGTGTCAAAGGTGCTGCGGGAGCTCTCCGAGCTGGTGGCAAAGTAAGACGAGGGCGGCAGGCTTCC
>CAUWNA010000022.1:0-4181 GCA_963560135.1 uncultured Oscillospiraceae bacterium | reverse complement strand
GTTTGCAGGTGTGTCTCGATAGCGGAGCAAAGAAAGTGCTGCTTCCGATTACCAGCGCAGCAGACCTTGGCACCGTGCCGCCGGAGCTGGTGGGCAGTTTTAATCTGATTTTCTACAGCAGCGCGGAAGATGCGGTGTTTAAGGCGTTGGGGGTAGAGTAACAGGTCTCTGAATGAAAGAAGGTGTTTTTGCTTATGCCGTATAAGGTGCAATCTTCGGAAAAATTAAGAAAATCAGGTGCTGACTTTGAGACAAAGGCGATGCTTTATCTTTTGAATTTTCGGGAAGATAGTTCGCAAATCAACTATTTTGTCGTGGATTTTTTTAATGATATTACAGGAATGGACAGAATGGCAAGAAAGCTTTGGGATGTCCAGTCAAAGGCATCAAAAACCGGTTCTGCGAAAACAATCGGTCGAGAGCTTGTTACTTTATATAAAAACCATGTGAGCGATTTTGATTTTTTTACATATATTATTTTTTTAGGTGGCGTTCCGGATACTTTCAGGATTGATGCTAAACAGAATGTCTTTCAGTCTACAAATATTACTCCTAAGGCTTTGAAAAGCGTACTTTCAGGTCTGAAAGAAGAATGCACGGAAAAGGAATATATCGAATCAGATAAGATAACGGATGAATCATTAGAAAAGTTTCTAAAGTTGGTTTGGTTTGTTGTGGATGATAAGGAACCGGCGGATTACATTAAGGCGATTATTAGTAACCATCCCAAAATAGTTCCATCAGATTCTGAACTGATTGCTATTTTTAATGAAATCAGGAATAAACAATCAGAAAAGAAAAATACGATTGTTGAAGGAGTTGTGATAGATCATATTGATGAAGTGCTTTCGTATGGTCGTCACCTGACAACATCAGAAATCAGATTGCTTGTTCTACAAAGAATTATTAATAGTAATCCTCTTGAAAGGGGAGTTCCCACACCGTTTATTGAGATAGTTTCAAAATTTCCTGAAGAGCAGAGGCAATCAATGATTGAACAATGCCAGCGATCTTTATGTATGGCGTTATTCAATAATTCCGCTGCACAGGGGTTTTGGAAATTATTTGAAGAAATATATACTTTGCTTATGAAATACCCGAACAGGAATATTGACTTTATTTTCCAGCGAATTGATGGTGTCGTAATTGATGAATGTCCTAATTTCGATGTGTTATCACTCAAGTATTTTATAGCAAAGATTAAGGAGGGATTGCTTCCATGAAAATTATTAAGGTGGGGCTGGGAAATACTGATGAGGCATATATCGAAAGCAAATTATCTGATGGGATCAATATCATATTTAGCGACGAAAACAATAAGGGAAAAACGATAGTGATTCAATCATTGCTGTATGCTATCGGAAATAAACCGATATTTCCGAGTTCATTCAACTATAAGGAATACTATTATTATTTGGAATTTGAAGAAAATAATAAGGTCTATATTGTAGTGAGAAGAGGCGATTCCTACATCGTATCTTGCGCAGGTGATATTAGATTTTTTGAAGATACTGCTGAATTCAAGAATTTCTGGAACAACAATGTGTTTTCGTTACCTCAAATATCTGTGAATGGCAACAAGAGAATTGTTGACATGGAACTATACGCACAGATGTTCTTTGTTGGGCAAGATGGAAAAGATACATCAACAATTTTTAATTCCGGATTCTATCATAAGGATAACTTCAAGGATATGGTTTGCTTCTATGCGGGAGAGACTGAATCTTCGCTCTCGGCTGATGAGATAACTCGACTAAAAAATCAAATTAAGGAATTGGAAGCAAAACGTAAGGAACAGCTGGAAATCAGTGAATTTTATAAAACATCGACACCGGCGAAAGAATATTTGAGCCGAATTCAAGACAAAGTAGCATTTCAAAATAGAATATGCGAAATGGAAGAAATAACTGGCAAAATATCTGATTTGCGTAAAATGAGAAACAAGCTGGCAACAAAGAGAAGCTTATGGAATGGAACATTAAAAGAGCTTCGTTCCCTTAATCGTAATATTGAGGTAGGAGAACTCCGTTGTATGGACTGTGACTCTACGCATATTGCATATAAAGGCAAAGGAAAAATTACATACTCGTTTGATGTGTCTACCCCTGAAATGAGATCGCAGATAATTGCGTCTATTGAAGAACGGATTAGTGCGTATACTGAAGAAATAGAAAAGTATGATTTTGAAATTTCTTCTATGCAGCAACGAATTGAAGAGATAATGCAAGATGAAGACATTACAATCGAGAACATAGTGGCATATAAAAATGGCTTTAGTAGTATTGCTGAAATTGAAGAAAAGGTACAAAAACTTGATGAAGCCATTGATGATATAAAGCAAAAAGTTAAAGCAGGAAAGAAACAGACAGAGGATTCCAAAAAGGCACAGCAAGATTTTTACGAAGCGATAGTAGAAGAAATGAATCAGGTGAAGGGGAAAATAGATATCGAAAGCAAGCAATTATACGATGATCTGTTTACCAAAAGAGGCTCAGTTGTATCTGGAAGTGAGGAAACAGTATATTACATTGCAAGATTGATTAGCATTGCTAAATTAACGAAGCATTCTTGCCCAATTATAATGGATTCTTTTCGTGCAGAAGATTTGTCAACGGAGAAGGAAGAACGTGTTTTGGCGTTGCTATCTGAACTAAAACGTCAGTGCATTTTAACGACAACACTAAAGGCCGAAGAAAAAGATAAATATGTAAAAATGGCTGGAATCAATGCGATTGATTATACAGGTCACCACTCTAATAAAATATTAGGAACAGAGGGATTGCCAGCGTTTATGAAGTTATTAAGCGGATTAGGTATTAGTCTACAATAATAATCCGAACGGGTATATTTTTGTTGCACGAGAGTTTGTGAAAGGGGGATTATTATGACCGATGTTAGAAGAAAAGCCTCTATGTCGCAGGTGCTGGCAGATATAAAGCCTTACATAACGAAAAAGTTCATGGCGGCACCGTGTATTAAGGAGCAAGACATTCAGGCTATCTGTCAAATCCTCCTGCCCAGATACAAGAATGTGCAGCTCATGCAGGGACTGACCAACAACAAGCCGGATTTCAGAATTCAGGTAAAAAGTTTGTTTGGGACTGAAGAGAAACGGTTTGAAGTGGTTGGTGGTGATAAAAAAAGACCAGCAACCAAGAAGAAATCTGACCTGGGCTGGATTGATCGGCTGGAAGAGATAGATGCTGCGCTGGATGATTTCTGATATCAATGCAGTGCGGAGAGGTATATGAGGCAAAGCTTTGTGCAACAGGTTGTTGCACAAAGTCACACATAAAACAGCAGGGAAGCGATGGAGTGACACGACAAGAATTGTTTACATGGATACGCCAGCAGTACGGCACAGAACCGGAATACCCCTGGCATGACTGGAATGCTGTACTGCGGCACAACGACAATAATAAATGGTATGGTGTAGTTCTGGAAGTATCTGCTGATAAGTTGGGACTGCCGGAGGCAGGCATCATTGATGTCCTCAATGTAAAAAGTGATCCGCTGCTGATCGGCTCTCTTCGCGGACAGGACGGCTATTTTCCGGCCTATCACATGAACAAGGAGAAGTGGCTCAGTATTCAGCTTGGCAAACCGGAGCTGGATGATGCCATCAAAGACCTGCTTTCTTTGAGCCATGAGCTGACAGCACCGAAAAAGTGTAAACCAAAATCATCAGCAAAAAATCCGGGAGATTCCGCAAATGGCAAAGAAAAAGAAACTGACGAAGGCTGAGCGAAAGGAAGCGCGCCTACGAAAAGGCAAGCAGGCTTAAATCATCTTCTACATAAAGTATCCTTTGCATTTTTTTGTTCCTTTCCTTGTTTTGTCCGGCCATCAAGCGGCTTCTCCGCAATTTTAGGGAGCAGCCAAACACCGGCCATTTTCACAGCGCCGGGGATACGCCCTCCGACACAATAATAATTTACCCTACGAGGTGTCACGCCCCACTTTTCAGTAGCCTCTTTCAATGTCATATAGTCCATTTCGCACCTCCACAGGATATATTATAGTTCTCTACCTCGAATAATACAAGTTAGAGCCTACATGGATGCGAAATAAAATACTACTTAATGTAAAATTTCATTACATTCTCATAATTCAACCCGAAATGTAGAATGATATAGGGTGATATGAGAATGAACCAAGATGAAAGAAGGTTTGACTTTCAC
>CAUWNA010000021.1:0-4233 GCA_963560135.1 uncultured Oscillospiraceae bacterium | reverse complement strand
TGGTTAGACCCCACACACAGAATTTAACCTTTCAACTTAACTAACTGACATTGGTTCCCGTAAACTGTATCTAATGATCCCTGAGCAATACTACCTTTTGAGTAATCCAGAAGTGTATCATCATAAGAAACAATATTGATATGGTCTATTCCTGCTCTTGAAGATGTTGCAGGAATGTTTTCTACATAGCTACTTCCATAAGCATTTGCAACCCCATCTATTTTTTTGATTTCATCGACCAGGCTGCGCTCAATATCCATTTTATTTGCATAACTGGATAATGCTATATCGGCTGATGTGACACTCAACGATGGAACAAGTTGCTTTGCAAAATCTAAAATTACAGAAAAAGAAAAAACCAGCATAATAGTCAGTGCAAAGGAAGCCGTCATCAGAAACCAGTTTTTCTTTTTTTCAACCGCATGATGTATGCCAAGTGAATTATCAATTTTACCTAAGCAAAACTTGATAGCGTGTTTAACAGAAGATTTATTATCTACATTGCCAGAAACCGCAGATATGGGTGAAACTTTAGCAGCCCGCTTTGCCGGGGATTGTGCTGCTAAAAATACTGTTACCAATCCAACAACTACGCCACTGATAAGTCCAACAGGGCTGATCTGAAAGACTGGTGTTGCAGAAAATTCTCCACCAATTCCATAATGAAGTGTGGCACAAATAATCCAACTAATTATTGTTCCAAAAACCACTCCAATAGGTACCGCGGTTTTACACCAGTTCAATGCCTCCAAACGGACAAAGCGGATAATTTGTTGACGACTTGCACCAATGCAACGCAACATTCCAAAAAATTGAGTTCGTTGTGCAATGATGCTATTCATACTGCCAGAAATCATCAATATTCCTGCCAGCAACACTAAAACAAATAGAATTGCTGCCAATCCGTACATACTCTGCATCGCTGTATTGCTGCTTTGCCCAGCCATACCCATAACGCCGGTATTTTCAGAAATACTCCCATCGGATAATTGGAACTGTGTCTGTAGTTCTGTTATTGCATTTGCCGCTTTCGCTGCACTTTCAAACTGCACATAATAGGTCAACTCATTGTTTGTTACTTCATTTTGTGCCATAACAGAAGTAAATGCACTTTGCGTCAGATAAGAGCCTATCAAATAAGTCTGATTGCTATAATAGCTTTCATCATCTGTGCCAAAACCGGAGATTGTAAATGTCCGATCTCCAGCAGGGGTATGCAAGGTTACGCTATCCCCAAGCTGTACTCCTAAAGCAGTTACAGAATTAGGTGTAAGCATAACTTCCTCATCATTCGCCGGAAATGTTCCTTCTACAATTCCATTTGAAATCTGAGTAATATAGACTTCATCAGTGCCATACAAAACGGTTCGTTTTTCGTTGACCCGGTACGGTTGTTCTCCTTCAAAATTAAATTGAGAAGCTACACCAACTGCTGTAACATCTGAACGATTACTGATTTCATCCGCATTGTTCTGTGAAATGTTTTTTATTGCAATGTGCCAGTTTCCGTGGTTACTTATCATAAAATCGCTTTCTGTTCGTATCATCATGTCAGCAACACTGAAAATAGCTGTGACAAGAAACACCGAAATGATAATACACAAGACTGTCATACGATTTTGCCGCTTGCGTACCTTTGCAGAAATCGGAATGAGACTAAGATAACTTTTCATTCACAGCACCTCCCAAAATCAGTCAAAGTGCCATCCGATACCTGTAATACCCGGTCTGCTGTTTGCGCAATACTGCGGTTGTGGGTAATCATAATGATGGTCTGCTCGTATTTTTTCGATGTTTCTTTGAGCAATGCTATGACCTCACTGCTGTTTTGTGAGTCCAAATTTCCTGTTGGCTCGTCTGCCAGAATCAGAGAAGGACGGGTAATCAATGCGCGGCCAATCGCCACTCTCTGCTGTTGACCGCCGGAAAGCTGACTGGGTAAATGATTACGACGATCTTTCAAATTCAAAACCGTCAGCAGTTCCTCCAAATATCTCTTATCCGGCTTTTGATAATCCAACAACAGCGGAAAAATAATATTTTGTTCCACCGTCAACTCCGGGATAAGGTTAAACGCCTGAAAGATAAAGCCGATATTCCTGCGTCGAAATACCGTCAGTTTTCGGTCATTCATGGAAAAAATGTCCTTACCATCAATCAGTACCTTTCCCGAAGTTGGCATATCCAGCGCACCGATCATATTCAGCAGTGTGCTTTTGCCCGAACCAGATTCTCCGACGATTGCCACATATTCTCCCTTAGGAACAGAAAAGCTAACATTCCTAAGCGCTTTTACAGCAGTTTCACCGCTGCCATAGGTCTTACAAATATTCCTGACATCTAATAAATTCATAGTGCAAACACCTCTTTCTTATGTTCTTGCGATGTAGACAGGTAAGCTTCATTTCCTGTCTACGATTGAAAGAATAGCACTGAAATATTACTGTAACCCTACAATCATCCTACAAATTTGTAGGAATCAGAAAATTCATCGTAAAACTTGTCCCTCTGCCCAATTCGCTGTCTACCTCGATTGCTCCTCCATGTGCTTCAATGACTGCTTTCGCAAGGGGAAGGCCCAGACCGATGCCCTGTGTATCTTTTGAAAAACGGCTGCGATAAAAACGCTTGAAAATATGGTGTATATCTTCCGGGTGGATGCCGCATCCATTGTCCTTTACCACAATTTGAATACCTGATGGCAACTCCTTCCATGTAATGCCAATGACAGCACCACTTTCCGTATGGTCAAACGCATTTTTCACAATATTGTCGATTGCCTCAGACAGCCAATCACGATCACAGAAAAGAGAAAGATGATCCGAGCCAGACAGAATGATTTTCTTCTTTTCCTGTCTGGCTCTATATGCAAAATGCAGTTCAATATCCCGCATCATATCCGCCACATTCTCTGTGGTCTTTTCCAACACAATGGCCCCGGCATCCAGTTTTGTAATCTTGAGTAAGTTTTGCACCAGTATTTCAATGCGGTCAAGTTCCTGTTCGGATAAACCAGCAACTTCTTTTACCGCACCAGGTTCCATATCCCCGTCTTGAAGCAGACCATTATAAATATTCAAAGCAGCCAGCGGTGTTTTCAGTTGATGGGAAATATCAGAGATTGTATTTTTCAAAAATTCCTTTTCCCGGAGTTCGTTATCTGCGTGAGCATTTAAGACAGCGGCCATGGAATTGACAGTATGAAACAACCGATATAACTCGCCTTCCTCATCACATTCAATACGGGCATTGTGATCGCCGTCAAGATACGCTTGAAGCTGTGATACCGCCTGCTCCATGACTTGATTTTGCTTTTTGAAATAAGAACAATCCACCGCCAATATCGCTCCTCCTGCCAATGCGAAAACAAGCAATAGAAACAAAGAAAACCGCTGATAGCACAACCATAAGAGCCCTTGTATCAACAGAAGAGAGGCTACCCAAATAACGAATACTGCAAGAAACAATTTTTTGATTTCTTTGTTTGCAAATATTTTCATAGGACACCTCACTGGATCACATTCCATTTGTATCCCATTCCCCGAACTGTCAGGAGCATTTGCGGTTCACTGGGATTATCCTCGATCTTTATACGCAGCCGCCTCATATATACGGTAAGGGTACTGCTGTCAATATAATTCCCATCGCAGTCCCATAGCTTATCTAAAATTTTTTCTTTGGTAAGTACCATGTTCGGATTTCTCATAAACAGACACAGCAACTTATATTCTGCGGCAGTCAAATCTAATAGCTTTCCATTCTTAAAAGCCTGCCCTTGCAACAAAAGCACTTTCATTCCGTTGGATTCCAGTTGTGTATCTACGGAACTGAAATCTTTTGCCCGACGAAGCAGTGCATTTACTCTGGATACTAACACTCCCAGCTTAAACGGTTTTGTAATATAATCATCTCCACCAATGTCCAACCCCATGATAATGTTCATTTCTTCATCTGCCGCCGTCAAAAAAATGATAGGGACTTTGGAAACTTGCCGCACTTTTTTGCAAAATTCAAATCCGGTGCCATCCGGCAGGGATACATCAAGCACCAGCAAATCATATTTTCCATCCACCCACAAACGATCTGCTTCTTTGAGGGTTCTGGCAACAACTAATTCAAATCCTTGTTTTTTGAACGCAAAAGAAAGCCCATTAATCAGGCTCAAGTCATCTTCAAGAAGTAATATATTACTCATGCTTTTGCTCCTTTCCTTGTTTTGTCCGGCCATCAAGC
>CAUWNA010000020.1:0-4292 GCA_963560135.1 uncultured Oscillospiraceae bacterium | reverse complement strand
GCCTACCAGAGCGGCGAGAATCTGTTTTCCGAGTATGACCAGAAGCACAAAGACTACCGAAAAAAGGAAGGTGTGGTCTACACGGAAATCATGCTGCCGTCCCATGCCCCGCCGGAATACGCCGACCGGGAACAGCTATGGAACGCAGTGGAAGCCGTTGAAAACCAGTGGAACTCCCAGCTTGCCAGACGGTTTGTGCTGGCACTGCCCAGAGAAGTGCCGGAGGAACTGTATCCCCAGATGGTGCAGGACTACTGCAACCAGTTTTTTGTTTCCAAAGGCATGATTGTTGATTTTGCCATCCATGACCCCAAGCCACCGGGACACAATCCCCATTGTCATGTGATGCTGACCATGCGGGCAATGGACGGGCATGGAAAATGGCTTCCCAAAGCCAGAAAAGTTTATGACCTTGACGAGAACGGCGAGCGCATCCGGCTTCCATCCGGGAACTGGAAAAGCCATAAGGAGGACACCGTTGACTGGAACGAGCAGTATCATGGGCAGGAGTGGCGCACTGGCTGGGAAACAATGCAGAACCGTTATCTGGAAATGGTGAACAGCCCAGTCCGTGTCGATCTCCGTTCTTATGAAAAACAGGGGATGGACATCATCCCCACCGTCCACATGGGAGCAGCTGTCACCCAGATGGAACGCCGTGGCATCCAGACCAATATCGGCAATCTGAACCGGGACATCAAAGCAGCTAATCGCATGATGAGCGTGATCCGCAGTACCATTCAGAATCTGAGTGACTGGATCAGCGATATTCTGGAAGCCCACAAAGAGCTGCTGGCAGAGAAAAAGCCGGAAACCGCATCCCCCGACCTTATCAATCTTCTGCGAGATTATCTCAATCTGCGAAAGGCAGAACGCCGGGACTGGTCAAGATACGGTCAGCAAAAAGGTGCAACGAAAGATTTACAGTCCTTTGTCAACGCTACCAATTATCTGAAAGACCATGAGATTTTTACGCTGGAGCAGTTGGACAGTGTGCTGGAGGAAGTGAAGCAGAAATCCGGCAGCATCAGCACCGGCATGAAGAAAGCCGAGAGCCGCATGAAAGTGATTACCGGCATCCAGAACGCCGTTACCGATTGTCAGCAGCATAAAACTGTCCATGACAAGTATGTGCGAATCGGCTGGAAAACGGTGCAGTCCGTTTATGCGGAAAGCCACCGGGACGAGCTGGACGCATACAATAAGGCGTACCGTTTTTTGAAAAAGCATGGTGTTGACCTGAATGTTGATCTGGAAGCCCTGCAAGCGGAATATGAACAGCTGCAAACTTCTCATGCAGAATATACCGGGCAGCTGGCGGCAGTGCAGGAGGAATTGAAGCCGCTGAAAGAAATCCGTTACTGGGTCAACAAGGTACTCGCCCCGGAACAGGCAGAGGTCAAAAAGAAGCCAGAGCCGAAGCACTCTGTCACCGAGCAAATCAAGGACTATCAGGAGGAATCCAGAAAAAAGGACGAGCAGCACCGGCAGGAGAAAAAGCAGAATATGGAACTGTAAGGCATCTGATTTTCAAAAGAAATCGGGTGCCTTTTGTTTTGTCAGGAGGTGGAATTTTGAATGTATTTGAAGCGGTCAAACAGAATGTGACCACCAGACAGGCAGCGGAGCTGTATGGCATCCCTGTCAGCAGAAACGGCATGGCGGTCTGCCCTTTTCACAATGATAAAAACCCCAGTATGAAACTGGACAGGCGTTTTCACTGCTTTGGCTGTCAGGCTGATGGGGATGCAGTGGATTTTGTTTCCCGGCTGTTTCAGCTGCCCAGCAAGGAAGCCGCCATGAAGTTGGCTGATGATTTTGGGATTGCCTATGACAACGGGCAGAAGCCGACCGTCAAACCCCATATCCGGGAACCTACCCCAGAGCAGAAATATAGACAGGAAGAAATGCACTGCTACAAGGTCTTATGCGAATACTTCCACCTTCTCCAGAAATGGGAACAGCAATATGCCCCGCAAACGCCGGAGGATGACCTGCATCCTCTCTTTGTGGAAGCCCTGCAAAGGAAATCCTACACAGAGTATCTGTTGGATAGTTTTCTGGACGGATCGCCGGAAGAACGCCGGGAGATTGTAGCACAGCAAGGAAAAGAGGTGATGAAACTTGAGCAGCGAATTGCAGAATGGACAGCAGCCGGAACTCTGCACCGTGGAACAGGTCAGAAGCAGCCTGGAACAGACCGAGAAAGGTAAGGTATCCAATGCCGCCGCCAACTATAAAAGGGTGTTTCAGCTTGACCCTCTGCTGAAAGGAGCTATCCGAAAAAATCTGCTGACAGAACGAGTGGATATTGTGAAGCCCCTCGGCTGGTATCGGGACAGCCCGACCCTGACCGATGTGGACATCAAATATCTGCTCTTGTATTTTGAGGAAAACTATGGACTGACCATTGAGAAAAAGATACAGGATGCCGTGATGGTGATTGCCAACGAAAACCGCTATCACCCTGTCCGGGATTTTCTCAATGCTTTGCAGTGGGACGGTACGGAGCGCATCCGCTATTGTCTGCACCGGTTTCTGGGAGCTGATGCCGATGATTACACCTGTGAAGCCATGCGGTTGTTCCTGCTGGGAGCAATCTCACGGGCGTTCCGTCCCGGCTGTAAATTTGAAATCATGCTTTGTCTGGTGGGCGGTCAGGGAGCTGGAAAGTCCTCGTTCTTTCGGCTGCTGGCAGTTCAGGATGACTGGTTTTCCGATGACCTGAAAAAGCTGGACGATGAAAATGTGTACCGCAAGATGCAGGGACACTGGCTGATCGAGATGTCGGAGATGATTGCCACCGCCAATGCCAAGAGCATTGAGGAAATCAAATCCTTTCTCAGCCGCCAGAAGGAAACCTATAAAGTGCCATACGAAACCCACCCGGCTGACCGAAAACGGCAGTGTGTGTTCTGCGGCACTTCCAACACGCTGGACTTCCTGCCCCTTGACCGCACCGGCAACCGCCGTTTTGTGCCGGTCATGGTACATCCAGAGCTGGCAGAAATCCACATTCTGGACGATGAACCGGCAGCAAGGGAGTATCTCAAACAGGTCTGGGCAGAAGCAATGGAGATTTACCGCAGCGGAAACTTCAAGCTCAGGTTCAGCCCGGCAATGAACGAGTATCTGAAAGTCCACCAGCGTGACTTCATGCCGGAGGATACCAAAGCCGGACAAATCATCGAGTATCTGGAAAAGTGTTCGGATAACATGGTCTGCTCCAAGCAGCTGTTCCGGGAAGCCCTGGGACACAGCTTTGACGAGCCGAAGCAATGGGAAATCCGGGAGATCAACGACATTATGAACAACAGCGTGACCGGCTGGAGAGCATTTTCCAATCCCCGGTACTTCCGCAGTCCCTATGGGCGGCAGAAAGGCTGGGAGCGCATCCAGCCCGACAACGGAGGCGGAGATTTTCAGGAATTAACGCCGGAGGAAGTGGAGCAGCTGGAACTTCCCCCTGAGTGGCTAAAGTAAAAAATCAGTGCCGGTTGCCGTTTTGTTGTCGAGCCGGTTGTCGGTCTGGTTGTCGGGCGAAAGTCTGAAAACCCCTGATTTGATGGGCATTTTCTCTCCCCTGACAACCATGACAACCGACTTTTATAAAAAAAGAAGAAAAAGAAAATAGAGCATCTGCCCGACAGAGTTTTAAGGTTTTCTGATGTCCGTTGTCAGGACTTCGTTGTCAGCCTTTCCTTTGTCGGGCTTTTTTACAGGAGGTGTCGCACATGGAACAGGCAACAGCCAAAGCGAAAGCAGTACAGACAGCGGAGCACACACCCGCAACCATGGTGAGAAAAATTGGCAAGACAACCTACAAGGTGTGCATCCATTTTAGCCAAACAAGCAAGGAAACGATGGAGGATAAGTTGCTGCGTTTAATCAAAAATGACATCCGAAACGGAGCATGAAACACTCGAAAAGTCCTATCGCCACAGGCTTTTCCAGCGGTCACAAAGAATTTTCAAATAAATGCACATTCTGTCTTGACGAAATGCTTCCGAAGGGAACCATTTTGGTCGAGTGCGGAAAAATGCTCCAAAGGGGCGCACCCAAGCTGGGGAAGGACGGAAAGCCCATGAAGGACAAGCAGGGAAAGGTTATCTATGAGCCATACCGGATTAGGGTGTTGAATACCATCAATTTCAAGAAGTCCATGCACTATAACCCTTTTGCCTATATCCATAGCGAAAAGGACATCTTGAAGCTGGTAACGACGCTGATTGCCAACACCAAAGGCGAAGGCAAGGCCGGGGACGATTTCTGGGTCAAAGCAGAGACCTTGC
>CAUWNA010000019.1:0-4596 GCA_963560135.1 uncultured Oscillospiraceae bacterium | reverse complement strand
CTGGTAATCGGAAGCAGCACTTTCTTTGCTCCGCTATCGAGACACACCTGCAAACTATTGGCAAGCTCGTCCACTTTCAGAATCGTGCCGCTGATGCTGATTTCTCCCAGCACGGCAAGTGTACTGACTGTAGGCCGTCCAAGAGCGATGCTGCATAGTGCAATCAATGTAGGCAATGCCAGCTTTCCGGTCATGCCAATGCCCTGTAAATCCTGATAGTTGATGATGTAATCCCGCATCGTGGTGCTGATGCTACCACTGATACGATTTCCGTTAGCTTTCAGGAAATTGAACGCCGTATTCGTGGATTCCTTGCAGTCACGGTCGCTGCCAAGGCCAGTGCGTTCAAATTTTCCATTGCCGGGCAGCATCTGGCTTTCAAGGCGGAATACACCGATCATACCGGATTTCCCCTGACTTACGGTATATACCTGTCCAGGATTGCAGATACCATCAGGAATGAGCTTTCCACCGCCCTGCTCCGGCACGGAAACAAATTTTTCTTCAAAGGTATCAAGATCAATATAGCTGAAGTTCACATCATAGAATTCCATTCCACCCAGTTTTTTCAGCTGCTCCTTGACGCGACGGCGCATTTCCAGCGCAAATACAAGAATTTCTTCAATCTGTTCCTTCGTAAATTCTCCATCCGGATACAGCAATTTCACATAGCCGCCTACAATCTTGCGGACAGCAATCGTATCGCGCTGGTTCAGGTTCTTTCCAAGGCGAAAATACTTATCTAACGCATCACCATACTGTTCTTTCCGCAGTTCTCGGATAAACTCCGCCAGATAATCCGTGATAAAGCCGTAATCATTGGTAAAATGCTCCGGACGGAACTTCGGAATCTCCCAGCCTGGAATATAGCAATGCAGACGGTCAAGAAAGGCGGTGTCCGTTCCCATCTCCGGCGGGAACGGGTCAAACAGAGAGGAAGTCTTAAGCAACACATCCACGCTCTGATTGATGTTTCCTACAAAGACCATAGATGCCGATGCTGCCTTTTCCTCTTTGCCACGGGCAAAGGAGCCGGAAGCCATATAGTCTTTCATAATCTGAATGCCGTCTTTGTCCTTAAACTTGATTCCGGCAACCTCATCAAAGGCAACACAGTCCCATAAGCCTACCAAACCTACGGTTTTGCGCCCCATATTGTAAAACAGATTTGCAACGGTCGTCTGACCACCGGATACCAGGATACTGTTCGGGCTGATTTCTTTATAGATATGGGACTTTCCTGTGCTGCGCGGCCCCAACTCACAGAGATTGAAGTTGTTCTCCACCAGCGGTAACATACGCGCAAGCAGCAGCCACTTTTCCCGATTATTCAGCTGTTCCGGCTCATATCCGTAGGAACGCAGCATAACATCCATCCACTCTTCCTGTGTGAATGCCTTGCGTCCCTCTCGAACTTCTTCAATGTCGATATGGGGCATCTGAATCGGAGTCAGCTTATGGATGCTGATGGGAGAGATGTCCTTCTGCTTTTTCTGTTTAGAGGAAATCGGCTGTCCATCTATATCCGTGATTCCAAAGCTGCTGTCTCCCTCAGACTCATATTCCAGCTGTGCGATGCACCAGATACCGCCGCAAAGCAGCCGGTCATATTTTTCCGGATAATCATCCGTAATCGGCACATTGGTGAGACCAAGGTTAGAGAACTCTGCAAAAAAGCAATCCTTTTTGATGTCCAGATGAACGGTCACCATATCAATAATGGTATGGCTCCCGTTCTTGCGCAGTTGTGAGAGAATTTTCTGAGCCTCATCCGGGCGGACAAAATTATCTGCCAGAATGCGTTTTACATTCTGAACGCCCTGCTCAATGATTGTCTCATCGTCTGAACTACAATACTGACCCAGCAGGAACTCCAGCACATAGACCGGAACATTCGCTCCTTCTTTTATTTTCTTTGTCAGGTCTTTGCGGACGATCCGCCCGTCAAAGTTGTTGCGCAGCTTCCGACGCAGTTCTTCACGGGTATCGTCTACCGCCATATCCATCATTTCCATACGGAATTCCTGCCTCCTCTGTATCAGAATCCGAATCCAAAGTCATCTGCAAAGGCAATGTCCATGATGACAGGCTGCCTCCACTGCTCCAGACCGCTTTCTTCGTCATAAACCACAAGGTAATACTGCTTGTCCTTGTCGTATTTCTTATTCTTGAATGTGAACCGCATCCGGAAGATACGCTTCTGCGCATTTTCCTCACGACTGTCCGCCACATAACTGTTTTCGTTCGAGATTTTCTCATTTTCTTCCGAGAGGAAGAAAATGCGGTATTTTGCAGCTTTTACAGTATCGCTAACGGCATCCGACTGAATAAAGTCCATGGACGTGATCAGGTTCGTAATCTTATGGACAATGCTGACCAGAGCAATCTCTGCATTCTTTGTTTCCATATGACCGCGCTCCATCTTAAACTCCAGCACTGGCACCAGCATTTCCTGCGGTGAGGAACCGCCATGCACATAGTTAGCACCGCCTCCGGCCACCTTAAAGACATTGCTGCTGACTGGATAGGACACCACCTTGCTGTCCTCATTCCCCAGAATGCGTCCCATGCTCATATGGTCGATGCCGTCATCTTCCAGTGCCGCCTTTGACACAATAAATCTGCGATTGACAAATGCTTTGTCCGCACTTTTCCCGGAAATTTTGTCACTTTCTGTCAGCTTATCACGCTTGTAAATAAAGCCATGATCGGCAGTGACGATAAAATGATAGGTGTTTCCGCTGACAGAGATCCGATGAACCAAGTCCATGATTTCCTGAACGGCTTCCTCACACGCATGAAATACCTCATCCTCGGTATTTGCCTTGTCTCCACGCGCGTCAATCTGATTATGATATACATAGATAATCTGACGGTTTGTCAGCACATCTCGCAGCTCTGCCACTTTCAAATTTTTGATATCATCGAACTGTACACAGACACTATCCGGGTTATAGCTTTGCAGCACCTGCTGCCGACCGGCCAGATTATCACAAAGGATACCATCTGCCAGTACCTGAAAATCATCCGTCATTTCCAGTGTCTTATGCGGCAAAAGTGCTGCCATACCGAGCCTCGTATAAGACGGAAGAACACTCAACTGTACAGAAAGTTTTGCCGTGCATTTCGGGTCATCCTGCATTCTGGCAAACAGCTCCTGTCCGACCTCGTAACGCATGGCATCCGAAATGATGACCACGGTGCGTTCCTTGGTATAGCGCAGGTTGGCATTGTAAAACTCCCGCTGCAACGGAATTGCCGAAAATGCGGCATCCTGCTGGATTCCAGCATTCCATGCTGGGAGCAGACAAGCCAGATATTCGTTCGTGTAGATATTTTCCACCAGCTCCCGAAGCGGCTCAAAGCTTTCCGTGCTCTCCAGCTGGTCGTAATAATAGTAGAATTTCCGATACTGCTGATCCATATTGTAATCCGCAGCAAGATATCGGTCGATGATTGGCTTTAAGCCATCTGCTGCATGGTAATCCGCTTCCTTCACCATGCTGTATGCACTGGAAAGCATCTGATAGGTTTTCCCGGTCTTTCTGCCAAAGTGCATTTTAGCCCGCTTTTCACAGAGTCCCGGAATGGTAAATCCGTTTACGATTGCACCGATATCTTCCGAAACAAGTCTGCCAATGAGCCACTTTACCAGTACCTGATCCACGGCAAGGAAAGTGTCGCACTCCACCAAATCGTCCACTCGCATTCCTGCAAATGCCGAAAGAACATTCAGCCCTTTGGCAACGTGCGCCGACAGAGCGTCGTATTTGTCCCGGTACAGGACGCTGTTCATCAGGCTATCGAGAAATGCGATGATATTGCCTAACTTGTAGGAGACAAAGCTCTTCCATGCTGCCGGAAGCTCTGCCTGCACATATCGCCCAGTATAGGTAACGAACAATGTTACCAAAAGCCGTTCCAAACTCGGCTTTGTATCAGTGTATCCGAAATGCTGCTCACAGAGCTGCCAGAATGCAGACAGCAGATCGTATTTTTCAAACTCCTGCAAGAAAGCATTGTCCACCAGCTCGCCATCCGTCAACACGATGCGCACGACTTCCTCAAAAGAGCAGGTACGCGCCTTGCAGACTGCACTCAACAGACCGACAAGGATATTTTCTTCATTAAAATTTTCGATTTCCAAATCATAGAACCGCTGAGTACGTTCTTTATTGGCGAAAAACTTGATGTGCTTCTCAATAACCGGCTTGTACTTCTCCTCAATACCGAGGTCAACCGACAGCAGGGAGGCACGGTCAGCAAAGAACCGTCTGGAATACAGCATTGTGTCTTCCAGATGGTTGTCCCTTACATCCGGCTTCGGAAACGGTGCATAGATCAGATAATTCGTGGTCTTATCTACACGCTCCAGAAAATACTTTGTATAGAACTGGTTATCTGGCTGGAGATGGTAGATCTTCGCATTCTGAAGCTCCACCGTCTCCATATCCTCAGCAAATTCTGCCTTGTCATCGTACCAGAAAACCAGTTTCCGGGTCTCCCCGGTAAATTCCGCATTCAGGCGGTCTATAATTTGTTTCAGGTTCAATTCTGCCATATCAATTTCCTTTACTTGATAGATTCCGCCCTTTG
>CAUWNA010000018.1:0-4986 GCA_963560135.1 uncultured Oscillospiraceae bacterium | reverse complement strand
TCACGGACACGGCTTGGGTCTACACCCTCCGCTGCGGCGATCTCACTCACGCGCATACCCAGGTAATACCGGGCATAGATCCGCTTAGCCTGCTTCTCCGGCAGAGCCATCACAGCGGCATAAAGCTGCTCCCGCAGCTGCTTTTCCTCCAGAAGCATTTCCGGTGTCTGGGGCTTCATCAGAATCGCATTTTCAATGCCGTTGTCGCAGTCCAGGGAGTAGTACGCCTTATAGCGATACATCCTCCGGTCATAAGCAGCTTCCGCACGCTCAGCGGTTCGGATCGTCTCCAGCACATCTTCTGTTACTTCTACAAAGTAATCATTTTTATAAATATCGGGATATAAGTCCCTAAGATTGACTTTCTTCATTATGTACCTCCATTTCAATTCACGGGCGATTGACGAGTGAATCGAAAGGAGGCGGGGATCGGCAGCGACATACTTCAGGAGCTTTCCTGAAAAATCGACAATAAAAAACGCCAGCTCCCCACAATGAGAAACTGGCACGACAAAAGCACCTACTATTTTGCCGATTTAGATGGAACGATAATGCCGATAGGAAGTCATACCTCTCCGGAGGAGGGGCAAGGCTTTTTTTAATTGGTGCAGCTCATGGGTGCTATGAATGACGAAAATTGACATGGCGGTATCCTCCCATATACCGCCCTCCTGATTGCATGAGCATCGATCCGAAAAGCAAAACGAAACGGCGGCTCTGAAAATCAAAGCCGCCGCTTCATAGGCGCGTGGAAATGTGTCTGCTTCACGACGGCTTTTTTTCTTTTGCCGTCGTCCGGCAGAATGTTATTCAATATTCAATTCAATGTTTCCAGTAAAGTCCTCACACTCAATGCCGATATAATTTCCACCATCAGGAAGTGTAATTGTGTCGCTATAAGTTCCGGTTGCTTCAATCAAAGTGACTGCTTCATCCGATCCAGAAATCCAAAATACTTTTGCAGTACCTTCCATAATCTCCAAAGTGCAATCAATAGACAACTCCTTACCGGCTTCTCTCTTTATGGAAGTTCCTCCGAACAAATACTCTGTATCTGAAAAATTCTCATAATCAGCCGTATAAGTTCCCGTATAATCATCAATCCCTTTTTCTTTTGTTCCTTCCAAAGATAACTTTCCTGTAAGTTCTATGGCTCCAGCCGACTGAACGATATTATTATAATGATCGAGAATTTCATCTTTTGAACAGCCAGAAATCATAAAACTTCCCAAAAGAACAAATGCCAATGCTAAAACTATTTTCTTCATAAAATCATCACCAGCCTTTCTTTGGTGCTACCTTTTTGGCCTTTTTCTTTGTTTGGGTTGCTTCTCGCTCTTTCATGCACAAAATCAAGATGGCAGAAATAACGACAGCAAGCACAAGACTGCAAGAACAGGTTCCGATATTCCAGTTGACTGCGGTATCATAGCTACGGTAGCCTACCATTCCGAGACTTGCGGTAATCGGATAAAGGTTTGCTAATGTCATATTTCCTGCGGCAAACATCCCTCCATATCCATAGACAAAAGCAATGATTACACCGACTAAAAAGCTACCTGCCCTCCGACAAGTAAGAGCGATAATCGGTAGAACCGCAAGATATAAAAAGAAATTAACCGCGGTAATCTGCAAGGTTGCTTTTAGTGCTAAGGAAATTTCAAAGCCGGGAAATCCCACAATCATTTCTGCTATGATTGTAAACAGGCTGCATATCAGCCCGAAAATAATAGACAATACGCCGCACACAATCAATTTTCCGGTCAGCAGTTTCTTAAAAGAGATCGGCACAGTCAGAATATTTTTCAATGTGTCATCCGTCTGCTCACGAGAAATCATATATCCAGCAATTAGGCTGATACACATCGGAAAAATCATGGACATATTGTTTTTGATGACCTGTTCTGTAAGATAGGCGAAATCCCAAACGGAACCATCATTCGCCATAGAGGTAAACAAGGTCAGCAGGACGGATAGGAGCATGAGCGCAACGCCCGCCCAAAGGATATGATACCTTTTCAATTTATAAAATTCTGTTTTTACAATGCGAACCATGTTTATTCCCCCCTCTGCTTATATAATCTGTCAATCAGTAAGAACGAAACTAATGCCATGATCCCAAGAATGAATACAACTTGAAATGTTGAAGGAATTAGCCCTGTCATTTGCTCCAAGTCCATTTTTATTCCATGAGCCGCCATATCTCCCGCACTCCAAAATGTAGTCAGTGGCGTGGGCAGAAGCCATAACATGGTTTTAGGCAGTGTGTCAAACAATGCCGTAGCACTCATGTTCAGAACGCTGTAAAAGACACACAACAAAATGGAAAAAACATAGGTCTTACTGAAAAAGACAACAAGGACAATCAACGGGAGTGTTCCTGCCGTAATGAAAATTCCTGTTTCAACTGCTAAAAACAATTTATAGCCTATTCCATAAACTTCTAATGTTCCAAATCCGCAAAGAATTGTTGCAATGGTAGAAGCCACACAAAAAACAATTCCAAAAAGAAACAGGACAATAATCTTTGCAAGTACCATTTGCGTGCTGGTTACGGGAATTGTACGCAGATTTTTGAATGTATCGTTGTCGCGTTCCATAAAAAACAGGATAGCGGCAATCACACCGATAATGCAGGGCAGTAAAAACTGGATACCATATCCCAACACCATATTAAAAAGTCCGTCGAAAGCATCTGCCTGATCCGTATATCGCTCCATCATAGAAGGCGTTGTCATCAGATAAGTCAGCGGGATTGGAAACAGGAAAGCAGCCAGAATAATCAGCGGAATAAATTTCTTCCGTTTCAATTTCAAAAATTCGCATTTGATTAGTTTAAGCAATTCCTTCGCCCCCTGTCACACGCTTGAAGTAATCTTCAAGACTTTCCTCACAAGTATGCGCCTCCGATACCTCCAATCCGTTTTCTACAAAGGCAGTTACAATTTTCCCAACAGGCAGATCAAGGTTTTGCAGGCGCAGATTGTGGTCGTCCTGTATAGAGAAATGGTTTTCATGGAAATTGCGTTCCAAAATTCTTGCCGCCTGTGCAGTATCCGAAAGCGTAAAACGGATATGCTTACTGCTTTTTTGCTCCAGCTCAGCAAGGCTTTCTTCTTCCAGCAATGCTCCGTGGTCGATAATTCCAATATCGTCAGCCAGCAAGGAAATCTCCGAAAGAATGTGACTGGAAATCAAAATGGTTTTTCCTCTTGCGTCGCAAAGCTCCCGAATAAAGGAGCGTACTTCTGCAATACCGATGGGATCGAGACCGTTGATCGGCTCATCCAAAATCAAAAGTTCCGGATCGTGCATAACGGCAAGGGCGATGGCAAGCCGCTGCTTCATACCAAGGGAATACTGCGAAAAGAGCTTTTTATCTTTGTATGGCAGTCCTACCAGATCCAGCGCATCTTTGATGGCATGATTGTTTGGTACGCCCCGCAGGGTAGCAAAGATACGCAGGTTCTCTGTACCGGTCAGATTGGGATAAAAGCCGGGGGACTCAATCAGGCTGCCGATACGGGGCAGTAACTTCTTTTCGTTTCCTTGTAAGGACTTTCCCCAGATTTTAACCTCTCCGGAAGTCGGCTTCGTTAAGCCCAACAACATTTTCATAGTAGTGGTTTTTCCGGCTCCGTTTCTGCCAAGCAGACCATAAATTCTCCCACGCTTCACATGGATATTTAAGTCAGCCACACTCTTTTGTGAGCCGTATTGCTTCGTCAGATTTTTTGTTTCAATGATGTAATTTGTATCCATATTCAAAACCTCCTGTTCTGTAAAGTATTCTATCATACCAACCTTGCATTAACCTTGCCGCAACCTTGCATTAACCTTGCAATTTGAAATCCGGCAAAATGACAAAGGTTCCCGCCATAAAGACGGGAACCCGCTTAAATCTCCAAAGGAAAAAGCAACATAAATTCAGTTCCTTCTCCCGGAAAACTTTCAACTGTTATGCTTCCACCCATCTTTTCTACAAGCTGATGGACAATAGAAAGGCCAAGTCCGCTGCCTTTTTCGGAGCGTCCTTTATCACATTTATAAAGCCGTTCAAAAATGTGTTTCAAATCGTCTTTTTCAATCCCCACACCATTATCCGCCAGCAGCAGCTCCATGTGATTTCCCTGCTTTGACAGGGCAATTTTAATTTTGTCCGCATGGCTGTGAGCAATTACATTTTGAATGAGATTATTGATGATCCTCATATAGCTGTCCATATCCAATCTTACCCGGACAGGCTGTTCGGGAATATCAATGTCATAATCAACCTGTTTATCCTCAAAAATCGGTATCCAGTCGATCAGGATATTTCTTGTCAGCTCTGCGGCCTCAACACTCTGGATCTCCAAAGCAAACTCGTCGGAATTTAACTTGAACCAGTCAAAGAGTACATCAATATATTCTTTCAGATCGTGAGCTTTCCGGTGGGCGGTTTCGATATAATCATCCCGGTCTTTTCCTGTGACCAGTCCTTTGTGTGCAGCGTCAAGATACCCAATCAGAGTGGTAAGGGGCGTCCGAACATCGTGGGAAAGGCTCGTCATAAGCTGGCGGTTGGTTTCTTCTGTCTGCCGTACAATCGAAAGTCTGCTTTCATAGGACACAACGATCTCATTGATTTCATAGGCAAGAGGCGCTGTCAGTTCATTTGTTGCAGACAAAATACGCCGGTTGCCATTTCCGTTTTTCACATCAACCAGTGCATCGGTCATTTCTGCAATTTGCTTTTTTACGCGCCGAACGAGAACGATGGAAGTCAATACAGCCACAACAGCAATCACAATGGACAAGAAAACGATGATTTCCATACCAGCTACACCTCCTTATTAAAGCGGTAGCCAATCCCTTTGACCGTTTGTATATATTTTGGGCTTGAAGGATTGACTTCTATTTTTTTACGAAGCCGGCTGATAATCGCCATAATGTTACTGTCATCATAGAAATATTCTTCGCCCCAAACTTCCTCATAAATCTGCTGTT
>CAUWNA010000017.1:0-5121 GCA_963560135.1 uncultured Oscillospiraceae bacterium | reverse complement strand
TAGCACAAGTCCTTGGAGAGGGACTCTAAAAACTACTACTCTATAATACAAGGAGGTACTGATGACTATGGAAATATTGAAAGTACAAGATTTATGTAAAACTTATGGCAAGGGTGAGGCGAAAGTCGAAGCGTTGAAGAAGGTTTCCTTCTCCCTGGATAAAGGCGAATTTGCTGCCGTTGTGGGTGAATCCGGTTCTGGCAAAAGCACATTACTGAACTGTATTGGAGCTTTGGATACCCCTACTTCCGGCCACATTTGGATTGATGAACAAGACCTGTTTTCCATGAAAGAGGAACAGCGCACGATTTTCCGCCGTCGTAATATCGGCTTTATCTTCCAATCCTTTCAGTTGGTTTCCGAGCTGAATGTGGAGCAGAATATCATGTTTCCGCTTCTTTTGGACTATCGCAAACCAGACCCGGCAGCAGTAGAAGAAATTTTGGAACTCTTGGGACTTACCGAGCGTCGACATCACCTGCCGAGCCAACTATCCGGCGGACAGCAGCAGCGTGTTGCCATTGGCCGGGCGTTAATCACAAAGCCCAAACTGATTCTGGCAGATGAACCTACTGGCAATCTGGACAGCAAGAATAGTCAGGATGTTATCGCCCTGCTTACGCAGGCGTCCCGTCGCTATCAGCAAACAATCCTGATGATTACCCACAATAAGGATTTGACTGCATCCGTTGATCGGGTATTCCGGGTATCAGATGGCGTTTTGACGGATTTGGGAGGAAAAACAAATGAAGCATTATCTTGACCTTGTTCCCATATCCGCAAAAATCCACAAGAAGCAAAGCAGAATGTCTATTTTCTGCATTGTGCTGGCGGTATTTCTGGTTACAACTATTTTTGGAATGGCAGATATGTTCATCCGCAGCCAGATTTTGCAGGCACAGCAGGAGTCTGGGAATTGGCATATTGCCATTAAGAATATCAGCAATGAAGAAGCAGCAATTATTGCTTCACGCCCTGATATTGAAGTATTTTCACCGTATGGCGTACTCAATTATCGTGGAGATTTAGGCTACACTTTGGGTGGAAAAGATGTAGCGATATGCGGTTGTGATGAAAGCTATATAACTGAAATCTGGACTGACCAACTTGAAGAAGGTGTTTTTCCACAGACAAGTAATGAAGCGTTGGTGACTGAAAATGCAAAGCAGATAATGGGTGTTGCGATTGGTGATTCCATTGCCGTAGAAACTCCTGATGGCGATAAACTGAATTTTACCATATCAGGATTTATGAATAATACTGCCTCGATCATGAGTGGCGACTCCTACGGCATCATTTTGAACACAGAGGATTACTGCGCGATTTATCCGAATGTATCAGACGGGGAGCCGAATGATTACGGCATTATGTTTTTTACTCAATTTGCAAACACAAGAAATATACAAGGGAAAATTGCAGATTTGAAAGAACAATGCAATTTATCGAATGAACAAATATCTTCCAACAACAATCTGCTTGGATTGCTTGGACAAAGCCGCGTTCCCTTTTTGTTACAAGTTTACTTGGCTGCGGCTGTATTGTTTGCACTGGTAATGTTAGCTGGTATTATGATGATTGCAAGCAGCCTGAACAGCAATGTAGCCCAGCGTACCGAATTTTTCGGCCTTATGCGCTGTATCGGTGCAACACCAAAACAGGTTATGCGCTTAGTACGGAAAGAGGCGCTTAGTTGGTGCCGTTTGGCAATCCCTGTGGGTATTTCCATCGGTATAGTTGTCATTTGGGTCTTATGTGCGATTTTGCGTTTCCTAAGTCCGGAATTTTTCAAAGCGATGCCTACATTCGGATTTAGCGTACCAAGTATTCTTGCAGGAATCGTTGTGGGCTTGGTAACGGTTTTGTTCGCTGCCTATTCTCCGGCAAAGAAAGCAGCAAAAGTATCTCCGTTGGCAGCGGTTTCCGGTAATGCAAACGACTTGGAGCCTGCAAGAAATGCTGCTAATACACAACTGCTTAAGATTGATACAGCACTTGGAATTTATCATGCAAAAGCAAATCGGAAAAATCTGTTTTTGATGACAAGCTCATTTGCTCTCAGTATTATCCTTTTCCTTTCATTCTCTGTAACAGTTGAGTTCATGCAGCATACCTTAACACCGCTCCAACCTTGGACAGCAGATTTATCTATCATAAGTCCTGATAACGCCTGTGCTATTGACAAAGCATTACTTGATGATCTAAAGGAAAATCCTGTTGTGGATTTAGCGTATGGAAGAAAATTTGCATACGAGGTTCCGTCTGTCACAAACGGTATTGAAAAAAAGATGGATTTAATCTCTTATGAGCAGCATCAATTTGATTGGGCAAAGGACTATTTATTAGAGGGTTCTCTGGAATCTGTGCAAACTGATTTAGGGACGGGCTTAATTGTTTATAATTCGCAGAACACAATACAAATAGGCGATACTGTATCGTTGAATACAAACGGACAAAGTAAAGAAATCCAAATCGTGGGAATGTTGTCCGACTGTCCGTTTTACAGTGCCGCCGGTGTTGGAACAATTATTTGTTCAGAGGATACATTTGAACAAATTACTGGCGAGTCGAAATATACGGTTATTGATGTGCAGTTAGTGAAAGGCACAACAGACGAAGATGTTTATGTGATCCGCCAAATGGTAGATTCCTCATTTACTTTCGCTGATGAACGCATGGGTAACAGCAGTACCATGGGAACTTACTATTGTTTTTGGCTGTTCATCTATGGATTCCTCGTCCTAATTGCAATGATTACAATTTTTAACATAATCAATAGTATTTCCATGAGTGTGTCTGCACGGTTGAAACAGTATGGCGCTTTTCGTGCCATCGGCGTTAGCATGGGACAGCTAAGTAAAATGATTGTTGCAGAAGCCTTCACCTATACCATAATCGGCGGTGTAGTTGGTACGGTGTTGGGACTGTTTTGTAACAAGCTATTGTTTGGAATGTTGATAAGTTATAGATGGGGGGATGCTTGGACTCCTCCATTACCAGAGGTAGCTGTTATTCTGTTGATTGTCATAAGCTCTGTAATTCTGGCTGTGCATGGGCCAATCAAGAGAATACGCAATATGTCCATTGTTGATACAATCAGCGCACAGTAATTCTACTTTTGAAGCGGGTGGCTTTAGAAGCCGCCCACTTTTGTCTTACAAATTCGTAAGTTGAAATTCACCTGTTTGTAAGCTGTTTTTTTTATAATTAAGTTGATGAAAGAGAGGAAAAAATGAAAAAAATCCTTTCCACCAGAGTATTGGTGAAGATTTGTGTATTAACAACTATACTGCTGGTTTTGATAATCTATACTATATGGGGCAATTCAGCATTGATGGTAAGTATGGTTAATATCTCCAGCGATCGCATAGCATCTGCCTTTTCTAATTTTCGGATTGCACAAGTGTCCGACTTGCATAATGCTGAATTTGGAGAAAGCAATACAGAATTGATAGAATTGCTGTCTGAACACGAACCGGATATTATTGTGATAACTGGAGATTTAATCGATGCTGGACATACAGACATTGAGATTGCGTTTGATTTTGTAAAACAAGCTGTTCAAATAGCCCCTGTCTACTTTGTAACTGGAAACCACGAAGCTAACTTCTCACATTATGATCAATTCAAAACAGGGCTTGAAGCGTCTGGCGTAACTGTCCTTGAAGATGAAGCAATACAGTTAGTGCATAACAACGAAATGATTACCCTTATCGGGCTTTCTGATTCTGACTTTACGATTAAGGGCGATATGTTTAATGAAGCGCCAGCCATGGTCAACACAAAATTGAATAGCCTTATTGATGACGAAAACAGTTACACTATACTGCTATCACATCGGCCAGAGTTATTTGAAACCTATGTATGCTGTGGTGTTGATTTGGTTTTATGTGGTCATGCACACGGAGGGCAGTTTCGATTACCTTTTATTGGGGGGCTCGTTGCCCCCAATCAAGGGCTGTTTCCTAAATATGATTCCGGCCTTTATACAGACGGAAAGACAAATATGGTTGTTAGCCGTGGCCTTGGAAATAGTATTATTCCATTCCGATTTAATAATCGTCCAGAGGTCATATTAGTAGAAATTAACGTCAATAACGATACTCTAACCGAATATTGAAATTATCTGCCGGACGACGGTAAAGAAAAAAAGCCGTCGTAAAGCAGACACATTTCCATGCGCCTATGAAGCGGCGGCTTTGATTTTCAGAGCCGCCGTTTCTTTTCGTCTACCTTAAACCAACGACGACCTAATACCGTGTAAATCCACGGCGGCATATAAGGAGGATTGCCGCCGTGTCTATTTTTGTCTTTTTTCACAGTACCCATGATCTGCACCAGCTAAAAAAAGCGTAGCTCCCCCTCCGGGACAGTCTGGTTATGAATGTGAAATCAGACAATACATAAATGAATGTGTAATTTCATGCGTCCGTGTGGCTTCATGCCGCCCGGGCGCTTTTGTGTTCTTATGGGGCTGCTTCGGGTCAGGTTGGCCCGAAGTCATTCCCCGGTGCCGCTCCCCGCCGCCTTCGTTTCGGTCACTCGTCAACCAACAACCGAAACGGAGGTCAATATGGCTATTATCAATTTGCGGGACTATTACCCATTCTATACATCGGATTGCTTCATGGAAGTATCGGAAGAAGTTGCAGAAATGTTCAAAGAGTTTGATCGTAAAGAGGCTGCCTACCGGCTGCGTACATACCGCCACAAAGCCTACTATTCCCTTGATCGGGATGACGGGCTGGAGCATGAAGCTGTCTTTGTTGCCTTATCTCCCCATGAACTGTATGAGCGGAAAGTGACCATGCAGGAGCTTCATGCGGCGATTGCCAGTCTGCCGGACAAACAGGCAAAACGGATTTACGCTCATTTCATTCTCGGCATGACCAAACAGGACATTGCCCGGGCAGAGGGCGTCCATGAAAAAGTGGTTCGTGTCGCAATCGAGCGAGGTCTGCGGCGCTTAGAAAAAATTTTGAAAAATTCTTTGTAAGGCGTACCGATTTAGGCCGGAAAATGAAATGGCTTATGAGAGGCAAAACACTTCGGGTCACATTGACCCGAAGTTCAGACTGTCGAAAAAGCTCAACAAAGCTAGGTTTTTTCCGTTATCTATGATAT
>CAUWNA010000016.1:0-5134 GCA_963560135.1 uncultured Oscillospiraceae bacterium | reverse complement strand
TTTCGGTATCAGAACTGGTGTACAGGCTATATCCCTGATAGCTTTGATTTACGACACCTTCTTCCTCATGGAATAACTCTATGCCGCTTAAATTTTCAAACCCATAGTCAACCAGCACATTTCTATCGTCTTTTGTATTTCGGTAAAGATAGCGTTCATCCTCAACTCCGGGTTGTCCGGCAATCAGATCCACTGCCTGTTGTGAGAGTGTATCTTCATGGTGCTGAACGCTTTCCATTACATTAAATGCGGCGGAGTTATAGACATTAAAATCTGTTCTGGTAACACGGTTTACCCACTTTTCTTCATCAAGGCTTTGCGTCACAATGATGATAGAGTTAAACAGGACGATGCACAGAAGTAGGGAAATAATGATGAACGCTGAACGCCTGCGGTTGCGCCCCAGGTTGGAAAAGGCCATGCGGGACAGCTTTACTCCATTGGTACGCTTGGCACTTCTCTTTTTATAGGCGTTCTGCTCGGTGTAGCGGATCGCCTCCAGAGGAGAAATCTTTGCCGCCTTTTTTGCAGGCTTCCGGGTGCTGATAAACACGGTCAGGATCGTAAAGAGAGCGGCGATAACAAAGATCAGCGGCGAGGTCGATACGGATGTCCCCAGCATAGACGATTCAAGGCTGATGATTTCTGTCACGACAGGAAGCAGCACCCAACCGGCAAAGAAACCGGCGATCAGACCGATGGGCAGCCCGATCAGCGTGAGCCAGACTGCCTGACGGTTCACAATGCCCTTGATCTGCCGTGTGGAAGTGCCAATCGTCCGCAGCAGGCCGTATTGACGAACATCCTGCATCACAGAAATATCAAAGATATTGTAGATCAGCAGGTATCCGCACACGACAAACATCAGGATAAATACAACAGCAAACACGATGGACTCTGATGAAGTCAATCCCTGGGACATTTGATTTTCAGAGGCGAGAATGAAATTGTCTGCGCCCATATCCTCTGGATTGCCGCCAATGGAGTAAACGAACTCATTCAACTGCTGCTGAACATTTGCTTTATTCTTCAGCACGACATCGGAAAAAGTAACGCCGGACATTTCATGGTCTACCGCATAAGTGTTCTGGACCACATCGGGGTTTTCCTTTATAAACTGCTCTGAAACAGTCGCAACGCTCACAGAGTCATTGCTTGCTTCCCACCAGCCGGAAAGCACCATATCATAATGATAAGTTTTCCCCCGCAGTTCAAATTCCAACGGAACCTCTGCGCCAACCTTTGGTTCTACACCCAGCGCCTTCAGCGCCAAATCCGTAGTGGCGATCTCATTCGCTTTCTCCGGTGCTGCTCCGTGAGTAGGCACACAGAAGGTCAGCTCCTGCTGCACACTGTCCGCATAATTGATCTCAATGGAATGGCTGGAAGTATTGCTTGCATAGCCAATGATACGCCGGTGGCCTGCCTGCTCCACAAAATCGCTGTTTACAAGCTGCTCGTACTGTTCCTCCGTCATATATCCCAAAGTGCCATCCGCCTTGCTGCCTTTCTGCATTTGCAGAGAGAGCTGGATGGAGGATGCCATATTGAACGCCAGGGAAGTGATAGAGGTAAATAGGAAAGCAGTCAGGATAATTGCCAGCAGTGCAGCCAGATTGCGAACCTTATTCTTCTTGAAATAGCGTTTTGACAGCTTGGTAATCACTTTGGAATTATTGTTGCCAAATAAAATATCATTCATGTTGTTCACCTCCTATGCTTTTACTCATTTACCCGAAGCCGTTCTACGACACTTCGATTATTGAGGAAACGGAGTGCACCAACGGGAACGATAAACGCCAATACCAGAAATAGAACCAGCATAACAAACGCAGGGAGCAGGGTCATCTGGAATGTCATCATATTGTACTGTGCATCTACCAGTACCTTTACCAAGGTTAATCCCAAGAATCCAGATGCGACTACTCCAACGATTCCAGCTCGAAGTACATAAGAAAGACTTTCCAATATCACCATTTTCCTAAGCTGTTGGTTGGTCATACCGATGCTCTGCATAGTGGCAAACTCATGCCGTCGGGTAATGATATTGGTCATAACCAAATTGATGAAATTGATCAGACCAACCAGGGCAAATACCGCACCTATCATTCCACCGATCAGTAGGGTTACATTTTTGATGCTGGTTATAGTGCCCCGTAAACTTCCGGTAGATATATACCCAACATCATCCTTTTGTGATAGATAATTTTCCATATCCTGCCGATATTCCTCTTCAACATCAAATAACAGAGCATATAAAGTTGGGTCCTTATAAATTTCTTTGAAATGTTCCTCCGGCATATAGATCAATGGCATACCAACCTCTGAAATCATAGATGCTCCAGCTACATTTACACTGACTTCTGTATCTGTAATAGCCGCTTTGGCTATGATAGGGCATTTCTCTGTTGGTACTCCGTTTTCATAAAACTGAATCGTATCTCCGACGGACAGCCCTGCATACATACTATTGTCAGCACCGCCCGTTATCTCGCCACGATTATCATATATGGCAACTAAAATGACGCCATTTTCATTTCGCAACTTTTCTTTTAAGATTTCCAGATTTGTTTCTCCCTCTACAATATCCATCTTATCCAGTAAACTTTCAGAGAACCCAAATACATTTCCTAAAGGCAGGTCATCCGGTGTCAAAGCTGTGAACTCTTTCATTTCTCCATTCTGATGTACTCCCAAATTGATATTGTCAGGGAAAGCGTAGCTATACCGATTTGTATTATCTACAGAATACGGAACTCCCCAATCACAGGCAATATGAGCATCTTCATAAGTATTGCGATACAGTTTTTCCTCATGAGTGATTCCAGATCTCTCCTCAATATCAGCTATTATCTGATCTGACAGTCCACTATCGTGTCTTATGAATCCATCGCCAGTTCCACTATCGGGATTATAAACCGCAAAGTCACTTCTGGTCTGTGATTTGATAAAAACATTTTCATCAAAGCTGCCTGTAAAAATAAAAACAGAGTTCAATAAAACAATACTTAAAGTCAGCGATACAACAATGAATACAGTTCGGCGCTTATTTCTGGTTGTATTGGCAGTTGCCATACGGAAAATAACAGAACCGTTGTGAGAAGTTTTTCTTTTTACAGAAAAATGCTCGTGTTCTACATAGCGTACTGCTTCAATAGGAGAAACGCGGGATGCTTTTTTCACAGATTTTCGCGTACTAATAAACACAGTAATGCCAGAAAACAGAATGGAAATGATAACGATAACAAAGTATGGGAGAGAACCAACCTCAATATTGCTGGCACCGTAATCAAATGCGAATACCTCAATAGCAGCAGGAAGAACGCCCCGCCCAACCAGAAGTCCCACAAGCAGCCCCACTGGTGTTCCGATCAGGAATAGGTACAATGCCTGCCAGTTGACCAAGCTCTTGACCTGTTTGGAAGTTGTTCCCACAGTCCTCAACAGACCATACTGACGAATATCGTTGGTCACAGCAATCTCAAACACATTGTAGATCAGCAGATACCCACAGAACATGAACAGAATGCCAAATACAATCGTGGCAAGAACAACAAACATATTGCTGTCATCCGAAAAATCCATATATGTGCTGACACGCACAAAGTTATCTGCATTCACATCGTCAGGATTGCCGCCAATATTGCGAACCAATTCTCCAACTCGTTCCTTTGCCATTTCAGTATCTTTCATAATGGCATCTGCGGTATATGCTCCACCACCATTTCGATCTTCGGGAAAAGTATTGAAGATCTCAGAGTATTCAGAGACAAATGCATCTGACACAATGACGAATCCAACTCCGTCTCTGGATGTATCATAGATACCAGATACCACCATATCAAAATGGTATTCCTGCCCGTCAACCTTAAACTCAACTGGAAGTTTGGCACCCACTTTTTCTTCGATTTCCAAGTCCTTTAGTACATTGGTCGTCACTAAAACTTCATTTGCAGCTTTCGGAGCAGAACCTGTGTGGGGGATGATAAAACGAAGTTCCTGCATAGTCGAATCAGCATAATCAATTTCTACTGGAAGCCGATTGGTATTGGTCATTCTTTGCACTGGTCTCCAGCATCCGACTGACTCAAACATGGAATCACTTTTTAACTGTTCAAATTGTTCCTCCGTCATAAACTGGATTACGGTATCTGCCTGAGTACCAAGCAGTTTCTTTTGGCTGTATTCCATCGTGCCTTTTGCTCCAAGGCCAATCGTCAGCACAGATGTAAAGAGAAAAGTTGTTAAAGCAATCGCAATCACAGCAATCACATTCCGCATTTTATTACTGCGAAAACTGCGGTTTGCCAGCTTTTTGATAACAGCCTTGTTGTTATTACCAAATAGAATGTCATTCATCGTCTCGCCCCCCTTTTACTGCACGATCTTTCCGTCCTCAATCCGAATAATGCGGTCGGCAAGCTGGGCGATTTCATTGTTATGGGTAATCATAACAAGGGTCTGGTGGAATTTATAGCTGCTTGTTTTCATAAGACTCAAGACATCTACACTTGTTTTACTGTCCAGATTGCCGGTAGGTTCATCTGCCAACACAATCGTTGGACGGGCAGCCAATGCACGAGCGATTGCTACTCTTTGCTGCTGGCCGCCGGAAAGATTGTTGGGCATACTGTTCATTTTATCTTTCAGCCCTAAAAATCCTACTACTTCGTTTAAGAAGTTAGTATCCACTCTGCCTCCGTCCAGTTCCACAGGCAGCACAATGTTTTCGTAGACATTCAGCACCGGCACCAGATTGTAGTTCTGGAAGATGAAGCCAATTTTTCTCCTGCGGAAAATGGTTAGCTGCTCATCTTTCAATGTAGAGAGGTCGCGCCCATCCACAATAACCTTGCCGGAGGTAGGCACATCCAGTCCTCCGATCATGTTCAGCAGCGTAGATTTACCGCTGCCGGAGGTTCCAACAATCGCTACAAATTCGCCATCCTCAACAGAGAGGTTCACACCGTCCAGGGCTTTGGTAATATTCGGCTTTGTGCCGTAGTACTTTTTCAGTTCAATCGTCTGCAAAATGCTCATAGAGAACACCATCCTTTCTTTCACTTAAGCCCATTGTAGCGAACAAACCTCACAGAAATGTCACGAGCCACAAAAAATTTCCGCTAAATTCGGC
>CAUWNA010000015.1:0-5415 GCA_963560135.1 uncultured Oscillospiraceae bacterium | reverse complement strand
ATGCTCAAAACCCCAGTTCCGCCTGACGCAAAACTGGGGTTTCTCGACGGTCTGACAGGAGAATCCACAAAGGCAAGTGGATTCTCCTGTTTTCTTATGTAGATTTATGAAGCATAGTTTTACCCAAAGGTGCAACCGACTGGCAGTTTCCTTGGCTCGACCGTTGGTTTAGCGTCGGTTTTCGCCATTATTGGCCCTCGGCGTTGTCTTTTAAGTAGCTGCGAATCTTCGACAAAAATGCCTCGCCATACCAGGCGGCCTTGATTTCGCCCACGCCGGAAACCCGCTTGAACTCCGAAAGCGTTTTCGGCTGCTTCTGAGCCATGTCCACCAGGGTTGCGTTGGAGAAAATAACAAAGGCGGGAACCCCAGCTTCCTTCGCCAGCTGAAAGCGCAGTTCCTTGAGCACGTCGAACAAGTCTGCGTTCTCCGCTGTCAGGCGCTTTTCCTCCTGGCTGGGCTGAATCTGGCGCTCCATCTTCATCATCACTTGCTCCCCATGGAACAGCACCCGGGCTGCCTTCTGGGTCAAAAACAGGGTTTGATACGCTTGCTCACTCTGGATGTAGCCCTCTGCTTCCAGATGGTCCAGCATACTGTGGATTTCGCTGCGGCCATGGTCCTTCATCAGGCCGTATGTAGGCAGGCTGTCCAGCCCCATTTCCAAAATCCGCTTGTCCCGACTGCCTCGCAAAGTCCTGGCCACAACGCTTGCCCCCACCCAGCAGCCCCGCTTGTCATAAATCCGTTTCATGCAGGACAGAATCATCTGGGCTTGGCGGGTGATGTCCACTTCCTGGAAGTTTCCCTGGCAGTTTCCGCAGTTGCCGCACAGCTCCGGGGCTTTCTGGCCGAAATAGTCCAGAATGTAGTGGCGCAGGCATTGGTTGGTTTTGCAGTAGCCCACCATGGCCTCCAGCCGCCGCAAATCCTGCTGGCGGATGATTTCCCGTTGTGCTGGGTCCAGCTCCTCATTTTCCGAGCCGTTGTTGATCAGGAATCGGGCGGTCTGCACATCGAAGCCCTTGTAGAGTAGGATGCACTCCGCCGGGGAGCCGTCCCGCCCGGCCCGGCCTGCCTCTTGGTAGTAGGCTTCCATGCTTTTGGGCATGTTGTAGTGAATGACGAAACTGACGTTGGACTTGTCGATGCCCATGCCGAAGGCGTTGGTAGCCACCATAATGGGCTTGCGGTCATAGAGAAAGTCCTCTTGGTTTTCGTTTCGCTCCTGCTCGCTGAGACCTGCGTGGTAGCGTGTGGCGGCGAAGCCCTGGTCGCAGAGCATTTGGCATACGGTTTCCACGTTTTTCCGAGTGGAGCAGTAGACGATGCCGCTTTTTCCTTGCCGATGGCGAATCAGCTGCCGCAGCTGCTGGTCCCGCATCTCCGGCTTCTGCACCTCGAAGTACAGATTGGGCCGGTCAAAGCCGGTCACGGTCCGCACGGGGCTGCGGAGCATGAGAATCCGCTCCACATCCTGGCGAACCTGCTCCGTAGCCGTAGCAGTGTAAGCTCCAATCACCGGCCGCCGGGGCAGCGCCTGGATAAACTGGACGATTCGCAGATAGCTGGGCCGGAAATCCTGGCCCCACTGGGAAATACAGTGGGCCTCATCCACCGCCAGGAACTGAATGGGCAGCTGGGCCGCCAAATCCAGAAAGCTGGGGGTATCCAGCCGCTCCGGGGCCACGTAGACCAGCTTATATTGTCCCGCACGAAGGTTGCGGTATACCGCATTCAGCTGGGAGGCCGTCAGGGTGCTGTTGATAAACGCCGCCTGAATGCCGGCGGCTTTCAGCGCCATCACCTGGTCCCGCATCAGAGAAATCAGCGGCGAGACCACCAGGGTGATTCCCGGCAGCAGCAGCGCCGGAATTTGATAGCACATGCTCTTTCCGCCGCCGGTGGGCATAATGCCAAACACATCCCGGCCGGAAAGCACGCCGTCAATCAGCGCCTCCTGGCCGGGTCGGAATTGGTCATATCCAAATACACGCTGCAAAAGCTGGGTCTTGTCCATGTACCGCTGTCTCCTCTTTCTGATTTTGCAGGGGCCGGAGATTTTTCCGGCCCCAAATTCTTACTGCAAATCCCGCACCACGTCCTTGGCTACCCGGTAGATGTCCTCCATGGTGGTCAGGCTGGTGATTTGATTCTTGTAATAGCTGCTGTGGGACACCCCACGCAGATACCAGGCGAAGTGCTTCCGGGCCTCCAGGCAGGCGATGTGCTCGCCGTGGTCCTGCTCGGCCATGCGGAACTGCTCCACAGCTACAGCCACCCGATCTGCCAGACAGGGACGGCCAGGGTATTCTGTCCCATCCAGCGCCGCCCGGACCTCCTGAAAAATCCAGGGATCTCCAAAGGCGCTGCGGCCAATCATCAGCCCATCCGCCCCGGTGCGCTTCAGGCAGCGCAGAGCTGCTTCTCCACCGGTGATATCGCCATTGGCGATTACGGGGATAGAGAGCTTCTCCTTGACCTTACGGATGGTGTCCCAGTCCGCAACACCGGAATAGAGCATGCTCCGGGTGCGGCCATGTACGGCCACCATAGCGGCGCCGTTGTCCTCCATCCGCTGGGCAAAGTCCACCACGTTGATGCTGCCTTTGTCCCAGCCCAGGCGACACTTCACCGTCACCGGCACATCCACAGCCTGAGCAACGGCGTTGACGATTTGCCCGGCCAGCTCCGGCGTGCGCATCAGTCCACAGCCGTCACCGGAGTTTGCCACCTTGGGCATAGGGCAGCCCATGTTGATGTCCAGAAAATCACACCCGGAAATTTCCAGCGCCAGCTGGGCCGCCTGGGCCATGATCTGGGGGTCGTTGCCAAAAATCTGCGCACCACAGATGCTGCCGGTATTTTTCCGCAGCAGCCGGGCACTTTTCTGGTCGCCATAGACCAGCGCCCGGGAGGAGACCATCTCCGTCACCGTAATCTCAGCGCCCAAGCCGGCGCAGATATTGCGAAAAGCCCAGTCCGTCACGCCGGCCATGGGCGCCAGAATCAGGGGCTGGTGAATTTCCATTGTACCTAATTTCATGGTGTTCTCTCTTTCTGCTCAAGTATCTCTAGGAATTGTTTTTTCTATTGTACCACATTCCCAGGCCCTTGGCAACTACCACAGCACCGTTGCCAGCCAGACAAGTCCGGTCAGCAGTGCGCCTCCGGCCGCCCAGAATGCCCCATAGGCAGTAAGATGCCGCCGTCTTCCCGGGTGGTCCTTGCCGTGTATGGCACGCTGGGCCTCCTTCAGCAGCTGCTCGTCGGTGATGCCCTGGCTGACGGCCTCATCTTTCAGAATAAAAATAGCCTGCTCAAACAGCTTCGGCTCTGGTCCCTGGACCACAATCACCTGACGGGAAATGCCTTTTACCATATTCTACCGCCTCCTTGTTCCGGGAGTATACCCCAAATTCAGGCGGTACAAACCATCAAATATCCTTGGGGCGCTTGTATCGGCCGTGGGGCTCCCACGCAGCCAAGGGATAGCGCTGCATCGCCCCGAAAATCCGCTCCTTCAGGTCAGGATAGGTCTGGCTCAGCTGGTAAATCAGCTCCTTCACCTCCGCCCGCTTGGTGGTTTTGTCCACAGGGCAGCGGTTTTCAATCACCGGCAGCTCCATTTTCTGGGCAAAGTTGTCCACGGTCCGCTCGTGAATGTAGAGCATGGGCCGAATCTGGACAATGCCGGTGCGGTCCAGGTCTGTCACCGGCTGGAAGCAGCTGATCCGCCCCTCAAACAGCAGCGACATGAGGAAGGTCTCCACCGCATCGTCAAAGTGGTGCCCCAGGGCCAGCTTGTGAAATCCCTTGTCCAAAATGGCCTGGTTCAGGGCACCCCGGCGCATTTTGGCGCACATGGAGCAGGGATTCTTCTCCTTGCGGTAATCAAAGATGATGGGGGCGATCTGGGTGGGCACGATGGTGTAGGGCACCTGCCACTGGCGGCACAGTTCCTCCACGCCGCTGTAATCCATTCCCAGGCCCATGTCGATGGTGATGGCCTCCAGCTCAAAGGGAATGCTCACATACTTGCGCAGGCCCGCCAGCAGCACCAAAAGTACCAGCGAATCCTTGCCACCGGACACGCCCACGGCGATTTTGTCCCTAGGTGCAATCATGCCATAATCCTCCACACACCGGCGCATCAGGCCCATAAGCTTTTGCATAACTTCGTAATCCTCCGAAAATCAAGAAAAATAGGATGTGAGAAAACAAGAGCATCAGCGAGTAAATGAGAGATTTAGAGAGATTACTCCGGTTTGGACAAGTTTTCTCGAAAATAGGCTTGACATTTGATTTTTAATATGGTATAAAAGTCAAGCTGCTTGAAGCTATTGTACTTCAAGCCCCTGGAAATGTCAAAATATTTTATCCAAATTGGAGGAAACCATAATGTCCACTACTCTGCTGAAGAAGGAGACCCTGGAGCGCAAGTGGTATGTGATCGACGCCGCCGGTAAGCCCCTGGGCCGTACCGCTGTCATCGCCGCCAACCTGCTGCGGGGCAAGCACAAGTCTGACTTCACTCCCAACGTTGACTGCGGCGACAATGTCATCGTCATCAACACCGACAAGGCCATTCTGACCGGCAACAAGGCTGAGCAGAAGGTCTACTACCGGGTGTCCGGCTGGATCGGCGGCCTGAAGGAGACCAAGGCTCGTGATATGATGGCTAAGCGCAGCGATTACGCCATGGAGCTGGCCGTCAAGGGTATGCTGCCCAAGAACACCCTGGGTAAGCACGCTCTGACCCGTCTGCACCTGTACAAGGGTGCTGAGCATCCCCACGCTGCCCAGAAGCCCGAAGCCTGGACTCAGGACTAATTTTGGAGGTAACTTAGAATGTACGAGAGCAAGAAGAAGTATTTTTACGGCACCGGCCGTCGTAAGTCCTCCGTTGCCCGTGTCCGGGTGTACGAGAACGGCACCGGCTCCATCATCATCAACGGCCGTGACATCGACGACTACTTCGGTCTGGAGACCCTGAAGCTGATCGTCCGTCAGCCCCTGGTCACCACCGACCTGCTGGGCAAGGTTGACATCGTTGTCACCGTTGCTGGCGGCGGCGTTTCCGGCCAGGCCGGCGCTATCCGTCACGGCATCTCCCGGGCTCTGGTTACCCTGAACCCCGAGAACCGTCCCGCTCTGAAGGCCGCTGGCTTCATGACCCGTGACCCCAGAATGAAGGAAAGAAAGAAATACGGTCTCAAGGCAGCTCGTCGCGCACCTCAGTTCAGCAAGAGATAATCTGCTGTTCAAACCGTATCAAAATGGTTCAAAAAGCCCGGAAAATCAAGGTTTTCCGGGCTTTTACTGTATCTAAAAGGTCTGATATAGTTTGACCAAATTTAGCAAAACGAGAGCCGTTTTCACCCAATTTTTAGTGGTTAAATATAGGACAACCGG
>CAUWNA010000014.1:0-6146 GCA_963560135.1 uncultured Oscillospiraceae bacterium | reverse complement strand
AGTCTTTGTGCTTCTGGTCATACTCGGAAAACAGATTCTCGCCGCTCTGGTAGGCGGCTCCGGCAACAGCTGACTGCCGTTTGCTCCTCTTCGTGATTTTGATTTCAAAATGAGGGTTTGCCACTTCATCATCTCCTTTGGCAAAACAAAAGACCGTCTGCAAAGCTGCAAGCGGTCAGGTCATCGGGTTCTATTCCTGTTGTTCGGAAATTCCTGTCCGGCAGGGATTTTCGGACAGCAGGGGGCAAAGGGGTAGCTGGCTTTAGCCAGCGCAGGGGAAGTGCAGCTTCCACTGGATGATTGGAGCAGAGGGTTTATCCTGTGCGGAAATCATCAGCTCCCTGCAAGGGGCTTTCGGCAGAACGCATTGCACCACCTTTAGGCGGTGTATAATTGCGCCCTTGTTAAAACAAGGGGTTCTCACTGCTGTCCGTTGTCAGCGTTTTTCTCCGCTCCTCAATCAGCCTGTCCAGCGTTCTTTGTGCGGCTTCACCGTGAAAGAGGAAGGTCAGCAGCTCCATCACATCGTCATCGGTCAGCAAAGTAGGCTCACGCAGAAACTTCTCCAGCATTCCTGCACGAGTACAAAGCCGGTGGGTTCTCTCGCTCCGTGTCAGGCGTTTCCGCTCATGCTCCAGCTGCTTCTCTCTGTGCTGGGCGGCAATCAGCTTTTTCTCGGCTACGGTTTTCTGGCGGTTCAGCTTTTCCAGTTTTTCATTCATGGGATCAGGCTCCTTTCTGAATAATGGGCAAAACAAAAGCGACCAACTTTTTACGGTTGATCGCCTTTGGCTTGGTCACTATTTTTATGTTTTTAAGATGAAAATTCATCCGCTAAATGATTGCTTAACTCGGACAATGACTTGATTAGCCCCAGATTACTATATTCAAAATTCTGCGTTAGACTATCCCACTGCATAAATCCAAGACAATGTTCATGACTCTCTCCGTCAACTATGGTCTGAATATCAGAAATATGGGTTTCAGTAGAAAGAATATGCGCTAAGCGTGGACTTGCCCCATTATCAATATTAACCAGCAAACCATATTTTGCGCCTGAAACCAAGCAGTATCCAACAAGTTGTGACCATTCTTTAAGCCCTGCACTGTTCATCAGCTTGACTTCAAGAATTAAAATCTCAAATTGCGTTCCATCAGTGATCAAAGCAAAAATATCAAGGTTTAGCGGGGGCACTCGATTCGCAAAATTTTTAACGCAGGTACATTTATCTGGATGTTCGGAAATAATTCTTTGCAAATTGGTTTTCAGTTCGCCGATACCCCAAAAAACACTGAGTTCTTTGTGGCGTTTCGCTCTGAAATTACTTTTAAGCTGAGCTTCTATAAAAGTTTGAATTTCTGGATAATACGAAACTTCATTTCGGCTGCGTTTACCGGGCATCTCGTAAGTCCTCCTCAGTAATTTGACGAACGAGCAATTTATATTCATTGTCCGGCGAATTTGTTACCAAGCGTTTGTAAACATTAGGATTCCGAGCACCAATTAAAGCACCACGACCGTTTCCTACAATAACCAATGGTGTGAGAAGATCAGGCTTTCTTATTTCAACCGATAAATCTGAGTCATCATGTGAATGGCGTTCAACAATTTGAAAATATCCTTTTGGACGCTTGCCAGAGAGTTCGTCATCGTTTGCAATGACATAGGCAACCGCTTGGAGAATTTCGGCTATTGGATAACCAGTATTCGCAGTAGTGCCGTATAACAAAGCTGTTTTATCTTCCTTGTACTGGTCTATCAGGGTTCCAATATTTACATTAAGAGAAGTGTATTCCCGTCCCGACAGTAGGGGATCTGCTTGAATAATCTCCTCAATCTGAATGTAGCTATCCTTATGCAAAATCGGGAACGGGTTAATCAGTTCCCCAATATGCTCAAACTGTTCCCTGATTTTACAGTATGGAGCGTGTTCACAGCCCATTACCGTACAAAAATGTCTGAAATGAATGTAATGCCCACCCCTAATCAGTTCTGGCAAACGAGTATCATTTTCAGCTGGATGCACTGTGGACGGAGTGAAATGCATATCCCTCGTTTCACATCTTTCCGCAGCATGAGTTTCCCTTTGTAATCTACGATTTTCATTTGATGTTTCTGCTTTAGTTCTAAACGCAAATGCACCAAACTGAGCATATTGATCCAATAAAATTCGCAGCTTAAAGCCTTTGTTCCATTGAGCGTAGTATGAATCGTTTGTGCAATGGATATTTGGATGATTCCAGTTTACCTGATCGGGAATACAATTTATGCTGTACAACAGTCGACACAAATCACATACGAACTTAAAGTTGTAGCCCTTGATTTCAAAAGAAATAATTTGATGCTCATCGGTAAAACGGCGCTGTGATTTTGCCATACTTCCGATTGTATCAGCTAATCCAGCAATAAAGCGGCGTTTAAGATTATCATCAACTAATTCTGATACAACCTGGCTTATATCGGCACTTCCACGAAGCTCGCCTTCACACACAATGCCATAATGCATAAGGTCATTTTTTACCGCTGTTGTATCGCCTTCGCAAAGAATTGTCCAAGTCCCTCCGGGAGTGGTTTCATATTGAACAGAAAGGTCATAGACAGCCCGAAACATTTGCCCTACTTTGCGTAGAATATCTCCTGCAATTTCTCCAGCACGCTGTGGATTTTCAAGATATGAACCCCATTTTTTATATGGCAGGCGAATGCTGAAAACATCTTCTGCGTTTCCAAATACACCTCCACCTATGATTAACCCCAATAGATATGCTTTATCTGTATCCATTCTCTTATCCCCTTACTTTTCACTTGTGTTTTTCTTAAATACTTGCTCCATTATTGCCGAAGCGATATTGTATGCCAACATAACCGGCACAGCATTTCCTATGACTTTATACATTGCTGTAATGTTTCGTGCTGTATCTGTTAAGAAGTTAAAATCATCGGGGAAAGTCTGAATGCGGGCAACTTCTCGTACAGTAAACCTTCTGTTTTCAGTAGGATGTATAATGCCACAGTTCTCCGGCTGAGCAGATGCTGTCATAGTTCCACAAATCTCATCTCTTGAAAAACGACGGTAAAAGTTGGGCGAATGGTACTTTTTCATGTTATCTCGGATTCTTTGGAAACGAGGAGCTAAATGTTCATATGGAACATCTTTCCACGAGCCACCTTCGGGAATAAATCTAATCATGTCCAGTGCTTGCGGCGAAAGTGCCCAATCCACATTGTTGGCTACTTCCTGCGGCACATCTAAAATGTGACGCAGCGTCAGATTTTCTTTAGTTTGCTTTTTGGGAAATTCAAAGGTAATGCCCAAGTCTTTGCGGACACCCACAAACAAAACTCGTTGACGGTTTTGAGGGACACCATAATCCGATGCATTTACAAGCTGATGCACGACATTATATCCCACGCCATTCATGTTAGACAAATCTTCAACAATGACTTCTGCTAAATTGCGTCCATCAATATACTTTGTCGAAAGCAAACCTTTAACATTTTCAAAGACAATTACTTTCGGCATCTTTTTTTGAATTATACGCAGACACTCTTTGTATAGCATACCACGAGAGTCGTGGACACCTTTCCGATTACCTGCATTAGAAAAAGGCTGGCACGGAAAACCAGCGGTTAAAATATCTCCATCTGGAATTTCATCTTCACCAACCGATAATATATCACGCTTATCTATTTCGCCTAAGTTGAGTGAGTATATTGCTTGAGCATCTGCATCAAAGTCATTTGCAAACACAATGTCAAATCCTGCTTTTTTGAACCCTAAATCCATTCCACCACAACCTGAAAACAGGGAGATCAGGCGAGGATGCTCCGGGGTTTCCAGTTCCAGTTCTGGGAGATTTGTTATGCTGTATACGGGTTTATTTTGACAAGAGTTAGACACATATTCATCAACATCACACGCACGAATCCGCCAAGTACGATTGCCAAGTTTTGAAGCTGGCAAACTACCATTTCCAATCATTCGTCGTATAGTTTTTTCAGAAAGCTGTAGATATTGAGCTGTTTGAGAAACAGTTAACAGTTCCGTATCCATAGGTTAATTCCTCCACTCTGTTTTTCGCTATTATATATTCTAATATACGAACCCCCGAATGTCAATAAAATGAGGGAAAATAGCGGACAACGATGGACTTATATGGACACATTTTCAATATACGCAAATCGAACAAGCGTTTTGGAACAAGAAGTTCAAATCGCTTTACTGGCATTGCCCCCACATATATTGCGGTCAGAACATCGGGTGCAGACCCGACATTCTGACCGCAAATCAACCCTTATTGTTACATTACTTGGTCTTGCCACTGAAACCGTTTTGCCGGGCGTACTGGCTGGCTTTCTGCCTGCGTTCCTCGCTGTACGGCGGCTGCAAGCGGATGGACAGCCGGGACTTGTCGATCAGATAGGACACGCCGCCCAGATGCTCTGGCTTTTCCAGCTGGCATAGGTCAGGATACTTTTTACTGAACGCAGCCAGCCGCTTTTTCAGCCCGGCATTGTAGGTGTAGATGCTGGCAGTGCTTTCTCCCTCGTTGAACAGGATGATGGTTTCTTTCTCAATCTTCGTCAATCTCGTCATTGTCAACCTCCATACTGCCGCCCACAATGCGATTCAAAATAGCCTTGTGCCGGTAATAGGCTTCCATCTCCAGCTTCATATTGTAGAAGAAGCAGCGATACCACTTTTCTACGCCCTCGCTGTCCAGCTTGTCAGCCAGAGCTTCCACGACTTTCTTTCCGGCAGGGTCGGGAATCAGGTCTGCCACCTGATACAGACGATCCACCGTTGCTTCACGGTTGGGGCAGCCAAAGACAAACAGGATTTTCTTTTCGCCAATGCTCATTTTCATAAAATAGTCCTCCTTGAAGTTGATAAAAATAAAAGCGGCAGATAGTTCCCATAGGAATACCTGTCGCTTTGTGAACGATATGAAATTGTCGGGTCAGGACTTAATAAAATCACGCAGTCCGTAGTTTAAGTCTACAATTCTTTCAATCAGCCATTCCGCTATCTGGGGGATGATGAAGATTGCAAAGCTGACTGCCAGCATTTTCAATGCTTCCATGCCGGTACACACTCCAAACATCAGCCCGGCAAGTGTAATCATGAAGATAATTCCTGCCAGCAGGTCAAACAGGATAGCAGAAAAGGAAGTCAGAAAGATTGCCACCCATTGAATCAGGGTCACAGCTATTATTAGCGGCAATGCCAACAGCTTTATCAGAAACATGGCTATTTCTCCCCATTGACCTGTTCATAGGCTTCATGCTGAACAATCAGCCCAGCGGAAAAGCCGTATTTGAAGTGGCTTTCGCTTTCTTCACATTGGGCGATTGCTGTCTGCGCCCGGAGTTCCTTCACCAGCTCATAGTCCTCTTTGCTGAGCCGCTGGGACAACTGCTCCATCAGGTTCTCACAGGCTTTGACCGCCTTGCGGTATACTTCCGATGTAGGGACAACCGTTTCACATGGATAAAACCTCCCGCTGTACATCTCTTCCAAAATCATAACACCACCTCCCTTCAGCAGTAGATTAACTCTGCCTTGATGATTTCCTCAGCCCGGCTGCGGATGGAGTTCATGGACTGCACCCATAACATCTGATTTTCAGCTTTCATGGCTTCGGTCACACCCTCGGCTTCTGCCATCTGGCGGATAATCAGGTGCAGCCTGTCCGTTGCCTGTTCGTTCAGATCGGCAAGGACAGTGTGGAGCTTGCCGGACAAAAGCAGGTCACTGTAAACCATCGGGCGAAACTGTTTCAGATAGGACTGGTGCAGCCGTCCCCAGTGACCAATGGGGCGGTGTTCCTCCGGCAGCTTCAAATCCGGCACATAGTAATCGCCCACCAGCACATAGTCCATGCCGTTTTCGTGGATTCTCGGTTTTAAGTCTTGCATAGTAACCTCCATTTTTTCACAGCTCAACAACTTCAATTCTTTCATAAAGGTCAGAAGAATCATTCTCAAATAAACGCCTATGATACTCTGCATCAGAAAAAGTCGGGTAAAAATATTCTTCATCGGGCTTACCGTCTTTGCGAATAAACCTAACTACCCACAAGAAAATCACACTCCTTGTATTATAGAGTAGTAGTTTTTAGAGTCCCTCTCCAAGGACTTGTGC
>CAUWNA010000013.1:0-6985 GCA_963560135.1 uncultured Oscillospiraceae bacterium | reverse complement strand
TGCGCGTGAGTGAGATCGCCGCAGCGGAGGGTGTAGACCCAAGCCGTGTCCGTGACAGTATCCGGCGCGGTCTGAAGCAACTGGCAAAGTATTTTTAGGATAGAATAGCAATGGGCGTAAGGTCTCAAAGTGCTTCTGGCACAGGGCCTTGCGCCCCATTTGCAAGCTTGTATTCTTCGAGCAAAGGAAATATAATAAACCATATTGGGGGGAAACTATATGGATTATATGACGCTGAAAGAAGCAAGTGAAAAATGGGGTGTTACTCCAAGGCAGATCAATTATTTATGCGCCGGTGGGCGTATCCCCGGTGCTGTGAAGATGGCTACCATTTGGCTGATTCCCAAGGATGCAGAGAAACCGGCAGACCGCCGTTTCAAAAATACAAAAAAATAATCCTCTCGTGAGGTTTCTGTGACATTTGGATGCTACACTAAGAATGAAGGAGTGTGATACAATGCGAATTTTAGTAGTCGAGGATGACCGACTTTTGAATAATACCTTGTGCTATAACCTGGATGCTGCGGGCTATGTTGTGGACTCTGCCCTGACAAAATCAGCAGCCAGTGATTTTCTGACCAAGCAGGACTATGACCTAATTGTGCTGGATGTAAACCTGCCGGATGGGAATGGCTTTGATTTCTGCCGTGAGGTAAAGGAGCGCCGGCCGGATACGGCAGTGATCTTCCTGACCGCAAATGATATGGAAAGTGATATGCTCAAAGGATATGAGCTGGGCGCAGAGGACTATGTGACCAAGCCATTTCCTATGAGCGTCTTTCAAAAAAAGTTGTCCGTGGTGCTGGGGCGGCTGGCGAAACAGTCTGGCGGCGATTGCTATGAGGATGGCGCACTATCCATCAATTTCTCGGAGATGACTGCTTCCCTGTCCGGTAAGCCGCTGGTGTTCACTCCATTGGAATACCGGCTGTTGAAAATCATGACCAAAAACCCGCAGAATGTTTTGACCAGACAGGTGCTGCTTGAAAAGCTGTGGGATGCCGATGGGAACTTTGTGGATGAACACGCCCTGACTGCGGCCATCAGCCGGGTGCGGAACAAAATTGAAACGGAGGGCCACCAGTACATCAAGACAGTGTACGGCATGGGCTATATGTGGATCGGAGGGGCGCTGAAATGAATATGCGAAAACTCTCCATCAACAAAGCCTGCGTCCTTTTGGGAACGCTTTTGCTGCTGTCGGTTGGTGCAGTCTGTGCCGCTGTTTATCTGCTGACCCAGAATATAACCGCTGTCCGGTGTGTGTTCCTGTTCAGTCTCTTTGTGCTGCTCTGCGTCATCTGCTTTGTGGCGCTGATCCGCCGGAAGCTGGTCCGGTTCTCCGATGCCTTTTGTGGTCAGATGGATGATATGCTCTCCGGGGATATGCAGCCGAAGCAGACGGTCGAGGAAGAAAGCCTGTTCTATAAAATCAACTACCGGCTGGGGCGGCTGTACGAGGTCATGCAGGAAAATAAAAACAGCATCGCAAAAGAACGGGCTGACCTGCAAGAGCTGATCTCTGACATCTCCCATCAAGTTAAAACCCCGATTGCCAACTTGAAGATGATCAACAACACGCTGCTTGAAAACGAGGTTCCCCCGCAGAAGCAAAAGGAATTTCTGACAGCCCAGGCCAGCCAGCTTGATAAGCTGGACTTCCTCATGCAGGCCATGATTAAAACCTCCCGCCTGGAAACGGGAGTCATTTCGCTGGAGCAAAAACAGCAGCCGGTTTATGATACCCTTGCCGCTGCCCTGGGCGGGATTTTGCTCAATGCCGAAAAGAAAAAAATAGATGTGCAGGTGGAATGCCCGGAGCATTTGGATGCGCGCCATGATAGAAAATGGACAAGCGAAGCCCTGTTCAACATTCTGGATAACGCAGTGAAGTACACACCGGCAGGCGGGCAGATCCGCGTGTCGGTAGAAGGCTGGGAAATGTATGTGAAAATCGACATTGCTGACACCGGCATCGGCATTTCAGAGCAGCACCAGGGGACGATTTTCAAACGGTTTTATCGGGAAGATGCAGTGCATGATGTGGACGGAATTGGGATCGGACTGTATCTGGCTCGTGAGATTGTGACCTTGCAGGGCGGTTATATCAGGGTGGCGTCCGAGGTCGGGAAAGGCTCAACCTTTTCTGTTTTCCTGCTCCGAAAGTAGCGCCGACACGCCCCAAAAATTGAAATGTCACAGACTTGTGACATTTGGGGCCGAATTTAGCGGAAATTTTTTGTGGCTCGTGACATTTCTGTGAGGTTTGGTCGTTACAATGGGTTTATCAAAAAGAAAGGATGGTGTTCTCTATGAGCATTTTGCAAACGACTGAACTGAAAAAATATTATGGCGCAGAGCCGAACATTACCAGAGCCTTGGATGGTGTGACCCTCTCCATAGAAAAGGGCGAATTTGTAGCCATCGTGGGAACCTCCGGCAGCGGTAAATCCACGCTGCTGAACATGATCGGCGGATTGGATGTACCCACCTCCGGCCAGGTGGTTGTGGATGGCAAGGAGCTGTCCAAACTCAAAGACGAGGAACTGACCGTTTTCCGCAGAAGAAAGATCGGCTTTATCTTCCAGAATTACAATCTGGTGCCGGTGCTGAATGTCTACGAAAACATCGTGCTGCCTGTGGAACTGGACGGAAACAAGGTAGACAAGAAGTTTATGAAAGAAGTCGTCCAGATGCTGGGGCTGGAGGATAAGCTGAACAATATGCCCAATAACCTCTCCGGCGGCCAGCAGCAGCGTGTAGCCATTGCCCGCGCGTTGGTGTCAAAGCCCGCTATTGTCTTGGCTGATGAACCCACCGGTAATCTGGACAGCAAGACCAGTGCCGATGTGCTGGGGCTTCTGAAAACCACCAGCCAGAAATCCCATCAGACCCTCGTGATGATTACCCATAACAGTGAGATTGCCCAGCTTGCCGACCGCATCATTCGGATCGAGGATGGTAAGATCGTGCAGTAAAGGGGGTCGCGACTATGAATGACATTCTATTTGGCAATAACAACAAGGCTGTCATCAAAAAGCTGGCAAACCGCAGTTTTCGCAGCAATAAAATGCGGAATGTGATTGCGGTCATTGCGATTGCCCTGACAACCTTTCTCTTTACGGCAGTCCTGACCATTGGTATGGGAGCCAAGGGAACGCTGGAATACAACATGGCAAAGATGATTGGCACTGGTGCGGATGCGCTGGTACAGGGTCTTTCCGAAGAACAATTCCAGCAGTTAAAAGAAAACTCCATGTTTGAAAAGGTGGGCTGTTGGGTACCTATTGAGATTATGACCAACACCAACCGGATATTTGCGGAAATTGATTACGCAGATCAGCCTCAGTTGGAGCTTCGGATGCAGACGCCGCGCACAGGTTCTGCGCCCCAAAAAGCAAATGAGGTTTTGGTTTCTGCCAACATTCTGAATGATTTGAACATCGAAGAAAAAATTGGGGCAGAAATTCCTATCGAATTTAAGAATCGTCAAAGCGGCCAGATGTATCATTTTGATATGATTGTATCCGGTATTTACGACACACCAAACGAAAAATCGGAATCAGTCATTGTTTCCAAAGCCTTCATGGAAGAAAATCCGGAGATGATGAACGAAATTGCCCAAGGGCGTGAGGGTTGTGGCATTTATGATGCTGATGTGATCATGCGGGATAGCTCCATGATAAAGGAGCGCATCTCGGAGTTTGTCCGCAGCATTGGCGGTAATCCAGACGATAGATGTGCTGAGAATTATATCCGTATAGCCCCCAACACTATCCTCTCCAACAACAGCGGCGGCTCTATCATGTGGCTGGTAGCAGGTGTATTTGGCGTCCTATTCATGTTCTGTGGGTATCTGCTGATCTACAATGTATTCGAGATTGCAGTTACCAACGATATTCGGCAGTATGGCCTGCTACGGACGGTGGGGACTACTTCCCAGCAGATCAAGCGTTTGGTCAACCGGCAGGCGCTGTACCTGTTCCTGATTGGAACACCATTTGGCCTGCTTTTTGGCATCCTGCTCGGACGCAGTATTCTGCCTGCGGCACTCCAGATGTTTGCTGCCGATTATAGTGGTAAAAACATTGAGGTCAGCACACTTCCATATTTGGGTATTATCGTAGGTGCGATCCTATTCTCAGGACTTACGGTTTATATCAGTACCAGAAAGTCGGTGAAGAAAGCCTCCCGTGTGTCACCTATCGAGGCTATCCGCTATGTAGAGCAAGACACTATTTCCATAAAGCGAAAAAAGACAAATACCGGAGCAGTTATTCCTCGCATGGCGAAAGCCAACCTGCAACGCAATAAGCGTCGGACAGTCTTTATTGTGATTTCCCTGACTTTGAGCATCGTCCTTCTGAACTCGGTATTTATCTTCAGCGGCAGCTTTGATGAAGATGTTTATATCAAAACCCATACCAAAAGTGACTTTGCGGTTTACAACCCGGACATTCAAGCCGCATGGGGAGATGAATTTGGACACAGCTGTACTGTTTCAGAAAAATCGGTAGAGGAAATTGAACAGCAGCCAGGTGTAATGAACGAAGTCCGCCTATACCGTAACACTTTTGAGGATGATCATATTGCCTGTGATTGGGGGTCTTCTTTCTCGATTGATAATAGGGATAAATATGCCTATGTACTTCCTGATTCATTAAATCTCGGCTGGATTGAGTATGGAGGGGATTATGCTGCGTTGACTGCGGATAACCTTCCGCTTGGAAATGTGTATGGCTTCTCTGAAAATCTCCTGAACAAGATGGACATTATTGAGGGCGAACGCGATGTGTCTGTCCTGAAAGAAAAACTCTGGAATGGCAACAATGTAATTTTAGTAAGCCACTATAACGATAAGGGAAACTTAAGCGGTGGTGCGGATAATGTCTATTATTTTGGACTGTCGGTTGGAGACACTATTCAATTTTATGAAAATGGAGTTCCAACCGAGGCGTTTACAGTGATTGCAAAGGCTGCTGTTACGAGCAATGAAATGACCTTGACTGGCGGTGGCGATAATATTGCAACAGATGTTGGTGGACCAAAGATCTATATGTCAGAAAATAAGTTCAAAGAAATTTATGAAACTCCTACCTTGTATGGTTTCCTCTTTGATGTAGAGGAACAGTATCAGCAGGATATGGAGAACTATCTGATGCGGGACACCGATGTTTCCTATAATTCTATTACAACGCTGAAAGCTGATGTTTTAGGCATTAAAAATGTTGTCCTGCTGGTTGGCGGAATGATAGGTGCTGTATTTGCTTTGGTGGGCCTGATCAACTTCATCAATCTGGTTATGACCAATATCGTTACCCGCCGTCATGAGTTTGCCACCATGCAAAGCATTGGTATGACGAACCGGCAGCTCCGAAAAATGATGATTTCTGAAAGCTTCTCCTATGTGCTACTGGCAGGGATTGTCGGTACACTAGCTGCGGCGGCACTTGGCATGACATTGCTAAGGGCTTTTGTAGAAAACGGTCCTACCAGTATGATGATGACATTCCAGATAACCTTGTTGCCTGCGCTGATTATGCTGATTCTGTTTTTGGCATTGGCATTTATCGTTCCAGTTGTCGCACTCCGGCTCTTTAACAATCGAAGTGTTGTAGAGCGGCTTCGGGTAAATGAATAACAGGGGCAGCCATATCAAGTGAATACTTCCTGCGCCGTCGTATGCGGCTGTGGGACGCGGAAAACCGGGGGATTTTTCTCCCGGTTTTTCAAATGTCACGAACTTGTGACATTTGGAGCCGAATTTAGCGGAAATTTTTTGTGGCTCGTGACATTTCTGTGAGGTTTGTTCGTTACAATGGGGCTAACTGAAAGAAAGGATGGTGTTCTCTATGAGCATTTTGCAAACGACTGAACTGAAAAAATATTACGGCACAAAGCCGAATATCACAAAGGCCCTGGATGGTGTGAACCTCTCTGTTGAGCAGGGGGAATTTGTAGCGATTGTTGGAACCTCCGGTAGCGGAAAATCCACTCTGCTAAACATGATCGGCGGACTGGATGTGCCTACCTCCGGCAAGGTCATTGTGGATGGGCGCGACCTCTCTACATTGAAAGACGAGCAGCTTACTATCTTCCGCAGACGAAAGATCGGCTTCATCTTCCAGAACTACAATCTGGTGCCGGTGCTGAATGTCTTTGAAAACATTGTGCTGCCTGTGGAGCTGGATGGAAACAAGGTGGACAAGAAGTTTATGAAAGAAGTGGTGCGGATGCTGGGGCTGGAGGATAAACTGAACAATATGCCCAGCAATCTCTCCGGCGGCCAGCAGCAGCGTGTAGCCATCGCCCGCGCTCTGGTATCGAAGCCTGCTATCGTTCTGGCGGACGAGCCAACAGGCAATCTGGACAGTATGACCAGCAGCGATGTGCTGAGCCTGCTGAAAGTTACCAGCACAAAATTCCACCAGACCCTCGTAATGATTACCCATAATAATGAGATCGCCCAGCTTGCCGACCGCATTATTCGGATCGAGGATGGTAAGATCGTGCAGTAAAGGGGGCGGAACTATGAATGACATTCTATTTGGCAATAACAACAAGGCTGTCATCAAAAAGCTGGCAAACCGCAGTTTTCGCAGTAACAAAATGCGGAATGTGATTGCAGCCATTGCGATTGCCCTGACAACTTTTCTCTTTACGGCAGTCCTGACCATTGGCATGGGTGCCAGTGGGACGCTGGAATACAGCATGGCAAAAATGATGGGATCATCTGCGGATGCTCTGGTACAGGGACTTTCCGAGGATCAGTTCCAGCAGTTAAAAGAAAACGCCATGTTTGAAAAGGTGGGCTGCTGGATACCAGTCGAAATTATGACCAACACAAACCGGCGTGTTGCAGAGGTCGATTATGCCGACCAGACTCAGTTGGAAATTCGGATGCTGACACCACGCACAGGCTCTGCCCCTCAAAAAGCAAATGAGGTTTTGGTTTCTGCCAATATACTGAAGGATCTGAACATCG
>CAUWNA010000012.1:0-7694 GCA_963560135.1 uncultured Oscillospiraceae bacterium | reverse complement strand
GGTCTGTCACCACATAGGAACTGTGCATCTGCATCAGGTTCGGCTTTAGCCAGAATCGGGTCTTACCGGAACCGGAGCCGCCAATCACCAGCACATTTTTGTTTCTGGCGGTCTTGGGATCTTTCGGGCGGCTGTTCATGGTCAGGCTCTCGGTTTTTGTCAGAATCACGTTGTTCTGGAATACCGGGTCCACATAAGGGGCAATGTCCTCGTGGGTTCCCCATCGGGCAGAACCATACTCCATGCCGTGGCGGTATTTCTTTGCATTTTTGCTTTTCAGATACACCGCCAGCCGCAGACCAGCGCCACAGCACAGGCCCACCAGTAAATCCAGCGGGTGCAGGCTGGGCCACCAGCTTGCCAGCGCCACCGGCAGCGTGGAGAAGAAGGAGAGCATTTTTGCTGAAGCGTCCGTGCCCTGTGCCATGCGCCATGCCTCCCCGAAGTTGGTGGCAAACAAGCCCATCAGGAGATACGGCAGGTTCAAAATCAGGAGCTTTTTGATGTCAAGCTGCTTTTTCATCGTTCCAGCTCCTTTCGCTTGGTGCGATCCACCACAGCATTTTTCACCAGCTCTTTGAACTGGCTCAACTTTGCCAACACAGACGGACGCTCGGATTTCTCTGCCTTCCTGACCTTTTTCCCGGTGTACTCGGTAAAAGCAGCGGTCAGGGCATCCGCGTCCCGCCCCTTGAAAAAGATCAGGTACTTGGGCGGGGAGCTGCTGCGGTCTTTCTTCACCGCATAATCCACACCGTATTTCCGGGCGATTTTCTCAAACTCCTTGATGGAGGGATCGGTTATTTCGATATTGGAAACGCCCTGGTTCTGACCAATGAGCTGCTTGACCGTCTGCTTACCCTGGGGCTTCACAGGCGCGTCCCGGCTTCTCTGCTTATTCAGCTTCTTTTCCTTGCGATGGGCAAGGTATTTACAAATGGCGGCCTTAAACAGCCGCCCGGTGAACTTTGTGCCGTTGACTACCAGCGTCAAAGTCCTGTTTTCTACTTCTTCCTGCATGGGGTAACGCCTCCTTTCCACGAATTTTGCAGGGATGGTTCAAAAACTAAGGCGGGACCACCAGCCGCCGCAGAAGATACCGGGTCATCATATCATCAGCAGGATGCTGTCCCGCAGCTGGGCAAAATGCAGCTTGCCCTGGGGCGTTACCAGCGTATAGGAGCCGGTATGCCCGTGGTTGCAGTAGTCCTTAACGGTGAATAGGCCGTCGTTGGCAGATTTTGCATAAGGCAGTACATTCCCGGACGGGGCGCGGTACACAAACCGCTGTTCCAGCAGGAAGCGGACAAACCGGCGCTCCGGCACCACCAGTTCTTTGGCGGTGGTACGGAGATTGGTGCTGTGCTTGAGGTCGATAAACAGGTCATAAAAGGCTGCCTTGCCCTCCAGCATGGCGTTTTCCTCACGAAGTGCCGCATTTTTCTCGCGCTCTGCCAGCAGGTCGGAGCAGAGCTTCATCATGGCTTCCGGGGAAGTGGCAACTTCCCACAGCTTTTCTCTGGTGATGTAAGCCCCGTGCTTTCGGATAGAGGGCAGCACTTCATCAAACACCCAGCGTTCAAATCGTTCCGCAGAGGGCAGCTTGCTGTGAACGATCAGGCGGTACACATCGCCTTCGGGGATAAATTTCATTCGCTGAATACCGCCGTTAGAAGGGGTCGGTAAAACGCAGACCCCTTTGCAGTGGGCTGTGATGGCATCAGCGGTACGTTGGTATCCAAGTGCTTTCGCAATATCCTTTCCGCAAAACAGCACTTTGCCGTCCAGCTCAAAAGTGCGGATACTGCCAAACTCCGGGTTTTTGAAAATTTCCATTTGGTTCATAGCGTAACCTCCTGTAAAAGTCGTTGTTGTGGGATGAAAAAAGACGGCCTTACCAGCCGCCTGCATTCATATCGTGATTGACCTGTGAAGTGTAGTGGTTGCTGATGGTGGTGGGTGCGTTAAACAGCACCGTCAGCAGGTACTGCTTCATGTTGCGGACCTCGGTGGTGTTTTTCTGTAAGCTGTCCATGACAAACCGGATATGTTCGCTGTCCAGCTTCAAAAACCGGGAGCGCACCACCTCATGGGGGAAGTCGCTGCCAGCGATCCGGGTGGTTTTCCGCTTGGCGCAGACAGTCTCCACCATCAGTTCCACAATCTCGTCCAAATCCTCCCGATAGGTGGCAAACTCCCTGCACAGGTAGTCATACTCGATGTTCTCTAAAATCAATTCCCGATAATTTTCTATCTCGGAGACAGACATCGCATCCCTTCCTTTCCGTTCCGGCGGTCTTGCCGCCGCTGTTTCCCGGAAGGGAATGGAATCGGTACTTGATCCATGAGTAATTGATTTTTGAGTATTTGATTTCTCTATATTTAATTCTGCGGGCTTTTCCGTATCCGGTTTCTCCATATCCGGGTTTCCCGTATCTGGTGAAGCCGTATCCGGCTGGGGCGTATCCGGGTTCTTCGGCTGTGGTTGCTCGTAGATAACATACTCGGTATCACTGATCCGACCCTGTTTGTCCCGCAGTTGATGACGGACAATGTACCCGGCAGCTTCCAGCTCCCGCAGCGCACCGCCGATAGCGTCCACGCCCTCTTTGCAGATGGCGGCAAGCCCTCTGGTGGTATAGTTCCAGTCCTCCGGTAAGGACAGCATCATGGAAAGCAGCCCCTTGGCTTTCAGGGACAGCTTTCCGTTGCGTAAATGGTGATTGCTCATTACGGTATAATCTCTGGTTCGTTCAATGCGAAATACGGCCATTGACCTCACTCCTTCCAAATTTCTCAGGGTATGAAAAAAGCCACAATCCTGTAAAAAGAATTGTGGCAGTCAGCTGTTTTGTTCACTTTTTCTGCGCCGGTAGGGGCGCTTGGGACTGGGCGGTTTGTCCAACAGGTCATCTCCCTGAGAGAATGGCAGAGTTTGCAGAACACGGTCAATCTCCATAGATTCCATATCATGCTGGGAATGGCAATCCTCCCGGATTGCTTCCCGGATTTCCTTTACAGTACACATTTCAATCCTTTCCTTTCGCAGTAATGATTTGTTTATGAGTGGCGGCGGCGCTTGTCCGGCTTAAAATCGAGGATATGTCCCTCAATCACACGGGCATACCGCTTGATTTTGATTTCCCGATGCTGCTGGCTCAGGAGGGCGGTCTGATAGCCGTCCTCCGTCAAAAACAGCCGCATTTCATCACCGGGACTGCCATAGGCACAGGAACGCAGGACAGAAAATTCAATCATCCGGCGGGTGTTGTCCTGAAAACGCTCCACGGCAAGAATGTTATGTCCTTTCAGCTCACGGGCTGAAATATCTCTCATAGGCTGCTCCTTTCTCAGCGTTCATGTTGCTGTTGGCGTTTTTTCTGCCACTGTTCCAGCAGCTTGATAATGGTTTCCTGCATCCGCTGGGGCGTGTAGCTCTTGGGAAAATACTTCCGCAGAGTGTCCGAGGTAAATGTCACTCGGTCCAGATCGCTTTTCTTTTCCTCTCCCATAATGGCCCGCATCACATCAATGGACAAATGCCCCTCCTGGCTGAATTTCTTGAGCCGCTGGGCTTGAGAAAGAGAAGGGGTAGCCTGTTCGCTGTCCATCGCGTCCAAAAGCTGGGTCTGTTCCTCTTTTTTCAGGAACGATAGCTCATAGGCCGGATTGAGAGCGATTTTTCGTTCATCCACCATATCCAGCAGTTCGGGAATCAGTTCGGTTAGGCGGATATAGCGGGAAATCTGGTTACGGCTTTGGCCGACCTGTTCTGCCAAAATTTCTCTGGATTCTTTACCAGCCAACTTCCGCCCAACTTGGGCGGAAGTTAAATCCATGCGTTCTCCCTGATGTCGCATAGCCTCCAGTTTCATCTTATATGCGAAAGCTCTCTCACTGGGGAGCAGGCTTTCACGCTGCAAGTTGCTGTCCACCATAATGATGGTGGCAGCGTCATCGTCCAAATCCCGGACAATGACCGGCATGGTTTCTTTCTCAGCCAGTTCACTGGCCCTGTGCCGCCTGTGTCCGGCTACTAATTCATAGCCGCCCTCCGGGTCAGGTCTTGCAATCGCCGGAACCAGCACACCATACTGCCGAACACTGTCGGCGGTCTCCATCATGGCTTCATCATCCTTGACTTTGAACGGATGGTTCTTAAAAGGGTGCAGTTCAGACAGTGGGATTTCCAGCACCCGTTCCCGCTGTGCGTCGGCACGGCTTTCCTCGGTGGAAAACAGGTCATCTACCGATGCCAGCTCTACTTTTTTCGCGCTGCTTTTCAAGTTTTGTCACCTCCTGCGTCAGATTTTTGTAGCTTTCAGCCACCTTGCCGCCGGGGTCATGGGCAAAAATGCTCTTGCCCTCGGCGCTGATTTCCTTTGCCCGGACAGAATGGGGAATCTCGGTGCTGAACACCTTGATTTTGCTGCCGTAGGTCTCCCGCAGCAGGGCGGCGATCTCCTTAGCAAAGTTGGTGCGATTGTCCACCATCGTCAGCAGGATACCGTCTATCTGGAGCTTGGGGTTGATCTGCCGCTTCACCTTGTTTACAGTCTGGAGCAGCTGTTCCAGGCCCTTGGCGGGCAGATACTCCGCCTGCACGGGAATTATGACCCTGTTGGCGGCTGCCAGGGCATTGACCGTGAGCATACCCAGGGAGGGCTGACAGTCAATAAGGATATGGGAATATTGTCCCTTTACCGTGTCCAGATACTGCCGCAGGATGGTCTCGCGGCTCATGGCGTTCACCAGAGAAACCTCCATACCAGAGAGCTGGATGTCCGCAGGCATCAGGTCAACGCCTTCCGGGTGGTGCAGGATACCCTCGCTGGGTCGCAGTGGCTCGTCCATCAGGATGCGGCCCATCGCGTCGGACAGGGTAAAGGGCAGCTTGTCCGGCTGAGGGTGGCCCAGGCTGATGGTCAGGCTGCCTTGCGGGTCTCCGTCGATCAGCAGCACCTTTCGTCCGGCCTGTGCCAGCCCGATCCCCAGGTTGGCACAAGTTGTTGTCTTGCCAACGCCGCCTTTCTGGTTGGCGATGGCGATAATTTGCGTGTTCACTTTGCAATCACCTCGTTTCTGGAATAAAAAAAGGGAGAATGTGACATAAATCAACATTCTCCCTGAGAAACGATATGCGATTGTATTGCTGCTTGTCTTATTTGTGTTCAGCTTTTGGGGAGCCATCCCGCCGCAAACCCGCATGAATACTGGATTTCTGCTTGTTTGTCTTTCCCTTTCCCGAATAACCTCTGTTCAATGAGTGGTTTGTCAGGGATACAAGTAAGAAAATTAAAGCTGTACTGAAATCCAGAGGTTCTTCCGGCAACGCTCATACAAGTAATATCCCACCATACGGCTATTTGAAAGACCCAGAAAACCCCGACCATTGGATTATTGATGAAGAAGCTGCTGAAGTAGTCCGCAGAATTTATCGCATGACTATTGAGGGAAAAGGACCTTATCAGATAGCAAGAGAACTTTCAGAAGAAAAAATAGAAAGACCGTCTTATTATCTTGGGAAAAAGGGACTTGGAAATCATGCAAGCAACTATGACAAAGAAAATCCGTATATGTGGCGAGGAAATCAGGTTACTACTCTGATTGCCCGACCAGAGTATATTGGAAAGACTGTCAACTTCAGGACATTCAAAAATTCCTATAAGGACAAAAAGACGAAAAGGGCAGATAAGGAAGATTGGGTGGTTTTTGATGATACACAAGAGCCTATTGTCGATGAAGAAACATGGATGCTTGCTCAAAAGTTAAGACAGAATGTAAGAAAAGCCGATCCTATGGGCGAGCCTAATGTTCTGACCGGAAAGATTTACTGTGCTGACTGTGGTGCGCCGATGTATAATCACAGGCAACGAAAAGGGCGTGAAAGAATATACTATACTACCAAAGGCGAAAAGCGGATAAGCCATTCAAATCCGGCAGATTGTTATGAATGTTCCACTTATAATCTTGCTTATCAGAAGTATGACCGGCATTGTACTTGCCACCATATTTCAACAAAAGCACTTAAAAGCATCATTCTGAAAACCATACAAGAGACTTGCCATTATGTTTCTTTGAATGAGCAGGAGTTTGTCTATTCTCTGCAAGAAGAATCGGCGATGAAAGATATTGCTGTTTCTGAAACTGTAAAAAACCGCATTGAAAGAAATCAGAAGCGAGTTCACGAACTGGATATGCTTATCAGGAAAATCTATGAAGATAATGTGATTGGAAGATTGCCGGACAGACTTTTTCAGAGTATGCTTACTGATTATGAAAATGAGCAGAACGAGCTAAACAAGATTATTGAGACTGACACCGCTGATATGCAACGGATTATAGGCGGTCAAAATAATGTGGAGCGTTTTCTAAAGCTGGTCAAAAAGTATGAGAACATTACAGAACTTACTCCTGCCATGATAAATGAATTTATCGACAAAATTCTGGTTCACGAGCCACAAGGAAAAGGTGCAGACCGCACCACAGAGGTGGAGATATATCTTAACTATGTCGGGCAATTTCAAGTACCTGTGGAGCAGCATGAACCAACAGAGGAAGAAAGGATTGCTGCTGAAAAAGAAGCAGATCGACTTCGCAGAAAACGAGAATCCAATCGTAAGTATATGAAAAAGATTCGTGAGAAATCAAAAAAATTTGCGGAGCATGAGCGTATAGCAGAAGAAAAAAGTTCTGATAGCAAGCTGTGTGCTGAACAGAACGCCACAAGCAAATCAAATCGGCAAAAAGTGAAAGGAGAAAAAATAGCATGACAGAATTGAAACCACGAATCCATGACGAAAGCAACGGTCTGGACTATGTTCTTGTGGGCGATTACTATGTGCCGGACTTGAAGCTGCCGGAGGAACACCGCCCTATCGGTATGTGGGGCAGACTGCACAGGACATATTTAGAGCAGTACCGCCCTGCAAGGTTCTCTGCCCTCTGTTTATCCGGCGAACTGCATACTTACCTTGCTGACCTGAACGAACAGGCAGCGAAAAGGTGCAGCCTTATCATTGAGCAGATGAAACAAGCCGAGGGCGTGACAGAAACCATGAAAGCAGACAATCAGATGTTGTGGGTACAGTCCATGAACTCTATCCGTAACCGAGCCGAAGAAATCATCAGACAGGAAATGATTTACTGCTGATTTTATCAAGTCCAAAACCAACAAATTTATATCGTAAACGAAGCGACAGGTATTTCCTTATGAAGTGTCTGTCGCTTTTCATTTATCAAATTTTAAGGAGGAAAACACAATGAAGATGAACTGGAATGAAATGGAAGCCCTTTATGCCTTTGGCTGTCCGAACCTGAAAGCAACTGTCGAGCGTTTGCGTATGGTGGCTGCCCTTGCACCCGATCCAGTGGCGAAGAAGCTGTTTTATATGCTTTCCGTCAAGCTGAGTGCTGAGGGTGTTGAAAGGTGGTATCGCTGCTTTTACTGCAAGCTGCGTGTGTTGAAAAACCATAGGGAGGGCTGCTATGGCGAGACTGACGAAGATTGAGAAAGAAACAATCGTTCTCTTTAATGAGGGCGAGGACAAGGCAAATATCTACACCCACAACGCCGGATTGAAAAAGAGGTTGGCTGCTTTTGCTAAGAAGTACCCTGACCTTTGCAGACTGGAAAAATCCAATGTTCAAGGCGGTGTTTCTTATGAGCTGGCAAAGTCCCGTCTGTCTATCCG
>CAUWNA010000011.1:0-7768 GCA_963560135.1 uncultured Oscillospiraceae bacterium | reverse complement strand
AATTTTTTACACTTCTTTTACTTCTTTATCTCACATGAACTAAAAGCCAGGGCATTAAGCAGCTTATGGCTAATTAAATGTAATAAAAGTGAAGAAAGGAAAAGCACAATCCAGACGGAACCGGCGGTGCGGTCAAGAAATATTGTGGAAACGCAAGATTTCTGCTATAATGGGTACAGAACATTTGACGATGGAAAGAGAGGCGGGAGCCTATGCACATCAGCTATCAACCGCTATGGGACACTTTGAAAGAGCGTGGCATGAGGAAAGAGGACTTGCGGCTGTCCGCCGGTCTGACCACCAATATGATTGCCAACATGGGCAAGGGAAAGCATATCAGTATGGAAACACTACTGCGTATCTGCAAAGCATTGAACTGTGGAATTTTGAATGTGATTGAATTAGAGCATGACGAAGAAGCTGAAATATCAAATTAACAAGGAAGGTTCTGCGAAATGGACAATAGAGAAAGAATTATCAGACTTTGGTTTGATATGTGGCTTACAAAGAAAGATTTAGGTATATCCGATATTTTTTCAAATAATGCCATCTATATTGAAAGCTGGGGGCCGGAATATCACGGAATAAAGAAGATAATACTTTGGTTTGAGGAATGGAATACCCGGGGAACCGTCTTACAATGGGACATCAAACAGTTTTTCCATAAAGACAATCAGACTATCGTTGAATGGTATTTTAAGAATAAAATGGACGACGGTAATGTAGAAGCGTTTGATGGAATATCACTGATTGAATGGACACCAGATGACAAGATTGCCCTCTTAAAAGAATTTGGTTGCAATGAAAATCGATATGACCCTTATAAAGATGGCACTATACCACATTTCAGAGATGAAAACGCAAAGTGGTTTTAGCCGGGAAATTTAGTTGTTGGAGGTAATTATGCAGAATGGATAATTGGTTTACCATTGAGCAAATAGACCGTGATACATTCTCTATTAGCGAATACAAACACTGGGAAGAAACACATTGCTATCTATTATGTGGAGAAAAATGCGCTATTCTCATTGATACAGGCTTAGGCGTTTCCAACATCAGAAAAATTGTGGACAGTCTAACAGAGCTGCCTGTTATGGCAGTTACTACTCATGTTCATTGGGATCACATTGGCGGGCATAAGTATTTTGATAATATCGCCGTACATGAAGAGGAAAAGGACTGGTTATCAGTCAGGTTTCCGATACCGTTGCAAGTTGTGAAGAATAATTTGACAAGGCTTCCTTGTGATTTCCCAAAAGATTTTGATATTAACGCTTATCAGATTTTTCAAGGTATGCCACAAAGAATCTTACATGATGGCGATTTTTTAAATTTAGGCGAGCGAGAAATTCAGGTTATTCACACGCCGGGACATTCTCCGGGACATTGTTGTTTTTACGAACCAAAACGAAACTATTTGTATTCCGGGGATTTGATATACAAGGGAAGCCTTGATGCATTTTACCCAACTACCGACCCGCAGTTATTCTATCAATCCATAAGGCGGATACAGAAATACAAAATAAAAAAAGTTCTGCCCGGACACCACCAGTTGGATATTCCTGTTTCTTTGATAGCTGACATTGAAGCCGGATTTGCAAAATTATCGAGAGCTGGAAAACTCAAACAGGGAAATGGATTGTTTGAGTTTCGGGATTTCCAAATTCATATATGATTCAAAGCTGCCGTTGCAGGAGCCAATCCCGCAACGGCTGTTTCCTACTTCCACGGCCTGCGTCGGAAGTTGATCCCGGAATTTTTAATCAGCGGCGATCTTTTGAACAGCCTTTTCAGGGTTGTTCTTTCCTCGTCTGTGAGCCGCTTGTATTTTAGCTGGAATGCCTTGCAGAAGATTTCCAGAAATTCCTGTATCCTATCACCGGGGGATTGCATGGCCTTTCGGACTTCCTTTATCAGTTCATCGGCGGGCGTAGTATCCGGCGCACTCTCCATGTCGTTTTCATGGGCTTTGCGTATATCGTGAAGAATAGCGTCCCATGTTTTGTGTGTCACATGGCAGAAAAAATCTTCTTCCGCTATCTGACCGGCTTCCAGAATTTTCAGGGAACGGTCTGCGGCAGCTTCGGGATGTTCTTCCAGTATCATTGCCCGGACAGCAGCCAGCGCACTGTTGATGTCATGGAACCGCATGGTAGCCATTCCGTCCACATAGATTTCTGCGTCAGCCATCAGCTCCGCAAATTTTTCGTGGGACATCATCTCGCACAGCAGCCGGGTATTGATTCGTCCGCTTTTCAGAAGCGCCACAGCTTCATCGGTCAAATGCAGTTCAGACAGCGGGGTGTTGATCTGCTCCCGGTTTTCTGTCCGGCAGAACAGATAGTCAATGGACACCTCATAAAAGTCTGCCAGTGTGATAAGGTTGCCGTGATTGATTTCCTTATTTCGGTTTTCTTCATTTTCATAGCTGGCTAAAGCAGATTTTGAAATGCCGGTCTTTTCCGCCAGTTCTTCCAGCTTCAGCCCCTTTTCCACCCGTAAATCTTTCAACCGTTCCTGCAAGGAAACATGGTCTTTCATCGGTTTGTCACTCCCTTTCCATGTGGTTTTCGAGCATATATAACCATTATACCATACCGTTCCGAAATCGTGGAAATTTTCGATTTTGGGGCGGTATTCCTACTTTCTGGACATACGGGAAAGGGTTCAAAAATGAGCTATGATTAAGTCAGTTCATCGATGGATTATTCCAATCGAATGACCGGCCTGATGGGATATGCTCCCCGGCGATGTAGCGCAACGACCTGCGGCAAGGAGTTGGAGGAACCTTGACCGCAGCGAGCGTACCAACGGGAACGAAACGCTGCTGTGAGATTCAGGGGCAGGAACGACATCAGGGAAACCCGGCAGAACTGACACCAAAACGCTACCCAAACACGACAAATCGGCAGGGTGTAGTCTGCCCCGTCCGTGATACTATGGGGCTTTTCCAAGCGGCTCTATGGCCGTATTTTTCTTGAAAATCGCCCCGAAATATGACACCAAAAACCGCTATCCGCCCATCTCCACCGTTACGGCTGAAATGGGCGGATTTTCTATGATAGGAGGCACCATGCCGAGAATGAGCAAGAAACGGAAGTTGGAGCTGTCCTTCTTCCTCAATGACCGGGGGCGTGTGACCTACAACGACCTGTGCCGGAAGTGTCAGCATGAGTGCAAACAGAGCTTCCGGGCTGTCGTGATTGACTGCCCCCGTTACCTGTCCAAACGAGCCAAGCGAAAGGAGAAAACCGACTAAATGGATTTTGAATTTATGACCGCAGACACCGTTCTGCCGCCCTGTATGCCACTTCCCACCGCCATGCTGAGGCTGCCGGTCAGCAGTACCGCAAAGGTCATGTATGCCCGCCTGCTGGACGCCACCCTTGCGGGAGGTGCGGAGGATACCAACGGGATACTGTTTGTCCGTTTCCCCATTGTGAAGCTGGCAGCGGCCTTGTCCCGCAGTTCCGTGACCGTCAAGCGTTCCTTGAAAGAATTGGAGGATGCCGGACTGATCCTGCGGGTGCGCCGGGGTGTGGGAGAACCGAACCGTATTTACACGCTGCTCCCCAAGAAGGAGGGCTGCCGTGATGAATGAAAAGCTGGAAAAGCTCAACCGGGAGCTTGCCAAAGGCGAAGCCAGACTGCGGCGGGCGCAGCACGAACAAAAGATATTGGAACACCAGATGAAGCAGCTTACCCGGAAGGAACGGACGCACCGGCTCTGCACCAGAGGGGCTATGTTGGAAAGTTTCCTGATAAGGCCGGAAGTGCTGACAGACGATGATGTGATGGACATTCTGAAACAGGCATTTTCCCAAACTGGTATGAAGGAAGCTGTTGCGGAAAGCGTGAAAGGTCGGGTAGCCGGGGAACCCCTTACGGAGTAAGGGCGCAATTATACACCGGTCGAGCCGGTGCGTTGCGCCCTGCCGGGGGCTTCCTGCGGAAAGCGGATAATTGCCTGCAGCGTTCCGGCTCCTGCCAATCATCACAGGGGACGCTAAGCTTCCCCTGCGCTGGCTGCGCCAGCTACCCCTTTGCGGACTTGCCGCCCGGGAACACCTTGCGTTGCAAGCTGTTCCCGTCCAGCAAGTTTTACAGAAGCCAGCTATATTTTTCTGGATGAATGAGGTATAATGAAGTCAACGAGAAATTGGAATTTGTGAGGGTAATTATGATAAATTTTTTGAATGATATAAGGAATGCAGAAAATCCAATATCCAATAATAGAAAACTTATAAATACCATAGCGATATTGTTTCTCGGAATAGCTTTGGGAACTTTCTCAAAATATCTGGATTTTCGTCAAACTGAACTTCCAGGTGTGCTTATGGCAATAAATGGAGTCTTAGATATTGGTAATTTTCTTGGGCGTTTTGCAATCTGGATATTGATTGCACTGTGTATTTCTATTTATAGCAATTCTGCAATAAGAGCAAGCATCAATGTTTTTGTATTCTTTGTTGGTATGGTTGCAAGCTACTATTTGTATTCAAACTATATTGCAGGATTTTTCCCAAGAAGTTATGCGATGATTTGGTTTGGATTTACAGCTGTTTCTCCATTATTGGCTTTTGTCTGTTGGTATGCAAAGGGGAAAAGCAAACTGGCATTTATACTATCAGCGCTGATTTTGGCAGTATTGTTCAATATGTGCTTTGTATATGGATGCTGGTATTTTAATGCAAAATCTGTTTTGGAAGTGATAGTCTTTATTATTGGACTTATTGTTTTGAGGAGAGACACATTGAGGAGTTCTGCGCTAATGGGAACGATTAGTATAGTCCTTGCAGTTTTACTTGATATGGTTATTCCATTTCATTTTGGATAAACAACTTCAAGTTTGCCAATCTTTCCATCATCGGGCCAACCTGACCCGAACTTTCAGAACTGAATATCATCCGCCCACCAGCGGACACCTAAGCAGGAAATCAGAAACGGTTTCCTGCTTTTCTTTTGTCCCAAATGAGGTGGTAAACCACCACCCCATCCAATCAACCACAGGAAGGAGGAAGCCGCTATGCCCTGTCCCCACCATGATATAAAAATCGTCCAGCGCAGCAACCGCCAGTCAGCCGTGGCCGCCGCAGCTTACCAAAGCGGCGAACGGCTGTTTTCCGAGTACGACCAGAAGCAGAAATACTATTCCGAGAAACGAGGGATCGTCCACACAGAAATCATGCTGCCGCCCCACGCCCCGCCGGAGTACGCAGACCGCAACACCTTGTGGAACGCCGCCGAGACACAAGAAAAGCAATGGAACTCCCAGCTTGCCCGGAGAATCGTGCTTGCCATACCGAGGGAAATCCCCCGGTCACAGCACGCCGACCTGATCCGGGACTATTGCCGGGAGTTTTTTGTTTCCAAAGGCATGATTGCCGATTTTGCCATTCACGACAAGGGGGACGGGAATCCCCACGCCCACATTCTGCTGACCATGCGGGCAATGGACGAAACCGGAAAATGGCTTCCCAAGAGCCGGAAGGTTTATGACCTTGACGAGAATGACGAGCGTATCCGGCTCCCATCCGGGAACTGGAAAAGCCACAAGGAGGACACCGTAGACTGGAACGACCAGAAGTACGCCGAGATATGGCGGCAGGGCTGGGCGGCTATCGCCAATCGCTATCTGGAAGCCAATGACCGCCCGGAACGCCTTGACCTTCGTTCCTATGAGCGGCAGGGGCTTGATAAAATCCCCACCGTCCACATGGGGCCAGCGGTCAGCCAGATGGAGAAACGAGGAATACAGACCAATATCGGCAACCTGAACCGGGACATTACCGCCGCCAACCGGCTCATGCAGTCTATCCGTCAGATGGTGCGCCACCTGAAAGGCTGGATTGCAGACCTGAAGGAGAAAAAGGCCGCCCTGCTGGAAGCCTTGCAGGAAGCGAAGGAACCCACCCTGCCGGAGCTGCTGGGCAAATATCTGGATTTGCGCCGGGAGGAGCGCATCAGCTGGACGAGCAAAGGCCAGCTCAAAGGCACTGTGAACGACTTCAACAAGGTCATGGACGCTATCCGCTATCTGCGGGAAAAAGAGCTGTCCACCGTGGAGAGTTTGGACACCTATCTGGATACCGTCAGCGGGCAGGCCGTTTCTATCCGGGCAGAGATGAAGCCGAAGGAAAAGCGCATGAAAGAGATCGACACCATGCTTTCCCATATCGCCAACTTTGAAGCCCACAAGGCAGTTCATACAGAATATGCCGCCATCCGGTTTAAGAAGCCAAAGGAACAGTTTGCCGCCGCCCATCGGGGCGAGCTGGACGCATACAATGCCGCTGTCCGCTATTTCAAGGTGCATTTGGAGGGAACCAAGTACAGCACCAAGAAATTGAACGAGGAACGGACACAGCTTGCCGGAGAGGTGGCCGAGTACAGAGAATGCCTGTCAGCGGTGCAGGAGGATGTGAAGATTCTCCGGGATGTGCGCCACTGGCTCAATCAGGTGCTTCCGTCCGAGCAGTACCGCCAGACAGCCGAACCGGGCAAGAAACCGTCCATCCAGCAGACAGTCAAAGGCAGGGCGCAGCGTATCCGGGAGGAACAGGGCGAGAAACGCCAGCAGCCCCGCACAGAGAAAAAACAGGATATGGAACTTTAACAGGCGCTTGCCATTTTCTTTTCGAGAATGACAGACGCTTTTCTTATTTTCAGGAGGATTTAGTTGAATGTATTTGAAGCTGTCAAGCAGTCTGTTACCACCCGGCAGGCTGCCGAGCATTTCGGAATCCGGGTGGGACGAAACGGGATGTGCGTCTGTCCCTTCCATGCCGACAAAAACCCAAGCATGAAGGTTGACCGGCGCTTTCACTGTTTCGGCTGTCAGGCAGACGGGGATGTGATCGACTTTGTTTCCCGTCTGGAAGCTGTCAGCCCCAAGGAAGCCGCCCTCATACTGGCACAGGCGTTTTCTGTCCCCTATGAGAACAGGGAGCCGCCCCACAGGAGCCAGAGGAACCCCCGGCAGGAAACCCCTGAACAGCGGTTCCGCCGTATGGAGCGTTACTGCTTCCGGGTGCTGTGTGATTACCGAAACCTGCTGTGCCGCTGGAAACGGGATTATGCCCCCAAGACGCCAGACGAGGATTTCCACCCGCTCTTTGTGGAAGCCCTGCAAAAGCAGGACTATGTGGACTATCTGCTGGATGTGCTGCTCTCCCCGGACATGGAGGAACGGGCAGCCCTTATCATCGACTGTGGAAAGGAAGTGAGCAATCTTGAAAGACGAATGGCAGAGCTTGCCGCCGGAGATACGGCAGGCCGCAGAACAGACCATGCAAGAATCACCGCCGCCCCGGAGCGTTGAGGAAGTCAAAGCCATGCTGGAAAGCACCGAGAAAGGCGGCGTCCGCAACAGTATCCGAAACTGCCTGACCGTCTTTCAGAATGACCCGCTACTTTCCGGGGCAATCGCCAAAAATCTCTTGACCGAGCGCACCGACATCATTAAGCCCATCGGCTACAACCGTACCGGCACCGCTATCACGGACACGGATATGAACTATCTGCTCCTGTATCTGGAAGAAACCTATGGGCTGACCAGCGAAAAGAAGATTGCCGCTGCCATCGGGATCGTTGCCAATGAAAACGGCTATCACCCCATCCGGGACTACCTAAACGGCCTTTCATGGGACGGAACCGAGCGTATCCGTACCTGCCTGCACCACTTTTTAGGAGCCGACAGCGACCCGTACACCGATGAAGCCCTGCGGCTGTTCCTGCTGGGAGCCATCCACCGGGCATTTCATCCCGG
>CAUWNA010000010.1:0-10091 GCA_963560135.1 uncultured Oscillospiraceae bacterium | reverse complement strand
ATGCTCAAAACCCCAGTTCCGCCTGACGCAAAACTGGGGTTTCTCGACGGTCTGCACTTCGGGTCACATTGACCCGAAGTTCAGACAAGCCTCATGCAGATTGAAAATTGAATAAAAAGACACCCGGATACGAAGGGGAACGCGCTGTGTGACAGACCCGCCATGACCTCGGATTTCAGAGAATACAGTCTTTGTAAAACTGAGCGAGCGAACAGGTCCATGCCATAGGTGGGGCAAGGCTGGCTCCACCGGAACAGGCGCAGAACCCGGATACTTGCGTTTAGTCACAGTCCGAGCGTTGAAGCGGCCTTGCAAGCCGTGAGCCGTCGCAGGCAATGAGAACGCCTTGCCATCAGAATGGGGAGAGTTGAAATACTATGGGGCATGAAGCCTATGTCCGTCCGGTGTGTCTGAAATGAAGTGAAAACCTATGGGGAGCCCCCGGCAATGCTGTCTGATGATAGGCCAACCGATCCGGCGTGGCTCCCCATCTTTTCAAAAAAGGAGCACTTTATGGGAAATGCGTTTGGAATGATCCCCGGCTTGGAACCGGACGAATGGAGCAATGACGCCTGCCGTGGTTATGTCATTATGGCAATGGAGGACTGCGGATTTTCAAAGAAGGATATACGGCGTGTTGTGGGGCAGCTTTATGAAGTATTCGACCTCAACAGCGTGGAGGACGCCAAAGAAAAGTACCTTTCCAGTCCTTACTGACCTCGGGCCACATTGACCCGAAGTGGAGAAAGCTCAAAGGGCGGCACCTGCTGGGTGCCGTCTTTTGACATTTCCCCACGGGACAAGTGGGAAAGGCTGGCATATACACGCACTTTCGCAAAGGAGGTTTTCAATGACGCAAGCTGTCACTTATGAACGAGAAACAAAGTCTGTCGCATTTCAAGGGAAGATCATTGTGCTGGAAAGCCTCACGCCGGTACTTCCCCCGAAGGAGAAAGAACAGCGCAAAAAAGAAATTGAGCGCTGTCTTTATGAGGTGTTCAGCAAATATGGGGACAGATTTCCCTAATCATTCGCAACATTGTTGTCCGGGGCTGCTGATGGTATAATATAGTTGTAAGGTTGGTAGCTCCATTCCAACAAGGAAAGGAGCCCAATATGGAATTTATCAGAGAAGATTGTATTTACGCAAGACAGTCAGTAGACCGCAAGGACAGTATCAGCATTGAAAGTCAGATCGACTTTTGCAAGTATGAATTGAAAGGTGGGAGCTGCCGGGTATTCAAGGACAAAGGCTATTCCGGTAAGAATACGGACAGGCCGGAGTTTCAAAAGCTGCTGGGCGAGATCCGCAAGGGAAAGGTCCGGCGGGTCATCGTGTACAAGCTGGACCGTATAAGCCGCTCTATTCTGGACTTTGCAACGATGATGGAGCTGTTTCAAGAGTATGATGTGGAGTTTGTATCATCCACAGAAAAGTTTGATACTTCGACCCCGATGGGCCGGGCCATGCTGAATATCTGCATTGTATTCGCCCAGCTTGAACGTGAGACAATTCAGAAGCGTGTCACAGACGCCTACTATTCCCGGTGTCTGAAAGGCTTTCACATGAGCGGACAGGCACCATACGGTTATCAGTTAGAGCCTACTGTGGTAGAGGGTATCCGCACAAAGAAAATGGTTGCCGACCCCGTAGCCGCCGACCATGTTCGGCTGATGTTTGAAATGTACGCTGAACCGGAAACCTCCTTCGGAGATATTACCCGATACTTCGAGGAACATGACATAAAAATTTATGGCAAATCCATGTTCCGTACATTTCTTTCCCAGCTTTTAAGAAACCCCGTTTACGCACAGGCCGATTTGGAGCTGTACGAATTTTTCAAGAGTCAGGGTGCAGCGATTGTCAATGACGCTTCTGACTTTGCCGGAACAAACGGCTGCTATCTCTATCAGGGGCGGGATGTGAAGGAGGACAAGGACAGGTGCTTAAAAGACCAGATACTTGTTATCGCTCCCCACGAAGCACTCATTTCCTCTGACACATGGCTGAAATGCCGGAAAAAACTTATGGCAAATACCACCTTCCAGCAGGGACGGAAACCGAAAAATACTTGGCTGGCCGGAAAAATCAAATGCGGTCATTGTGGGTATGCTCTGAAAGCCACCCATGTACCAAACAGCACCGGATATTTCCGCTGTACCAAACGGACGGAAAACAAAGGCTGTCCGGGCTGCGGGAAAATCCGCAAAGAAGAATTTGAGCAATTCATTTTCTCGGCCATGCAGGAGAAGTTCAAAGACTTTCAGATACTCCACGGCAGGGAGGAAAAAGTCAATCCGAAGCTGACCGCCTATCAAGTGGAGCTGGCACAGGTGGAGGCAGAAATTGAAAAGCTGCTGGATACGCTGACCGGAGCCAATGCGACCTTGCTTGCCTACGCTAACAAAAAAATTGAAGAACTGGACACCCGACGCCAGACCATTTCAAAGGCAATCGCCGAATTGAGCGTTGAAACCATATCTCCCCAGCAGATAAAGAAGTTATCCTATTATCTCGACAACTGGGACAGCATAGATTTTGACGACAAAAGAAAAGCCGCCGATGGTTTGATCTCTACGATCAAGGCCACCAGCGACCGTGTTCAGATAGAGTGGAAAATCTGACATTTCCGCTCTATCGCCCCTCATTTCTATTTTATCTCGTTTGTACCCCTTGTACACCGATGTTTGGGTTCTACTATGAACAGCATGTCTTCTGTCCCGCTCCCTGTATATCTTTCTGTATACTCCGTACCATATATACGTGCCAATTCAGCACGTAAGTCTTGTGCGGCAGAACTGCTGGAATAAGAACCTATGCCACTCCAGGAAAGAATGGCTAAAAACATACATAAAAGAACAATCGATACGGCTATCTTTCTTTTCATGTCTAATCTCCTCCTTACCTAATGCTATTATATTTGGAAGGAAAATGAAAAGCAATACCATAGGTATGCGCTTGCTTTGAGGTGTTGCCATGTTGGGATTGTGAATTAGGGAAGGGCTTCACAGAAATAACTTTGGCGGCTAATGTTAGGAAGTATTAGAAACGGGACCATGCGTATGATGTGCATGGTCCCGTCTGTTATTCGGCAATCACGTGTGCGCCTTGGAATTCTACGTGCAGGGGAATCATCTGCCACTGGTGCTGGGTGATGGTGTCCAGCTTTCGGCTGAGCTTTTCTTCCAGGCCGGGGTTGCGGGTGATGCACAGCAGGGTGGGGCCTGCGCCGGACAGGCAGAAGCCGGCACCGGTGGTGCGGACCAGAGCCTGGATTTTGTCAAAATCGGGAATCAGGCTCTTGCGGTAGTCCTGGTGGAGTCGGTCCTGCATGGCGCTGCGCAGCAGCTTTTCATCTCCCAGTTCCAGGGCTTTCAGCACCAGAGCGCCGTGGGCGATGTTGTAAATGGCATCGGCCCGGCTGATTTGCTGGGGCAGCACGCTTCGGGCCAGGGAGGTGGACAGGTTAAACTCCGGCACCAGTGCCAGAAATTCCCAGTCGGGATGCAGAGGAAAGCTGACGCACACCGGCAGACCGCCGTCTACCATGGAGGCGGTGAGACCGCCGAAGAAGGCCGGGGCCAGGTTGTCCGGGTGGCCCTCCATGGCGTTGGTGATGTTCAGCAGGCCCTGGGTGGAGAGCTTATTGCCCCGCAGCACGTTGGCCCCCATGGCACCGGCCACCAGCAGGGCGGCGGAGGAGCCAAGGCCCCGGCAGATGGGGATGTGGGCATCGATGTGGATTTTGACACCCCGGATTTCCTCGCTCATGGTGTTCAGCACGGCGCAGTAGGCAGTATAGGCCAGGTTGTCCGGGCCGGTAAATTCCTCATCGCAGCCGGTGATTTCCAGACCGCAGTCCGTCTCCTCGAAAGTGACGTCGGTATAAAGGCTCAGGGCGCAGCCGAAGGCATCAAACCCCGGGCCGAGATTGGCGGTGGTGGCGGGTACACGGATGGTGACTTTGCTCATATTCTGTCTCCGATTTCTATATAATAGATTCTATAAGGAATGCTCAGTCCAGGCTCAGCACATAGGGTAGCATCTGTTCTTTGTCAATGACGGCGGTGTGCAGCTCCGGCTTGCCCCGCAGGTTGGCCAAATTCTTGGGGATGGGGATGCCGGTGGCGGCCTGAAGCCGGTCCATCTGGTCGAAGCCGTCGCCGGTGGCATCCAGCCCCAGGGCGCTGAGCACAGCGGCAGGGAATTTGTAAGGGGAGGCGGTGGACAGCACCACCATGGGCCGGGTGTCCCCGGTCTGAGCGGTGTAGTCCAGGGCGGCGGCCCAGCCGGCGGCGGTGTGGGGGTCGCACAGGTAGCCATAATCCCGCCAAATCTGCCCCATAAGGGCTTCGGCCCGGCGGTCGTCGCAGCAGCCCGCCCAGAACTGGGCCTGAATGGCAGCCAGCAGGCCCTCCGGCACGGTGTAGACACCCTCCCGGTTGAGCTGCTCCATCAGCGAGGCCACCAGGGCGGTATCCTGGGACATCAGGTACAGCAGCCGCTCCAAATTGGAGGACACCAGAATGTCCATGGAGGGAGAGGTGGTTTTCAGCAGGGGACGGCGGCGGTCATAGGTGCCGGTGGTGATAAAGTCGGTGAGGACGTTGTTGGCGTTGGAAGCGCACAGCAGCGTTCCCACCGGCAGGCCCAGCTGCTTTGCCAGGTATCCTGCCAGAATGTCGCCGAAGTTTCCCGTGGGCACGGAGAAATTCACCTGCTGCCCCATCTGAATCACGCCCCGGTCCAGCAGATCCCGGTAGGCACGGAAGTAGTAGACGATCTGGGGGGCCAGACGGCCGATGTTGATGGAGTTGGCGCTGGACAGCCGGAAGGGCAGTTGCTTTCCCTGGCAGGCGGCGAAGATCTGCTTCACCCCGGTCTGGGCATCGTCAAAGTTGCCCCGGACGGCGCAGACGTGGACGTTGCCGCCCTCCTGGGTGACCATCTGAGCACGCTGCACCTGGGACACGCCGCCGTCGGGGTAGAATACGCAGATGCCCACCCCGGGCACATCGTGGAAGCCCTCCAGGGCGGCCTTGCCGGTGTCGCCGGAGGTGGCGGTGAGAATGCGAATCTCCTCCTGTACCCCCAGAGCATCCCGGGCGGCGGTGAGCAGCTGGGGCAGCATGGACAGCGCCACGTCCTTGAATGCGGAGGTGGGGCCACGAAACAGCTCCAGTACCTGGAAAGGCCCTGCCGGGACGGTGGGGGTCAAGTCCTCGGTTTCAAATTTTCCGGCATAGGCCCGGTGCACCAGCTGGGGCATATTGGGGATATCCGGCAGCAGGGCGGTGAGGATGGCGGTGGCCATGTCCAGGGTGGAGCCGGTCAGGCAGCTGCGCCAGTCGAAATCGGGCAGAGCCTGGGGCATATACAGCCCGCTGTCCGGGGCAAGTCCTTCCAGCACGGCCTGGGCGCTGGTGGCCTGGCGGGCAAGGCTTCTGGTGGAATGATACAGCATATGGTAAACCTCCTGAGTGCCGGGGCGGGGGCATTTGCGCCATCCGGCTCCGGTGGGATTTTAAGCGGGGAATGAAATATCAGCCAAAAAGGGATTCCCGGCAAGTTTCTGCCCCGGCTTTCTCCGGGACGGGGGGAGCTTTTGGGGGAAATTTCCGTATAATTTGCACAAAAAGCCTGGGGCACTCCGGGGAAATCCTAGGCTTTTTGGGGACATTGCATTTTGGGCAGGTATATGATATACTGTTTTTCAGAAAAAAGCAAGTGTTTTCGGACTAGATACATCTGTTTTTGTTTTCCTGGCCGATACAGAGAAATGGGAGGGCGTAACATGAACATTGGATTGCTGGGCTTCGGCGTGGTTGGCCGAGGCGTTTATGAAATCGTGGCATCCCGGGAGGATATGTCCGTGGGTAAGGTGCTTTGCTTGGAGGACATTACCCTGCCGGACGCCCAGCCGGTGAAGGACTTCCGGCAGATTTTGGAGGATCCTGAGATTGACACGGTGGTGGAGTGCATGGGTGGTCTGCACCCGGCTTATGAGTTTGTCCGGGCCGCTTTGGAAGCAGGCAAGCACGTGGTCACCTCCAACAAGGCTTTGGTGTGCACCTTCTATGAGGAGCTGCTGCCTTTGGCCCAGAAGATGGGTGTCCGCTTCCGCTGCACCGCTGCGGTGGGCGGCGGCATTGGCTGGCTCAGCGAGCTGGAGCGTGCCCGCCGGGTGCAGACCATCGACCAGGTGGGCGGCATCATGAACGGTACCTGCAACTATATCCTCGACAGCATGACCCGGTTGGGCCTGGGCTACGATGAGGCGCTGAAAAAGGCCCAGTCCCTGGGCTATGCCGAGGCCAACCCCGCTACGGATGTGGAAGGAACGGATACTTGGCACAAGGTGATTCTCTCCAGCAACATCGCCTTCGGCGTGACGCTGGACCGGCAGACCGTGCCGGTGGCGGGTATCAGCGGGATCGAAGCCCGGGACGTGGCGGACTTTACCGCCCACGGTCTGGTGTGCAAGCTGATTTCCGCCGGTGTGCGGACGGAAAACGGGTTCAGCGTCAGTGTGCAGCCGACCTTGGTGCCGGCAGGCGCGCCGGAGGCCGCCGTGCCCCTGAACTACAACCTGATCACCTTCGTCGGCCACACCTCGGAGCGGATGAGCTTCTACGGTCAGGGTGCAGGCCGGTATCCCACGGCATATAATGTGGTGCAGGACCTGGTGGATGTGCTGAGCGGCAAGGGCTTCTATGCCCCCTTCGGCCCCAAGACCCAGGCCGACAACAGCCGGGCGCTGCGCTGGTATGTCCGGGGCGGCTGGGACGGCGAGACGGAGCAGACCTGGGAAAACGGCGTGATTACGGCTCCGGTAGCCATTGAGACCATGCACGCCTGGCACAAGGACCATCCCGGCTCCTTTATCGCAGCCCTGGCGTAATTGGCCCGACGGGGCATGTTTATTGAATAAGAGAGGACTTATTGGAACATGAAAGTAGTCAAATTCGGCGGCTCGTCCATGGCAGATGCAGGACAGTACCGCAAGGTCCGGGATATTCTGATGTCGGACCCGGAGCGGAAGGTGGTGGTGGTGTCCGCTGCCGGCAAGCGGTTCAGCGGTGACCACAAGCTGACGGACCTGCTGTATCTGTGTTATGCCCACATTCAGTATGGTGTGGATTGCGGCGCCATTTTCGATATGGTGGCTTCCCGCTATCTGGATATCCGGGATGAGCTGGGGCTGGAACTGGCACTGGAGCCGGAACTGCTGGCTCTGAAAGAGCGAATCGATGCCAAGAGCGTGACCCAGGATGAGCTGGTAAGCCGGGGCGAATATTTTTCCGCCAAGCTGATGGCAGCCTACCTGGGCTTCCAGTTTGTGGATGCAGCGGATTGGGTGAAATTCTCTATGGACGGCACCGTGGACCAGGATGCCTCCTATGAGGCCCTGCGCCACCAGGTTCTGGAAGGATACGGGGCGGTGATTCCCGGCTTCTATGGCGTGATGCCCGACGGCAGCATCCACACCTTCTCCCGGGGCGGCAGTGACATTACCGGCGCTCTGGCGGCGGCGGCGCTGGATGCGGATGTCTATGAAAACTGGACGGACGTTTCCGGCATTCTCATGGCGGACCCCCGGATCGTGGATGACCCCCAGGCCATCCCGGAGGTGACCTATGACGAACTGCGGGAGCTGAGCTACTCCGGCGCCCAGGTGCTCCACGAGGATTCCATCTTCCCGGTGCGGGAGAAGAATATCCCGGTGAATATCCGCAACACCAACGACCCGGCGGCCCCCGGCACCATGATCCAGGCCAGCTTCGCCGGAGATCACGACCCGGAGCGGTTCATCACCGGCATTACCGGCAAAAAGGACTTTTCCATCATCTCCCTGTCCAAGCGGGGCATGAGCAACCAGGTGGGCGTGCTGCGCCGGGTGCTGACGGTGCTGGAGCGGCATAACATTTCCGTGGACTATGTGCCCAACGGCATTGACAACGTCTCGGTGGTGCTGCCCACGGCTTCTGTGGAGAAGGATTTGTATACCATCATGGCGGAGATTCAAAAGGAAGCCGCCCCGGATACCCTGGACGTGCACCATCAGATTGCGGTGGTGGCGGCTGTGGGCCGGAAAATGGCGTTCCGTCCCGGTATCTCCGGCAAGATTTTTGCGGCGCTGGGCGAATCCGGCATCAACATCCGCATGATTAACCAAGGCCCTGACGAGCTGAACATCATCTTCGGCGTGGACAACAAGGACTTTAAGAATGCCATCCGGGTGCTTTACAATAGCTTCGTGACCAAATAACTGGGAGGGAATTGAGATGAAACAGTATACCGTTGCCGTCCTGGGCGCTACCGGCGCCGTGGGACAGGAAATGATTAAGATTTTGCAGGAGCGGAACTTCCCTGTTGGGAAGCTGGTGCCCCTGGCTTCGGCACGCAGCGCAGGCAAGACTCTGCGCTTCCGGGAGGAAGATGTGGTGATTCAGGAGGCCCGGGAGGAGGCCTTCCAGGGTGTGGATATTGTGCTGGGCGCAGCGGAGAGCGATGTGGCCCGGAAGTTTGCACCTGCCATCGTGAAGGCCGGGGCTGTCTTCGTGGACAATTCCTCCGCCTTCCGTCTGAACCCTGAGGTGCCCCTGATTGTGCCGGAGGTCAATCCGGAGGATGTGAAGGGCCATAAGGGCATTCTGTCCAACCCCAACTGCTCCACCATCATCACCGTTACGGCAGTGAATGCCCTCAATAGCATTGCACCCATCCGCACCATGACCGCCTCCACCTACCAGGCGGTGTCCGGTGCTGGTGCCGGCGGCCCGGTGGAGCTGATGAACCAGGTCCGTGCCCTGGGCCACGGCCAGAGCTGTGAGCCGAAGGTGTTCTCCCATCAGATTGCCTTCAACCTGATTCCCCAGATTGGTGGCGAAGAATTTGCCGGATACACCAGCGAGGAAATGAAGATGCAGAACGAGGGCCGGAAAATCATGCACCTGCCCGAGTTGAAGGTTTCCTGCACCTGTGTCCGGGTGCCGGTGGTCCGCAGCCACTCCATCAGCGTTTCCTGCCACTTTGACGTGCCGGTGACGGTGGAGCAGGCCCGGCAGGCCATTGCAGCAGCCCCCGGCTGCCGTCTGGTGGATGATTTGGCGAAGAAGGAATACCCCATGCCGCTGGATACCTCTGACCAGGATCTGGTGTACGTGGGCCGGATTCGCCCCGACCTCACCGACGACAACGGCATCTGCCTGTGGTGCTGCGGTGACCAGGTCCGCAAGGGTGCTGCCACCAACTGCATCCAAATTGCAGAGCTGCTGGTGAAGGAATAAGAGGATAATGCCCGCCTGGGAGCTACATGCCCCGGGCGGGTTTTTCTATACTATATATAAAAAAGAACGCACGTATAAAAGGAAAGCTCCTGGGGCATCCTCTGGGCAAAGGAGGGAGCAGCATGAAACTGCGACAAGTAATGACCCAGCCGGTGATTCGCATTCACCCGGAGGAGACGGTGGCCGTGGCGGCCAGAACCCTGGCTAGGTATAATATCGGGGTGCTGCCGGTTTGCGGCAGCGACGGGCGCTTGCAGGGCGTGGTGACAGACCGGGATTTGGTAACCAGATGCCTGGCGGCAGGACGTGCCCCACAGCTGGTATCCGTGGGGGAGGTAATGACTACCCAGATTGTCAGTGCCAGGCCGGACACGGAAGCGTCCCAGGCCATAGAGCTAATGGGAAGCCGCCAGATTCGCCGCCTGCCTATATTAGAGAATGGGAAGCTGTGTGGTATGGTAAGCCTGGGGGATTTGGCTACGGTGCAGGAGACGGCCCAGGAGGCAGGCGGGGCCTTAACAGAGATTAGCTGTGGTTTGTCCAGAAGAAACCAGGAAAGGTGGACAAATGTCCACTTGTAAAATCCACCAAAAGAAAATGCAGAAATTTGTAAAAAAGTGCTTGACAAATGCTGGATGAGGTGGTATCATATGCAAGCTGTCTGATGAGGGCGCACAAAACCGGAGGACAGCGGCTCACAACTTCAAAAAGTTTGAAAAACTTTGAAAAAAGCACTTGACAAACTTGAGAAGATGTGATAGAATAAAAAAGTTGCCGACAGCGAATTGCTTCGGAACAGC
>CAUWNA010000009.1:0-10671 GCA_963560135.1 uncultured Oscillospiraceae bacterium | reverse complement strand
CTTGAAATCGACTTTTACTTTTGCAAACTGGAACTTAAATTTGCAATTGACCCCTTCAAGATTATTATATCACCAATCCCACTGAAAAACAAGATAATTCTCAAATTCATGAAGAAAAATTTTGTAGCGTTACAATTGATGTGAGACCAAAGGGGTAGAAAAAGGCGATTGAGTTCATTAGAATAAAGTTACCACACCAAAACTAATGAAAGGACTCAATCGCCATGGATATCGTAACACAGATAAAGCCGGAAAACAAGCGCTATTTACCACATGAACTGTCCACAAAGATCAATTCCGTAAAGTTGTACCGACAGGTAAAAGATATCGACTTTGTTCTACGCCGGTATCATATATCCAAAGCCTCCCTCATGCGCTGGAACAAGCAGTATGACGGCACAAAGGAATCTCTCATGCCGAGATCCCATCGTCCTCACCGTCCGCATCCCAATGCCCACACGGAGGAGGAATTGGGATGGATCCGAAACTATCATCGCCGCAACCCCAATATCAGCATCTGCGAGTTGTACGGCAAACTGCGTCAGGAGAAGGCATACAGCAGGCACCCAGGCTCTCTGTATCGTGTGTTTATCCGGCTCGGATACCGCAAAAAGGTAGAATCGACCAAGAAGAAATCCAAGCATTTGGGGCACTATGATACGCCCACGGAATTGGGTAAAAAGTGGCAAATGGATGTGAAATATGTGCCGATCATCTGCTATGTGGGGATAGATGGTGAGAAATTCTACCAGTATACCATGATAGAGGAAGCCACCAGAGAGCGATTTATCTATGCCTATAAGGAGAACAGCAGTTATAGCACAGTGGATTTTGTGCAGCGAGCGATCGTCTACTTCGGCTATGCGCCGGATATGATCCAGACAGACAATGGCGGAGAGTTTACCCATACGCGAAAGACAAAGCGTATTCATCCCTTGGATGTTCTTTGCAACGACCTGCACATCACGCACAAGACGATCCGACCCGCAACACCATGGCATAACGGCAAAGTGGAGCGCAGCCACAGAAACGACCAAGAGCGATTCTATAACCATTTGAAGTTCTATTCTTACGAAGATTTGCAGATTCAAATGAAGAGGTACTTATATCGCTCTAACAGGATCCCCATGGCAGTGTTGGACTGGAAGTCGCCGATACAGAAACGGCTGGATTTGGAATCCGCTAAACCGATCCCCTCATCTTAGAACTCTTTTCCTTTTTTGTGGTCTCACATCATTGACAAATGAACAATTCTCAAATTCATGAAGAAAAATTTCATGTTTCGGAGAGTATATTCCAGCACGGAACGCTCTTCCGCTTGGCATAATCAATCGTGTTCTTGGTGCCGCTGGGCTGTCCGTTGAACACAGCAATTACCAGAGCCGAATGGTCGACCATCCATTCATTGCGGATCTGGAAGCAGGCTCTGCTGTACCCCGGACAGATAAAACGAACAAGGTCGGCGGCGGCAAGAATGACATTGTACCGTCGTTGCCATTCGGCACTCCACCCACGCTCAAAGCCATCGTATGGGCTGGCGCAAATCAGTTTTACATTCTGCCCCTCATTCCGAAGGCGCAGCACGATTTCAGCCGCCCAGATATCCACCCCACGAGCCATGCCGGAAATAAATACATTCTTTCCGTCTGCAATCGCTTCTTTGATCGCAATTTCCAGAGCTTTCACGATCACGCTTTCAGGCTGTTTCAGCTTCTCCGGGCGGTGGCCCGTAAAACACACTCTGTGCATCCGTTTCTGTTCCTCTGTCAGCATTGTCATCCCTCCGTACTGAATTCCCGTTATTATACAGTTTAACATAACGGTATGTTCAGTACAAGTAGCAGGTACAATACCTTTTAGTTTGAGGGTAAAATAATTATAGGAAGGGTGGTGATGCTATGGACACGCACGAGAGGCTCCGGCAGCTCTTAAACGAGCGCGGGTGGACTGAGTATAGGCTGGCAAAGAACTGTGGCTTATCCGAGTCCACGATTGCGAATATTTATAGGAGGAATACAGTCCCCTCCCTCGCAACGCTGGAAGCAATCTGTAAGGGATTCGGCATCACGATGGCACAGTTCTTTGCCGAGGGCGAGATGGTTGAAATCAGCCCGGAACTCAAAGAGCTGTTTGAAAACTGGGTCAACCTCACACCGGAACAAAAGAAAGCGGCGAACCAGATGCTGAAAGCCATGAATAATGACAAGTAAATCGCCGATGTTGAAATAAGGAGCTGAAAGGCTTCTTATTTTTTGCTCCCGATACCGTTAACCTGAGCGATATATACCATTTAAGTTAACGGTTTTCATATTTTCACGATATAATAGAATTCGCCGGCTCCGAGCTGCGGTGTGGGCTTATCTGCCCACATAATCTGCGGCAGGAGGAGGTGAACCTATGAAGATAACGAAGAAACAACCACTTCGACCTCGCGGTCGCAGCGAGGATAAAAGGCAGTCCACCAAGAACGTCATCCGTGACGCATACATTAATGGTCCGCAAAAGGAGGTACAGATCATTCCTGCAAAAAGGGATATGGAAGCGGAAACCGAAAAGAAAAAACTTCGTGTGTGTGCGTACTGCCGTGTCAGCACGGATGAGGACACCCAGGCAAGCAGTTACGAGCTTCAAGTGCAAAACTATACCCGTATGATTCGGGAGAATCCGGAATGGGAGTTTGCCGGTATTTTCGCCGATGAGGGCATTTCCGGTACTTCTGTTCTGCACCGTGAGCACTTTCTCGAAATGATCGAGAAATGCAAAGCGGGAGAGATCGACCTTATCATCACGAAGCAGGTCAGCCGTTTTGCCAGAAATGTGCTGGACAGTCTGAACTACATTTTCATGCTGCGAAAGCTCGACCCTCCTGTGGGCGTGTACTTTGAGACCGAGAAGCTCAACACGCTGGATAAAAGCAGCGATATGGTCATTACCGTATTGAGCCTTGTGGCACAAAGTGAGTCCGAGCAAAAATCCAACAGTCTGAAATGGTCATTCAAGCGCCGAAGAGCGCAGGGTCTTGGAATCTACCCCAGTTGGGCTCTGCTCGGCTATCGGCTGGATGATGATGAAAAGAACTGGGAGATCGTAGAGGACGAATGTTACCTGGGGACAGAGAAAACGGTTTGCCGATGGAAAGGTCAACCTCCCATACAAGCAGTTCCTCGGCTATCGCAAAGGAGCGGACGGTTTTCCAGAAGTCGTTCCGGAGGAGGCAATAGTTGTCCACCGGATTTATACTCGATTCATGGAGGGGCTGACACCGGGAGCCATTGCAAAGGAGCTGACAGCGGACACAATTCCGCCCCCATCTGGAAAACAACGCTGGCAGACCAGCACGGTGGAGAGCATTCTCCAAAATGAGAAGTACAAGGGTGCGGCACTCCTTCAAAAATGCTTCACGGTCGATTTCCTTACCAAAAAGAAAAAAGCCAATGAGGGCGAAGTGCCGCAGTATTATGTGGAGCACAGCCATGAGCCGATTATAACGCCGGATGAATTCGACAAGGTTCAGGTTGAATTTGAGCGGCGCAAACGGATCAGCCGTCAATACAGCGGGAAGAGCATTTTCTCATCCCGCATCATATGTGGCGACTGCGGTTCCTTCTTCGGCTCAAAGGTCTGGAACTCGACCTCAAAATACCGCAGGGTTATCTGGCAATGCAATAACAAGTTCAAGGGTGAACACAAATGCGAAACGCCTCATCTGGACGAGAAAACCATCAAGGCGCGGTTTGTTGCCGCCTTTAACGCCATCCTCGACAGCAAAGACAACATTCTTGAGGACTGCCGACTGATGCAGGCTACGCTGACGGACTGCACGGGTATTGATGAGGAAATCCAGACCCTGCTTGAGGAGATCGAGGTTGTGACCGAATTGACAAAACGCTGCATTGCAGAGAATTCGCAAACGGCGCAGAACCAGGAGGAGTACACCGCCCGGTACAATGGGTTTGTAGAGCGGTACGAAAAAGCCAAGGCACAGCTTGAGCAACTCCGCACCACAAAGGCTGAACGGGAAGCCCAGGCAGAAGCCATCGGAGCGTTTATGTTTGAGGTGCAGGAACTGGATGCTCTCACCGATTTCGACGATAAGCTCTGGCTGACCGTCATTGACACAGTGACCGTCCACGCCGATGGGCGGATGACTTTCAAATTCCAAGGCGGAACAGAGATTGGTGTATAAGCAATAGAGAATGCGCAGAAATTCGGTGAAGATGTGCAAAATTTTCTGAACACCACGCAAATCAGTATTGTTTTCCAAAATCCATAGCTAATTATATCCCCCCGGGAGGCTTCCAAAGAATATTCCAATCTGCTATAGTTTAGTTGTTAGACTGGTATTGACTGGGGAACTACCCCTCGTTTTTTACTTAGGGGAGAATTATGAAGCGAGCAAAACTCATTGTAAGTCGGATATTACAGATCATACCGATTCTGCTGATTGTCACGATTTTGGCATTTGTTCTGAGTAGTGCGTCTGCAGGTGATGTTGCGACGGTTACGCTGCAGAGTCGAGGCATGCAGGTTACGGAAGAAAGTCTGGCGGCGGTCAGAGAGGAACTGGGGCTGAATGCCCCTATTTACTTACAGTACTGGAACTGGCTGAAAAATGCTGTGCGCTTCGACTTCGGAAACTCTTTTCAAACAGGACGCCCGGTTTCGGAAGAAATTCTCTCCCGCTTTCCGGCTACACTGGAATTGGCGCTGGTTGCTACGCTGATCTCACTGCTAATGTCCATTCCGTTGGCTGTACTTTCTGCAAGATACAAGGGCTCTGCGTTTGACCATGGTATTCGGGCTGCCTCTTCTATCAGCGCAACAATGCCGGACTTTTGGCTGGGCCTGATGCTCCTGTACTTCTTTGCAGTGCAGCTAAAGATCGCACCGGTGGTTTCCGGGAGTAGTATGAAGAACATCTTCCTGCCAGCTTTTACGCTCAGCGTTGCCAATACGGCGGTCTATACACGGGTCCTGCGTGGAAATCTTCTGGAGGCAAACAGCGGGGATTATATCCTTGCTGCCCGAGCTCGTGGACTGGGGAAAAGCACTGCGTTGGTGAAGCATGGTCTGAAAAACTCTATGCTCCCAATGGTGACACTGATCGGTGTGAATTTCGGAAAAATGTTGAGCGGCCAAGTGGCTGTTGAGACGATTTTTTCATGGAACGGCATTGGACAGTTTGCCATCAGCTGTATGAAGCAGAAGGATTTACCTGTGATTCAAGGCTACATCATTGTGGTATCGGTAACATACATCCTGATCAATTTGGCCTTGGATATTATTTATGTGTTTATCGATCCCCGGATCGCGTCGAAATAAGGCAGGTATTTGTAGAAATGGGAAAGAACATCTTAAATAAACTGACTCACAATCGCTCTGCCATGATTGGCCTATCTGTCATTGTGGTGCTGCTATTTGTGGGAATTTTTGCAGATAAACTGACGACACATAACCCGGAGCTGACGGATATTACGAATAAATTCCTGCCTGCATCCCGGGAATATCCCATCGGGACAGACCAGATGGGCAGATGTATGCTTTGCCGACTTGTTTTTGGCATCCGAGTTAGTATGTTCTCCGCAATCAAGGTTACTTTTGTCATTGTACTGATCGGCGTGTTTCTTGGCCTTATGGCCGGATATTGCGGCGGGGTGATCGATAATCTGATTATGCGTCTGGCCGATATTGCCTCTACATTTCCTTCAACGCTGCTGGCACTGGCCATTGTGGGTATATTTGAACCGGGGCTTGAGAATCTCGTGTTGGTATTTATCTGCCTCTGGTGGGCACCATTTGCTCGTATGGTCCGCAGTTCTGTCATCAAGTTGAAGGAGACGGAATTCGTTTTGGCGGCAGAGGCCAGCGGCTGCCGCAGGTTGGCAATTCTTGGAAAGCATATTCTGCCTAATACGCTCTCTTCCATCATTGTATATGCCACATTGCGCATTGCAGCGGTGATTACGCATATTGCCAGCTTTTCCTTTATTGGTCTGGGTTCTCAGCCACCAACGCCAGATTGGGGTGTCATGCTCAACGATGGTCGTCAGTACATCGATACCCATCCGGAAATGCTTCTTTGGCCGGGACTTGCAATTGTGATTGTGGTGTTTGCATTTAACCTTTTTGGCGAGGGATTGAACGATGCCTTGACCCCGACAGAAGGGGAAAACGCCGTTGTGAAAGAAGCGGGTGATAAAAATGCCTGAGGCTCCCATTCTGGAAGTCAAGGACCTGAAAACCTATTTTTATTCCAAAGACTCGGTTGTAAAAGCGGTGGATGGCGTGTCATTGTGTGCGTATGCCGGACGGATAACTGCATTGATTGGCGGTTCCGGTAGCGGAAAATCCGTGATGTCACGCTCTATTATGGGGCTGATTGACGCACCCGGTAAAATTGTAGGCGGAGAGGTTTGGCTGAATGGCAGAGACCTTCTCACCTTATCAGAGAAGCAGATGCGAAAGATCCGTGGCAGAGAAATCGCAATGATTCTTCAGGAGCCAACAGCGGCCATGAATCCGGTAATTAAGGTGAAAAATCACCTTTTCGAGGCGGCTCGCTTTTATGAGTGCAAGAAGACAAGAGCGGAAAAACTGGCGGACTTCCGGGATGTGTTGCAGCGGGTAGGACTGAGAAACCCGAATCAGATTCTGGAGTCCTATCCCTTTGAGCTTTCTGGTGGTATGTGTCAGCGGGTGATGGTCGCTATGGGCATTATAGCCAATGCCAATGTCCTGATTGCCGATGAGCCTACTTCCTCTTTGGATCTAACAACGCAGGCATCTATTCTGGAAGAACTGCTGCGGCTTCGGGATCTCGGGATGGCGATTATCCTCATTACCCACGACTTGGGCGTTGTTGCGCAGACTGCCGATGATATGTACGTCATCAAGGACGGCAAAATCGTGGAAAGCGGAAGCGTACAGGAGGTATTTCGTGAACCGAAGCACCCATATACGCAATACCTGATGGAGCCCATCAACGCTGAGGAACTGAAATGAGTGAATGTGAAAATATAATTAAGGTAAATGGTCTAAGCAAGGCTTATAGCCGGGAAAAACCGCTGGTCTATGCTGTGTATCACGCTGAGTTTGCCATCCGAAAAGGGGAAACGTTAGGGCTGGTTGGAGAGTCCGGCTGCGGGAAAAGCACGTTGGGCAGATTGCTCCTCCGGCTGGAAAAGCCGACCAAGGGGACAATCCGCTTCAAAGATCAGGATATTACTGATTTTTCCTTTGGCCAAATGCGGAAGATCCGCAGTTCTATGCAGATGATTTTTCAGGGCAGCTCGAATGCATTCAATCCTTACTATACGGTCCGACAAATCATCGGAGAGCCTTTACAGAACTATCACAAAATGCACGGTGCCGAGCAGGAACAGTGTATTGCCTCTATGCTGGAGCGTGTGGGACTGGATGGAAGCTATCTGAGACGTTACAGCCATGAGCTTTCCGGCGGGCAGCGCCAGCGGGTAGGCATTGCCAGGGCTTTGATCTTGGAGCCGGAATTCGTTGTCTGTGATGAGGCAGTTTCCAGCATCGATTTTGCGCTGAAAAAGCAGATTTTAAAGCTGTTGGTAGACTTGAAGAAAAAGAATGGCACGACCTATCTGTTTATTTCACACGATATGGCGGCAGTGAAAGCGGTTTGCGACCGGATTATGGTTATGTATCTGGGGAATATTCTTGAGATCCTGCCAAGTGCCGATGCGGAGACGCTACACCCATACACGCAGGCCTTGATGGCGGCAACGCTGGAACCGGATCCGACCGTCAGGCGAGAGAAAAAAGTGCTCTTCAAAGAGGATGGTGCGCAGATAATTCCGAAGGCTGGCTGTGTATTTCAGTCCCGGTGCCTTTACGCCCGGGAAAAATGTACCTGCCAACGTCCGGAACTGGAGGAAGTCAGTGATGGCCACTTTGTGGCTTGCCACTATATAAAAAAGGAAAAACACACGGAGGAAGAAAAGTGAAAAAGAGAGTCATTTCGATCCTAGCGGCATTGCTTTGCATGGCAACGCTGCTGAGCGCCTGCGGAAAGAGTTCCGATGGGCAGAGCACCGACAATGCAGACGGGAAAAAAGAAATCACGGTGGCCATCTATAAGGACGGTGCTATGGAGGAACTGGATGCCGCAACCTATAACGGACCCCATTTCCTGTACAAAATGATCTATGAAGGGTTTGTAGAGGACAACGGCGACGGCACGCTGATGCCGGTTTTAGCCAAAAATTGGGATATTTCCGACGACGGTAAGACCTACACCTACCATCTGCGGCAGGGCGTAAAGTTTTCAGACGGAACGGATTTCAATGCGGAGGCTGTCGAATTCAATCTGAAGCGCTGGATTAACAACGGTCGCTTCAGTTCCCTTACGTCCTACGCCGTTGACAATATTGAGATCATTGACGAGTACACGATTGCCGTTACCTATACCAACGCTTCTTACACCATCTTGATTGAGCAGACGTATCCACGCCCCAATCGGTTTCTGAGCCCCACTTCTATTCAAGACGACAGCAGTGTGACCGGCGTGTTTACGAAGCCTGTGGGTACAGGGCCGTGGATGCTGGAATCCTACACCAAGGACGAGGAATTCACGCTGGTTCCCAATCCCTACTATTGGGGCGAAAAGCCGCAGCTTGACCGCATCCGCTTCAAAGTGATTACAGATGCACAGGCCCGTGTCCTGGCGCTGAAAAGCGGCGAGGTAGATATTATCGGCGGCGACCTGATGGGTAAAATTCCTATGGAGGCACTGAACGAGCTCAAGAGCAGCGGCGAGTATGATGTGTATGTCACCGGAACCATGTGTTCCCACTTTGTTTCTTTCAATGAGGACAATGCGGCGCTTCAGGATAAAAATGTGCGTTTGGCACTGAATTATGCTGTGAATAAGAAATCCGTTGCAGAGGATCTCTATGACGGAAATGGTTTGGAAGCACACGGAATGTATCAGGACAGCGTACCCTATGTGACCTCCGAGAATAGCTATGCTTATCCCTATGACACGGACAAAGCTATCGAACTGCTGGAAAGCTCCGGCTGGGTGGATACCGATGGCGACGGTATCCGTGAAAAGAACGGAAAAAAGCTGAGTTTTGAATTCGTCTATTCTATAGATGAATTCCCTGAATGGAAATCTCTGGCAGAGTATCTGCAAACCGTCTATGGTCAGATTGGCGTGAAGATCAATCTGACTTGCCTGGATAAGAACGGTTATGCAGACGCAACGACCTCTAAGAAGTTCGATATCTGCCTGCGTCGGACCGCATCCGATTCCTGGGTCCCCCACAGCTCCTTGAAAGAACTGTTCTATCCCTATGCCGACCGGGACTATGCGCTGGTATGGACGGATGAGAAGGTTATTTCCATGATTGATGATGTTTTGTTGTGTCTGGATGAAACAGAGCGTCAGGCGAAATATGATGAGCTCTTCTCTTATATTTGTGAGCAGGCCTATACGGTACCAATCTATTATCCGACCACGGCTTTTGCTGTGAACGGAAATAAGGTCAGTGGATTTGAAGTTGGAGTAAACAACTATGCTCCCATTGAATGGGGAAAACTTGGCGTAAAGTGACATGAAACAGGAAGAAAAATTGATCAAAAACTGGACGGAAAGCTCTTCTGGTTACAGTAGCAGTATTCTCAAAGAGCTGCGCTCCTTTAAGCGTCAGGCTTGGACGGATCTGATCCTCCAAAATGCTGGCAGGGAAGGGAAACTTAAAATTTTGGATGTGGGCACTGGGCCGGGCTTTTTCGCAATTATTATGTCCCTTCAAGGCCATGATGTAACGGCGATTGACTGCACACAGGCCATGCTGGACGAAGCGCAGCACAATGCTGAACTTTTTGGCGTCCATCCCCAGTTCCTGTTGTCCGATACCCAAAGCCTGGATTTTCCCGACGACACATTCGATTTGGTAATCAGTCGTAATGTGGTATGGACCATCATGGACGCCGAGAAAGCTTTCCGGGAATGGCGCAGAGTTTTGAAGTCGGGTGGCCGGATGATTGCCTTTGATGCTAACTGGAATCTGCGCTTGTTTGATGAAAACAAGCGTAAGGAGTATGAACGGGATCAGGAGGAATACCGAGAAAAATATACGGATATTCCGTTCCCGGTTCATTCTGGGGACATGGATGACTTCCGTAGAGGAATGCCGCTTTGTGCGGAGATCCGCCCACAGTGGGATCTGTGCGCACTGGTTAGAACCGGATATAAGAAAATTCTCTGTGAAACTGATCTCCGGAAACAGATCTATGATGAGCGGGAGCAACTGATTAACCGCTCTTCACCCATGTTCATGTTGATTGGCGAAAAATAGTCGTTAAAAACTATGTTTTCTAGTGAAGTGCTAAAAAGGTCGAGTAGTATTTAGAATCAAATCGTGCTAAAGATACTAAAAGTGAATTGCAGTCTGCGTACTGCAATTTCCTGGGTTTAATCGTCAGATAATGCACCCCCCCTTTACCACCAATGCACCCCCTTTGAAAGTTAGGGGGGTGCATTCTATCAAAATTAGAGTCATTTGCCACAAATTCCTGATTCTCGCAAGAGAGTCAGGAGTTTTTTTGTTTTCTTTTCTTATAAAAAAGCGTCGCCCCAACGAAAAGTGAAGTGCTCCCTGTCAAGTAGACAGGAGAAAAAACAAAAATCTTTTTACC
>CAUWNA010000008.1:0-11297 GCA_963560135.1 uncultured Oscillospiraceae bacterium | reverse complement strand
CTCTCTGTCTGCCGTTTGACTTTTACTGCATTACGAACACAGCCCGATAAGTGCGGGGTTAGAACTACTGTTTTAATGCCCTGTCTTGTTTCCTCCCGGAGCATCGCAAGACTTTCTTCGACAGATTTACTACCGTCATCCATCTCTGGAAGGATATGTGTGTGAAAATCTATCATTTTACCTTTTTCGAGCTGCTTTCATGAGATTTTTTCCCGGATTCCGGGTATTTGCCATACGCACTGCTTCCACGGTAGTTGCCATACCGTTTATAGTTCTTTTGCTGAATATTGGACCCTGTCATAACAAAGCCAAGAATCTTCGACTTTGCAAACTCCAACTGCCGAACAACTTCTGCCAAATCGCTCTGGCTACAGTAGTCCTGGCGAACCACAACCACCATACCGCTGAGAAGCTTCGACACAATCAATGCATCCGACACAATGTTGATTGGGGGCAAGTCAATGATGATTACATCAAATACGTCTGCCATGGCCTTAATGACCATTTCCATCTGTTTCGAGCCAAGCAGCTCCGCAGGATTTGGAGGAACGTCTCCGGCCGTAATCACTCTGAGGTTCCGGAGCAATCCGGACTCCTGCACCACATCATTTCCCGAGCACTGACCCACCAACAAATTGGAAACGCCAGGTCTGTTGGAAATCTGCAAACGCTTTGCAATAGAGGGCAGCCGCAGATCTGCCTCTAACAGCAGCACTCTCTTGCCGGTCTGCGCCATGGTATATGCGATATTGACCGATGTTGTACTCTTTCCTTCTCCACGAAGGGCACTGGTCACACCAATAATCTTGCAGCCGCCTTCATCCGGGAGGCTGAAGGTAAGATTGGTTCTGAGCAGTTTGTATGCTTCAGCCGCTGCGAAAGACAACTTATCGCCAATCATTTTGCGGCTTTCTTCCGGTGTGAGAAGGTCTCTATTCTTTTTCTTAGCCACGCTTGTCTCCTCCCTGCTCATTTGCTTTCAAGTACTGTCCCTTATGCGGATTGCTTCCATAGTATCCGGAACGGTCTTTCCCGGAGGCCATCAGCTCCGGAATCACTGCCAGCACAGGAATATCATAGGTCTGAAGCAAATAATCCGAATCATGGATCAAATCATCCCGCAGCTGCATAATAACAATGACACCACAGGCCAAAATGACACCCAGCAGCACACCTAACGTCACATTTTTTGTCAAGTTGGGAGATGCCTGATGAGCCGGCTCCACCGCATAGTCAACGATACGGACGGAGCTGCCGTCCACTACAGAAGAAATCTTGTCCGGCAGCACCTGACCAATGGTGTTTGCCAGGAGTTCTGCCTCCTTGGGGTCCGGGCTGGTGACTTCAATGTAGAAAATTTCGGTGGAATTCACGGAAGATGCAGAAATCATGTTTTCCAGCTGATTGCATGTGTAGGGCACACCAGACTGTTCAATTACCTCGTTCAAGGTGGTCCGTGTCTTCAAAATGATGATGTAAGTATCTACCAGGCTCTGAGCTGCCGTCAAGTCGCCCTGGCTGATGTTTACCTTTGTGCTTCCAACAGAAATGGAACTGTTGTTGACGTACATCAAGGTACGGGCCTTATACAGCGGCGTTACCAGATACCGCGTATAGGCAAATGCAGCAGAACCGAATATCACCGCAGCTAAAATAATCGCCCACGCCTTACGCCACAGGGCCCGCATCAGCTTGGCCAGGTCCACTTCCATATAGTCTTCCTTTTTTCTCATGTCGTGTTTTCCTTTCTAACAGAACAAGTGCTTTTAGGCTCCATTGTAATCTCTCAAAATGATCGTTGCAAATTTTGTTTGCAGAAGGTTCGTGCTGTCGCAATTGTCGGTCTACAGAAATTTCTCCACCCCTGCACGCAACAACTTTGCAATTTAGCTAATCATCGTTTCTTCCTTCTCATTCCATCGAAATTATACCATATATACCTGTTTTTACAAGTTATTTTCACAGGTAATTTTTGTTTTTTCAGTTTGCGTGACGTGCATTTCCTTGTTAGCAAAGCCGTCCTACACTCACGGCGCAATTTATGCCCGCTTTTTTGCTGCGCTGACACACTCTTTTACAATGCTCTCTATATCATCTTTGTGCCGCTGCATATCTTTGGCCAAGGCAATCTGGCACCGGGTCCGCACCAAGTTATGCTCGGGATAGTTGATCTTAAAGTAAGGATCGCCCAACAGGTAGTCTGTCAGGAATCGAGTTGCTAACTCTACCGTCAGTGTAAAGCAGCTTAGACCCAAAGTATCAATTTCATTGTCCGTCAAGGTGTTTGCCGTCATTTCCAGAAAGCCCTCCGTAAAGGCACGGAATATATCGAAATTCAAACCAGCCTTGTCATATTCCTTGCAATCTTCCTCTACGGTATTGGCGGCGAAACGAATGGCATCTCCAAAATCATGGCCAACCAGTCCAGGCATTACGGTGTCCAGATCCACCACCACAATTGCTGAGTTATCATCTGGATTAAACAGAACATTGTTGATCTTTGTATCATTGTGAGTAACCCGGAGAGGGAGCAAACCCTTTTGCTGCATATCGGTCAGCTTGCAGGCAGAATCCTTTACAGACATCAAAAAGTCGATTTCAGCTTGCACCGTCTTCCGTCTGCCTACAAGGTCTTTCTCAATTGCCGCAGCCAGCTGCTCATAGCGCAGCTTGGTGTTGTGAAATCCGGGGATTGTTTCGGAAAGCTTGGTAATGTCAAAGTCGGACAGCTCCAACTGAAATTCACCAAAGGCTTTGCCAGCATTTCTCACAACCTGCTCGCTTACCATAGAGCTGTATGTGACCGTAGAGGGGATAAAATTCGTCATTCTCCAGAAATTATCCCCGTCAATTACATAAATCTTGCGATCTGCGGTGTGGTGAAAATGCAGGGTAACCTTACCCGGCTTTTTCTTTCTGATATAGTCCGTCACCTGGTCGATGTTTTCCATCAACTGGACCGGGTTCCGAAATGCGTAGGTATTGACATTCTGAACCAGGAAAGACTTGGGTTCGCCATTGGGCAATAAAAACTGCACCTCATAGGTCTGGTTGACATTGCCTACCTGAATGGTGCGGTGGCCAACATAAGAGCCTTCAATGCAGAACATTCTGCTAACCTGTTCCAGCTTCTTGTCTATATCCATAACAATATAACCTCTTCACATTTTACTTTCATTACTCCAGAAGAATCCATCACTGTAAACATTCTACTTTCAGCCGTGTTGCGATAAAAAAAGCGCAATTATTTATATTGCGCCTTACAGGATTATTCTGTTTTGCTTGGTCCTTCTCTAAGAAAAGGGCCGCAAGCCCTTATGCAATAATTTCGCCTTTATTGTACCATATAACTCATTTTATTTCCATACCATATTCGACTTTTTTCTCACAAGAAAACCAGGTTTCTACCTGCAAAGACTGTGCAATATATTAAAGAAATTGGGTAATCGCAAGGAATCGCAAACAATCGGTAAAAAAGCAGTCTACAAACACCAAACCAAATAGCAAAGCTTACTTTTTCCACTTATGGAGATCGTTTCTTCTAAGTATTTTTCCATTTTTTGTTTTATCCATTTGATTTTTCTGCATCCATCTTCTTTGGGAATCCATCTCTAAAGCGGGCAAATATTTGCATTGTTTTTTCTGAATTTAGAGGGATAATGGACGAAAAAAAGACGCCCTAAGGCGTCTTTCAAAATTGCTTTGGTGACCCGCTGGAGATTCGAACTCCAGACCCATTGCTTAAAAGGCAATTGCTCTGCCAACTGAGCTAGCGGGTCATGGCTGGGATGGCAGGACTCGAACCTACGAATGCCAGAGTCAAAGTCTGGTGCCTTACCACTTGGCGACATCCCAATATTGACACCGCCACGGGGACTGAAAAGAAAATGGGGTGGATGAAGGGATTCGAACCCTCGATCTTCAGAGCCACAATCTGACGCCTTAACCAGCTAGGCCACATCCACCATATTCATTTCATAGAAAGGGGTTTTGGGAAATCCTGGTACGCCAGGAGGGACTCGAACCCCCGACCTACTGCTTAGAAGGCAGTTGCTCTATCCAGCTGAGCTACTGGCGCATTTCTATGGAGCGGGTGACGGGAATCGGACCCGCGTATCCAGCTTGGAAGGCTGGTGTTCTACCATTGAACTACACCCGCAGATTCGTCTCCTCTAGCTGATTCAGCCAGAAAATTCTATCATGGAAACGGAGATTTGTCAAGCCCTTTTTGAAAAAATATAAAAATTTTATGCTATATTCTAGTGATATAGCATTTTCGGCGCACCCACCTCAGAGATTGAAGAACTATTCCATGCTTTCAACGCCACCAGTTATACAAATAATTGGTGGCGTTGAAAGCATAGTCAGCGTGGATTCCTTGCATTATCCCGACACGCTTTCCAGCTGGGCATCCCGGACGGTAAGGACTTCGTCAAATCCTGCCACGTTCCCCAGACCATGCGCCACCATGAGGATGGTACGGTCCAGGCTTTGTAGGTATTCCAGAATATCCTGCTGTGCCTCTGCATCGATGTCGTTGAAGGGTTCGTCCAATAAAATAGGCTCGTTCCCACGGTATAGCTCCCGGATGAAACAAATTTTAGCGATTTCTCCGCCGGACAGGTTTTCTCCATGGCGCAGAATCGGATGCGCAAGCGGGTAATTCAACTTGATCAGTTTGCACATGGCGGATATCTGGTTCAAATCTTCCTGGGACAGATTTGGCTCGAACAAAGAGATGTTATCTTGCAAGCTTCCCTCAAATACATATCGTCTTTGGGGAATATATCCCACTGCGCAGTACGGATAGTCAGTGCCGTTGTTCCAGAGAATTTTTCCGTCGGAGGGCTCCAGTAAGCCTGCGATTATTTTCAGTAAAGTGGACTTTCCAGACCCATTTGCGCCTGTAATCAGGTATTTCCGGCCCTTGCGGAAGTTATAGGAAATATCTTTCAGAATCGTTTTATCTCCGGTGCAATAGGAAACATGGTCCAGTGTAATGCTTTGAAAATCTGTAGCCGCATTTCGGCCGGCGTTTTCCTGCATGTGCAAATACCCGGAAAACTTCTCCCGATAGGTTTTGGAACTGCGAATTTCGAGACATTCATCCACAATATTTGCCGAGTATTGGGCGACGTATTCTACATAGAGCAGGCTGGAAGCGAAAACACCCAGGGAGATAACGTCAAAATAGGACAGCGTTAGGCCGGCCACGAAGCAAAGAATCAGCTGGATGTACAGAGCGGAGCCGGAAAAGACCTCAACGAAGGATTGGTACTTCGTGAGTAAATAGGCGCTTTGCTGCATCGTTTCCAGCTGGGTTTCGTACACGCCCAGCAGACGGCCCTTGTTTGCAGCGGTGATTAACTCGTGGGCTTCCAGAATTTCTTCGCATCGAGCCAAATAATCCGCCTTGCTGGAAGAAAGGGAAGAATTTAGCGCATGATACTTTTGGCCAACAAACCTGGGGACAACGACCAACAGCAGAAGCGAGCCGATGATGACCAGGCACATTTGCCAGTTGACAAAACCGAGGATTGCGGTACAGACCACCAACATGAGCAGACTGTTGGATAAGTAGATGATGTTTTCAAAAAACTCACTGTACAGCTGCTCTACATCGTGTACTAAAAAGGAAACGTATTGCTCGTTCTTCTGGGAATGGAACTGGGTGTAGCTGCTCTGGGCAATGCTGCGAAAAATGTCCCTGCGAATCCCTGTGCAAATCTTTTTCTGATAAGCAGCTTTCGCTATTTTGTTAAAATACCGGGTCAGCAGAATCAGCACGATGCTAAGTACAAAGGATGCAAAAATGAAGAACAATTCTGCCTTTTTAATATCAGCAAAATGATCCACGATCCAGGCAAGCAGGAGGGGATAATACGCTTCCAGAATTACGCACAGAATCGCCAAAATATTGGAAATGGCAAATTCCCATTTGGCCGCTTTGAAATATGGTTTCATTCGTAGCGTTCAACCCTTTACACTCAAAAAATCCTGACAAATCTCATCCCATGCGCTCCAATTTGGCCAGCACCTCCTGGAAATAAGGGGGCAGCTGGGCGTAAACCAGCACCTTGTGGCCGTCCCGGGGGTGCTGGAAGCAGAGGGCGCCTGCGTGGAGGCACTGGCTGTCCTGGCCCAGCTCCTTGTTTTTGTGGCCGTAGACGGTGTCGCCCAGGATGGGGTGGCCGATGTAGGCCATGTGCACCCGGATTTGGTGGGTGCGGCCGGTTTCCAGCTTGCAGCGGATGTGGGTGTAGCCCCGGTAGCGGCGGATGACCTCCCAGTGGGTCACGGCGGGCTTGGAATTGCGCTGGATGACACACATTTTCTTCCGGTCGGTGGGGTGGCGGCCGATGGGGGCATCCACGGTGCCGCTGTCCTCTTTCAGATTGCCGCAGACAATGGCCTCATAGGTCCGGGCCATGGTGTGGTCCTTCAGCTGGGAAGCCAGCATGGTGTGGGCATAGTCGTTTTTTGCCACCGCCAGCAGGCCGGAGGTGTCTTTGTCGATGCGGTGGACGATGCCGGGCCGCAGCTCTCCGTTGATGCCGGACAAGTCGTCCCCCAGGGCGTACAGCAGACCGTTGACCAAAGTATCGTCGCTGTGGCCGGGGGCAGGGTGGACCACCAGGCCCTTGGGCTTGTTGATGACCAGCAGGTCCTCGTCCTCGTAGACGATATCCAGGGGCATTTCGGTGGGGGTGATGTCCACCGGCTTTGCCTCAGGGATGGTGTATTCCACCTGGTCGCCAGGGTTCAGCTTGTCATTTTTCTTGCCGGGGCGGCCATTGCGGAGCACGTGCCCCTCCTCAATCAGCTTCTGGGCGGCGCTGCGGCTTAAGTTTTCCCCGGTACGGGCGAGGAACGCATCCAGCCGCTCGCCGGGGGTATCGGCGTAGAGAATCATGTTTTTGTTTCGTCCTTCCAGAAGGGTTTGTTGAACAGGAACAGGTGAGCCATCATCAGCACGCAGCCGCAGCAGATGAAGCAGTCGGCCACATTGAAAACGGGAAAGTCCATGAAGGTGGTTTCGATCATGTCCACCACGTAGCCCTGACGCAGCCGGTCGATCATATTGCCCAGGCCGCCGCCGTAGATAGCGGCGATGCAGAATCGCTCGAATTTGGTAAAGCGCATAGGCTTTTTGAAGTATTCATAGAGCAAAAAGCCGGTGAGCACCACAAAAATCAGGGCAAACAGCCACTGCTGCCCCTCAAACGTAGAGAAAGCCGCCCCGGTATTGCGCACATAGGTCAGCTGCAAAAGCCCAGGTAGAAAGGGTACGTCCGCTTCCAGAGGAATATAGGCCACGGTGAGCCACTTGGTAAACTGATCCGCTGCCACAGCCAGCAGGGAAAAAAGGGCATAGTAAAGAAATTGCATGGATTGTCCTCCTGTCGTTGCATAGCAACATCATACCACGCCCCCACAAGAAAGTCAAATACAGCCAGGCGGCGTGCCGCCGCTGTCAATTGCGAGACTGATACCCTGGTGGTAAACCGCCACCTCTGGGTGTCACCCGGTTCGTTACGGCTCAATAATTTGGATAAAAGGGACGTACTTTTCGTAGGGCGCTGGCTGCCCCCGCCGCCAACGTTGGTTTTCCCACGGCACGTACTCAGTTCCACCGCACCAAAGCCTTCCCCCTCGGGGGAAGGTGGCCCGGCGAAGCCGGGTCGGATGAGGGGCGGCGAAACCTTCCGAAACGAATGCACCAAAACAAAACGCACCCACGAGCAAAACGCACCCCACGTGGCTCTCCCTATGGGAGAGCTGGCGGCGAAGCCGACTGAGAGGGCTGTTGCGATACGGGAAGGCCCTCTCCGCCCAGTGTGCGCACTGGGCACCTCTCCCAAAGGGAGAGGCAAGGGGGAGCGAGGAAGGAAAGAAAATCTTAAACACTGCTACGCTTGACAGGAACTGTATGAACTGTTATACTAACTGTACTAGCACAGACCATACAGTTAAAGGAGGGCGACCATGATACATTTGGATTATCGGGATGCACGGCCCATTTATACCCAGATTACCGATGGCTTCCGGGAGCAGATTGCCGCCGGCGTATTGCAGCCGGGGGAGAAGCTGCCCAGTGTTCGGGAGCTGGCGGCCAGTCTGGCCATTAACCCCAATACCATTCAGCGGTCTTATCGCCAGCTGGAAGCGGAGGGGTGGATTGCTACCGTGCCCGGAAAGGGCTGCTTTGTCAGCAACAGCGAGAAAGCTTCAGACCAGGAGCGCCAGCGCTGGTACCACACATTCGACGAAGCTGCCGCAACCCTGGTGGCCCTGGGCGTAGCCCGGGAGAGCCTGGTGCTGCGGCTCCAGGAGGGAGGACATAACCATGCTTGAAATGAAAAACGTTACCAAAACCTTCGGCGGCTTTAAGGCCCTGGATTCTCTGAACCTGCATGTGCCCCAGGGGGCTGTGTATGGTCTGGTTGGCCCCAACGGCGCTGGAAAATCCACCGCCATCCGCCATCTCACCGGTGTGTACCGCCCGGACAGCGGTGAAGTGAACCTGCAGGGCAAGCCGGTGTACGAAAATCCCCAGGCCAAGGCAAAAATCGGCTACATTCCCGACGACGTGTTCTACTACCCCAGCGCCACCATGGAGGACATGCGCAAATTCTACCAGGGGCTGTACCCCACCTTTGACCAGGCGCTGTACAAGCGGCTGGACGAGGTGTTCCACCTGCCCCAGCGCAGCCCCATCCGCCGCTTCTCCAAGGGTATGCAGAAGCAGGCGGCCTTCCACCTGACGGTGTGCCTGCGGCCGGAGGTGCTGATTCTGGACGAGCCGGTGGACGGCCTGGACCCGGTGATGCGCCGGCAGGTGATGAGCATGATCCTCTCCGACGTGGCCGACTGCGGCTCTACGGTGCTCATCTCCTCCCACAACCTGCGGGAGCTGGAGGACGTGTGCGACCATGTGGGCATTATGGACCACGGCAAAATGCTGCTGGAAAAGAGCCTGGCCAGCATGCAGGGGGAGACAAACAAGTTGCAAATCGTGGGCGAAACCCCCAAGGACTTGCAGGTGCTCCACGAGTCCAGCTCCGGGCGGTTGAAAACCCTGATCGTCCGGGGCGCACCCTATGAAATCAGCACCAAGGCCGCCGCCGTGAAGCCGGCCTACTTCGATGTGCTGCCCCTGTCCCTGGAAGAAATCTTTATTTATGAGCTGGGAGGTGTCAACTATGCGGTCAAGGACATCCTTCTTTGATGCCCGGCGCTTGGCACAGCTTGCACCCCTGTGGGGGCTGTACACCCTGGCGCTGTTCACGGGGCAGCTGACAGATTTGGGAGAATCTATGGACTATTTATACGAATTGGGAGGTGTAAACCATGCGCACACAGACATCGTACTTTAATACCACGGCCCTGCGCAAGGACTTGACCCGTTTTGCCCCCTTGTGGGGGCTGTATACCCTGGCCCTGCTGTGCGGGCTGATGCTGCTTGCCGGAGATGACAGCGAAGGAAGCTACTATTTGGCGAATAACTTTTCCAATTTGCACGGTGTGATGGCTCCTGTGAATATGGGCTATGCCTTTTTAATGGCGGCAGTGCTGTTTGGGGATTTGTTCAACAGCCGCATGTGCAATGGCCTGCACGCCCTGCCCCTGCGCCGGGAGGGCTGGTTTGCGGTGCACACCGTTTCGGGCCTGCTGAGCAGCGCCGTGCCCACAGCAGTGATGACCCTGGTGGCTCTGCCGCTGCTGATGCGCAGCAATGTAGAAAATGCCTGGCAGCTGCCCCTGTATTTCTGGGCGTTCAGCAATCTGCAATTTCTGTTCTTCTTCGCCACGGCGGTCTTTGCTGCCCAGTGCGTGGGCAATTTCGTCGGCATGGGCCTGCTGTACCTGCTGATCAACCTGGGCGCCCTGCTGGTGCGTGAGTTCGTGAAAAGTATGTTCACGCCCCTGCTCTATGGTGTGATCACCCCCACGGTCGGGTTCTGGTTCCTGTCCCCGGTGGCAATGATGATGGAGCAGCCCCTGTTTGACCTGGAGTGGACACGTGAGAGCCTCACTGTACCGGTGGAAACCTTTACCTTCGCCCCGTCGGAACACTGGGGATATCTGCTGGGCTGTGCCGGGCTGGGCCTGGTGCTGCTGGCGGCGGCCTGCCTGCTGTATCGCCGGCGGAAGCTGGAAACAGCGGGAGAGTTTGTGGCCCTGCCCTGGCTGGCGCCGGTGGCGGCGGTGTGCTTCGCCGTGCTGGGCTGCGCCGTGTTCCACTTCTGCTATGTTTTCGTGCTGGGTATCGACGGCACGCCCAACTATGTCTTTGCCTTTGTGGGTTTGGTTGTAGGCTGGTTTGCAGGGCAAATGTGCCTGCAGCGCACCACCCGGGTCTTCCGGGCACGGACGGTGGCTGGGGCTGCCGTAATGGCAGCGGTGCTGGGCGTGAGCCTGGTAGCGGTGAAGATGGACATTCTGGACATCCAGACCTCTGTGCCGGATGCCGACGAAATCGTATCCGCCAGCCTCAACGAGGGCTACTATCCGGGTAATGCCGTGTGCAAAACCCCGGAGGATATCGAGCAGGTGCGCACCTTCCACCGGCTGGCCGTGGAGCAGGACCTGACGGATCAGAAGCTGGAGCAGGAACGGGAGGCCCTGTTCCAGGAACATAATAACAACTGGGAAGATTACTATGCCTCCTATCGGAAGAACGTCAGCCTGTCCTATCAGATGAAAGATGGCCGGAAAATCAGCCGTCAATACAATATCCGCCTCGACAGCGAGGCCGGAGAGATCCTGCGCAGGCAGACCAGCCGCCTGGATGTGGCGGTGGCTTTGATAGATCTGGATGGCAACAACCAGCGTATGCGGCCGGAAAATGCCCAGCAGCTGCTGGAACAGGTCCGCAAGCCCCATTCCATCAGCATCGATGGCCATACCCTGGACAGGGAGTACCTCACCGAGGAAAATATCCGGGCCTTGTTTGAAGCCATCATTGCAGACTGCCAGGCCGGCAATCTGTCGCAGCTGTCGTATTTCCACCCGCTGACTAAGATCCTAAATTCGGCACAGAGCGAGGACTACTACATGACCAGAACCATCGGCCTGAGTGTGAATTTGACCAGCACCTTGTACCTGAACATGGAATTTGGCACGGACAGCACCAACGTATATGCCTGGGCCGAAGCCATGGGTCTAAACGACCTGGTAACCATCCTCCCGGCAGACACAGAAGCATAACAAATGGGCCGCTGCTATTTGCAGCGGCCCTTCAGGCTGTCGAAAATCCCCCACGGGGCTTTTCGACAGGTTTTTGCAGTCTGCTG
>CAUWNA010000007.1:0-12816 GCA_963560135.1 uncultured Oscillospiraceae bacterium | reverse complement strand
AGCACAAGTCCTTGGAGAGGGACTCTAAAAACTACTACTCTATAATACAAGGAATATCAGAAAATTCTTCTTTGACTACAAAACGCAGTACCGCGCAAAGTCCCCATGTAGTAACAACCCCTAAAACAAGACCGATAGGGATAGCTGTTTTGCACCAGTTCAATGCCTCTAAACGGACAAAGCGGATGGTCTGCTGCTTACTCATACCAATGCAGCGCATCATTCCGAAAAATTGGGTTCTCTGTGCAACGCTGCTGTTCATGCTGCTGGAAATCATCAAAACGCCTGCAATCAAAATCAGCAGGAACAGAACAACCGCAACAGAAAGAAGGGTTTGCCCCATGGAACTGCCGAGCAAGTCTCCAATAGAGAAACTTCCATGCTTACCAACCAATCGGGCCTGTTCCATCCGAAAACCCATTTCTGTCATACTGAATACTGCTGTTACCATAAACACAGCAAATACAATGCAAAGCAGCGTCATACGATTTTGTCGGCGATGAACTTTAGCGGAGATGGGAATAAGACTAAGATAGCTTTTCATTCACGGCACCTCCCAAAATCAGTCAAAGTACCATCCGATACCTGTAATACCCGGTCTGCCGTTTGCGCAATACTGCGGTTGTGGGTAATCATAATGATGGTCTGCTCGTATTTTTTCGATGTTTCTTTGAGCAATGCTATGACCTCACTGCTGTTTTGTGAGTCCAAATTTCCTGTTGGCTCGTCTGCCAGAATCAGAGAAGGACGGGTAATCAATGCGCGGCCAATCGCCACTCTCTGCTGTTGACCGCCGGAAAGCTGACTGGGTAAATGATTACGACGATCTTTCAAATTCAAAACCGTCAGCAGTTCCTCCAAATATCTCTTATCCGGCTTTTGATAATCCAACAACAGCGGAAAAATAATATTTTGTTCCACCGTCAACTCCGGGATAAGGTTAAACGCCTGAAAGATAAAGCCGATATTCCTCCGGCGGAAAACGGTCAGCTTTCGATCGTTCATGGCAAAAATGTCCTTGCCGTCAATCAGAACCTTGCCAGATGTTGGCGTGTCCAAAGCACCGATCATATTCAGCAGTGTACTTTTACCAGAACCGGATTCCCCGACGATTGCCACATACTCGCCCTTTGGAACAGAAAAGCTGACATCCTTTAATGCCTTGACAGCGGTTTCTCCGTTGCCATAGGTCTTACTGATATTTTTGACTTCTAATAAGTTCATAGTGTAAACACCTCTTTCTGAATGATTTTGCGATATAGGCAGGCTGTCTTTGTTTGTCCTGCCTATGTGTGAGAGAATAGCACCTGAATCTTACTGTAAGCCTACAGCCAGCCTACAATTTTGTAGGAATCAGAAAATTCATTGTGAAAGTTGTCCCGATACCTAATTCGCTGTCAACCTCAATGGTGCCGTTATGTGCTTCAACGATTGCCTTTGCCAAAGGTAATCCCAGTCCAATCCCTTGCTTGTCCTTAGAAAAACGACTGCGATAAAACCGCTTGAAGATGTGATGTATATCCTCTGGGTGGATGCCGCATCCATTATCCGTTATCACAATTTGGACACCAGACGGCAACTCCTTCCACGCAACACGAATTGTTGCACCACTTTCTGTATGGTCAAACGCATTTTTCACAATATTGTCGATTGCCTCATTCAACCAATCACGATCACAAAAAAGAGAAAGATGATCCGAGCCAGACAGAATGATTTCTTTCTTTTCCTGTCTGGCTCTATATGCAAAATGCAGTTCAATATCCCGCATCATATCTGCAACATTTTCTGCGTTCTTTTCCAAGACAATGGCTCCGGCATCCAATCTTGTAATCTTGAGCAGACTTTGCACCAGTGTTTCGATACGGTCAAGTTCCTGCTCAGACAAACCCGCAAATTCTTTCACGGAGGACACTTCTATATCCTCGTCTTGAAGGAGTCCGTTATAAATATTGAGTGCTGCCAGCGGTGTTTTCAGTTGGTGTGAAATGTCGGAGATTGTATTTTTCAAAAACTCTTTCTCTCGTAACTCGTTATCTGCATGGGCATTTAACACTGCCGCTAAAGAATTGATGGAATGAAACAGTCGGTACAATTCGCCCTCATTGTCACATTCAATACGGGCATTGCGATCACCATCAAGATATGCATTGATTTGTAATATCGCCTGCTCCATGATCTGATTTTGCCGATTAAAATATACAAAGCAGACTGCCCATACAGCACCGCCAGCCAATAGAAAAAGGATTAGCAATAACATAGAAAGCCGGCGATATGACAGCCATAGAAAAACCTCGGCTAAGAGAAATGTAACCCCAAAAACCAGTGAAAGCGAAAGAAATAGATTTTTGATTTCTTTATTTGCCAGTATCTTCATTCTGCACCTCACCCGATAATATTCCATTTATATCCCATACCTCGAACAGTCAGGAGCATTTGTGGTTCGCTTGGATTATCCTCGATCTTCATACGAAGCCGACGCATATAGACCGTAAGGGTACTACTGTCGATATAATTCCCGTCGCAATCCCATAGCTTATCTAAAATTTGTCCCTTTGTCAGCACCATGCTTGGGTTTCTCATAAACAAGCACAGTAGCTTGTATTCCGCGGCAGTCAAATCCAACAGCTCCCCATTTTTGAAAACCTGTCCTTGCAGCAAAAGAACTTTGATGCCATTCGACTGCAATTCTGTGTCTGCTGCTTGAAAAGAATTTGCACGTCGAAGTAAGGCGTTAATCCTTGAAACGAGAACCCCCAGTTTGAACGGTTTTGTGATATAGTCATCACCTCCAATATCCAGCCCCATAATAATACTTGTTTCCTCATCCGAAGCCGTCAGAAAAATAATTGGCACCTTTGATGTAAGTCGAACTCTTTTGCAAAATTCAAAGCCAGACCCATCTGGCAGAGATACGTCCAACACCAACAAATCATATTTTCCGTCTGTCCACAATTCCTCCGCTTCTTTGAGCGTTCTGGCGATATTTAATTCAAATCCCTGCTTTTTGAAAGCAAAAGAAAGCCCGTTAATCAGGCTTAGATCATCTTCAAGAAGTAATATATTACTCATACTTTTCTGCCTTTCCTTGTTTTGTTCGACCATCAATCGGCTTTTCCGCCGCTTTAGGGATCAGCCAAACACCAGCCATCTTCACAGCGCCAGGGATACGCCCAGCAGCGCACAAATAATTTACCTGACGAGGTGTAACATTCCATTTCTGGCTTACTTCTTTTAATGTCATGTAGTTCATTCCGCACCTCCCAAACATATTATATTTCGTTATCTCGAAGAATACAAGGTTTAAGATATGAATTATAAAATGTAAGTAAAACGGATGTCACATCATTCCATGTGCAAACTATGAAATATAGAATGTATGTGGGTGATGTTGAATGGCAAAAGTTAAAGACTGCCCTGGCTTTGAAACCTTCGGTGCAGATGTAAAAGAAGCACGGAAGGCGAAGAACCTTGCACGAAAAGATTTAGCCGAAAAGGTGAATATTGATACCAGGTATCTTGCCAACATTGAAAACGAGGGCACGATCCCCAGCCTGCCGGTCATCATACAGCTTGTAAAAATCTGCGGCCTGCCGATGGAGAGATATTTCAATCCAGAGGTCATGCGAGAGGAAAGCGAGCTGCGCCAGCGGGTCGGACAGAAGTTGAAACTCTGCCCGGAACAGTATTTGCCAATCGTGGAAGGTGCCATTGACGGGGCATTGAAAATTGAACAGCCGAATGAAGAAACGGAGGGTGTCTGAACATCCTCTGTTTTCTTTTATTTTGCGGGCATTTTGGGACTTCTGCAACGCTTTATAAGTAGGGATAAGATACGGTAGCAAGCACAGCAAGCGAGTACCCGCTTGCGAATTTTGAGATTTTTAGGTCCCTTGCCCGAAAATTCAAAATTGCTTGTTGGGATAGTCCCAAACCCTTATAAAGAACGGAGGCGGCGCATGGCAAATCGAAAACGGAATATCCAAATGAAATTCTATGTTACGGAGGATGAAAAACGGCTCATAGACGAGAAAATGAGCCAACTACCCACACGCAGATATGGCGCCTACCTCCGTAAGATGGCGATTGACGGGTATATCATCTATACAGACACCGCAGATATCAAGGCATTTACCAAAGAGCTTTCCGCCATCGGTCGGAACATCAACCAGATCGCCAAGCGTGTCAACGCCGGAGGCCCTGCGTATCAGGCCGACATGGACGAGATACGGGAAAGGCTGGATGAGATATGGCAGTTACAAAGACACATCCTATCAAATCAACGCTGAAAGCAGCCATTGACTATATCTGCAGCCCGGAAAAGACGGACGGAAAGCTGCTTGTATCCTCCTATGGCTGTGCCGCCGAAACTGCGGATATCGAATTTTCCTGGACCCGCCGCCATGCCATCGACAAGGGAACGAACCTGGGGCGTCACCTGATCCAAGCCTTTCAGCCTGGGGAGGTTACGCCGGAACAGGCCCATGAGATCGGCATGGAGCTTGCAAAAGAAATCCTGGGCGGCAAGTATGAATTTGTACTTACCACCCATATAGACAAAGATCATGTTCATAACCACCTGATTTTCAATGCAGTCAGCTTTGCGGATCACAAGCATTATCATTCCAACAAGCGAAGTTATCACTATATCCGCCGCACCTCCGACCGGCTTTGCAAGGAACATGGTCTGTCTGTCATTATTCCTGGACAGGACAAGGGCAAGAGCTATATTGAACATCAGGCCACGCAGAACGGCACCAGCTATAAGGCAAAGTTGAAAGCTGCCATTGACCGACTTCTGCCAGCCTGTTCCAACCTGGAAGAACTGCTTCGCCGCCTGCAGAGAGAAGGTTATGAGATCAAGCGCGGCAAGTATATCTCTGCCAGAGCACCGGATCAGGAACGGTTCACCCGTCTGAAAACGCTGGGGGTTGACTACACCGAAGAAGCCCTTGCCGCCCGGATTGCCGGACGATCCAGACCTTCCCGCCAACCGAAACGGCAGGACGGAAAGATCAGCCTGCTTATTGATATCCAGAATAACATCAAGGCACAGCAGAGCGCAGGCTTCACCCATTGGGCAAAGCTGAATAATCTGAAACAGTCCGCCAAGACCATGAATTTTCTGACCGAACACGGGATAAGCAGCTATGGAGAACTGGAAAGCAAATTGACCGCAGTATCCGCACGCAGGGATACCGCTCATGCAGAGATCAAGCGGATAGAAAGCAGAAGTGCCGAACTTGCCCTTGTGATGAAGCATGCCGGGACTTACCGTCAGCTAAAGCCGCTTTATGACAGATACCGTAAATCGAATGATAAAGAAAAGTTCCTGCGGGGGCATGAGAGCGAGATCATCCTTTTTGAAGCGGTCGCCAGAGAATTAAAACGGCTGGGGACTGTGCCGCTGCCGACAACGGAAAGCATGAGAACGGAGCTTGCCAATCTCAACGCAGAAAAGGAACGGCTCCTTGCTGAATACAAAGCCGCAAGAACCGAAGCCCAGAAATACGAGACCGTCAAGCAAAATGTGGATGCGCTGCTGACCGTTCCAAAGGAACAAGAGCAGAACAAATACAATGAAATAGAGTAAATCAAAACTACAATAAAATAGATATATCGAAAGATTTGTTGTATAATTGTTTATCATATTATAAGGAGAATGTGGGATGGGGCAAGCATATAAGATCGACAGGCTAAATCTGATTACATATAAAGGGCGAAAAAAGAAAGTGGTAAAATCGTTGCGTTGCCGCTATATGGCTAAAAGCCAAGTAGTAAATTGCAATGCTCAATCGCAGTCATTTGAATTTGTTAATTTTAGAGGATCACACTTCAAGAATGTCAATTTCCAAAATACAGTATTTTATGGGTGTGATTTTTGGGGAACTACTTTTAATGGTTGTAACTTCCAGAACGCAAAATTTCAAGACTGTGTTTTCATGGCAAGCAAACTTAAAGACTGCAATTTTACAGAGACAGAATTTGCTTATTCTACTATCGTCAATACCAATCTTTCCGATTGTCTTGATATTGATGTTTCTTCGGGTGTAATCTTGTATAGCACATATCCGAAGTGTGATATGACACCTGAATTAGAAACCGCACTTGAGACACTAAAGAACAACCGAAACCTTAAAAAGAACAAATTGTTATTTATCTCGGATACAAAATATAATCAACTTAATCTGTTCTTGTTGCAAAGACGATATCGTAACCGATTACCTGTCTTATTGCTTGAACTGAACAATCACTCAACCGCCCAAATTACCACTTACAAAAAGATGGAGCGAGTGTTGAATAAGTTATCAAAGCCTGCTATAATATAAATGTCCCGCCCCACACAATCGAGAGGTTGTGTTGCTAATGAGACTTAGTGATAAGTGATTGGGGACTGTAACATGATAGCTAACATTCGAGGAGGGATGTCTATGATTTCTGAATGGAGTACCATTATCGGCTTTTGTAGTATGATGATTGCGAAACTTTTAGGTCTGCTCCCTCTCGATTGTTTGGGGTAGATTACAAAAAATTAGCGGGAGTACAACGATCGAGAAGTTGTACTCTCGTTTTGCCTTATGGAAATATGGAAAACTGCCGCGCGTGCCGATGGAAAAGCCATTCACAACCTGATGGAAAAAGACAAGCCTTTTCCCACAGGCCTGCAAACAGCTTTCCCACAGCCTCACAATCCTGGCAGTTTACGCACATTCCCACAACGCCTACTACGGCGGCTATCCATCCTTTCCTATCCAATCCTAAAAAATACTATGGAAATCCTTCTCTAACTGATGTACAGTTTGTACCCCTGTTCAAATAATTTGATTAAAAAGAAAAAGCGGGAGTACAGCCGATCGGACGAACCGAAAAGCTGTACTCCCGTTTTGCGTGACAGAAAGTGTTTGAAATCAATCCTTTTTCTCCATGTGCCAGCAAGCAGCCCGACACATGAAAAATCATAAAGGCTCCCTTTGAAAATACGGATACAGGGAATTATTCTGCGTTTTTCGCCCCCTTATCCTCACAGATTTTAGACCGTTTGGAATTGTAATGCGGACAAGCGACCAGACACGCCCGGAAACTCTGCTTGCAGCCGTGAACACATTTTTTACAGATATGGTTATACTGCCGCCTGCCGTTGTCACCCAGGAAGAACGCCCATTCCAACCGCCATTTCTTGCTTCGGCTCATAGGCAGTCATGCTCCGGCACATCACGGCCGGGCTTCTTGCCCTCCTGGGGTTTATGCTCGGCACATTCCCGCTTGGCGTCCTCCAACCGCTCACGGATGGAAGGCTTCTCCGGCGTCGTCCGCTCTGCGTACCCCTGGGCTTTTTCCAATTCCTCGCCGCGTCTGCCGTTGTTGATAACGCCGTCGATCATGCCGTAGTCATCCTCCAGCGTCATTTCAGCGGTGCGGAGAGGATTGTCCTTTTCCGGCTGTTCTGCTGCCACGGCAAAGGCCCGTGTGCCGTTTCCCATGATAAGATACTTTCCATCATCGGAAATATGGTGGACACCGTAACCGGCCGCCTCCATCTGCTCCCGCGTCATATTGGTCACACAAAAGCTGCCTCTGGGCGTGCCGATCCGCTCCTGTGTCGCCATCTGATCCGGCGTGGGAATCGTGACCTCCGCTGCCCGTTCCGGCTGCAAAAATTCCGGCACCTGAGAAAAGCCGAAACGGTCGCAGTAATGGGCGGTGTCCTTCCCGTCCTGATGCAGCACCACAATATCGGACACAGACAGGGAGTGTCCCTTGAAGTCTGCCGGGTGGTCGATGTTAAAGCGGGTATAGATGCTTTCCAAACTGTCCTGCTCTGTCAGCGGGGCGGTATAGACCAGTTCATAGTTCTCCGGCTTTACGGAAAGCCCGTTGTTGCGGATGGCATCCAGCGGTTCAAAGCGGTAATCCCGTGTGGCGTCCCCCGGTTTCAGTTGGTAGATGGAAAAGGTATCTCTCGGAACGGCCTGCGCCTGCTCCGCAATGTCGGCGGGCGTCTGCACATAGGCGGCTATCTCCGCCGCATACTCCCGTTCTGCCTTTTCTGCAAAAGCCAGCATTTCGTCAATACGGGACTTGTCCGGATTCTCCAACGCTGCCTTGATCTCGGCGGGGTCAAAGTCCAAAAATTCCTCATAGCCCGTAGCATCCTTGAACTTTTCAATCTCCGAAGGAAGATAGTCCTCCTGCGTCTGCCCCAGTGCCGCCAGCTTTTCATCCAGAGTGGAAATGCGCCCGGCCATCAGATTTTCGTAAAGTTCTTCCTTTGCGGCGTGTGCCTCCGGGTGCTCCGCCGCATACTGCGGATCGTTCTGACGGAAAAATTCATCCATGTCAAAGGCAATATCCATAGCCCACTCGGATTTTTCTTCTTCGGGAAGATCGTCCTGAAAGGTCATCACCCGGTACTCGTCGGGGATACTGCCGCGCTCACCGTCGTAATACTCATGGAAACTGTCACCCGTATCACGCACATAGCCCTGATCCGTGAAGGTGCCGTTTTCCTCCAACGCAACGTCCCGGCCGTAGGCCTCATAGTCGATGTAATTCTGCAAATGCTCTGGCACCTGCATAACGTCCAGTTCTTCGATGTAATAGCGGCCCAGATCGTCATAGTCATGGATATCGGGGTAAACCTCATAGCAATCCAGATTTTCGGTGAGGTTGATGATCTCCTGCAGGCTGCCGCAATGGTCGCCCATTTCCATACCGGCCTGAAACTGTGCGTATTCGCTTTCGCTCATTTCATCCAGCTTCGACGCCAGATAATTCAGCTCGTCCAGATTCTCATATTCACCCAGCTTACTGTAAAGACCGTCCACATAGCAGTCATAGTCTGTGATGAACCATTCCTCATAGGGCTGGCCGAAGTCATCCTTCTGGCCGATCCCGATCCGCTTAAACACTTCCTTCAATTCCTCGGCGGTGGTGGGAAACTTCACCCACTCGCCCACAAGTTCGCCCTCATTGTACTTTCCAAGATTGGTGATAAAGGCGGCAAAGGGATAATCCTTGTCGTGATCGTAATATGGCATATCAGCACCTCCTTACAGCTCCGGCGCAGACTTTTCCTTATGGGGCTGCACCTTGTTTTTCTCCGCACATTCCTTCTTGCCCTGTTCCAGCCGTTCCCGGATGGAGGACTTTTTCTCCGGCTCCGCAGGGCGTTCATGCACCCACTCGTCGCCGGAAAGAGAAATATATCCGTGTTCCGTAAAATGCCCCTGTTCCTCCTGCATGGCGTACTTGCCAAACGGAACAGGGTCGATTGCTTTCAGAAGTTCCGGGGGTAACGGCGTATCCATGTGCTGTGCCAGATACCGCCAGCCCAGATCATTCAGATCGTGGATATTGGGCTCAAATACGAAATAGTCGATGTTGTCCGCAAACTCCTTAAACTGCTCCGGCGCTGTCAGCTTGAAGGGCGATGCCTGCACTGCCGCCAGCAGTTTTCGGTCCTCCGGGGAGAGGGCAGTCACCGCCGCCCTCACTTCGGGTAAATGTTCCAAAGTCTTATTTTCTGCCATTGACACCTTCCTTTCTTTTCGGAAATTCCAGTTTGAAGTTGATGTATTTGCCGCCCGTGTCATCCAGGATCACCGCAGCGTCATAAGTGGCCTGTTTCTTTTCAGACCACATTCCCTTGACATTGGTGCGACCCTTTTTCAGAAGGTCCGCTGCCATCTTCTTTGTCAGCTCCTTCTTGCGGCTCGTCCAGAAGCGGTCATTTTTCCAGAGGACGAAACCGCAGGACCGATCCGAACACGCAAAGTTCTTCTTGCCCTCATAAACCGGCTGGCCGCAGCGGGGGCAGGTACCGATCACTTCCTTTTCCGGGGCAAACAGCTTTTTGCCATCCTCGGAAATGCAGGAATAGGTGGACACGATCTCTTGAACCATCGTGCGGATACCATCCATGAAGGTATCCGGGTCAGCGCCGCCTTTTGCGATCTCCGTCAATTTCTGTTCCCATTCCGCTGTCAGCATGGGAGAGGTCAGCGGCTCCGGCAGGACCGTGACAAGGTTGATACCGGCTTTTGTGGGGATCAGGCTCTTGCCCTTGCGTTCCACAAATCCGGCAGCCACCAGCTTTTCGATGATAGCCGCCCTGGTCGCAGGCGTGCCAAGACCTTTTCGCTCCGCCTCGTCGGGGATACCATCCTTGCCTGCGTTCTCCATAGCGGACAGGAGGGTATCTTCGGTATAGGACTTCGGCGGCTGGGTGAAATGCTCGGTAACAGCAATCTCCGCACCATCAAAAATCTGCCCTTCGGTGAAGTCAGGGATCGTGCCGCCGTCCCCATCCGCAGGCTTTTCTTTCAGAAAGGCACGGAAAATGCGGTCGATCTCCCGCCAGCCTTCGGCAAGGACGCGCTTGCCCTTTGCGGTGAAGGAATGGCCGCAGCAGTTGAAAGTTGCCGTGACCGCCTCATACATATACGGCTCTGCCGATGCACACAGCAGCTTGCAGCAGACCAGCAGAAACAAATTGCGTTCGCCCAGGGGCAGAGCCTTGATATCCGCTTTTTCAATCTCCATCGTGGGAATAATGGCGTGATGGTCGGATACGTCCTTGTCGGAAATCATGGCCTCCATCAGCGGAAAGAAGTTGCCGCAGCCATCAAAGGGCGGCAGCTTTGCCGCCAGGTGGATCACGCAGGAAGCCGTTTCTGCCATGTCGGAGGTCAGATACCGGCTGTCCGTGCGGGGATAGGTCAGCAGCTTCTTTTCGTAAAGGCTTTGCGCGTAGTCAAGGGTCTGCTTCGCCGTGTATCCGTACAGGCGGTTTGCCTCCCGCTGCAAGGTGGTGAGATCATAGAGTTTCGGCGGCTGTTCTTTCTTCTGTTCCTTCTTGACAGAGGTACAGGTGACGGCCGCACCCTTGCACATAGCCGCTGCCTGTTCCGCCTCCGCCGAATCGGTGAACTTTTCCGACACCGCTTCGGCTCCGTCCAGCGTCAGACGCAACAGATGATACTTTTCTTTGTGGAACAGCGTGATCTTCGCGTCACGCTCAGCGAGCATGGCAAGGGTCGGCGTCTGCACACGCCCCACATTCAGAGTTCGGTGATAGAGAACGGAGAAAAGTCGCGTAGCATTGATCCCCACCAGCCAATCCGCTTTCTGGCGGCAGAGGGCAGATTGATACAGGGCTTCATAATCGGCGCCGGGGCGCAGGTCAGAAAAGCCCTCCCGGATAGCGCTGTCCTCCATCGAGGAAATCCAGAGACGGAGGACCGGCTTGCGGCAACCAGCCATTTCATACATCAGACGGAAGATCAGTTCCCCTTCACGCCCGGCGTCACAGGCATTGACAACGGTATCCACATCGGGGCGGTCCATCAGGGCACGGAGATTTTCAAAAGCATCCTCCTTGCCCGGTGCCAGCACATAGCGGAACGGCTCCGGCAGAATGGGAAGATCGTCATAACGCCATTTCTTGAAACGCTCGTCATAGCCGCCCGCATCCATCGGGGATACCAAGTGCCCCACACACCAGGACACAAGAAGGCCGCTGCCCTCATAAAAGCCATCGACCCTGGATGAAGCACCCAAGGCCGACGCGATAGATTTTGCCACACTCGGTTTTTCTGCGATAATCAGTTTACTCATTCGATTCCTCCTAACATTGATTTGCTGTCATTTTGTGATATAATTTAATTATTCTAAGAGAAAAGGGTGATTAAATGTCCCAACTTGATAACTATCGCAATACTCTTTTGCGAAAAAAAGAAGAGCTAACAAAACTGAGCCAGAACTTAGCAAAAGAGCAAGCGAAGTTAGCGCCGCTGCAAAGTAAAATCATATCCGCTAAAAGTGCAATAAGCAGAACAAAAAATCAATCTACAATAAAATCTCGTCTCGGCGACATTGATCGCGCTACAAAGTCAATCGCCGATGTACAAAAAAAGATTGGTGACATTCAAAAGAAGATAGCCGCCAAGGAAAAAGAGGTAGCCACAGCCGAAAAAAACTACCGGAGCGAAGAAGCTCGAGTTCAAAAGAAACAAGAAGCCGAAGATAAAAAACGTATGCAGGAGGCTAATCGCCAAGCACGGCAGTTGGAACAGCGGCTCCGAGAAAACGAAAGGATACAAAGACAGATGCAACAAGATATTGAGCAATTACAGACTGTACCAGAAGTCATAACCGTTTTATTCCTTGCTGCTAATCCTATAGGAACAACTTCCTTGCAACTTGATGAAGAAGCACGATCTATCCAGCAAAAAATTCGTATGGCCGATTACCGCGATTCTATCCGCTTTGAAAGTAGATGGGCTACTCGCGCTGGTGATATACTGCAAGCAATCAATGAAACAAATCCCACTATTGTTCATTTTAGCGGCCATGGAACGACCGACGGTGATCTTGTTTTACTAAATCCAGATGGTAGTGCTAAACTGGTTAGCAAAGAAGCAATCTCAATGGCAATGGCAACTGCGTCAGACACTATTAGGCTTGTTGTTTTTAATGCTTGCTTTTCAGAGCCTCAAGCCGAGAGTGTTGCTGAACATATTGACTCCGCAATAGGAATGTCAACTTCCATAGGCGATGAAGCGGCATGTGTATTTGCATCTCAGCTATATTCATCCATTGGCTTTGGTCGCTCATTGCAAACTTCGTTTAATCAAGCACTTGCCCAGCTCATGTTGGAAGGTATCCCAGAAGATAGCACCCCAAGGCTTTATGTAAAAGATTCTATGGATGCAAATGATATTACTCTCGTCCAACCAAAGTAACCATCTCAAAGCCCACCGTCAAATGAAGTGCTCCCTGTCAAGTAGACAGGAGAAAAAACAAAAATCTTTTTACCAG
>CAUWNA010000006.1:0-17752 GCA_963560135.1 uncultured Oscillospiraceae bacterium | reverse complement strand
TTGAGGTAACACCCCATCAGCTGCGGCATACATATATCACGAACCTGATCCATTCATCGGTAGACCCCAAAACGGTTCAATATCTGGCAGGTCATGAGAGCAGCGAGATTACAATGGACATCTATGCAAAGGTCAAATACAATCGACCTGACGAGCTGGTTAAAAGTATGGGCGGCGCATTTGCACAGTGGGATGGTGTTCGGTCCTAAAGCACAGAAGTAATGAAATATCATAAGCAGTAAGAGCGAGGCAAGGATGTCTCGCTCTTTGTTTTCCACAATCCGTATCTTTGATTAAATTCATGCTTTCTGATAAAACGAGGGTGTAAGTTGTAAACGCTCATTATCAAGAAAGGAAAATCTATATGGCAAAGAAAAATAAAAGTGTTCCGCAGTACGGAACTGTTACGAGAAAAGGAATCCTATATTACAGAACACGGATTCAGGATGCGGATGGCAAGCAGGTCAGCTTGTATGCGACCACTTGTGAAGAACTGTATGAAAAACAGCTGGCAGCAAAGAAGCAGGTCGAGGAGATCCTTTTCCGCCGGAAGCATCCGACGGTTGCTGAATATTGTGAGAAATGGCTGCTGATGCAATCAGCCAAGGTATCTTCAGCTACGATGAAGGGATATACCTCTGACATGAGGAATTATATCATTAAGCCTTTGGGTGATATGTATATGGAGGAAGTGACCGCAGATGATATTCGTCTGGCACTTGTGCCGCTGACCAAAAAATCGGAGGGCTTATACAATACGGTAAATATGCTCATCAAATGTATTTTTTACTCGGCAGAGCGCAGTGAGCTGATTAGCTATAACCCCTGTGTAGGAATATCTGCAAAGGGCGGAAAGCCTACGAAGAAGAAAGACGCATTGACCGACCAGCAGGTTGAGGTGCTGTTGGATACAGTCAAGGAGCTGCCACCTTATCTGTTCATTATGATTTGCTTGTATTCCGGGCTTCGCCGGGAGGAGGCACTTGGATTGCAATGGGACTGTGTATTCCTGGATGCACCCACTCCGTATATATCGGTGCGGAGAGCATGGAGATCAGAGCATAACAGGCCCGTGGTTTCTACGGTGCTAAAGACTCCGGCAGCAAAAAGGGATATTCCGATACCGAAGTGTTTGGTAGATTGTCTGAGAGAAGCGAAAGAAAACTCCATATCAGATTATGTGATTGCTGACAGCAAAGGAGAGCCGCTTGCATATTCCCAGTTTCAGAGGGTATGGCAGTATGTAGTTGTCCGGTCCACTAAGCCCCGGAACTACTATAAGTATGTAAATGGGGAGAGTATCAAATATACGGTTACTCCAACGCTGGGCATGACACAGAAGAATCAGCCCAAAATCAAATATACGATAGATTTTGATGTGACACCACATCAACTGCGACACACTTACATTACCAATCTTCTCTATGCAGGGGTGGACCCTAAGACGGTTCAGTACCTTGCAGGACATGAAAACAGCAAAACAACTATGGACATCTATGCAAAAGTGAAGTACAATAAACCAGAGGAGCTTTTTGAGGTGGTAAATGATGCGCTACATCAGAGGGTTTCTGATTAAAAAAGCACCTATTTTTATGGTTAAGGAATAGGACAACCGAGAACCAAAAGGGAGAAAAAGCCCGGAATATCAAGCAAAAACGGCAATCAAAGAATTTCAGTACGGCCTCAAAGCAGCCCGTCGGGCTCCTCAGTTCAGCAAGCGCTGATTTCTGCCTTATATTGTCTGCAAACACCTGGAAAACCTCGGTTTTCCAGGTGTTTCTTTTGTCTAAAAACCATAAAAACCGCCCTGCAAGCAGTACACTTGCAGGGCTTCGTTTATCCGATGGGGATGTAGGTGAAGGTTTGGATACGATTGCCGTCGGTATCCGTTTCCCAGCCCTTGTGATAGGCCAGTGCATCCAGCTGGGATAGATCCAGCATGCCTTCAAACGTGGTGTAGGTGATTTCGCACATCAGTTGGTCGATTTGTTCGTAGTTTTCCTGACGGGGAACCACTTTGACACAAGTGCCGTTCTTTAGGCGGATGTGCTCCAAGTTGGGGCTGAGGGTATCCATCTGCTTCCAGCCGTCCCAGGGCTTTGCCAGCTTGTAGGTGGCGTGGACGGATTTCTGGCCGATTTCCATATCCAGCAGGGTCAGGTCGCTGTCCCCGATGACGGTATCGGGGGCGATGGTGACGGTGCTGCTGTCACTGTCTGCACCAGTCAGTGTCCAGCGCAGATCCCAGCTGCCCTCTACCAATTTTTCCGGCATACCGGCCTTCTCCGTAGACTGCTGGCCGAAGCCAGCCAGATGCACCTGGATCTCCTTGCCCAGCAGGGTGTCCACTTCCTTGCGGAAGGCTTCGTCCTGCCGGAATTGGAGCCAGATGGTAAACTCCATGCTGCCATCAGGGGCGACATACTGGGGTACATAGGAGCCGTTTTGCATTTCCACCGGCTTTCTGCTGCTGGCGTAGACTTTGCTGCCGTTTTCATCCTTGATAATACCGTCGAAGAAGGTGTAGCTCATGGAGGAGTAAATGTGGTCCCGTCCGTCAATGGTAATGCTGGGCCATACATCCGGGTATCTTCCCTCCGGCAGCTGGAAGCCCTCCACCCGGAAGGTCAGCTTGCAGCCGTATTCGTCGGCGATGGTCTGCACGGCGGTGACGGTGATGCCCTGGTCGGTGGCGCTGAGAACTTCCTTGGTGTCCTGTTGGCCGCTGGGCTGGGTGGGCTTGGCATCCAGCATCACGGACAGGCCGCTGTCCTTGGCCTGGTCCTTGATTTGCTGGGAGGGATTGTAGCGGCTCTGAGCGTTGCTGGACCAGCGGGTGAAGACCGCCGCACCGGTGAGGGTGGCCAGGGCTGCCGCTGCCACCAGAGCCACGGCCAGCATCCGCTTGGCAGGGGAGGACTTGGCCTTTTGGGGGACGGCCTGGGGGCGGGCTTGGGTCAGATTTTTTACCATGCGCTGCTTGGCCTCCGGGGAGAAGGTGAGCTGGTCCATGGTCTCATTCAGTTCTCTTGCAAAATGGTTTCTCATACGGCGCTCCTTTCGTTGTCCAGCATCTGGCGCAGCTTTCGCCGTCCACGGGAGAGATATTGGTTAACGGCGGTTTCGCTTTTGCTGAGACAGGCGGCGATTTCCTTGGTGGTGTATTGTTCGTAATAGTATAGGTACAGGCTGATGCGGTGGTTCTCCGGCAGGAATTTCATCAGCTCCAGCAGCTGGGATTCCGGCTCCTGAGGAGCGGTGAGCTGCCCGGCATCCTCCAGGGGGACGGTGCGCCGGAAAAAGGAGCTTTTCAGCTGGTCCTTGCAGGTGTTGATGGTGGTGCGGATGATCCACGCTTTTTCGTGCTCCACCGTATCAAATCGGGGAGCGTTGGTCATGTACTTAAGAAAAACGCTTTGGCAGATATCCTCTGCGTCCCAGGTTTGTTTCAGATATTGGTAGCTGATGCGTAGAATCATGTCGGCATAGGTATTTACCAGTCGCTTTGCTTGAAATTCATCCATGAGATCACTTCCGTTGTGTTTTTGAGGTCCTCTGTCTAGAATACGACTCAGGCCATCAAAACCTGACATCATCATAGCAAAAAAATTTCGGAATGTCCAAAACATTCCGAAATTCTTCCTAGAATCCTTGGATGCCGGCGATATCACTGCCGCAGGTACTTCTGCCTGGTTGCCATGCCGCCTCGGATGTGGCGCTGGCGTTTGTTTTCGTCCAGCACGGCCCGGGCTTGGGTGTAGAGGGCGGGGTTGCACTGCGCCAGGCGCTGGGTCAAGTCCTTGTGGACTGTGGACTTGGAGATGCCGAAGTGCTTTGCGGCGGCACGGACAGTTGCGCCGGTTTCAATCAGGTACACAGCCACTTCACAGGCTCGCTTGCATAGGTTTTGCTTCATAGGCTCCCCTCCGATGCTGTGTGCGGATAGAACACTCTATGCCCGTCTTTGGCGCTTTATGCAGCCTTGACAGCAGGAAAAAAAGGGGATAAAATGAACAAAAATAGGAGGGATGTCACCATGCTGTATTTTAACAACGACTATTCCGAGGGCTGCCACCCCAGGATTTTGCAGGCGCTGACCCAGACCAATTTGGAGCAGACACCGGGCTACGGCCAGGATGCTTACTGCGCCCGTGCCGCCGAGAAAATCAAGGCCTTGTGCGGCCGGGAGGATTTGGCGGTGCATTTTCTGGTAGGCGGAACCCAGGCGAATCTGACGGTGATCGCTGCCGCCCTGCGGCCCCACCAGGGGGCGCTTTGTGCAGAAAGCGGCCACATCCACGTCCACGAAACCGGCGCCGTGGAGGCTACCGGGCACAAGGTGCTGACGGTCCCCAGCCAGGACGGAAAGCTCACGGCTCAGCAGGTGGCGCAGGTAGTTAAGGCACACCGGGAGGATGACAGCTTCGAGCATACGGTGCAGCCGAAACTGGTGTACATCTCCAATCCCACGGAGCTGGGCACCCTCTATACCCTGACGGAACTGGAAGAATTGTCTCAGGTTTGCCAGGAACTGGGGCTGTACCTGTTCCTGGACGGGGCGAGACTGGGCTATGGCCTGGCGGCCAAGGGAAACGATGTGACCTTGCCGGACATTGCCCGGCTGTGTGATGTGTTCTACATTGGCGGAACCAAGGTAGGAGCGCTATTTGGCGAGGCTGTGGTGATTGGCAATCCGGCTCTGGCGGAGGATTTTCGCTACCTCATCAAGCAGCATGGGGCTATGCTGGCCAAGGGGCGGCTGCTGGGGCTGCAATTTGACGTGCTGATGACGGACAACCTGTATTTTGACATTGCGGCCCAAGCGGACCGGCTGGCGGACAAAATCCGCTCTGTGCTGGATGCAAAGGGGGTTCCGTATTTGGTCCCGGGGGTTACCAATCAGATTTTTCCCATTCTCCCTAAGTCTGTACTGCCGGCTTTGGCGGAGGGCTTTGCCTTTACCAACCAGCAGGAGGTGGACAAGGACCATCAGGCCATCCGCCTGTGCACCAGCTGGGCAACCCGGGAGGATCAGGTGGAGGCACTGTGCCGCCGGTTGGAGGAACTGCTGTCATAAGACCTCCGCCGGGTATGTTCCTCTGGCGGTGCGGCAATGATGAACAAATTTACAAGTTGTTCATTGCCTTTTTGCAGAAAAGCGTTATACTGTAAGAAAAGGAGGAGGTTTTCATTGACCATTGACAAAAAATTGATGCATCGCATCTTTCTGCTGATTGCGGGGGGTATTGCCTTCGGCTGGCTGCTGCTGGATACAGACCGGGTGAAGGCAGTGTTCGTGGGCATTTGGCAGCTGCTGTCGCCCTTTGTGCTGGGTGCCGGCATTGCCTTTATTTTCAACGTGCCCATGCGTATCATCGAAAATCAGCTGGACGGCATGAAGCGGGCAGGCCTGCGGCGCATTCTTGCCATGGCCCTGACTATTTTGTTTCTGGTGCTGATCATCATGTTCGTGTTTGAACTGCTGATTCCCCAAATTCGCCTGACGGTGGCTTCGCTGTCTGAGCGGATTCCCGGATTCATTGAGCGCACCGCCAACAGCCTGATGAAGCTGATGGAGGAAAATCCGGAGCTGGGTGCTTGGATTCAGGAGCAGCTAGATTTGGAGAGCCTGGACTGGAAGACCCTGCTGAAGGATGCTCTGACCCTGCTGGGAACCCGAATCAACCAGGCCATCGGCGGCGCTGTGAATGTGATTGGCAACGTTGCCGGCGCCATCATCGACATCGTGGTGGCCATTGTATTTGCCATGTACTGCCTGAGCCGGAAGGAAATCCTGGCAAGGCAAGGCCGCCGGATTCTCTACTCTCTGCTGCCGGAGCATTGGGCAGACGAGACGGTGCGGGTGCTGCGGCTGACCAACAGCACGTTCTCCAACTTCATCTCCGGTCAGTGCCTGGAAGCCTGTATTCTGGGCTGCCTGTTCGCCGTGAGCATGGCGCTTTTCAAGATGCCATACATTTCCTTGGTCAGTGTTATCATTGCGCTGACGGCCCTGATCCCCGTGGTGGGCGCTTTCGTCGGCTGTATTCTGGGTGCGTTCTTCATTCTGGTGAACAACCCCATCCAGGCGGTGGCCTTTGTGGCCCTGTTCCTGGTCTTGCAGCAGATTGAGGGCAACTTGATTTACCCCAGAGTGGTGGGCACGTCTGTGGGCCTACCCGGCATGTGGGTGCTGGTGGCCGTCACCGTCGGCGGCGATCTGATGGGCATTGGCGGCATGCTGATTATGATTCCCTTGGCCTCCGTGCTGTATACCCTGGCAAGAGAGTTTACCAACAAGCGCCTGACAGAGCGTGGCATCCCGGAGGAAAAACTCCAGGACCAGCCCCCGGATATCAAGTCCCAGTATCAGCGAAGCAAAGAACGCAAAGAGCGGGTTCGTCTGCAAAAGATGAAGCAGAAGCTCCAGGCATTCCAGGAGCAGCAGAAGAAAAAGTAAGCGATCTATACATGAGAGAACAGTCCGGGCAGAAAAAGCCCGGACTGTTTTCAGCTTGTCAAAAAGCCTCGCAGAGTTTGCCGCTGAAAGCGGGAAATCAAGTTAAATCCGTTTTCGGCCGGGGCGTGTACCTGGACGAAAACACATATCAGGCTGCAAGTGTGGAATTTGTTCGCCCATGGCGGACAAATTATGCACGCAGCAGACTGCAAGAAACCTGTCAAAAATCCCCATTGGGGATTTTTGACAGTCTAAACAGTCCGGGCAGAAAAAGCCCGGACTGTTCTCTTAGCTTAACTGCTCTGCTCTGTATGACTTCGGAGCATGGCTTTGACAGAGGTTCATAACCCGTAAGATCAGACAAAACAAATCCCCCTGCGTATGACAGAGCACATACGCAGGGGGAAATTTTATACCTGGGTGAATTCGTAATTCTCAAATTTCAGCGTATCGCCAACATCCACCCCGAAGGGGAGCAGGGCGATGGCCACTTCGGACACCACGCCGGTGTCCTGGTAACGGACGTAGGCATAGTCACCCCGGATGTCGATGATGGTGCATAGCATAAGATTCCTCCTGGATTAAAATTCGCCCCTGGAAACCCAGGGGCGAATCCTATTATGTCAGCAGACTAGGTACGAAGGGGATTAGTCCTTGTACATATCCACCAGCTTGTTCAGATGCTCCCAGCGCTCCTTAGCGGCAGCCTCGTTCTTAGCGAACAGGTCGGTAGCACGCTCGGGGAACTCGCGGGTCAGACGGCTGTAACGAGCCTCGTTCATCAGGAACTCCTGGTAGCCATCCTTAGGAGCCTTGCTGTCCAGCTGGAACTTGCCAGTCTCCTTGGAGGGGTCGAACCGGAACAGGTTCCAGTAGCCGCATTCCACAGCCTTCTTCATCTCAGCCTGGCAGTTGGTCATGCCGCCCTTGATGGAGTGCATCTCACAGGGAGCGTAACCAATGATCAGGGAAGGACCGTTGTAAGCCTCAGCCTCGGTGATGGCCTTGATGGTCTGAGCGGGGTTAGCGCCCATGGCGATCTGAGCAACGTAGACATAGCCGTAGCTCATAGCGATCTCAGCCAGAGACTTCTTCTTGGTTTCCTTACCGGAGGCAGCGAACTGAGCGACCTGACCGATGTTGGAAGCCTTGGAGGCCTGTCCGCCGGTGTTGGAGTAAACCTCGGTGTCGAAGACGAAGATGTTCACGTCCTTGTTGGAAGCCAGCACGTGGTCCACGCCGCCGAAGCCGATGTCGTAAGCCCAGCCGTCGCCGCCGAAGATCCACACGGACTTCTTGGACAGGTATTCCTTCTTGGACAGGATGTCCTTAACGGTGTCGCAGCAGACATTGCTCTCCAGGTTGGCAACCAGAGCCTTGGTAGCAGCCTTGTTGGCCTCGCCGTCGTTGAAGGTATCCAGCCAGTTCTGGCAGGCAGCCTTGCGCTCGGCAGACTCGGTGGCATCCATCACAGCTCTGACCTTGTTGGCCAGGGACTCACGCAGGACAGCCTGAGCGGTGTACATACCCAGACCATGCTCGGCGTTGTCCTCGAACAGGGAGTTAGCCCAAGCGGGGCCGTGGCCGTCAGCGTTGACGGTGTAGGGAGAGGTAGCAGCGGGGCCGCCCCAGATGGAGGAACAGCCGGTGGCGTTGGAGATGTACATCCGATCGCCGAACAGCTGGGTCACCAGACGAGCGTAGCTGGTCTCGGCACAGCCGGCGCAGGAGCCGGAGAACTCCAGCAGAGGCTTGCGGAACTGAGAACCCTTCACGGTGTTGTCCTGCATATCCTGCTTCTCGGAGACCTTGGAGACCATGTAGTTGAACACGTCCTGCTCAGGCAGCTCCTGCTCCTGAGGAACCATGGTCAGAGCCTTGGTGGGGCAGACGCCGACACAGACGCCGCAGCCCATGCAGTCCAGAGGAGACACGGCCATGGTGTACTTGTAGACACCCTTGCCCTTGCCAGCCTTCACATCCACCAGACGAGCGCCGGCGGGAGCAGCAGCGGCTTCCTCAGCGGTCAGAGCGTAGGGACGGATGGTAGCATGGGGGCAGACATAGGCACAGTTGTTGCACTGGATGCACTTGGTCTCGTCCCAGTGAGGAACGGTCACGGCAACGCCACGCTTCTCGTAAGCGGAAGCACCCAGGGGGAACTGGCCGTCGGCCATGGATTCGAAAGCGGAGACGGGCAGGCTGTAGCCGTCCATCTTGCCGATGGGGTTGAGGATGGTCTCGACAACCTTGACGGTGTCGGCGGGGCCTTCCAGAGTGGAAGCGGCCTTGTTGTCCTCAGCGGTAGCCCAGGAAGCGGGCACGTCCACCTTGACGTAAGCGGTAGCACCGGCGTCGATGGCGTTCCAGTTCTTCTCGACCACGTCACGGCCCTTCTTCAGGTAGGAGTGCTCAGCGGCATCCTTCATGTACTTGATGGCATCCTCAGCGGGCATAACCTTCGCCAGGGCGAAGAAGGCGGACTGCAGAATGGTGTTGGTCCGCTTGCCCATGCCAACCTTGATGGCCAGGTCGATGGCGTTGATGGTGTACAGCTGGATGTTGTTGTTGGCGATGTAGCGCTTGGAAGCGGCATCCAGGTGATGCTCCAGCTCCTCCAGATTCCACTGGCAGTTGATCAGGAACACGCCGCCGGGCTTCACGTCCTGGACGATCTTAAAGCCCTTGGTGATGTAGGAGGGGTTGTGGCAGGCCACGAAGTCAGCCTTGTTGATGTAGTAGGGAGACTTGATGGCATTGTCGCCGAAGCGCAGGTGAGAAACGGTGACACCGCCGGTCTTCTTGGAGTCGTACTGGAAGTAAGCCTGCACGTACTTGTCGGTGTGGTCGCCGATAATCTTGATGGAGTTTTTGTTGGCGCCAACGGTGCCGTCGCCGCCCAGGCCCCAGAACTTGCACTCGATGGTGCCTTCTGCGGCGGTGTTGGGGGAGACCTTCTCCTCCAGGGACAGGTTGGTCACGTCGTCCACGATACCGACGGTGAACTCGTGCTTGGGAGCGTCCTTAGCCAGCTCCTCGTACACAGCGAACACGGAAGCGGGATGGGTGTCCTTGGAACCCAGACCGTAACGGCCGCCAATGACGGTCACATCGTTGCGGCCGGCCTTGGCCAGAGCCATGACCACGTCCTGGTACAGGGGCTCGCCCTGAGAGCCGGGCTCCTTGGTACGGTCCAGAACAGCGATCTTCTTAGCGGTAGCGGGGATAGCCTCCAGCAGCTTGTCAGCGCAGAAGGGACGGAACAGACGGACCTTCACCAGGCCGACCTTCTCGCCGTGAGCGTTCAGGTAGTCAATGACTTCCTCAGCCACGTCGTTGAAGGAGCCCATGGCCACGATGATGCGGTCAGCATCGGCAGCGCCGTAGTAGTTGAACAGCTTGTAGTCGGTGCCCAGCTTCTCGTTGACCTTGTTCATGTACTTCTCAACCACTGCGGGCAGGGCGTTGTAGTACTTGTTGCAGGCCTCACGATGCTGGAAGAAGATGTCGTCGTTCTCGTGGGAACCACGCATAGCGGGACGCTCGGGGTTCAGGGAGTGCTTGCGGAATGCGTCCACAGCGTCCATGTTCACCATGTCCTTCAGGTCCTCGTAGTCCCAGATGGCGATCTTCTGGATCTCGTGGGAAGTACGGAAGCCGTCGAAGAAGTTGATGAAGGGAACACGGCCCTCGATGGCGGCCAGATGGGCCACGGCACCCAGGTCCATGACTTCCTGCACGTTGGTCTCGGCCAGCATAGCAAAGCCGGTCTGACGGCAGGCATACACGTCGGAGTGGTCACCGAAGATGTTCAGAGACTGAGTAGCCACGGTACGAGCGGAGACGTGGAACACGCAGGGCAGCAGCTCGCCGGCGATCTTGTACATGTTGGGGATCATCAGCAGCAGGCCCTGAGATGCGGTGTAGGTGGTGGTCAGGGCACCGGCGGCCAGAGAGCCGTGAACAGTACCGGCAGCGCCAGCCTCGGACTGCATCTCCACGACCTTGACAGTGTTGCCGAAGATGTTCTTCCGGCCGGCAGCGGACCACTGGTCCACGTTGTCAGCCATGGGGCTGGAAGGGGTGATGGGGTAGATGCCAGCAACCTCGGTAAAAGCGTAGCTGACGTGGGCGGCAGCAGTATTGCCGTCCATGGTTTTAAATTTTCTAGCCAAAACGAAATACCTCCTAAAGTATTCATATTTTGTCGGAAACATTATATCACCAATTGGGCGGTTTGTAAAGGTTTGAATGGAGAACCTTTGGAAAAAAGCATGTTTTTTTCTGGGAAAGAAATTGTAAAACCAAACACCTTGAGAAACGGTGGGAATTTCGGGGGGAAAGGCCGTGGTTTTCGGATTTAATGTTGACGCATTGGGGAAAATCCTTTATACTATATAAAATGCAAGGGGAGAAGTCCCTGGTTAGCGAAGGAGATGTGGCCATGATTTGCAGTGTCAAGACCCTGGGGCTCAGCGGAATCCAGGGCAGTTTGGTGTCGGCGGAGAGTTTTCTGTCCAGCGGCTTGCCTGGCTTTGACATTGTGGGTCTGCCGGATGCGGCGGTGAAGGAGGCCCGGGACCGGGTGCGGGCGGCGGCGAAAAGCAGCGGCCTGCACTTTCCTGTGGGCCGCATTACGGTGAATCTGGCCCCGGCCAGCTTGAGAAAATCCGGCACGCATTATGACCTGCCCATTCTCATCAGCATTCTGGCGGCGGCCGGTGCCATCCGACGGCCCCGGTCGGACAGCGCCTTTCTGGGGGAGCTGAGCCTGGACGGCCAGCTGCGGCCGGTGTCCGGCGTGCTGCCCATGGCCCTGGCGGCCAAGGAAGCGGGAATTCAAACCCTGTTCGTCCCGGCGGAAAACGCTGCGGAGGCCACCCTGGCAAGAGGCCCTGCCATCATCCCGGTTTCCAATCTGGCCCAGCTGGCGGCAGGTCTGAACGGGGAACAGGTCCTGCCGGAGCAGCCCTTGTGGCTGCCCCCAAAAGAAGGGGACGGGGCGCTGGACTTTAAGGATGTTCTGGGCCAGGAGAACGTGAAGCGGGCGCTGGAAGTGGCAGCGGCTGGCAGCCACAATGTGCTGCTCATCGGCCCGCCAGGCTCCGGCAAGAGTATGCTCAGCAAGCGCCTGCCGTCGATCCTGCCGGATATGACCTGGGAGGAATCCTTGGAGGTCAGCCGGGTTTATTCCGTGCTGGGTCTGCTCACGGCCCAGCAGCCGCTGGTGTCTCGCCGTCCCTTCCGGGCACCCCACCATACGGTGTCCAATGCGGGCCTTGCCGGCGGCGGCAGCACCCCCAAGCCGGGAGAGATTTCTCTGGCTCACAAGGGTGTGCTGTTTTTGGATGAAATGCCGGAGTTTCGCAAGGACACGTTGGATTTGATGCGCCAGCCCCTGGAAGACGGGCAGGTGACCATCTCCCGGGTGTCCGGAGCGGTGACGTATCCGGCGGAATTTATGCTGGTGTGCGCCATGAATCCCTGCAAGTGCGGCTGGTACGGTGACCCTTCCGGCCGCTGCCGCTGCTCGGAACGGGAGGTGGAGAGCTACCGCAGCCGCATTTCCGGCCCGCTGCTGGACCGCATTGATATTGTAGTGGAGGTTCCGGCGGTGCATTTTGAAGACCTGCGGGCCAGAGCGGAGGCGGAGCCGTCCTCGGCGGTGCGCCAGCGGGTGAACCAGGCCCGGGCAATTCAGAATCAGCGCTTTGGACCCGGCGGCATGTGCAACGCCCGAATGGGTCCCCAACAGATGCGCCAGTTCTGTGACCTTAGTGAACCCTGCGCAGAACTAATGAAAAACGCATTCGAGGCCATGGGCCTGACCGCCAGAAGCTACGACCGCATTCTGCGGGTAGCCCGGACGGTGGCAGACCTGGACGGCAGCGAAACCATCGAACCCCAGCACATCGCCGAAGCCATCCAGTACCGGGCGGTGAATTTGGGGAATCGATAAATCTATGAAATTGAAACCAAAAGAGGTATGACTATGAAAGAAATTTTTCTTCTGAAACTGGGCGAAATCGTCCTGAAGGGCGCCAACAAGCGCCAGTTTGAAAACCGTCTGCGGCAGAATGTCCGCCGCCGGATGAAGCGCTACGGCAATTTTGACGTGTACATCATGCAGTCCACCGTCTATGTGGAGCCTATGGACGAGGCAGCGGATGTGGACGGGGCCTGGGAGGCCTGCCGGACCATCTTCGGCGTGGTGAGCCTGTGCCGCTGCCGCCCCTGCGACAAGGATGTGGATGCCATCTACGATGCCATTGAAAACTATCTAGGAGACGACCTGGACTGCGCCGCTTCGTTTAAGGTAGAGTCCAAGCGTTCCGACAAGCGCTTCCCCCTGACCTCCATCCAGCTGTCCCAGGAAATTGGCGGCCGTTTGGCGGAGGCCCATCCCACCGTTGCGGTGGATGTCCATCACCCGGAGTATACGGTGTATGTGGAGGTTCGAGACTTGTCTGCCTATGTCCACGGGCCTGCTCAGCCCGGTGCCGGCGGTCTGCCCACCGGCGTTGGCGGCCGGGCCATGTGCCTGCTCTCCGGCGGCATTGACTCTCCGGTGGCGGCCTACATGATTGGCAAGCGGGGCGTGGAGGTGGAGTCTGTCCACTTCTTCTCCTATCCCTACACCTCCCAGCTGGCCAAGGATAAGGTGCTGGACCTGGCCAAGCTGGTAACCAAGTACACAGGCAAAATGATGGTGAACGTGGTATCCTTTACGGAGATTCAGGAGGCCATCCGGGACAACTGCCCGGAGGAGTACTTCACTTTGATTATGCGCCGGTTTATGATGGAGATTTCCCAGCGGATCGCCAAGCGGGACGGCTGCGGCGCTTTGATCACCGGCGAAAACCTGGGCCAGGTGGCTTCCCAGACCATGGAGGCCATGGCTGTTACCGGGGCCGTGGTGGACATGCCCATTTTCATGCCCCTGGTCGGCATGGACAAAGAGGAGATCGTCACCATCGCCCGGAAGATCGATACCCTGGAAACCTCCATTCTGCCCTATGAGGATTGCTGCACCGTCTTTACCCCCAAGCACCCCAAGACCAAGCCCACCCTGGGCCAGGTGGAGCACGCCGAGCGGAATCTGGACCGGGAGGCCCTGATTCAGCGGGCACTGGAAAATACGGAAAAGATTCGGGTGAGCTACTATGACACCGACCTCGGCTAAGGTCATTCACGCCCTCCGGGGGAAGACCTTGGTTACGGCGGAGAGCCTTACCGGCGGGGGAATCGGCGCAGCCCTCACCGCCGTTCCCGGCAGCAGCGAAGTCTATAAGGGCGGCATCATCAGCTACACCAACTGGGTCAAGGAGCACCTGCTGGGCGTTCCGGCCCAGCTGCTGGAAGAGCAGGGGGCCGTCTCCGCCCCGGTGGCCCAGGCCATGGCGGCGGGGGCGCTGGAACGGCTGGCAGCGGATGTGGCGGTGTCCGTCACCGGGCTGGCCGGCCCCGGCGGGGATGACTATGGCCACCCGGTAGGCACGGTGTTCATCGGCTACGCCGACAGAGAAAGGCAGACCGTGCTTGATTGCCATTTTTCCGGCAGCCGGGAGGAAATCCGCCAGCAGACCATCGAAGAGGCGCTGGCTCTGGTGCTGCGCTATGCACAATAAATAGGATAAAGAATCCCCTGTGGTGCAGGTTTTCCTTGCATCACAGGGGATGTTTCTGTATTTAGTCTGGGAGCAATCCTAGGTTTATCTTCATCCGCAGCACCCGAGTAACGGCAGCGTTCAGGGTGTCGAAGTCGATCCGTCCGGCATAGACGGCATCCAGCACGGCCTTGTACTGGGTGGGATAGTCGGTAGAGCAAAGCAGGTCATTTCCCGCCAGCACCGCCAGCACGGCGGCTTCTCCGGCTCCATAGCGGTCGGTAATGGCCTGCATCACCAGGTCGTCGGTGAGGATCACCCCGTCATAGCCCATGTCTGCCCGCAGATACTGATGGACGGCGGGGGACAGGGAAGCGGGCAGCTCCGGGTCGAAGGCCTCCGCAATGGTGTGGCTTACCAGAATGGCATCACACCCGGCGGCAATGCCCGCAGCAAAGGGCTTTAGATCCCGGCCGGACAATTCCTCTAGGGAGCGGCTGTCCACGGCCATGCCGGTGTGGGTGTCGGCGTTGTTGCCGTAGCCGGGGAAGTGCTTCAAGGCACTGGCGATGCCGGACTGCGCCATAACTTCCACCGTTCGGGATACGAAGTCCGAAGTTCCGGCAGCATCCAGCCCCAGAGACCGCTGGTAGAGAAAAGCGCTGGGGTCGTCCGCCATGTCGCACACCGGGGCCAGATTCATGTTTAGCCCCAGCTCAGCCAGCAGCTTACACTTTTCCTCTTCCAGCGCCAGCACCTGGTCCATGCCGCCCTGGGCATAGGCATCCCGGGGGGAGGGGAAGGGAGCGGAACGAAAAGCCGGGTAGCGGCTGATGCGGGTGACGCTGCCGCCCTCCTCATCCACCGCCAGCAGCAGGGGCGTGGGGGCAGCAGCCTGGTATTGGGCCAGAGTCTGGGTCATGGAATCCTGGGTCTGGCCTTCAAAATCCTGGGCAAACAGCACCAACCCGCCGGGCTGATACCGGGCAATGTCCTCCAACGCCGTTTCCTTGTTGCAGCGGATGAGAAACAGCTGCCCCACCCGCTGCTCCAGACTCAGCGCCTCCAAGGCAATCTCCACCGGGTCTGGCGGAAGGGTAGTCGGCGGCGTGGTTTCCACAGGAGCAGGCTGGGTGGTGGCCGGCGGCTGAGTTGGGGGGAGGGTTGTGGGAGCAGGCTCCTGGGCTGCACAGCCGGTGAGCAGCACCAGGCACAGCAAAAGCAGCAGTTTTTTCATAGAAATCTCCGATTACAGGGTGTGTCCAATGAGATACCAGAGCAGCAGAAGAACAATCACCAGGGGGATATAGGCTGCCAGTGCGGCAGAGGTGATGCAAATGACGGTATAGCCGAAAAATTCCAGCAGATACACAATGCCGCACAGAATGATGGTGGCGAAAATAGCCTTGCTCAGCTGTTTGCCCACCACGTTGGAGAAGAAGAAAGTGTACATGGCCCCCAGGAAGGGATTGGCAACGGAAATCACCAGTCCCAGCACCAAACTGACCAGGCCCGACAGCAGGAAGAAGGCCAGAATGATCAGCAGCGCCGTGGGCGCATAGGAAGCCAGCAGCTCCGGCACATAGGTCCGAACGGCCCACTGCACCAGCAGGTGCACCCCCATGGAGGCAAACACTGTCACAAACCGCAGCAGATACCAGCCAATCAGGCTCTTGCCCCGGGGGATGATGGCATCCAGCAGATTCACCAGAAACGCCAGAATCACCAGCGACAGCACCTGGGTGCACAGGGCGGGGAATTGGGCGTCCGCAATGGGCAGCACAATCAGGTATTCCCCGGAAAAGGTAACGAAGGGAAGGGGAGACAGCAGCGCTTCCAGATTCCAGGGCTTAAAGGTATAGACCACAATGGTGACGGCGTAGATGAACAGAATGCCCATCACCGTGGACAGGGCGCGGTTCAGACTGGAACGCTTGCCCAGCACCACCCGGCCCAGCATTCCCAGAACCAGGGAGGCGGCCGCAAAATACAGCATGAACATGGCCGAGGACAGCAAATCCACCTCGGCGGGCAGGTAATTGGAGGCGTGGCGGATGACGTGGCGCAGTTCCTCTGGAAAATACGAAACGGCACCGGTTACAGCTTGCCCCAATGTGTTGGAAAAATCCATAGGCATTTCCTTTCCAGGCAGGCGCACAGCCGAGGCACAAAGTTTGGGCATCGCCTGTCCGCCGGCCTTACGGTGGTAATGGAAAAGCCGCCGCCATTTCTGGCGGCGGCACAGCATTCTTGGGGAAATGCTTACTTAATCTCAGCCTCAGCGCCGGCTTCCTTCAGCTCAGCGACCAGCTTCTCAGCATCTTCCTTGGAGATAGCTTCCTTCAGGGTCTTGGGGCAGTTGTCAACCAGGTCCTTAGCGTCCTTCAGGCCCAGGCCGGTAGCGGCACGGACAACCTTGATAACGCCCAGCTTGGAAGCGCCAGCGCTCTTCAGGATGACGTCGAACTCGGTCTTCTCCTCCACGGCCTCAGCAGCGGCAGCAGCGGGAGCAGCAACAGCGGCGGCAGCGGCGGAAACGCCGAAAACCTCTTCCAGGGTGTGGACCAGTTCGGACAGCTCCAGAACGGTCAGTTCCTTAACCTGCTCAACCAGAGCAGTGATCTTTTCACTAGCCATTTTAATTTCCTCCTAAAAATATGTTGGATTGAAGATGTTTATGCGGGGATAGAGATTAGGCTTCCGCAGCGGGAGCGGAGCCGTCCTTCTGCATCCGGATCTGGTCCAGGACAAAAGCCAGGCTGGAGATCGGAGCCAGGAAGGTACCCAGGACAGAAGCCACCAGGGCATTCTTGCTGGGCAGTTCACCGAAGCCGTTCAGCTGATCAGCGGACAGGACAGAGCCTTCCACAACGCCACCCTTAATGGTCAGGGTCTTCAGCTTGTTCTTCTTGGCGAACTCGCAGACGATACGAGCGGGGGCAATGGGATCGCCGGTGGTGGAAGCCATGGCGGTGGTACCGTTCAGAATCTCAGCGAAGTCGTAACCAGCATTCTTGGTTGCGAAATTGGTCAGAGTGTTCTTCACAACGGCGTACTCGACACCGGCCTCACGGAACTGCTTACGCAGTTCGGTATCCTGAGCCACAGTGATACCCTTGTAATCGACGAAGACCACGGAAGTCGCTTCCTGAATCTTGCCGGTCAGGGCGTCGACGACGGCCTTCTTGCTCTCAAGAACCTTTGCGTTGGGCATTTTTTTCACCTCCGAAAATAATAAAGTGTCTTTCTGCCAGAAGACAGAAAGACACGCAAAACACACATTTGGCGCACCTCGGCAGGACTTACGGTTTGCACCACCTGCTGTCTTTGGCAACGGGCATATAATAGCAGAGATTGAGCCATTTGTCAAGCATTATTTTTAAGATTTTGCGGAAATTGGTTATTGGGGCGGCAGCGTGCTGTCGGAATCCGTCAGCGGGGTCAGCAGCGGGGCGCTCTCTTGGGTGGCAGGGGCAGAAGATTCGGTCTGCATCAGGGCATCGGAAAGGGGAGGACCGTCTGCGCCGCCGTTTCTGCCCAGCAGGAAGCCGCCAACAAACAGCATCAGCGCCAGCAGCAGAAGAAAAACCAGATCCCAGGTTCGTAAAATGTGGTGTTTCATGGTCATCGCTCCTTGTATTATAGAGTAGTAGTTTTTAGAGTCCCTCTCCAAGGACTTGTGCTA
>CAUWNA010000005.1:0-17874 GCA_963560135.1 uncultured Oscillospiraceae bacterium | reverse complement strand
GAGCCTGCCCAATACTGGGCGTCCATGAGCCGCCAGCACACATCAGGCGTTCCCCCTCGCACCATTCCGGCGTTTCCCCATCTTCCCGAAGGAGGCATTGGAACTTCGGTGTCCGAGAAGGCGGATAGGACGGCTCTAAAGTCCATCCGGTCATTTGTAGAAAACGCTCCCATGACGTTTTCCCAAACAGCGATAGCTGGATATAGGTTATCAGTAGCATCCCTCATTTCCTGTATGATACGAAACGCCTGATAGAACAGGCTTGATTTTGCCCCGGCAAGGCCGGAGCGGTTGCCGATCAGAGAAAGGTTCTGACAGGGAGAGCCGAAGGTTATCACATGGACCGGCGGGATTTTCCCGCCGTCCACCTTCGTAATATCTCCCAAATGCGCCATATCGGGAAAGTGCCTTTTGGTTATGGAGATGGGCGCTTTTTCAATCTCGCTGGCCCATACCGGACGGATACCGCACCGGGAAGCAGCCAGAGGGAACACGCCGATCCCGTCAAAAAGGCTCCCCAGCTTAATGTCCGGCATGGCCCGGGGTGCCGTGTCCCTTCACGGCAAGCACCCCTTCCAGTGTGGTCGCCGCAATGCCCAGCCGCCCGGCAACCGCAATATCGTTTTTTACATCCTCGTCCACAGCGCTGCCGCAGACGATCAGGGTGTGGGAGCGCCGCAGCATATCCCGGCGCATATCAATCCCGGCCTTATGTTCCTCGGGAACGCTGTCATTCAAAAACAGCGGCAGATACAAGAGCGGGCAGATCGGGGAAAAGCCCGCCTCATAAGCAAGACGGCAGTAGTGGGCCGCCAGCTCCATATCAACATCCGGCTCGCCGCTCCATGCGGCGGTCAGGTACGCTAAAGGTCGTTTCATTGGTTGAGCCTCCATTTCTGTTTTGGTTTAGGGAAAAGCAAGAGTTCGCCCAACCCCTCCGCCCCTTCCCCCGGGAAGGGGAACGGCTCTGGAGAATTTATATCCCCGTCGCTTGACCGGGAAAAAGCATAACCGGGAGAAATCCGTCAAGGGTGCCTCTGGCACCGCCTGCGGCGGCGCTGCCCTTGACTGATTTTCCCGGCTATGCTACGGAATAACTGGCGACGGGGAATCATTTATATCTCCAGAGCTTCGGGGCGCGGGGCAGAGCCCCGCAATCCTCGGGCCATGCTGACCCGAAGTTTGGGCTTACTTTTCCTGTTCGGTTTTCTTCTCCGGCTTTTCGTGTTCCTTCTGCTGACCCTTCCAGTCGTCCAGCAGCTTGATGATCTGGTCCTTCATTTCCCTCGGCGTAGTTTCCTTGCCGAAATACTTGCTCAGTTCCGCACCTGTCAAAATCACTTTGTCTACCTCCTTTTTGTCCTCCATCATAATGCCGTCGATCACATCCCCGTTGAGCAGCTTCTTTTCGTCCAGCTCACGCATACGCTTTGCCTGCGCCTGTGAAGGCGAGGACTGCTGGCTGTCAATGGCGACGGCGATATAGTTCTGGTTCTTCTTGCCGATATAGGAAAGCTCCACCGCCGTAGTAAAGCCCAGCTTTTTTTCATCCATCAGCTTCATCAGGTCGGGAACCAGCTCATTGAGACGGATATACCGCTGCACCTGCTTGACCGCCATCTTGTTGCGCTCGGCCACGATCTCGTTGGAGCGTTTGCCTGCGTCCTTCGGGTCAATCTGGCCCGAAGTGCGGGAGCCCTGGTGCTTGATGGCCTCAAGCTGCATTTTCAAGGCTTTGGCCCGCTCACTGGGGAGGATTTCTTCACGCTGGTTCAGATTGTCCTCGACCATCTGGGTGATGGCTTCATCGTCCGTCAGGTTTCGGACGATACAGGGCATATCCGCATATCCGGCAAGCTCGCTGGCTTTCTGGCGGCGGTGGCCGGACACGATCTCATAGCCGCCATCCTCACGGGGACGGACGATAGCGGGCTGGGTCACGCCCTTGTCCTTGACGCTGGACACCATAGCCCGCATTTCTTCATCATCCCGGACCTCAAAGGGATGGTTCTTGAAGGCGTGGAGCTCGTTCAGCTTGATATAGACGATCTGCTCCTTGCCCCGGCGTGGTGCATCCTTCGGCTTTTCGGGTCCCTTCGGAGCGGAAGCGGCCTGTACCGTCGGAGCTGCTTTTTTCTCCGGTTCCTTTTTGACCGTCTTTTCCGCTTTCTGTGCGGGGGCTTTTGGCTTCGGGGCTGCGGCCTTGTCCTTATCTGCTTTCGGGGGACGGCCCCGGCGCTTCGGCTGTTCCGGCTCTTTGGGTTTTTCCTCCGCTTTTTTCGGAGCCTCCGGCTGCTTTTCCGGTTTTTCCGTTTTTGCCGGGGCAGGCTTTTCCCCGCTGGGAGCTGCCGCCCGTTCCTCGACCTTCTTTTCCTTCATAATTTCAGCGAAGTTATAGACGGAAACCTGCGGGTTCTTTACCTCCGGTTCCGTCTTTTTTTCCGGCTCCGGGGAAACGGAAACCTTCTCCGGCTCTTTTGGGGGAGCGGGAGGCGTTTCCTTGCCCGGCCCGCTATCCGTTACCGGCTGTTCCGGCGTTTTTGTGGTTTTATCATCTGCCATAAGCATTTACCTCCTGTTTTTTGGCATGAAAAAAGGGGCTCAACTTTTCAGTCAAGCCCCCGTGGGAAGTTCCTCCTTTCTCCGCCATGATACAAAAATACCGCCCGTAGTCTCGTTTGGGCGGTACTTTGTGTAAGATTGGCAGTCCATTATTAAGTTTTTTATTATGTTCCCTTTGTACACCGTTGCAAAACATGGTTTTTGACAAATCCGGGGTTACGAAACGCACTGTGTCTCGACTACAAATATGAATGCAAGGTTGTTTTCACAACTTATATGGATGGGGCTGCAAAAAGCGTACGCACCATTACATATCAAGCCGTTGACCCCATGGGCGCCGAAAAAGTAGCCGAGAGAGCACACTTGCTTTTGAACAGCAAAGCGGAAACAGTGGAAATAAGATAACCTACATCATTCATATTTCTTCCCCACCACATACATGGGCACAAACAAGCCTCCCAGCAGCAGCGCCAGCCACACCCAGAGCCGGATCGCAGGCCAGATTGCTCCCAAGCTCCACAGCCCCAGCATATCCACCGCCGGAGCCAGTGCCAGCACAGCGCAGGACCAGATTCTGCCCACCTGCACCACATGGGGCCAGTTGGAATTGGAAAAGCGCACGCCAGGCACGTTCATGCGGAACGGGCCGTCGTGGTAAAAGCCGCAGGCATTCTCATCGTAGTACCTGGGCAGCCGGGTTTTCACCAGGAAGCAGAAATAGGCACCAAAGATAAGCCCCAGCAGCTGGGCCGTCAGCGTGGTTTCCCACAGCCCCTGCCACTTGCAGCACACCAAGGCCAGTCCTCCGCCTACCACGGCGCTGATGATGTAAACCGCCGGCCACCAGCTTTTTATCTGCCACGCACGGTTCTGTGCTTCCTCCGGATAGGACAGTGCCGTTTTGACCACCCCGTCCACCTGCTGCGGGTCCAGCGCTGCATTCTCCTGCACCCGCCGGCACAGAAGCATTTCTGTCACCGTCACATCCAGCAGCTCGGCCAGCGGCACCAGCAGGGCCGTATCCGGAATACTCACACCGGTCTCCCACTTGCTTACCGCTTTGTCTGATACAAACAGCTTTTCCGCCAGTTCCTTTTGGGTATACCCCCGTTCCTTGCGCAGTTGGGCTACAAAGGTTCCAAAGGCTTGCTTGTCGATTTCAAACATGGTGTTCCCTCCTTTTGTTGGTGGCCCAATTGTACCATGCTGCCGCCCAAGCCGTCAATCGAACGGCAATCGAGTCCCGGTTTTTCCGGTAGAATCTCTGTGGAAGTGCCACTTTTCTGCAAAAAACACGACCGCCCATCAGGCAGTCGTGTTTTTCGTGTATCGCTTAGCAGTAGAAATCCCGGATCTTCTTGGCACGGCTGGGGTGGCGCAGCTTGCGGATGGCCTTGTTCTCGATCTGGCGAATCCGCTCTCGGGTCACGCCGAAAATCTGGCCCACTTCCTCCAGGGTGTGGGTGCGGCCGTCGTACATGCCGAAGCGCATCCGCAGCACGTCCGCCTCCCGCTCGGTCAGGGTGTCCAGAATCTCCTTCAGCGCCTCAGCAAGCAGGGCGTTGGAGGTTGCATCAGCAGGGCCGGGGGTCCGCTCGTCCTCCACGAAGGAGCCAATGGACGTATCCTCCTCGTCACCCACCGGGGTGTCCAGGCTCAGGGTGTCAGCGGCGGTGCGGTTGGCCTCGATGATTTTCTCCACAGGCAGATTCAGCTCAGCGGCAATTTCCTCCACGGTCGGCTCACGGCCCAGCTCCTGCACCAGCTTCCGGTTGCAGCGGGTAGCCTTGTTGATAACCTCCACCATATGCACCGGCACCCGGATGGTCCGGGCCTGGTCGGCGATGGCACGGGTAATGGCCTGCCGAATCCACCAGGTGGCATATGTAGAGAACTTGTTTCCCTTTGTCCAGTCAAACTTGTCCACGGCCCGGATAAGGCCGGTGTTGCCCTCCTGAATCAAATCCAGAATGTGCAGGCCACGGCCGGAATACTTCTTGGCAATGGACACCACCAAGCGCAGGTTGGCCTCGGTAAGCTTATTCTTGGCCGCCTGGTCGCCCTCTGCCACCCGCTTGGCCAGCTCCACTTCCTCCTCGGCAGACAGCAGCTTAACCTGGCCGATTTCCTTCAGGTACATCCGCACCGGGTCATCCAGGCTGTACTCTGCCGCCAGATCCACCGGGTCAATGAGTTCTTCCTCCTCCAAAGTGCCCAGGTCCAGGCCGTCTGCACCATCCAGACCCAGGTCATCGTCCCCCAGGTCCAGCTCCAGATCGGCGGTGACAATTTGAATATTCATAGCCTCGAACCGGTCGTAGATTTCCTCAATCTTCTCCGGGGTCAGCTGCATTTTTTCCAGCTGGGCGTTCAAGTCGGAGGCACGGATCATGCCATCCTTCTTTCCCTGGGCAATCAGCGACTGCATAGCGGCCTGGATATCCTCCAGATTGCCCTTGTTGGTTTTCTTCGTTGTGCTCATGGCGCTTCCCCTTTTTCTGTCAAATGGTACTGCTGAATATTTCATGCTGTTAAACTATACCCCGTTTTTTTCAGAATGGCAAGGGTATTTTGCGGATTCTTCAAAAGTTTTTCCGAATTTTTTGGCCCACAGTCAGCTTTCCCCGAAATTCTGCAAAACATGCGGTTTACTTTTTCGGAAAAATTCGGTATAATTGGAAAAATGACGTGGTGCGGCGCAGCGTACCTGACTACCATTTCCACACGCCAAGGAGCGAAGTCTATGACCGAATTAAACAAAATCCGCAATTTCTCCATCATTGCCCACATTGACCACGGCAAATCCACCCTGGCCGACCGGCTGATGGAGCAGTGCAATGCCATCGACCAGCGCACCCGTGCCGAGCAGCTGCTGGATTCCATGGAGCTGGAGCGGGAGCGGGGCATCACCATCAAGGCCACCGCCGTCCAGCTGAGCTACACCGCCGACGACGGCGAAACCTACGACCTGAACCTGATCGACACACCGGGCCACGTGGACTTTAACTACGAGGTTTCCCGGAGCCTGGCCGCCTGCGAGGGTGCCGTGCTGGTGGTGGATGCCTCCCAGGGCGTGGAGGCCCAGACCCTGGCCAACACCTACCTCGCCATTGATGCCGGGCTGGAGGTGCTGCCGGTCATCAACAAAATCGACCTGCCCTCCGCCCGGCCGGAGGAGGTCAAAGCCGAGGTGGAGGACATCATCGGCATCCCCGCGGAGGATGCCCCGGAAGTCTCCGCTAAAAACGGCATCAACATCCGTTCCGTGCTGGAAATGATCGTCCGGGATGTGCCCGCCCCCACCGGGGACCGCAGCGCTCCCTTGCAGGCACTGATTTTCGACAGCCAGTACGATTCCTACCGGGGTGTCATCGTCTACACCCGCATCAAGCAGGGCACGGTAACGGCAGGCATGGACATCAAAATGATGGCCACCGGTGCTGTGTACAAGGTGGTGGAGGTGGGCACCATGGGACCGCTGGGATTGAACCCGGCCGCCGCTCTGGGTGCCGGTGAAGTCGGCTATATCACCGCCTCCATCAAAACCGTGGCCGATACCCAGGTGGGCGACACCATCACCAGCGTGGAGCGCCCCGCTGCCGAGCCTCTGCCCGGCTACCGGCCGGTGCAGCCCATGGTGTTCTCCGGCGTGTATCCCGCCGACGGTGCCAAATACCAGGACCTGCGGGAGGCGCTGGAAAAGCTGAAGCTGAACGATGCCTCCATGAGCTATGAGCTGGAAAGCTCCATCGCCCTGGGCTTCGGCTTCCGCTGCGGCTTTTTGGGCCTGCTGCACATGGAGATCATCCAGGAGCGCCTGGAGCGGGAGTACAACCTGGACCTCATCACCACCGCCCCCAACGTGGTCTACCGCATTACCAAGACCAACGGCGAGACCATGATGGTCTACACCCCCCTGGACTACCCCGACCCGGCGGATATCCAGCTGGCGGAGGAGCCCTATGCCAAGGTCAGCCTCATCGCCCCCCAGGACTATGTGGGCAGCATTATGGAGCTGTGCCAGCAGCGCCGGGGCGAATTTAAGGACATGGTGTATCTGGATGCCAACCGGGTGGAGCTGCACTATGAGATGCCCCTGAACGAAATCATCTACGACTTCTTCGATGCCCTGAAATCCCGCACCCGGGGCTACGGCAGCCTGGACTATGAGCTGATCGGCTACCGTCCCAGCCGCCTGGTGAAGCTGGACATCCTGCTCAACGGCGACGTTGTGGATGCGCTGAGCTTCATCCTCTTTGCAGACAACGCCTATCCCCGGGCCAGAAAAATCTGCGAAAAGCTGAAAGACAACATTCCCCGTGCCCAGTTTGAAATTCCCATCCAGGCGGCCATCGGCGGCAAAGTTATCGCCCGTGAGACCATCAAGGCCCTGCGCAAGGACGTGCTGGCCAAGTGCTACGGCGGCGACATCACCCGTAAGAAAAAGCTGCTGGAAAAGCAGAAGGAAGGCAAAAAGCGGATGCGCACCTTCGGCACCGTCTCCGTCCCCAGCGAAGCGTTCATGGCCGTGCTGAAACTGGACGAGGACTAAGCGGCCAGTGGCTCTCCGCAGGCGAGACGGATGCGGAACGGCGACAGCTTCCAAAAAGCAGGCACCGAAATACGGCGTATAGACCATACTTGGCTCTCCCTCTGGGAGAGCTGGCAAAAATCTTTGATTTTTGTCTGAGAGGGCCTCTGTGCCATAACCGACTGTAAGGAATCGGAACGACTTCTTACGGCTGTCTTGAAGATATCGAGAAACTGACATTTTATAGGCAATTGTCCATTACCAAAGATTGGAGGTAGATGTATGCCCATTTTAACCAAGCGCCCGGACAAGATTCCTCTGGGCATTTATATCCATGTACCCTTCTGCCGCAGCAAGTGCCAGTACTGCGACTTTTACTCCATGGCCACCAAGGACGACAAGCTGGTGGACGGCTATCTGGATGCCGTGTGCGACCATCTGAAAGAGGCCGGAGAACTGGCCCCCGGCTACAAGGTGGACACCATCTATTTTGGCGGCGGCACCCCCACCTTCTTCGGTGCCGACGGCATGGCGGTGATTTTAAGCACCATCCGCCGGAACTTTGACGTGGTGGCCGATGCGGAGATCACCTTCGAGGCCAACCCCGACTCCGTCTCCGACCGACTGCTCCATCGGCTCCGGGCCGAGGGCTTCAACCGGGTAAGCCTGGGCGTCCAGTCCGACGATGACGAGATGCTGAAAAAGCTGGGCCGCCCCCATACCTATTCCCAGGCCGTCACCGCCTACCAGCGCATCCGCAAGGCGGGCTTCCGCAATGTGTCCATCGATTTGATGTACGGCCTGCCCGGCCAGGATTTGCAGGACTGGCAGGAGACGCTGGACAATGTGCTGCGGCTGAACCCGGAGCACATCAGCTGCTATGCTCTGAAAGTGGAGGAGGGCACCCCCTTTGCCCAGGTGAAGGAGGCCCTGAATCTGCCCGACGACGATACCCAGGCGGATATGTACCTGGCAGCGGTGGAGACTCTCCGGGGCCGGGGCTTCCGGCAGTATGAGATTTCCAACTTCTGCCGCAAGGGCCTGGTGTCCAAGCACAACATGAAGTACTGGACCGGCGGAGAATACCTGGGCTTCGGCCCCAGCGCCAGCTCCGACTTTGCCGGCAAGCGCTACACCCTGACACGGGATTTGCAGGCGTATATCACCGGCATCCGGGACGGCGGCGACATCATCGAGGATTTGCAGGAGATTCCGCCCCGGGAGCGGGCCGGAGAATACCTCATGCTCCGCCTGCGCACCAGCCTGGGCATCGAGGCCCAGGAGTACGAGAAGACCTTCCTGCTGCCCTTCGAGCCGCTGGAGGAGGTGCTGGAACAGCAGCGCCGCTTCTTCCACGCCACCCAGACCGACACCGGCCGCTGGGTCCTCACCCCCAAGGGCTATCTGGTAAGCAACGACATCATCACCGACCTCCTCCTGGCCCAGGACGGCTCCAAACCCTTGAAGCGTATCTAATTTAGCCACAACCGTAAAAAATTCCCGAGCGCTAGCTGGGTGTACGTAAGACAGTATTGCGCCGAGATTGACGAAGCGGCACGAAACCGCATGGAGCTGATCGTGCGGTCACTGGCAGAGCAAAACGGCGTGACCGAGCAATTGAAAGCCGAAAACCAAATGGAATGGGTGCGGCAGATGAACGCTTGCAAGGCACAGGCAGAGGAAATTGTGAAAATCGAATTGATATACGATTGAGCGAGGAAGTCCGGGCAGAAAACTGTTCGGACTGTTCTCATACAGTCCAAAGTTGCGGTAGAATTGTTCACAAGTTTTATGGCATAATTTGAATACGAAAATTGAGCAACAAATCGGGATTTGTGGAGGCAATAGAATGGAATATGTAGAATATGGCATGGAACAAAAAAATATAATTATTTTTTTGCATGGCGGTGGATTGGCTCCATGGAACTTCTGTGAAGAAGCAAAACAACTGAAAGAAAAATATCATGTTATCATTCCGGTGCTTGATGGGCACAGTGGAAGTGATAGGGACTTTACGACTATTGAAAGCAATGCCAATGAGATAATAAACTTCATAGACAAAAAATGTTCAGGATGCGTCTTTATGATTGGCGGTCTCTCTCTGGGTGGACAGATTCTTGTAGAAATATTATCTAAGAGAAAAGATATATGTAGATTTGCAATTATTGAAAGCACACTTGTTTTACCAATGCGAACAATATATGCACTGATTAAACCGACTTTTTCTTTGTGTTTCCCACTTATAAAGAAACATTGGTTTGCCAAACTGCAATTCAATTCTTTACATATCAAGAAAGACTATTTCGATGAATACTATCGAGATAGTGCCGCAATCAAAAAAGAAAACATGATTTCATTTCTCAGAGAAAACTCTGATTATAAACTAAAGAACGGTATAGAAGAGTGTAGAACAAAAACGCTGATTCTTGTTGGAGGTAGAGAATCAAACATCATGAAAAAATCTGCAGAGATACTTCATAAGAGAATACCAAACTCCTCACTGGAAATTCTACCGGAATATTATCATGGAGATTTGAGCATTAATCATTCTGAGTTATATATTCAAAAAATTCTTTCGTTGATAACAAATTGACAACTTCAAGTTTGTCGAGAAGTTAAGCCGGAGCAAATCCCTTTAGGAACTAAAGGGCGCACTTCTATACTCTCCTATCGGGAGTATGTGCGTCCTGGGTCGCTTCATTCCCGGTCAGCAGAAGAAAACTGCACGACCGAGAATGTTTCGTCACGACCTTCCGTCAAGGGAGCTACACTCCCTTGCACCGCTTATGCGGCTATCCCTTGTGGACGTGCCGCCAGCAAGTTTGAAGATCAGACATAAACAAATCCTCCGCATGGTCTAAGCCATACGGAGGATCAACTGTTTTACGGACACCCGTCTATTGCCTGGGGCGCTTTGCAGATTGTCAAAAAAGTGCCTCGCAGAGTTCGCCGCCGTAGCGGCGAATAAAATCAAATCCATTTTCGACCGGGGCGTGTACCTGGGCGAAAATACTTATCAGGCTGCAAGTGTGGAATTTGTTCGCCATGGGCGGACAAATTATGCGCGCAGCAGACTGCAAAAAAACTATCGAAAAGCCCCAAGGGGTATTTTTGACAGTCTGAGCGCCCAGGCGTATTGCCTGGGCGCTTTACTTATCTGTCGGTACCTATTAGTAACACCGACAAATCATTCACGTTTGTTCCTGTTGGCCCGGTTTTGATTAGACCGCCGCAGGCTTCCAGGGCGTGGTAAGCATCGTTTTCCTGGAGCACCTGGCTGATGTCGATGTTTTTCCGTTCCAGGTTTTCCCAGGTATCCCCGTCCACATAGCCCCCGGCAGCATCGGTGGGGCCGTCCGTTCCGTCAGAGCCGAGGGAGAACACACAGGCATTCAACCCGGCGATACCTTGAGCGGCGGCCAAGGCCAGCTCCTGATTTCTGCCTCCCAGGCCCTTGCCGGTGAGGTGTACCACCGTTTCGCCGCCGGCCAGGAAGGCCAGGGGCGTTTCCGTCCCGGCGTGGCAGCGGGCGATGTCCGCCAGGAACACGCCGGCATCCCGGGCGGTGCAGCTGAGCTGGTCGGTGAGTATCACCGGCGCATAGCCCAGGCTGCGGCAGGTCTGCTCCGCCGCCAGGCACAGCTGCCGAACGCTTCCGGTGATCTTGGTAGTGACGTTGGGCAGGGATTTCGGGGTTTCCTGTTGCAGCAGGGCCTCCATCTGGGGCGTAAGGGTCAAATGGTAATCGGCGGCGATTTGCCGGGCCTGGGCGCAGGTGGAGCTGTCCGGGTATGCCGGGCCGGAGGCGATCATGTCCAGCCGGTCCCCCAGCACATCCGACAGCACAATGGTGAACACCTGGGCCGGCTGGCACAGCTGGGCAAAGCGGCCGCCCTTGACGGCGGAGAACCGCTTTCGCACCGTGTTCATCTGCACGATGTCCGCCCCGCAGGCCAGCAGCTCCCGGGTGAGCCGGTCCAAATCCGCCCCGGGAATCAGGGGCTTTTCAAACAGGGCCGAGCCGCCGCCGGACAGCAGAAACAGCACCGTGTCTTCCTTACGCAGGCCGCTGACGGCATCAATGGCCGCCTGGGTGCCCCGGAAGGAATTTTCATCCGGCACCGGGTGGCCGCCCTCGTAAAGCGCCAGATTGCCGATGGGGCCGCGGCAGTGGCCGTATTTGGTCACTACCACACCGCTGCTGATGCGGCTGCCCAGCTGGTCATAGGCCGCCTTTGCCATCTGCCAGCCTGCCTTTCCGGCGGCGATCAGCACCAGGCGGCCGGTGCCAAAGTCCGCCTCTTCCAGGGCCTTAGCCACCGCCGTGTCCGGCATGGCCGCCGCCAGGGCCGCTGCCATAATTTGCTCTGCATGGTTGCGCAGGGACATAGAAATCCGCTCCTTCCGAAGTAAGACTGGGACAGGCCGACTCAGCAGCCTGCCCCAGCAGTTGATGGATATTGGTATCAGATAAACAGGGAGATGACGAACAGAACAATGACCACGCTGATGCCCATAACGGCGGTCATGCCGGTCTGGCACTTGTAGGCTTCCTCGGTCTTCATGTCGGAGAACTGGGAAACCACCCAGAAGTAGGAGTCGTTGGCGTGGGAGGCCACCATGGAGCCTGCGCCGATGGCCAGCACCACCAGCACCCGGCCCAAAGGAGAGGTAAAGCCCATGGTTTCCAGCAGAGGAGCCATCATACCGGCGGTGGTGATCATAGCCACGGTGGAAGCGCCCATAGCCAGCTTCAAAATCATAGCAATGACGAAGGGCACCAGCACGCCCAGGCCGGAATTCACCAGGCCGCCGACGGAATCGGCAATGGGCAGGCACTTAAGGATGGCACCAAAGGAGCTGCCGGCACAGGTAATGGCGAGGATGCCCGCAGAATCGGTGACGCCCTGGGTGACCCAGGCCAGGGTATTGCTCTTTTCCGTCTTGGGGATCAGGGTCATGGACAGGAACACGCCCAGAAGCAGGGCTACCACCGGGTTGCCGATGAACATAATGCACTGATACAGCATACCCTCTCCAAAGGGCTTGGAGGGGAAGTCGGTGATGGAAGCCAGGGCAATGAGGACGATGGGCAGCAGGATGGGGGCAAAGCTCTGGGCCGTGCCGGGGAGCTTGCCGTACTTTTCCTGAAGCTGCTCCAGGGTGTACTCGGAGTTGGCAGGGATGTTGACCTTGCTTGCTACCTTCTTGGCGTAGAGAATGGCCACAGCTGTAGCAGGGATGGAGATAACCAGGCCAACCAGAATGGTCAGGCCCAAATCGGCTCCCAGGGTACCGGCCATGGCAATGGGGCCGGGAGTGGGAGGAACCAGGCAGTGGGTGGCATACAGTCCGCCGGAGAGGGCCGTACCCATGACCGCCAGAGACACATTAGACTGCTGTGCCAGCGCACGGCTGATGGGAGACAGCACCACAAAGCCAGAGTCGCAGAACACGGGAATGCCGGTGACATAGCCCATAGCACCCATGGCGACCACGCTGTTTTTCTGGCCAACCAGCTTCAAAATGGCATTGGCCATGGTGAGGGCTGCGCCGGTCTTTTCCAGGATGGTACCGATGATGGTGCCGCAGAGGATGACGATGCCGATGCTGGTCATAATGCTGCCGAAGCCATTTTTCACTTCGTTGACCACTTTGGTAGGGGTCAATCCAGACTCCGGATACACCGCACCCCAGAACAGGCCCACCGCCATAGCAATCACCAGCATGACGATGAACGGGTGCATCTTCAGCTTGGAGATGGCCAGGACCATCAGCACCACCGCCAGAATGATGGTGGCGAACAACAGGAATGTTTGCATAGTTTCTTCCTCCTTCTAAATTCGGCGGCTAGGCCGTCGGGTATCGTTCAGGCCCTGAGGGCCAAAACTCCGTGGTATACGCTGGATGACCAAGCGAATCATGTATTCCTGCCAAAATCCAGGAAGCTTACTCAGCCCCAGCTCCTCCAACACCCTCCTCACCCGGTACTGAAGGGTGTTCTTGTGGACAAACAATTCTTCGGCAGCTGCCGTAACGCTGTGCTCATGCCTATAATAGCAGGCGATACTCTCCAGCATAATCTGCTGTTCTTTTGGGGGAAACGCCTTTTGAAACTGTTTAACCAGCTCATCCAAAAATTCCGTATTGTCCGCAGCAGTGCTTCCCAGCATGTATAGGCAGCGAGTTTCTAACTGGGTAATATCACAAATGGGCATTTCACTCATTTGGTCCAGCACCCATGCTTGATCATAGGCCCGATGCACCTCCCACAGGGATGCACTGGGCATACCCAAGCTGATCCGGTAGCCATTTTCCGGAGTTGGCAGTGTATGCAATCTCTCTGGATGGCGCCCGCTTTTTGCGCCCGCCACCAGAACAAAATGTGTATCCACAATCCCCCACACATCCAGCGCCCCGTCCAGGAAGCCCAACTGCTCCAGCTGACTGCACAGCTGCTCAGACTGCTGTGGAAGACTCATCGATTTTTCAGCAGAAATCACCGCTGTTGTCATAGGAAACGACGGCTGGATATGAAGTCTATCCATCAAGCCGTAGATATTGGACATAGCGCCCTCTGGCGGAGCCAGCAAAGCGCTAAGCAGCTGACTGCGCAGCACTGCTTCTGACAATCGAGGCCGGAGCATCGCCTCAAGCTGGTAGTACTTGGCCGCATACACTTCCAGCAGATGCGCCACATCCTGAATTTGATCCGGGTCTCCATAAATGCCCACTACCCCAATGAGCACCCCATTGACCCGCAGCGGCATATTACAGCCCTCTTTTGCGCCCGGATATCGATTCAGCTGATCACGACGGATGCAAACCACCTTTCCGGTTTGCAGTGCTTCCATCGCACCTTGGTGATAAGAACCGATTCTGCTTCGATCTGTGGAGGCAATAATCACGCCATCGGTATTCATGATATTGATCGTACGGCCGCCTACTAAGGAAGATGTCACTTCTACCAAGTCCTTGGCCAGCTCATCCAGAAGCATGGTTATTCCCTCAATTTCTCAGTTCCTCTGTGGTTCTTCATAGAAAATGGTATCCCCCACGCCCAGGTGGCAGCCGGTTACTTCCGGGTGCTTTGCCATGGCTTTTTCGGCAGCATCGCCGGAGCAATGGCTCAGGCCCAGCACTTCCAGCCCCATTTGGTGGAGTGCATGGATGGTGGTATCAATTCGTGCTTCATCCGCTTCCACCAAGTGGGTTCCGCCGTAAACCGCCCGAATGGGCTGGCCCAGCAGAGTGCGCACCTGCGTCATCATATTCAAGATACCGGGGTGGGAGCAGCCTACCAGCACCACCAAGCCCTGGTCCGTTTGCAGCGCCATACATACCTCGTCTGCAAAGTCATCCGCCTGGAATCCATGGGCCGTGCGCCGAACAAACCGGTCCGGGATCTGCTCAAATTCATGTACCCTGGGAAAACCGGAAATCAGCCATACTCCCGGAAAAATCTCCGTCAGACCAGCCGCTGTCCGGTGCGTAATGTTATGCTCCCGGAGAAAATCCGGGTCAAAGCCGGCAGATAGGTCTGTATACTTAACCCCGGAGCAAGCAAATTTCGGCTCAAAGAAACCAGGTCCGGTGTAGAGCACCGAACTTCCCAGTCCTGCATCTACAAGCGGGCGATACCCGGCAGCATGGTCATAGTGGCTATGACTGAGCACCACGGCATCCAGATTTTTCAGTGTAATTCCCAGCCGATACGCATTCATCTGCGGATTGGCCGTAGCACCGCAGTCAAACAAAATTCTGCGCCCGCCATACTCCACATACAGCGATAGGCCATGCTCCGCCACCAGCGCCCGGTGCTCGGAAATCTTATTATCCATCAAGGCTGTGATACGAACCATAGAATCTCCGCCTCTCTTCATAGAATTTCGTCAAAGTCTACATGCATCAGCTGTTTTTTTCACTTTCTATTTGACATTATAAACCATAATCCCCAAAAATGGAACCATCATTTTTTGGTTTTAAGAACAAAAGGTTTTCTCCTTTTTCCTCATTTGTTGTGCTATGGTCAAAATCCCTTGTTTTGCCTTGCAAACCATCGCCGCAGCACCTATAATGGAATCAGCAAAACCATCGGGTGTTTTCCATTTCCTCGGTGGAGAAATTGAGGTGCTGACAATGATTTATGGTTTTCGGCGCAGCCGCTGGGCTGCGGCAGGTGTCATGCTGCTGAGCATCGCCATTACCGTCGCTCTGTGGCTGCGTCCACGGCAGACGCTGCTGGTTCCTCTGATTGCCTCGGTTCTAATGCTGGCCTTGGGCGCCGTAGCGGCCCGGCTGGTGGGTAATGTACTGGCAGGCATGGAGAACACCCGGTATTTGGGTTATCTGCATATGGAGCTGGACCCGGAAAAATTCCTGGCCTGCTATGCACTGGTTCCCAAACGGATGAAGGGCCAAGGCGCACTGATTGCCAAGGCCTATCTGGCGGACGGCTATTGGGCCGCCGGGGACTATGATGAAGCCTGGCAGCTGCTGCAAGGGGAGCCGCCCACACCGGCGCTGCGGGGGCTGTACTGCGCCAAGCGAGCCGCCTGTGCTCTGGCTATGGAGAATACCCAGCTGGCGAGCGACGCCTTGCAGGAGCTGAGCGGGGTAATTGACGGCTGCCGCCTGGAACGGCCGGAGCTGGCTGCCAATCTGGAAACGGAGCTGACCATCTACCGCCAGCACTTGGCCTGCTTAGAGGGAAAACCGGCAGACACCGCTTATCTGGAGGATGCCTTCGCCGCCGCCCAGTATAACATCCGCCGTCTGGAAATTCAGAAGGTGCTGGCGCTGGCTGCCCTGAACGCCGGCGAAAAAAACGCTGCCCAGAAGGCCCTAAGCTATCTGCGCAAGCAGGGCGGCAAAACCGCATTCAAAACCTGGGCAGACCAACACTGACCGTACTTTTCCACAAAACAGCCGGGAAAAGTTTGTGAAAATCATGGAATTTCCCGCCGGAGCCATTCCCTTGTTGACGAAAGCGGGAAAACGCACTATACTTTTTCTATATTGAAACGTTTCCACAGCAGCTTGCTGGGGAGCAGAAGGAGTGCTGACTATGACACGTTACGCAGGGGTTTTGCTGGGCATCACCAGCCTGCCCTCTCGATATGGCATCGGCTGCTTTGACCAGGCGGCCTACGATTTTGTGGACTGGCTGGAATCGGCCGGCCAGCGCTATTGGCAGATTCTGCCGCTGGGCGCTACCTCCCACGGCGGTTCCGACGATTCTCCCTACCAGGCCTATTCCGCCTTTGCCGGCAATCCTTATATGATCAGTCTGGACGCGCTGGTGAAGCAGGGGGTACTCACCCGGGCCGAGTGCGACAGCGCCGACTTCGGCAGCAACCCGGAGAAGGTGGACTTTGACAAGCTCCACGAAAACCGCTTCGCCCTGCTGCACAAGGCATACGAGCGCAGCCGCATCAGCGAAAATCCTCGTTTCCAGATCTTCTGCCGGGAAAATTTCTGGTGGCTGGATGACTATGCCCTGTTCATGGCCCTGAAGGGCTTCTTCCGGGAGCTGTCCTTCCGGGCCTGGCCGGAGGATATCCGGATGCACTGGTCCTTCGCCGTGGATTACTACAACCGGGAGCTTTACTTCGACGTGGAGTTCCACAAGTATCTGCAATTTACCTTCATGGAGCAGTGGATGGCCCTGAAGGCCTATGCAAATCAGCACCACATCGAAATCGTGGGCGACATTCCCATTTACGTCTCCCCGGACGGTGCCGACGTGTGGGCCAAGCCGGAGCTGTTCCAGCTGAACGAGCACAACGCCCCCACCGCCATTGCCGGATGCCCCCCAGATGCCTTCGCCGCCGACGGGCAGGTGTGGGGCAACCCCCTGTACCGCTGGGATTACCACCGCAGCACCGGCTATCAGTGGTGGGTCACCCGCCTTTGGCACAGCTTCCAGCTGTACGACGTGGTGCGCATTGACCACTTCCGTGGCTTTGACGAGTATTTCTCCATTCCCGCCGGTGCCAAAACCGCCCGGGATGGCCACTGGGAGCCAGGCCCTGGCATGGATCTGTTCCGCACCATCCACGCCCAGCTGGGGGATGTGAAGGTAATTGCAGAGGACCTGGGCTTTATGACCGACGGCGTGCGTGCGCTGGTGCGGGACAGCGGCTACCCCAATATGAAGGTGCTCCAGTTCGCCAGCGACCCGGAGGATATTTCCGGCGCCAACGACTACTGGCCCCACAATTACAGCCGCAACTGCGTGGTCTACTCCGGCACCCATGACAACGAAACCCTCAGCGGCTGGTTCCAGGCCCTGTCCAAGCCTGCCAAGAAGCAGCTGCGGCAGTATCTCATGGATTTCCACACCCCGGATAAGCAGATGTACCAGGTGCTCATCAACCTGGTCATGGCCAGCGTGGCCAAGGACTGCATCATCCCCATCCAGGACCACCTGGGCCTGCCCAACACCGCCCGGATGAACCAGCCCGGCACCGTGGGCTTCAACTGGCGCTGGCGGCTGGCCCCGGGACTGCTGACACCCCAGCTGGCCAAGGACGTATTGTCCGTCACCATGCGCACCAACCGCACCAACTGGGCCTGCATCCAGAAGCAGACGCAAGCATAATTTGCAAAAAGGCCACTGCCCAATTTCTCGGGCAGTGGCCTTACAGATTGTCAAAAAAGTGCCTCGCAGAGTTCGCCGCCGTAGCGGCGAATAAAGTCAAATCCATTTTCGACCGGGGCGTGTACCTGGGCGAAAATACTTATCAGGCTGCAAGTGTGGAATTTGTTCGCCATAGGCG
>CAUWNA010000004.1:0-35101 GCA_963560135.1 uncultured Oscillospiraceae bacterium | reverse complement strand
TAGCACAAGTCCTTGGAGAGGGACTCTAAAAACTACTACTCTATAATACAAGGAACGATTACAATGGAAACTGTTTTGGAGCGCTTCTTGCGCTATGTGTCGTTTGACACCCAGTCTGACGAGGATTCTGCCACCGTGCCCACCACCGCCAAGCAGAAGCTGCTGGGAGCGGCCCTGGTGGAGGAGATGCAGCAGATGGGCATTGCCGATGCCCGGATGGACGAATACGGCTACGTCTACGGCACAGTGCCCGGTGATCCCAGCCTTCCCACCATCGGCCTGATTGCCCACATGGACACCTCCCCGGATGCATCCGGTGCAGATATTAAGGCCAGAGTGACGGCTTACGACGGCGGGGATCTCTGCCTGAATGAGCAGTTGGGCATTTATCTTAGAGAAAGCGAGTACGAAAGTCTGAAAAACCACCACGGCAAGCATCTGGTGGTCACCGATGGCACCACCCTGCTGGGAGCGGATGACAAGGCCGGCATTGCGGAGATTCTCACTGCCGCCCAGACCCTGCTGAACCAAGGCGGGCGCCATGCCACCCTGAAAATCGGCTTCACCCCGGACGAGGAGGTGGGCAGCGGCGCAGACCACTTTGATGTGGCGGGCTTCGCCGCTGACTATGCCTACACCGCCGACGGCGGCACCCTGGGGGAGCTGGAATACGAAAACTTCAACGCTGCCGGAGCGAAAGTCACCTTCCACGGCCTGAACATCCATCCCGGCTCCGCCAAGGATAAAATGGTGAATTCCCAGCTCATTGCCATGGAATTCCAGAGCCTGCTGCCGGTGCATCAGCGCCCGGAGGCCACCCAGGGTTATGAGGGCTTCTTCCATCTGACGGACATGGAGGGCCAGGTGGAGCGCAGCTGCCTGCACTACATCATCCGGGATCACGACAGCGCGAAATTCCAGCAGAAGAAAGACCTGTTGGTGCAGGTGACGGACTTCCTCAACGGAAAGTACGGCGAGGGAACGGTGGAGCTGGACATGCAGGACAACTACTACAACATGAAGCAGTGCATCGAGCCGTGCATGTTCGTGGTGGAGCGGGCCAAGGCAGCCATGGCGGCTGTGGGCATGAATCCCCGGGAGGTTCCCATCCGGGGCGGAACCGATGGTGCCCGGTTGAGCTACATGGGCCTGCCCTGTCCCAACCTGTGCACCGGCGGTGAGAATTACCATGGCCGTTTCGAGTATATCCCGGTGGAGGATATGGAGCTGTGTGTCCAAATGCTGGTGAAGATTCTCACGGATGTGGAATCTTAAAGATTTCTTTATTTACTTTCCCGGTGGAATGTGGTAAAATGTAACAAAATGTAAATTGTTAAGGAGAGACATTCCATGCCAGGAAAGTTTGAAGCCCCTCGCAACCGGTCCGGGGCCCAGCGCCCCAATGACCAGCCTCAGCGGGGGCAGACCCGGCGGCCGGCTCCTCAGGAGCAGCCCCAGCGGCCCCGCCAGCCGGCAGCCAATCGCCAGCCGCCCCAGACGCAGCAGCCGAATCGAACCAGACGTCCCAGACGGCGCACCCGGCGGCTGAATCCGCTGTTCTTTGCAGGCATTGGCGTGCTGGTACTGACCATGGTGCTGGTGCTGACCATGTGCGGCAAAAAAGAGCCGAAGCCGGACAAGAATCCGGAGCTTCCCACCACCGCTGCCACCCAGCAGACCGAGCCGCTGCCCACCGAGCCGGAGGTGGTGGCGAAAGCCACGGTGATTTCCCAGGGGGATTTGCTGATGCACTCCTACCTGTTCACTTCCAACCCCAAATATCCGGCAGCGGCCTATTTGGGGGAAGAAAACTACAACTTTGATTCTATTTTCCGCTATATCCAGCCCTATGTCACAGCCGCCGACTATGGCGTTGCCAACCTGGAAACTACGTTTGGCGGCAGCGGCAAGCCCTACTCCGGAAATCCCCTGTTCAACTGTCCGGATGCCCTGGCGGATTCCGTGGCGAAGGCGGGCTTTGACATGCTGCTCACCGCCAACAACCACTGCCACGACACCGGCACCGACGGCCTGAAGCGCACCCTGGAACAGGTGCGGGCCAGAAATCTGGCTACTTTGGGTACACAGCTGAACGATACGGAGAAGAAGTACACCGTGGTGGATATAAACGGCATCCGAATCGGCATGGTGTGCTACACCTATGCCGGCGGTCTGGAAGCGGACGGAAGCCCCAACCTGAACCTGAGCGAAGCTACGGTGGTGCGGGAAAAGGGCATCGTCAACTACTTCACCGAGGGGAAGCTGGATGCGTTCTATACCCAGATTCAGGCCCAACTGGAGGCTATGCGTGCCGAGGGGGCGGAGGCTACCATGGTTTACATCCACTGGGGCCAGGAGTATCAGACCACGGAAAACGCCACCCAGCGCACCATGGCCCAGAAGCTGTGTGACATGGGGGTGGATGTGATTATCGGCGGCCATCCCCACGTGGTGCAGCCTATGGATTTGCTTACCAGCACCACGGACCCGGCCCACAGGACGGTGTGCATTTACTCCCTGGGCAATGCGGTGTCCAACCAGCGCAAGGAGGAACTGAAGCAGTCCTGCCCTACGGGCCACTCCGAGGACGGCGTGCTGTTCAGCGTGACCTTTGAGAAGAATTCTGAGGGTGTGGTATCGGTGGCGGATGTCCAGGTGATTCCCACTTGGGTCAACAAGTTTACCAATGGGGACGGCAAGGTGGAATACAACATCCTGCCCTTGGAGGACAGCCAGCGCCAGCAGTGGAAGAATCAGTTCTCCCTGACGGATAGTCAGCTCACGGCCTGCCAGGAGTCCTACCAGCGCACCATGGCCATTCTGTCATCGGGCTTGGAAAAGTGCCGCACCCAACTTGGTTCTTCCTCTGGGATAACTGCCGCCGAAGCCGCCTGAGATGGGCGGCCGGTGGCCGCTGACAATTCGAGTCTGCTACCCTGGCGGTATACCACCACCATTGGGGGTCACCCGGTTCGTTACAGCTCAATTGTTTGGGGAAAAGGGTGCTTTCGTAGGGCGGGGGCATGCCCCCGCCGACCACGTGCGTTTTCCACCGCATTTACCCAATTCTGCCGCCCCAAAGCCTTCCCCCCCTCGGGGGAAGGTGGCACGGCGTGAGCCGTGACGGATGAGGGGCGCAGCGGAAAAGCTATCGCCAGCGCCGAACGAGAACGCATCCTCCCATTGTGACAAAAAAGAGCCGCTGCAAGTTATTGCAGCGGCTCTATTGCATTGCTTACTCAGCAAAATCGACATCCTCAGCCACAGGCTCGTGGGCGGAGACCACCACTTCGGGGGCGGGCTCGTCAACGATGGGAGCAGCTTCCGGCTCAGGGGTCTCCACAGGTGCGGACTCCTCAGCGGCAGGCTTCTGCGCAGGGGCATCGGCGCTCTGGAAAGCTTCGGCCTCGACTGTGTCGGTGTGGCAGCGGGGGCACTTGGGCAGGGCGGACAGGGCCTTCTTTGCCCAAGCGACAATCTGCTCGCCATAGGTGGCAACGATGTAAACGGCGCCGGCCACCGCAGCCAGGGCGGCCAGAATCTTGACAATGGTATTCAGTGCTTTCATAGATAGGACCTCCAAAATCCAAAATTGAGTCTAACTGTACCCAATAGTATAACCAATCCATGGGGAAAAAGCAATAAAAAAATTGAAAATTTTCCAATTTTTCACTGACACGCCCCCCCTTGGGGTGCCCGCCGGAAGGGGCGGCGTGGCGTTCGTAGGGCGTGGGCATGCCCACGCCGCCCACGTGCCCTACTCAGTTCCACAGCGCCAAAGCCTTCCTCCTCGGGGGAAGGTGGCACGGCGAAGCCTTGACGGATGAGGGGCGGCAGCGCAAACACAACCACCAGCGTCTAAAAACCAACGTTGCTACCCCGCATCAGTCAAAAATCAAAGATTTTTGCCAGCTTCCTCCCAGAGAGAAGCCAAAGCCCTCTCCGTCTTGCCTAATGGCGAGCCACCGCTCCCAGAGGGAGAGGTAAGGGCGGCGGTTATACGTAGCCGTACATACCCCGGACACTGACCTCTCCGGCGTTGACGGCTTCCTGGGAGCCATCGGGATAGCGCACCACCAGGGCACCCTGATTATCTACGTCAATGGCCTGGCCGTGGCGAATGGAATCCCCCTGTACAACACGAATTTCCTGACCAATGGTGATGCAGTCCCGGCGATATTGCTCCAGAATCTGCGTCTGCTGGGGGAGCAGATCCTGGGCCATTTTGGCGAGGTTGGTGAGCATGGCAGCAGCCAGGGTTTCCCGGGGAATCGGTTGCCCTGCCAGATCTTCCAGGGAGGTGACGTTGCTTTGCAGCTCTGGGGGGAAGTTGGGGGCGGCGCAGTTGATGCCGATGCCCACAATGGCGTAGTCCACCAGGCCACCAGGGGTCAGTCCCAGCTCCGTGAGGATGCCCCCCAGCTTTCGCCGCTGCCAGACCAGGTCATTGATCCACTTGATGCCGGGGCGCACCCCGGCGGTCTCCTCCACGGCCTGGCACATGGCCACGCCGACGGCGCAGGTCAGGTGCATCAGCTGGGCCGGAGGACACTGGGGCCGCAGCAGCAGACTCAAGTATACGCCCCCCTGGGCTGGGGACTGGAAGCTGCGCCCCAAGCGGCCCCGTCCGGCGGTCTGCGCACCGGCCATCAAGGCGGTGCCTTCGGGTGCGCCCTGTTTTGCCAGGGCCTTGAGCACATCGTTGGTAGAGCCAACCTCGGGAATATATTGAAACAAATCCGCCCAGGGATAGCTGCCAGGCAGCAGATCCCGGACACATTGCAGCACATCCGGCATAGCAAATCTCCTCTTAATCCAAATTTCTGCACCCGGTAAAAATCGAGCGCCCCTCTAGTTTACCAAACTTCGCCGCCGAATGCAATGGGGAGAAATCCGGCGGCAGCCAGTGGCCGCTGACAATTACGAGCCAAGGGCGGCGGTGGTTCTGCTGCATTGCGCTTGTTATGTCCCCCTTGGCTCCCCCGTTGGGGGAGCTGGCGAAAATCTTTGATTTTCGTCTGAGAGGGTTGAAGCGTTGGTTGTTGCAGGTAGTGGGATTGGAAATGCCCTCTCCGTCTCGCCTGACGGCGAGCCACCTCCAGAGGGGGAGGCAAGGCGGCGTGCCGCCGCTGGCAATTCGAGCCTGAAACGCTGGTGGTAAACCCACCCCTCAGGGGGTCACCCGGTTGGGACTGCAGTAGGGGGAGAGGCAAGGGCGGCAGTGCAAACGCAATCCCCAGCGCAAAAAATCAGTGTCAGCAAGATACACAAAAATCGCACAAAAAATTCGGGGTGTGGTACTGCTTTTGTATACATCGTGGAATTTTGATTGGTGAAAAGTTGGATTATTGACGGAAAATGAACATCGTGCTAAGACGAGATAAAGCCCATTGTGCCTTTTCGTGGGGATGGAAAAAAGGGGCTGAACCGGGGCGAAATCCGCCCTCCGGGGCAGTTGGTGGGTGAATGGGAGCGGATGGTTCGATTTCGGGCGAAATGCCCAAGGAGGTTATGTGATGAAACGGAAATTGGTAAATGCGGTATCCGGCAGCCAATCGAGATATACTTCAATTGGCTCAACGCCCGAACCGACATCCAAACCGCCCGCTACGTCCGCTCCTGCCAGGGCCTGCTGACACATATCTACTCATCCCTGGCATTTTCCGCACTTTTGTTGTTTTTCAACTATTGATTCGCATGAGGGGGAAGGTGGCACGGCGAAGCCGTGACGGATGAGGGGCGGCGTGCCGCCGCTGGCAATTCGAGCTTGAAACTCTGGTGGCAAACCCACACCTCAGGGGGGCACCCGGTTCGTTACAGGGTGGTGGGCGGAAAGGCCCTCTCCGACTCGCCTGACGGCGAGCCACCTCTCACAGAGGGAGAAGCAAGGGGAAATCCTCTTACCATGCAAAAAAAGCTTCCCCAAGTTGGGGAAGCTTCAGGCTGTCGAAAATCCCCCACGGGGCTTTTCGACAGTTTTTTTTGCAGTCTGCTGCGCGCATAATTTGTCCGCCTGTGGCGAACAAATTCCACACTTGCAGCCTGATAAGTATTTTCGCCCAGGTACACGCCCCGGTCGAAAATGGATTTGACTTTATTCGCCGCTACGGCGGCGAACTCTGCGAGGCACTTTTTTGACAATCTGAAGCTTCCCCAAGTTGGGGAAGCTTTTTGTTTTACTTACACCTCAGAAATCACCGGCAGAATCATGGGATTGCGCTTGGTGGTTTTATACAGGTAGCCGCTGAGGTCGTTTTTGATGGCGGACTTGATGGAGGACCAGTCCCGAATGTGCTTGCGCTGGCAGCGCTCGATGGCCTCGCTGGCCACGGTTTGCAGGGCTTCCATCAGCTCCTCGGACTCCTTGACGTAGATGAAGCCACGGGTGATGATGTCCGGGCCGGTGACCACGCTGCCGTCCTCTCCGCTGAGGTTGACGCACACTACAATCATGCCGTCCTCGGCCAGGTGCTTGCGGTCCCGCAGCACCACGCTGCCCACATCACCCACGCCGGAGCCGTCCACAAATACTTTGCCGGCGGTGACCACGCCCTTCTCTCGGCAGCTCTTGCCAGTGAACTCAAACACGGTGCCGATGGTACCGATGTGGATATTCCGGGGATTCATGCCCATGGACTGAGCCAAGCGGGAATGAATCTGCAAGTGGCGCTGTTCACCGTGGACAGGCAGGAAGAACCGAGGCTTTACAAGACCGTGAACGATCTTCAGCTCCTCCTGGCAGGCGTGGCCGGACACATGCAGGCCCTCGCTCTTTTCGTATACGACATCCGCACCCTTGCGGTACAGCTCGTTGATGATTTTGGACACGGATTTCTCGTTGCCGGGAATGGCGGAGGCGGAAATCATGATCCGGTCACCGGCGGTGATGTCCACCTGCTTGTGGGTGCCGAAGGCCATGCGGTACAGCGCCGACATGTTCTCACCCTGGGAACCGGTGGAGACGATGACAATTTTGTTTTTGGGCAGGCTCTTGATGGCGTTGATGTCCACAATGGTGCCCTGTTTCACGCTGAGATAGCCCAGCTCCTGGGCAACCTTCAGCATGTTTTCCATGCTCCGCCCGGTGACGGCCACCTTCCGGCCATAGCGCTGGGCCGTGGCGATGATGGACTGAATGCGGTGCATGTTGGAGGCGAAGGTGGTAACGATGATACGCTGGTCACAGTGCTTAAACTGTCGGTCCAGGCTGTCAGCCACCAGATTTTCGCTGGGTGTGTAGCCCTGGCGCTCCACGTTGGTGGAGTCGGCCAGCAGGGCCAGCACGCCCTGGTTACCCAGTTCGCCCAGCCGGGCCAGATCCATCATGCCGTCCTTGGCGGTGGGGTCGATCTTGAAGTCGCCGGTAAAGACCACCGTGCCTACCGGGGTGCGGATGGCGAAGGCCACCGCATCAGCGATGGAGTGGTTGACGTGGATAAATTCCACGCTGAAGCAGCCGGCCTTCACCACGTCGCCGGGCTTGTGGGTCACCAGCTTGACCTTATCGGCCAGCTTGTGCTCCTCCAGCTTCAGCTTGATCAGGCCATTGGTCATGGCGGTGCCATGGATGGGGCAGTTGACCTGCCGCATGGCATAGGGAATGGAACCGATGTGGTCCTCGTGGCCGTGGGTGATAAAGAAGCCCCGCAGCTTCTTCTGATTCTCTACCAGGTAAGAAAAGTCCGGGATCACCAGGTCTACGCCGTACATGTCTTCCTCCGGGAAGCCTACGCCGCAGTCTACCACGATCATATCCTTGCCGTATTCCAGGACGGTGATGTTTTTGCCGATCTCATCCAAACCGCCCAGGGGGATGATTTTCAATTTTTCTGCCAAAAAAATACTCCTTTCAATAGTAGGGGGCGAACCGAAAATGCAGTAATTTTTCCGATGCCCATAACAAGCAGGCAGCCACTGTCCACGAATACGGCCCTGTATCGCCTTTTCCGGGGAAAACGCCTGCTATTTCTTCTGTTTGAGCAGCCAGAGGGCTGCTGGTGGATGGTCGGGAAAAGCCCACCCCGACTCAATCTAGATTAGTATAACACAGTTTTATGAAAAAGTATACCATTATTTTTAAATGGATTTTTACGGAATTGCAAGAAAAGCAGTTGCAGGATTTGGCTGGATTTGCTATAATAGCAGGAATACGATGGCGTATTGGGCCTCTCAACTGCGGGAAAGAGGCTGTATGCGTAAGAGAGGAGCTGTATCCTGGTGAACAGAAAGCTGACAAGATTGCTCAGGCCCGGCATGGGAATCTACTTTATCGTCATGGCGATTTTCTGCGCTGCGGCGCTGCTGCGGGGGCACTATTGGCTGGCAGCGGTGGAAACCGGCGTGACACTGGTGCTGTTTGTGCTGTATCTGCTGGGCCGCAGCCGCCGAGGCAGAATGATTCAGGAATTCATCCAATCCGCCTCCAATACCTTGGAAGCAACATCCCAAGGAGAAGCACCGCTGCCGGCTGTGCTGATTCGGCTGGGAGACAATGCGATTATTTGGGCAAACCATGGCTTCAGTGAAATTACCGGCTATGCCGACGGCATGATGGAGCAGCAGCTGGAGGAAATCCTTCCGGGGTTCTCCGCCGACTGGCTGCTGGCAGGCAAGACGGAATGCCCCAAGGATGTGACACTGGGCACCCGGCGCTATCGGGTCTACGGCAGCACCGTTCGCTCGGAGGACAGCCGGGGCACCCTGCTGGGGGCGCTGTACTTTGCGGACTTGACGGAGCTGTACCAGGTGCGGGACGAATATATCCGCTCCCGTCCGGTGGTGTGTATCATCCTCATTGACAATTTTGAGGAGCTGACCAAGAACCTTCCCGAAAGCGGTGTCTCGGCACTGAATGCCAAAATGGGCGATGCCATTACCCGCTGGACCGATGGATACAACGGCCTGCTGCGGAAGCTGGGCATCAACCGCTACCTGTTCATCTTTGAAAAGCGGGATTTGCAGATGGCAACGGAGGATAAGTTCTCCTTGCTGGAGAGCATCCGGGAGATTTCCAATCCCTCCGGCCTGTCAGCATCGGTTTCCATCGGTGTGGGCGTAGACGGTGCGGACTTTGACGAGAGCTACCATTTTGCTGACCTGGGTGTGGAAATGGCCCTGAGCCGGGGCGGCGACCAGGCGGTGATCAAGGACCGGTTCAACTTCACTTTCTACGGCGGACGAAACCGGGAAGGCGATTACCGCAGCAAGGTTCGTTCCCGTGTGACGGCTAACTCGCTGATGGAACTGATTGGTCAGAGTGGTCATGTGTTTATTATGGGCCACCGCAATGCGGATTTGGACTCCATCGGCGCTGCCGTGGGCGTGGCCTGCCTGTGCCGGAAGAAGGGCAAGAAGTTCAGCATCGTGCTGGATTTGGAGAAAAACTCCGCCCCCAACTTTATTGAGGAAATCCGGCAAACTCCGCAGTATCGGGATGTGTTTATCTCCGGTCAGGATGCCCTGCTGATGGCGGACAACCGCAGCATTTTGGTTGTGGTGGATACCAACCGCCCGGATCAGGTGGAGTGCAAGCCGCTGCTGGAAGCCATCAACAAGGTCTGCGTGGTGGATCATCACCGCCGAGCAGCAGATTATATCAATCCCGTGGTGGTCAACCTCCACGAGCCGTATGCATCCTCCGCTTCGGAGTTGGTAACGGAGCTGCTGGTATATGGTGCAGAAAAGAACGATGTGTTGCCCATTGAGGCCAAGGCCCTGATGGCCGGCATCTGCCTGGATACCAAGTTCTTCAATGTCCGTTCCGGTGAGAGAACCTTTGAGGCGGCTGCCGTTCTGCGCCGCTTGGGTGCAGATACCACGGAGGTTAAAAAGCTGCTGCAAAATGACTTCCAGGATACCATGGCCAAGTACCAGATCATCAAAGCCTCTCGGCTGTACCGACAGGAGATTGCCATTGCGGCACTGAATACCACCACCAACCGCATTTTGGCAGCCCAGGCGGCGGACGAGCTGCTGAATATCTCCGGCATCACGGCCTCTTTCGTGATGTATCCCGATGGAGACCAGGTAATTATATCCGCCAGAAGCATTGGCAGCGCCAATGTGCAGATGATTCTGGAGCCTCTGGGCGGCGGCGGCAATGCTGCCACTGCCGGCGCACAAATCCGGGGCACCACCGTCAAGGAAGCGCTGGATCAGCTGGTAGCCTCCATTGACAAATTCTACGAGGAGTAAGCAAATTCTGCATAGATTGCCCAATGCGGCAATGTATGCAGGTCTAATGCCGGAAATCGGCAAAATATTTAGGAATAAGGAGTTACAAGAGTATGAAAGTGATTCTTCTTCAGGACGTGAAGGGCAAGGGCAAGAAGGGCCAGATGCTGGAGGTTTCCGACGGCTACGCCCGCAACTTTATGCTGCCCAGGAAAATGGCCATTGAGGCTACCCCCGATGCCATCAACACCATGCGCATGAACGACAAGGCGACTCAGGAGCGGATTGCCAAGGAAAAGGCAGAGGCTCTGGCTGTAGGCAAGCAGCTGCGGGAGCTGACCGTGACTGTGAACGCCAAGGGCGGCGGAAATGGCCGTCTGTTTGGCTCGATTACCAACCAGGAAATCGCCGAGGCTCTGGAAAAGCAGTCCGGTATCAAGCTGGATAAGCGGAAAATCGTTATGAACGAAACCATTAAGAGTGTGGGTACCTATACCGTCACCTGCAAGCTGGGCTATGAAATCACGGCCCCGCTGTCTGTGAAAATTCAGGAGGCCTAAAATAGGCACATCCGACCGACATGTTTGCAATATGGCGGTTGGCAAATAAGCATTCGGAAAGGAGAGAGCGGGTATGGAAGAAGCCTTGCTATCCCGGCAGCCGCCCCACTCGGTCGAGGCGGAGCAGGCGGTGCTGGGTTCCATTTTGATTGACAGCCGATGTGTGGCCGATGTGGTGGGCCTTGTAAAGCCGGAGGACTTTTATCTCCAGCAGAACCGGGAGATTTACGAGACCATCTATACCATGTTCAACTTCTCCCAGACCATTGACCCGGTTACGGTGCTGGATAAGCTAAAGGAACTGGGCTATTACCACGACAATTCCAACGACTACATTCTCCAGCTGATGGAGATTACCCCCACTGCCGCCAATGTGACCCGGTATGCCGGCATTGTCCAGGAAAAGGCGATGCTCCGGGGATTGAACCAGGCGGCGACGGATATTGCGCAAATGGTGTCCGAGGAGGTAGGCACGCCGGCGGAGATGCTGGAATCTGCGGAGCGAAAAATTTACGCTCTGCGCAAAGGCGAGCGGGGAGACAGCTTGGAGCATATCGGCACCACGCTGCACAAGGTCTTTGACCGGCTGACAGAGCTGGCCCAGTCTGACTCCCTGATTCCTGGCTTGAGCACGGGTCTGCGGGACTTGGACACCAAAATCAACGGTCTGAACAAATCGGACCTGCTGCTGGTGGCCGCCCGTCCGGCTATGGGTAAATCCGCTTTTGCCCTGAATATGGGCATCAACGTGGCGAAAAAGTACAAAAAAACCGTGGCCATTTTCAACCTGGAAATGTCCCGGGAGCAGCTGGCCATGCGTCTTTTGGCCAACGAGAGCTTTGTGGAGCTACAAAAGCTGGCTACCGGCAAGCTCAGCGAGGAGGAGTGGACCAAGCTGTGCATGGGCTCGGCATCGCTTAGCCAGACGGACATCCGCATTGACGACAACCCCACGGTAACAGTGGCAGATATCAATGCCAAGTGCCGCCGCCTGGACAATCTGGGCCTGGTCATCATCGACTACTTGCAGCTGATGCAAGGTTCCGGCTACGGCAAAAACAGCGAGAACCGTGTGGTGGTGGTGGGCGAGATCTCCCGCTCCCTGAAAATCATGGCCAAGGAACTGAATGTGCCGGTAATTTGCTTGAGCCAGCTGTCCCGTGCGGTGGAAAGCCGTACCGATAAGCGGCCGATTTTGTCGGATTTGCGTGAATCCGGCGCCATCGAGCAGGATGCTGACTCGGTTATGTTCCTGTATCGTGACGAATATTACAATGAAAATACGGAGGATAAGGGCGTGGCAGAGTGTATTGTGGCGAAAAACCGTCACGGCGAAACCGGCACGGTGAAGCTGCAATGGATCGGCCAGTACCAGACCTTCGCTGACCGGGAGTGGAAACATGCAGAATAAGCTGCTGGCCTTTCTTCGGGAGCAACAGATGCTGCAAGCTGGGGATCGGGTGATTTGCGCCGTTTCCGGCGGTGCGGATTCGGTGGCGTTGCTGTTTGCCATGTACCTGCTGCGGCAGCAGCTGGGCATTCAAGTGGAAGCGGCCCATTTTAACCACCGTTTGCGTGGAGATGAATCTGACCGGGATGAAGCCTTCGTCCGCAGCTTCTGCCAGGACTACGACATCCCCCTGCATGTCGGCGGGGAAATGGTGGTGGCAGGGAAGAAGGGGCTGGAAGCGGCTGCCCGGGATGCCCGGTACGCTTTTTTGAAAAGCCTGCCCGGTAAGATCGCCACGGCCCACACCGCTGATGACAATGCGGAGACCGTGCTGATGCACTTGATTCGAGGTACCGGCCTGCAAGGCTTGGGCGGCATTCGTCCGATGCAGGGACAGCTCATCCGGCCTATGCTGCGCATTACCCGGCAGGAGGTGCTGGCATTTTTGGAGCAGTGGAATCTTCCCCATGTGGAGGACAGCTCTAACGAAAGCGATGCCTTCCTGCGAAACCGCATTCGGCATCATGTGATGCCGCTGCTGTATCAGGAAAATCCGCGGCTGGCGGAGAATCTTTCTCGAATGGCCATGGGCCTGGGGGAGGATGCAGCCTATCTGGCATCCCTGGCGGAGTGGGAAACCCTGCCGGATGTGGAGCAGCTGCAAAGCTTGCCGCCGTCCCTGCGCAGTCGGATGTTGGCTCAATTTCTGCGCCGCAGCGGCGTAGCCGAGCCGGAGCAGACCCACATTGATTTGGTGCAGGGATTGCTCCAATCGAAAAAGCCGTCTGCCTGGACTTGTCTTCCCGGCGGTGTGGTGATTCGCCGGGAGTATAACCGTCTGACGGCGCAGATGCCGCAGCCATTGCTGCAAGAGATTCGCCTAACCTGTCCGGGGGAAGTGAATCTGCCGGGACTGCAAATTCGCTGTGAGACGGCGCAGGCGCTGGTCAATACGGCCACGTCTTTTACGGTGCGCCCCAAAGGAGCGTTGTATCTGCGCAGCAGAAGAACTGGGGATACGATTCGTCTCCCCGGCGGAAGCAAATCCCTGAAAAAACTGATGATCGACCGCAAAATTCCGGCGGCCTACCGAGACAGCATCCCGGTGCTCTGTGATGACGGCGGCATTCTGGGGGTCTGGTCCATTGGTGTGAACCAGGACCGGGTGGCAAAGCAGCTGCCTGGTGTGACCATTTCCTTTGTTCCGGTGTGAGGAGACACCGGTTGAAAAAACCATTTTCCCATCTTCAGCATTGTACAGACTGCGCAGCTCTAGCTGCTGCGCTGCAGAATAGGAATAAAAAGGAGAACCATATGGAAAAGGATATTCAGAAGGTCCTGCTCACAGAGGAGCAGATCCAAAACCGTATTCGGGAGCTGGGCGAGGAGCTGACCCGGGAGTATGCGGACAAGAACCCTGTGATCGTGGGCGTGCTCAAGGGCGTGGTTGTGTTCTATGCGGATATGATTCGGCAGATTCGGGTGCCCAGCCAGATCGATTTTATGTGGCTGTCTTCCTATAGCGGCACCAATTCCGCAGGCATGACGGTTCGTCAGGATCTGACGGCAGACATTACCGGCCGTCATGTGCTGATTCTGGAGGATATCTTCGATACCGGCAACTCTCTGAGCTACACGGTGGAGCATCTGAAGCAGAAAAATCCGGCATCCTTGAAAATCTGCACCCTGCTGGATAAGCCGGAGCGCCGCAAGCCCGGCGTTACCCTTCAGGCGGACTATGTGGGCTTTACCATTCCCAATGAGTTCGTGGTGGGCTATGGCCTTGACTACAACGAGCACTATCGCAACCTGCCCTTTATTGGCATCCTGAAGCCGGAGGTTTACGAGTCTTAAGGCGTAAACCCAGCGACTTCTCACCCCAGGCTCCTGCGGGGGCCTGGGATAATCTAACTATGCAAGGAGGAACCCATTGAAGAACCGTAGAGTAATTTCCCTGCTGGTATACCTGCTGGGATTGATTTTGATTTTTTCTTGGGTAAACAGTCTGTTCCGCCCCAATACCAACCAGATTCCCTATTCCGAAGTCATTACCCTGCTGGAACAGGAGCAGGTGCGCAGCTTCGTGGTGGAAGATGGTGTGATCACGCTGAATCTGCGTGAGCCGTATCAGGGGCAAACCACCATCGCCGCAGCCATGGCCGATGCCAACGCATTCCAGCGGGATATGCACCAGCTGCTGACAGAGCAGAAAAAATCCGGCGTTCTGGAGTATTATCACTTCGTGCCGGAAAAGGGATTTTCGCCCTATTCGCTGATTCTGCCGCTGCTATTGGTGGGTCTGGCGTTGCTGTTTGTCTGGGCTATGTTTATGAGCCGTGCCAATGGCAGCAATCCTCTGGCGAATTTCGGAAAAGCCCGCACCGTGCTGGGTGTTCCGGACGGGAAGAAGGTCACCTTTGAAGATGTGGCTGGCGCAGATGAGGAAAAAGAGGAATTGCAGGAAGTAGTGGATTTCCTCCGGGAGCCGGAGAAGTTTACCGAAATTGGCGCTCGGATTCCCCACGGTATGCTGCTGGTTGGCCCTCCGGGCACCGGCAAGACCCTGCTGGCCCGTGCTGTCGCCGGGGAAGCGGATGTGCAATTTTTGTCCATCTCCGGCTCGGACTTCGTGGAAATGTACGTTGGCGTAGGTGCCAGCCGTGTGCGGGATTTGTTCGAGCAGGCCAAGCGGGTGGCTCCGGCGATTATCTTCATCGACGAAATCGATGCGGTAGGCCGCAAGCGCGGCTCCGGCTTAGGCGGTGGCCACGATGAAAAGGAGCAGACCTTGAACCAGCTGCTGGTGGAAATGGACGGATTCTCTCGCTCCGAGGGCATCATCGTCCTGGCGGCCACCAACCGGCCGGATATCCTGGACCCTGCTCTGCTGCGGCCTGGTCGGTTTGACCGGCAGATTCATGTGGGCCGCCCGGATGTAAAGGGACGGGAGGAAATCCTGAAGGTCCATGCCAAGGGCAAGAAGCTGGATGATTCCGTAGACCTGCGCACTGTGGCTCGCTCCACGTCCGGCTTTACCGGTGCGGATCTGAGCAACCTGTTGAATGAAGCCGCCATTTTGGCAGCCCGGGCCAACCGTCCGGTGCTGAACATGGAAGACTTGAACGAGGCGCTGATGAAGATTATGGCAGGCCCCGCCAAGAAGAGCCGGGTGCAGACCCGCAAGGACCTGCGGGAAACTGCCATTCACGAGGCAGGCCATGCAGTGGCCATGTATCTGCTGCCCACCCACGACCCGGTGCGGCACATCTCCATCATCCCCAGAGGCCAGTCCCTGGGAGCCACCTGGTACCTGCCTGCGGATGATTCGTCCAACCTGACCCGGAACCAGATGTACGAGCAAATCGTCTCCCTGTTGGGCGGACGTGTAGCAGAAGCACTGTTCCTGGGCGATATCTCTGTGGGAGCCTCCAATGACATCGACCGCGCCACCAAGCTGGCCCGGGATATGGTAGCTCGGTATGGTATGTGCGAACGCTTGGGCACGGTTAGCTACCTGGATGGCGGCGAGGTATTCATTGGTCGGGATTACCAGACCACCAAGGGCTACTCAGAGAAGTTTGCCGGCACCATTGACGAGGAGGTTAAGGCCCTCATCGACCGAGCCTACGACCACTGCCGCAAGCTCCTGTCGGAAAATGCGGATAAGCTCCACAAGGTGGTGGACTATCTGCTGGAAAAGGAATCCATGTCCGGCGAGCAGTTTACAGCCGTAATGGAAGGCCGGGAAGTGGGTGAATTGTCTTCTACCGGCATGTTCGATGGCTTCACAACCCAGCAGATGCCCCAGGCAGAATCTACTAAGGAAGAAGAGAAACCCCAGACGGAAACCGCCCCCCAGCAGCCGGAAACGGACGCAGAGGAGCCTACGGATTCTGAGGAAGTATAACAGCAATCGCCCCAAGGCCTAGCCTTGGGGCGATTTTGATACCCAAATAGGAAAGCGTATCCGCTCGTAAAAATGAAACTTTGGGGAGGGAACACTTTAAGGGGCACAATCCAGAAAGCGTACAAAAAGTCCCCCACAGGCTTGCCTGTGGGGGACTTTGGATATGTTGATCAGGCGATGGGGCTGACCTTTTCCTGCTTCTTCACAGTACGCATGAAGATCAGCAGCATCAGGGCAGCGAAGACAATGCCGGTCACCACGGCGACAGGATAGTAGCCGGTGAAGTTGATGGCCTTCCACAGGATGCCCATGCACTCGCCGGCAGCCATGAAGTAGGTTGCAGAGACGGCGGACATGAAGGTGGCAGGAATCACCGTGACCCAGTAGTTCTTCTTGTTCTGGAGCATGTACACAGAGGCAGCCCACAGAGCAATCATGGCCAGAGTCTGGTTGGACCAGGAGAAATAACGCCAAACCATGGAGTAGTCCAGCTGCAGGATGATGGCACCGGCACCCAAGATGGGAACGGTCAGAGCCAGACGCTTCTTCCAGTTGGCCTGGTCAATCTTGAACCAGTCAGCCAGAGTCAGACGGGCGGAGCGGTAAGCAGTATCACCGGAGGAGATGGGGCAGACGATAACACCCAGCAGAGCCAGAATGCCGCCAACCTTGCCCATGGTGGACTGGCAGATGGCATAGACCACAGTGGGCGTACCGATGGCAACACCCTCAGCCAGGGACTCCTTGATGACGGGGTAGACGGTGACACCAGCGGCGCACCAAACCATGGCGATGATGCCCTCGGCGATCATAGCGCCATAGAAGACCTTCTGGCCTTCCTTCTCAGACTTGCAGCAGCGGGCCATCATGGGAGACTGGGTGGCGTGGAAGCCGGAGATGGCGCCGCAGGCGATGGCGATGAACATGAAGGACCAAACGTGCTGGCCCTGGGGATGCTCATTGGCGAAGTGGTCCCACAGCTCTGGCATTGCATAGTTGCCGGAGAACAGCATGGAGCCGGAAACGCCCAGAGCCATGACGATCAGGCAGATGCCGAAGATGGGGTACAGCTTGCCGATAACCTTGTCGATGGGCACGAAAGTGGCGATGACGTAGTAGATCATCACGACCCACAGCCAGAAGGTGGCATTCAGGGATTCGGGAGTCAGCATGGCCAGCAGGTCAGCAGGGCCCTTGGTGAACACCACGCCGCACATAACCAGCAGGATGATGGAGAACACCCGCATCACCTGGAGCATACCATTGCCCAGGTACTTGCCGGTAAGCTCGGAGATGGAGGCACCATTGTGCCGCATGGACAGCATGCCGCACATATAGTCGTGGACACCACCGGCGAAGATACAGCCGAAGATAATCCACAGGTATGCGATGGGGCCGAACAGAGCGCCGCCCAGAGCACCCAGGATGGGGCCGGTACCGGCAATGTTCAGCAGCTGGATCAAAAACACCTTCCAGGTGGGCATCGGGACGTAGTCAACGCCGTCGTTGACTGCGTAGGCGGGGGTCTGCCGATCATCAGGTCCAAAGACCTTGGCAACGTACTTGCCGTAGAACAGGTAGCCTAGGATCAGAATGACGACACAGAGAATAAAGGTAATCATGTCTTTCCTCCTCTAAATTTTTTGCCGGAGGGTGCCGTGAAAGCCCCTTCGTCGCCACTCATTATATGACGAAACTATGAATAACTCAAGAGTAAACTCATAGAATACAGCTTTTTTGTAGACAGTGATAAAAAAAGGCAGTAGAATTTGTGAACAATTTTAGAAGGAACGGCGCACAGATTGGGAAAAAATAAATTCTGGTAAATGCATAGTAAAAATGTGGAAAATAAACAAAACTGCAAACGATTTGTATGCATTTTCGATATACAAAAACAGCCGGACAGTGTGCACAACTGTCCGGCTGTGGTGGATATACGGGAGATTAAACTGCGTAAAGCACAACTGCCAGGAATTGGAGCAGAGCGCCCAGGTTTACAAAGATGTGGAACACAGAGTGCATCCACTTGTGCTTCTTCCCCAGACCGTAGAGAATGGAACCGATGGTGTAGGCAATGCCGCCAAAGAGCAGCAGCAAAAAGCCCGGCATGGTCAGCACTTCCAGAGCCTGCTTCATAAAGGGAATGATGGCCCAGCCCATGCCGATATAGCAAATCATGGAGAAGACATTGTATTTCTTCAGATCGATGGCGGTGAGGGTTGTGGCCAAAGCTGCCATGATCCACTCAAAGGCAAACATGCCCCAGGCCAGCACCGGGTAAGCCGGCCGGAATGCAGACAGGACGATAACGGTGTAAGTTCCTGCAATTAGAAAGTAGATGGTGCAGTGGTCAATGACCTGCATCACCTTCTTGCCCATATTGGGCCGCAGCCCGTGGTAGACACTGGAAATGGTGAACATAGCCACCATGGAGGCACCATAAATGGCAGAGGTCACAACGCCGTACACATTGCCGTGGAGGGCCGCCCGAATTACGCACAGGGTCAGAGCTGCCAGGCCCATCACGCCGCCCACGATGTGGGTGATCATGTTCATGAGTTCCTCACCCCGGGTGTAGTCCGGCAGCTGTCGTTCAGAGAGTTTGGTTCGCTTCATTGGGTTTCTTCCTTTCGATTGGGTTTGGCCATATCATAGCACAAAACGGGCAAAAAGAAAACCTCCCAGGAGAAAATCCCTCTCCAAAGCATAGAAACAAGCGCTCTACCGGAGGTAGAATCGGCATGCCTGACAAAGTGCACAAAATGGTTGGCGTATATTTGGCGCTGCATGGCGAAAATAACATGAAATTTTCATACTTTTCTGGGCGGGCTATGGTATAATGATACCAGCGAACGGCAGAATGCCCAAGCCGAAAAGGAGAACTTCATGAATAGTATCTTATTTTTTTTGACACCCAAAGCCATGTGTGCCCACCTGTATGACGATTATACCATCCGCCAGGCCCTAGAAAAGATGGAGTCTGCCGGCTATGCAGCCCTCCCCATTCTGAACCGACGGGGGGAGTACCGGGGGACCCTTACAGAAGGGGATTTGCTGTGGGCCATGAAGAATATGTGTTACATGGATATGCGCCAAGCGGAGGCCCGCCGGATTATGGAAATCTCCCGGCGCAAGGATAATTTGCCGGTTCGGGTTACTGCCTCCATGCACGATTTGGTGGAGCGGGCATCCCGACAGAATTTTGTCCCGGTGGTGGATGACTATGGTGCTTTTATCGGCATCATCACCCGAAAAGCCATTATTCAGTACTGCTACGATAAGCTTTTCCCCGAGGATTGAATAGAATACATACAAAAAAAGCTGCCATCGGAGAAATGGCAGCTTTTTTGCAGGTAAATCACGGGGTATTTAGATATTGCTCCCAGGGAAGAGGTACGTCCGTGTTCTTCAGATCATACGCATCCCGGAGGGCATGGCCCATGGCAGCCAGCTTCTGCTGCAAAATAGGCTCTTGAAACAGGGCGGCCTGATTTGGCAGCATGGCATATTCCAGAATCCGAGCCTGGTCCTCTTTGGGGTAGCTCATGGAATACGCATCTACAAATGCCCGGCTTCCGGGGGTTAGATAGACGTTGGCGGAACTGGGAATTTGGTAGCCATAAGCATAGGAAAAGCCGGTGGGATTCAGGCTGTCCCAGCGGTCCAGCTGGGCGCTGCGGCTGAGAATATGGGTCTGCATCACATGGAATAGCTCGTGGTACAGCTCCTGCTGCGCATAGCGCCCAATGGCGAGGACTACATAGGCATCGGTGTCTTGGAAGAATTGCAGTCCGTTGGCCCGCTCTAAGCTGTTGGCATCCGCGGTTCCGGTAAGGCTGTGAACCAAGCAGAGGTTGACGCTGGAAAAATGGGCGAACGTGTCTGCCAGCACGGAGGATGGATACTGCGCCAAGTAGCGGTCCAGCAGCTCCAATTCCCGATTGAGAATACCGGGCTGGTATTCCGCCTGAAAGGCATAGTCCCAAGGCTGTACGGCAGCTGCTTGGCTGCCTATCAAAATGTTCAGTCCGTATTTTTCCCCAATCTGCTGGGCTAAGGCCTCCGAAGCGGCGAGGGCATCGGCGTTCGGCTGTAACTCGTAGGGAACAATGGGCGCACTGTCGCCGGAAGATGCCGGAGTCCAGCGGTACAGAAGGCTGGTGCCGTCGGCACGGGTCAGCAGGTAGACGAAGCCATCCCGCCCGGTGATGGACAGCGGCGCAGTGGTGAGCGGCAAAGGCTGAGACCGCATGCCGGTTGGCAGATGGTAATAGGTCAGCTGGGTGCCGTCGCTGCCGGGGCAGCTGGTGACAATGCCATCGGGCACAAGCTGCCCCTGCTCCTGGGGATGTTCCGGCAGCAAAAGCTGGGGCGTGTCGCTGCCAAATACCAGCGCCTGCATTCCACCGTAGGAAAAGGCCGCTTGGTAGCGCTGTGCGCCCATCAGCACGGAAGCTGGGGCATCCACGCAGCCCAGGGTTTTACCGGTATCGCTCTGCAAGAACATGGACTTCATTATCCCGTCCTCTTGGAAGTTGCACTGCACCCAGTCCTCCCACACACCCACAACGGTCTGCTCAGGATAGGGCAGCTGCTTTACCATCCGGCGAATGCCGCTGTCCAAATCCCAGGCTTTCAGAGCGCTGCCGGTGCAGTAATACAAGGTGCGCCGGTCCGGGGAGAGCAGGGGACTGCCCACCAAATCCTCTGGCGGCGTGATGCGGCTGATGCGCTTTAAGCTTCCATCCAGCACCAGAATGCGGCCGGTCTGCGAATCATAGCAGCTGATGCCGTCGGAACGGAGTTGGAAAGAAGGGTCCTGTGGGTCCAGGAAAAAATCCAGTTGGCAGCTGGCCTGCTGGCTAAAATCCTGCCAGGAAAACAGGCTCAGCTCGGTATGCTCTTGCCCAGAGAGCACGAGAAGCCCGAAATCCAGGGCGGCCAATGCATAGGCATCTGTCTGGGGAAGGCGATAGCTTTCCAGAGCGCCGTCACGACCGGCGAATACGGCTGCCGGCAGGGATGGCCCCTCTGTGGCGGGGGGCGCAGAGGATTCTGCGGGGATAGCAGGTGCTGGCGCACCACAGCCGCACAGCAGCAGGCACACCAGCACCAGGGGGAATATGCACTTCATCATTTACTGTCTCCTTGCGAGGGTGTAGTCATCTCCCTGCCGGTAAAAAGGACAGTGGAGACTGGGGGAGGACTGAATGCGATAGACTTCATCCTCGTCTAAGTCCATCATGCAGTAGTACTCCTCGTATTCCTCATCATAATCATAATACCAGCAGCTGTCGCATTCTGTCGAAAACATGGTTATTCCTCCAAAATCCGAAAAGAAAATGTTCCGTCCTCCCAAATCAGACAGCTGTGGCTGCCGTCCTTGGGAATGGAGACACTGCCGGGGTTTAAGCAGCGGATGCCGTTTTTCACCACGTCCAGCTTCACATGGGTGTGTCCGCTGAGGAAGATGCTTCCCTCCGGGAGGGGCGGCAGATTCTCCGGATTGTGGTGGTGGCCGTGGGTCAGGTACATCGTGGTTCCGTCCACCAGCACCTGGGCGCTGTCGCTCATGCAGGGGAAGGGCAGCACCATCTGGTCCACCTCCGCCTCGCAATTGCCCCGCACGGCGAGAATCCGGTCAGCGTATTTGCTGAGCATGGGAATCACCTGCTTGGGGGCATAGTCCCGGGGTAAATCGTTTCTGGGGCCGTGGTAGAGGAGGTCTCCCAGCAGGAGCAGCTTGTCCGGCTGCTCGTTTTTAACCAAGTCCATCAGCTTGCCGCACCAAAAGGCAGAGCCGTGGATATCCGATGCAATGATTAGCTTCATACGTCCTCCATGTGGAAATTTTCAAAGTTTTTCTAAGTAAGCATCCATGTCGAAGGGCCGCAGCACCTCGTCCTTACGCAGGTATAGGGGATGGTGGGGGTGGCCCTTTTTGGTGATGGCGCCGGCGCAGTACCAATTGGCGCCGCAGTCCTTGCCGGCTTGGAGCATATCCCGCAGGCACAAGGAAAGATAGCTTCGCTTTTCAATCACTGCCCCCCAGGCGGCCCAGACGGCAGGCTGAGAAGACAGGCTGAGCACGTAGCGAAACGCCTCCAAGTTCTCCTTGTGCAGCAGGGGATTGCAGGTTTTTTCCATGTCGTTGGGGCTGGTGGCCCGCTGAGCATAGACGTTGAACATGAGAAAGCTGTCATACCCATTGCCCAAAGCAATCCGCTCAACAGACTTGAGGGTGTTGTCCAGTGCATCCGGGCGGGCGGTGGAGGGATTGATGCCCACGCAAATCAGAGGGTTGCTGCCCCGTGTACCCAGAATGTACCGATACTCCGAGTAGAAATTGGGGGCGTAAATCCATTTGGCAATGTCATAGTCGGGGCTGGGCGTGTTGGCAGCATCCAGGGCCTGTCGAAACGATACCAGTTCCAGCTGGGCGGTAGGGGTCTGGGGGATATGGGCCATTAGACATCCTCCACCGTGGGGAACCACAGACTCTGGCTGGGGTCGTGGAAGTCACAGCTTTCCGGGTCCCGGCCAGTGGCCAGGCACCATCCGGCAAAGGCAGTGTCCAGGAAGGGATAGACTCCGTCCATGGAGGATTGCAGGCTGACGGTGCTGCCGTCGGCCATGTGCAGTTCCACAACGGTGCCGCCGCCCTGAATGAGATAGAGCTTCTGCCCAAGAATATCTTTATAGAGATAGACCCGGTCTTTCTTTCCGAACCGGGAGTAGAGAAAGCTCTCCCCGTCGTAGAATAGGCCAAAGCTGAGGTAATACACCGCCAGGGCAAGGCCCATCAGGAGCACGAAAATGCCGCCGAACAGCAGCACCGGCCCATCGGTGACACCAACGCAGATGGCGAGGACGCCCAGCGCGGTGAAGATAACACCAAACACGCCATATCGCTTGCTGGTGCGCACCGCCAGGCCGGAACGGTGCTGGGCTTTGCTGCGGAAAAGCTTGGTAAAGGCTCGGTCAATCAGGTAGCACACGCCGAACACCAGGGCGGCTACCAGCAAAATCAGAATCAACTGGGGCATAAGTTGTCTCTCCTTTGGTTTTTCTACAGTGGTTACGCCCAGAGTACGGTATCCACCGGGATGTCATGGGCTTCCGTATCCAGATGGGGAAGCACCTGGAAGTCATAGCATAGGGCCAGTGTGGGGTGATGGGGTTCGGCAGACAGGAATTTGTCGTAAAAGCCGCCGCCGTAGCCGATGCGGTGCCCCTGGGGGTCAAAGGCCAAGCCCGGCATCAGCACCAAGGCGGTTTCGTCCTGGGCCACCGGCTCGTCGGCGATGGGCTCGGGGATTCCGGCGTAGCCTTTTGCCACTTGGCTCAGATCGTCCAGGTAGATGAACTTCATCTGATCGCCGTAAACCTTGGGCACAGCCACCCGCTTGCCGTCGGCCAGGGCTTGGCGCAGCATGGGGACGGTGCGCACCTCCTGGTTGTAGGGCAGATAGCCATAGATGGTCTTGGCGGCCTGGTACGCCGGGGAGGCGGCAAAAAGCCGGCCCAAGGCGTCGCTGCGGCGCTGGATCTCCTCCTCAGTCATAGCCCGCTTGCGCTGGCGGATGGCCTGGCGCAGCTGCACTTTATCCATGGGTGATTTCCTCCTTTTTTCGCTGGGGATTTCGGAACATCCGAAACCACAGAAAAATAGCCAGCTGTCCCGGGATGCCCAGCAGGAACACTTTCCAGAAATGGTAGTGGGTCAACACCAGCACGGTGACAAAGATGCTCACCAGACTGCCCCAGACGATGGTGGAAATCAGCGCTTGGTTCCAGCGGAAGTCATGCCAGGCAGAGCGCAGGCTCAGCAGCACAATGGCATTGACGGGAATGGCATAAAAAAACAGCAGGCAGCTGTAACGCTCCATCACAGGGAAGATGGACAGCAGCACAAAGGCCAGCAGGGCAATGAACCAAACCAGGGTAGAGGAGAGGGCCAGAATCACGTTTTTGTTGGCTTTGCGTCCCAGGGCTTTTTCAGAGACTTGGGACATGGCCTTTTCCAGTTTTCCAGGGTTTTCCGGCAGGGCATCCGGGTCAGATAGCAGGGCTTCCACGCCCACGCCGAACTGCTCCGCCAGTACCATCAGGGTCAGCACATCGGGGATGGACTCGCCCCGCTCCCATTTGGACACGGCTTTGTCAGAATAGTTGACCCGCTCCGCCAAGGCAGCTTGGGTCAGTCCGCATTGCTTGCGACAGGCGGCGATATTGGCGCCGATTTGGTATTTGAGCTTCTCGTCGTCCATGGTGTTCCTCCCAAACATAATTGGATTCATTTTATCACAAAAAAAGGGGCATTGCAACATGAAAACCGGCAGGGTCTGGAAAAGCCTGATTTTTTGCAGATTTCCTCTTGTTTTTTTCCAATCAGGTGGTTATAATAGCAGGTGAAAAAAATAGGAGGTCATGCACATGGCTGTTAAAATTGAAAAGGAAACCATCATTGGCGATATTCTGGACATCGCGCCTCAGGCAGCGCCCCTGTTCTTCGCCATCGGAATGCACTGCTTGGGCTGCCCCTCTTCCCGGGGCGAGACTGTGGAAGAGGCTTGCCAGGTCCACGACATTGAGTGCGAGCCGTTCCTGGCCCAGCTGAACCACTTCTTGGAGGCCTACGAGGCTGCAGAAGCAGAAAAGCAGGTGTAAGGCAGAGAAGCACATTCTCTGTGGGCTGCCATCCTGGAACGCCGGGGTGGCAGCTTTTTGCAAAGTTGATAAAAGAAATGGAGGGAGATGGATGGCTCTTACGCTGTCCCACCGGCTGGAAGCCTGCTGTGCGTTCGTCCATCCGGGGGATCGGGTGGCGGATGTGGGGTGCGACCATGGGTATCTCGGCATTTATCTGCTTCAGCAGGGGCTGGCCCAGTCCGTGATTGCCGCAGATGTCCGGCAGGGGCCGCTGGAAAGCGCCTGGCGCAACGGGGAAAAATACGGCCTGTCTCACAAAATGACCTTCTGTCTCAGCGACGGCGTGGCGGATGTTCCCCGAGATTTTGATACCTTGGTCTGCGCCGGAATGGGGGCGGATACCATGATTTCCATTCTCGGTGCCGCCCCGTGGCTGAAAGACGGCCGCTACCGGCTGATTTTGCAGTGCCAGAGCAAACGCCCGGCGCTGCGGCAGTGGCTCTATGCGCAAGGGTATGCCCTGCGCCGGGAGGTACTGGCAAAGGATGGAAAGTTTGTCTATTCCATTATGGAGGTTGTCTATGCCCCCGGCGGGACGTATGCCCCCTGGGAGTGCTACATCAGCCGCCCTATGCTGGAAAACAGAAGCCCTCTGCTGGCAGAATATGCAGCCCGGGTGTGCCAAGGCCTGCGCCAGAGCCAAAAGCACCCGGAAATCTTGGAAGAATTGGAAAGGCTGGAACTGGTATGACAACAGTCGGTGAAATCCTGGCATATTTGGAAACCCAGGCTCCGTCCGCTATGAAAATGGACTGGGACAATGTGGGACTGCTGTGCGGCAGCCGCAGCCAGGCTGTGCGCAAGGTGCTGGTGGCACTGGATCCTTTTGAGGGGGTGTGCCGGGAGGCAGAGCAGTGGGGAGCGGATTTGATCGTTACCCACCATCCGTTGATTTTTTCTCCACTCAAAGCAGTGACGGATGAGACGTCAGTAGGACGGTGCATCCAGCGGCTGTGCCGGGCGGGAATCAGCGCCATCAATGCCCACACCAATTTGGACTGCGCCCCCGGCGGGGTGAACGATGTGCTGGCGGAAAAGCTGGGGCTTTCTCAGGTTCAGGTGGTGGATCCCATGGGAACGGATGCTACCGGGCGGCCCTGGGGGCTGCTGCGGCAAGGCATGGTGGAGCCGTGCACGCTGCCCGACTTTCTGACTAAGGTGAAAGAAAGCCTGAATTGTCATGGCTTGCGCTACGCCGACGGCGGAAAGCCGGTGCACCGGGTGGCAGTCGGCGGCGGCGCGTGCGGCTCAGAGCTGGCAGCGGCAGCAGCGGCAGGGTGCGATACGTTTGTCACCTCGGATGTAAAATACAACCAGTTCTGGGATGCCCAGGATATGGGCTTGACGCTGATCGATGCGGGCCATTTCGCCACGGAAAACCCGGTGGTGCATGTCCTGGCAGAAAAAATCGGGGAAGCCTTCCCGGAAATTGAGGTAAAAATCTCTCAAACACACCGGGATTGCATGAAATTCTTTTGAAAACGCCTTGATTTTTCCAAACAACTCTGCTAAAATAGACAGGCTGATTTTATAAATTACACCAGAAAGGGTAGAGATACACATGTCCGGACATTCCAAATGGCATAACATTCAGAAAACCAAGGGCGCACAGGACGCCAAGCGGGCTGCGGCGTTTACCAAAATCGCCAAGGAGCTGATCGTGGCAGTGAAGGAGGGCGGCAGCGCTGACCCGGCTTATAACTCCCGGCTGGCTACCGTCATTACCAAGGCCAAGGCGGCCAATATGCCCAACGACAACATCAAGCGCTGCCTGGAGAAGGCGGCCGGTGCTGGCGGCGACAACTACGAGTCCATCACCTACGAAGGCTACGGCCCCGGCGGTGTGGCGGTGATTGTGGAGACCATGACCGACAACCGCAACCGTACTGCCGGTTCTATGCGCCACCACTTCGATAAGTTCGGCGGCAACCTGGGCGCTTCCGGCTGCGTCAGCTGGTCCTTCGACAAGAAGGGCGTGCTGGTCATCGACAACGAGGACGGTGACTACGAGGAAGACCAGGTGATGATGGACGCCATGGACTGCGGCGCTGACGATTTCGAGGCCGACGGCGATGTGTTCACCGTCTATACCACCCCCGATGACTTCAATGCTGTGGCCGATGCCATGGGCGAAAAGAAGTACACCTTCGTCTCCGCTCAGATTGAGATGGTGCCCCAGAACTACCAGAAGCTGGAAACCGAGGAACAGATTTCCCTCATGGAGAAGCTGCTGGACATCATGGAAGATGATGACGACGTGCAGAACGTCTGGCACAACTGGGACCAGGAATAAAATAGTAAGAGGGCGCAGGGATGTTCCTGCGCCCTCAGTCTGTCAAAAGTGTCCAGGGCAAGCTGGGCTTTTTCGACAGACTGAAGCCCCTGCCCAAAAGGCAGGGGCTTCATGGCGCATATGAGGTGTTAGCGGCCCCGGTTGCCGAAGAACCAGTCGAACCACTCGTCGTAGCTGCCCTCGCTGGGCATGTTCTCGTCGGGCTGGGGAATCTGGGAAGCGGTGTCCTCCTGGGGCTTTTCGTCCAGCGTGATCTCCATGGTCACTTCCTTGCCACTGCGGATGACGGTGACGGTAGTGGTGTCGCCGGCATCGTAATTGCGCAGGGCACGGGTCAAGTCAGTGCGGTTGCGGATGGTGGTGCCGCCCAGGTCAATGACGATGTCCTTGGGCTGAATGCCGGCCTTCTGGGCTGCGCCGCCCTCCAGCACGTCCACGATATAAGCGCCGGTAGGCAGGCCAAACTGGGCTGCGGACTGGGCATCGGTATCCATAGCGGTGACACCCATGTAAGCGCCGGTGACATAGCCGTACTGAATCAGGTCGTTGATGATGGGCACCACGTCATCGATGGGGATGGCGAAGCCGATGCCCTCGATGGTAGCGCCGGAGTTGGTGGTGCCGGAATACTTGGCGGTGGTCACGCCGATAACCTGGCCCTGCATGTTAAACAGGGGGCCGCCGGAGTTGCCAGGGTTGATGGCACAGTCGGTCTGGATCATGCTGATGGTGGCGTTGTCCGTGGTGACCTCCCGGTTGATGCCGCTGACATAGCCGATGGTCTGGGTAGAGGCCAGAGTGCCAAGGGGGTTGCCGATGGCGGCCACCATGTCGCCGATGTTCATCTGTGCGCTGCTACCGATGGGAGCGGCGCTGAGTCCGTCTGCTTCGATTTTCAGCACGGCGATGTCGTTTGCGGCATCGTGGCCCACCACCTGGGCGGGGTACTCGGTGCTGTCATAGGTGATAACGCTGACTTCGGTGGCGTTTTCAATTACGTGGTAGTTGGTGACCACATAGCCATCCTCAGACCAGATGAAGCCGGAGCCGGAGCTGGTGCCGGTGGAGGTGCCGTAAATGCTGCTGCTCTGGATGGTGCTGGAGATGGCCACAACGCTGTCCCGGCTGCCGGCATAGAGCTGGCTGGGACTGAGGGCACTGCCGTCATTGGGCAGGGTCTGAACGCCGCCGCCGGAGGTGCTGGTATTGCTGTCGATCTGCTTTTGCAGCTGCTCAATCCGGCGGGATAGCTCCTGTTCAGTTTCGGCGCTGCGCTCCTCCCAGCTGGCGTTGACGCACAGGCCGGTGATCAAGCAGCCGCCCACCACCAGCACGGCGGCCAGGGTGCAGGCCAGCACAGTTTTCCAAATGGGCTTGCGGGGCGGCTTCGGCGGGCGCTGAGGGGGCTGACTGGCGGGATGGTAGTGATATTCCGGAGCCTGCTGGTGCATCTCGTAAGGGGAGTTGGCATAGGGCGAGGTGCGCTGCTGCGGGCCGCTGTGGTAAGTGGTATCCTGCTGAGGCTGACTGGAATAATCCGGTCCCTGGTCTACTGGGGGCTGAATGGGTTGATATTCCTGATTGTCATTGGTTTCCATATGGGTGTTCCTCCTTGCTTTTCTGGATTCATCATACTGGGCAGTTATGAAAATTTTGTGTACTCATGGCAAACGAACTATAAATAATGGGGAAGCATGTCCAGTGCAGCGGATTTTTCTATCTTCGTCAAGAAAAAAGGCGGCAGCCGGAGACTGCCGCCAAGATAGAAACCTTACTTTTTCCGGAAGGACTTGCAGTCGGTGCACTGGTCCATGGTGGGGCTGGGTTCATGGGTGCCCACCTGAATGCGGTCCAGGGAGCAGTAATTCTCGCCGCCGCAATGGTAGGCGCACTGCTGCACGGTACATTCGATGCACTTGTTCGCATGGCAGTTCATAATGGTTCCTCCTTCGGTGATGGGTAAGATATGCCTGCTCCGCACGCACTTGCGTACAAAGAGGACGCAGGTAGTATGACCCGCCGGACGGAAAGTATGCGTTGCATTTTTTGTGAAAGTGTGGTAAAGTAGGGGAAATCATATATAAAGCGAGGAACTGGCAATGGCAAAACTGGCACCTTCGATTTTATCTGCGGATTTTGCAAATTTGGAGCGGGATATCCATGATATGGAGACCAACGGGGCAGACTGGGTCCATGTGGATGTGATGGACGGGCTGTTTGTGCCCAATATTTCCATCGGCATCCCGGTGGTGAAGGCTCTGCGCCCGGTGACGGACCTGCCGCTGGATGTCCACCTGATGATTGACCGTCCGGGCCGGTATGTGGAGGAATTTGTAAAGGCCGGAGCAGACTGGCTGACCATTCACTTAGAAGCAGACCAGCCCCAGAATATTTTGGAAGCGCTGGACAAAATCCACGCCCTGGGCTGCAAGGCGGCCCTGGCACTGAAGCCCAAAACTCCGGCTCAGGCGGCGCTACCATATCTGGAAAAGTGCGATATGATTCTGGTCATGACGGTGGAGCCGGGCTTTGGCGGCCAGAAATTTATGGCAGATATGATGCCCAAGCTGCGCACCCTGCGCCAGATGCTGGACGAATGCAACCCGGCGTGCATTCTGGAAGTGGACGGCGGCGTGGACGGCGATACCTGCCAGGTGTGCAAGCAGAGCGGCGCCCAGGTGCTGGTAGCTGGTTCGGCCTATTTCAAGGCCTCGGACCGCAAAGCATTTGCCCGCACCATCCAAGCCTGAGCTGTGCTGGGAAAATGCCTTGACAGAGCGGGAAAGATTGGGTAAAATAAACAAGAATCCCCTGCCGGATCCCCGGCAGGGCCATATGCCCCAGTAGCTCAGTTGTATAGAGCGGCCGCCTCCTAAGGTTGCGTTACAACGGTCACCTCAAAAAAACTAAATAAGGGATTGCAGTTCGACTTTGGTCGGGCTATAATCATATATCAGACACGTCCATATAGCTCAGCTGGATAGAGCACACGCCTCCTAAGCGGCAGATTGTTCGATTCCTTCGAGCCTTGAAAATTGCATAAAACTTATAAATGTCTCAGTAGCTCAGTTGGATAGAGCACACGCCTCCTAAGCGTGGGGTCGGAGGTTCAAATCCTCTCTGGGACGCCAGAAAGCACCGCTGCAAGCCTTTTTTCGGGGTTTGCAGCGTTTTTTTGTTCCTCCTTCTCCCAGTAATTTCACTTCCGTTACCGGGAGATTTTTATACGCCGCATGATGTATATTTGCTAATGGACTCGAACGCTTTTCAGAAATTTGCTAAGAAAATTCTGCGTTTTGCTAATTCGATTTTTCGGATCACTTTGCCGGGGCTTGCGCCGCTATCAGGGCTGCGAGCGCACTTGCCAGCTCCGGCGACTTCTGAAGCTGCTCCACAAGGCTTTCAAGGTCCAGGGTCGCAGGCTCCGATTTTACCGGTTCTTCCGATGGACGGACATTGCGAAGATCAGGCTTGGCATAGAAGGCTGTCTCGAATTTCTGAGCATTGACCTTTCTATCCTCGTCCAGAATGTGAGCATAGATACTGGTTATCATGTCGATCTCGGCATGGCCCGTATCGCCCTGGGTAGCTTTCAGATCGCCGTGGTTCAGTTTCAGTTTGTAGGTGGTACTGGAATGACGGAGAGAATGAAAGACCACCTTCGGCAGCCCTGCGTCCTCACGGAGCTTTGCAAACTCTTTGAGGATGATCCGATCCTCGCAGGGCCGTCCATTGGGAAGTGCTACAACCAGATTGAAGTCCTGATACTCGTCACCCAGGAAGCCTTTCAGCTCGTCCTGGGACTTCTTCCATTCCCGCAGGATGTAAGCCAGCGTTTTCGGCAGCCACACCTTACGGATGCTGGAATCGGTTTTCGGCTTTTTCAGAATAATTCTTGTGCTGGTGTTCGGCATGAGCGGAGTGAAGATGTAATAGATATCCTTCTCACCCAGTGTTTCAATCGCCCGTTTGGAAGCCCGTGTCAGCTCCTTGTCGATGTAGACATAGGCGTTATCCGCCGCAATATCTTCATCGGAAATATGGACGTTCTCCCAGGTCAACCCCAGGATTTCACCCATACGCAGAGAGCAGGCAAAGGAAAGGTTCATTGCCACATAGAGCTTGCTGTCCGTGCATTTGTCCAGAGCAAGACGAATCATATCTGCTGTCCAGATATCCCGTTTCGCATACTCCGTTTTCGGGAGGATCACATTGTCAAAGGGATTTCTTGCAATGATTTCCCATCGTACTGCCTGCTTAAACGCACACCGCAGGAGCTTGATGATCTTTTCAATGGTCTTGTCGCTGACATAGGTGGTAACAGCCTTTCGGGTCTTGGTAGACACCGACTTGGTTTTCTGCAAGGTCTGGATATAACCGTCAACCGCACGGGGAGTAACCGCCTGTACCTCCATATCACCGATGATCGGATTGATATAGTTCGCAATCAGCGCCGTTTGGCTGTCATACATAGACACGCCCCATTTCTTTTCTCCGTAAAGAGATACGAAGTCATAAAGGAATTCGGTGATCGTCTGATTGCTTGGTGGGAGAAAAGTTCCCGTGTGCTGCTGATTTTCGATTTCCGCCTTGCGCTTCAAGGCCTCTTTGTGGGTATGCCAGGTTTCCCACTTCTGTTTGGTTTCTCCGTTTTCGTCCACATAGTTGTAAACAACGGAATAGTTTTTCTTTCGCTTGATTATAGATGCCATATCGTTCTTCCTTTCTTGGATCACAGGTCGAGGGAGTCAAGCCACTCGTCAAATGACCGCTTGGAAATGCGTATGGCGTTACCAATTCGCACGATTTTGAAGTGCCCTTCTTTTACAAGGATATATGCGGAAGTTCTTCCAATGCCCAGGATTTGAGCAATATCGTCAACCGTATATGTCCTTCTTTCAGGGGTTTCTTTCTTCGTGCCGTTCCATGTTTGAGACATGAGAACCCCCTTTCAGTTATGAAAAGGAACAGCACGAATATGTGTGGGTAATATAACTTCCACCATCATTTTACCGTGCTGCTCCGTGTTTGTCTGCTGCTAATTGAAAAGTTTACGATCTATCCATAAACTTTCAAAAAAGAAAAGTAGGCTTACGGACGGCTGTTGGCACAGCTCCACGGGATTTTCACCCCGGCCCATGCTGATGGGTGCGGCGCACAATGCTTTGTGGGCGTTCAATGCGCGAGTATCTTTGACCCTGCCCGTGTGTCATCGCCCACAAGCTGCCACGCTTGCTTTGCGGTCTGGTGCTGTTCGCTCGCCCGTTACAGTGGTCCCGTCCTGCGGACTTGAAACGAGGTCATGGCGCACCGGCCGTATGGCTCGGCACAAACAGGAATGTATCCGTTTGCCTTATACTGCGGCGTTGGCCTCCCAACGGGCTTTCTTTGTCAAGGTGCTGCCTTCGGCCACGAAAGAGAGAAACAGGGAAAGGGTAAGCTGTTTCCGCTTTCAGACCGGGCTTGTCAGCTCATGCTGACAATGGAATGAATGAGCTTGATCTCCAATCGGCGCTTCATGTACTCGTCCACCCGAACATGGGGCTGACCGTCAGGATCGTAAAGCGTCCGCGTGCAGAGCTTATTGATATAGCCCTCATAATACCGGAGTACCTGATCCACAGCCTGAGAGTCCCCGTCACGGGCGGCGTCGATTACCGAAAGAGGAAGAAGCTCCTTGCCCTTGTAAGTGGGTTTCTTCATACCTTCAACCTCCCTTCGGCATGAGTGCGGCCAACTTGATCCGCAGCTCGGTCAATGATTTTGCCCTTCGCCGCTGAACGGCACTGCGAGACATTCCAACAAGGCGGCCAACCTCCTGATCCGGCAGGTCCAGAACAAAATGCAGGATCAAAATACTCTGCTCCTGAACAGACAAACCGGCGAAGGCATCAGCCACAAGCTCGTTTTCAATATGCAGGTCATACCCATGGGACGAGAATGTAAATCTGTCACTGGGGTAATGATCTACAACGCAGAGCTTGTCCATCTCCATCTGCGGAAGGTCGCTGAATGACAGTTCCCTGTCACGGCGCCTCTGCATTTCCCGAAGGTAGTCGATTGCCTCATGGTACAGTACCAGCTTGCAGTAAGCATCGAACTGGCACCGCTCGCCATAGTCATTGCGGGGGATCATATCCATCTTTTCACCCCCTTTCCTGGGGGAATGAGGTGGGTTTCTCCCTTTCCGCTAACAAGGCGAACGCAAAGCCGCTCGCTATCCGCTAAAAGCTTCCTTTTTGAAAATTTCTTAAAAATTTTTTTCGAGGCGGGCTTGTCCTCTGAAAACAGCAAAAAGCGCCCAGCAAGTCGCAACGGACCTGCTGGACGCAGAAATGTTTTATAAAGAAGATTACTTACATGGTATAGTTCATATTCAAAGTCGGACGACTCCGATGGAGGGGCTACGCTTTTTTTAGCTGGTGCATATCATGGATACTGCGAAAAAGAGAAAAGGACACGGCAAAATAACCTCCCATCGGCTACCGTGTCCCTGCAAGTCGTCATTGGTTTGTGTAGACGCAAAGAAACGGCGGCTCTGAAAATCAAAGCCGCCGTTTCATAGGCGCGTGAAAATGTGTCTGCTGTACGACGGCTTTTTTTCTTTTGCCGTCGTCCGGCAGATTAACATATGAAACTATAATTCATTTATGGTTGCAGTAATCGACATATTGCGAATTCGTTTTGCCGGAGCATATACAGCTGCGATTGCCGCAATCGAGACAAACAGAAGAATAACGCCCAAAGAGGTAATTGGGAACTGCCACACAGCAGATGGAAAATGCCCTGCAATAAGGAAATCATACAGCGATTTGCTAAGCGGCAAGCCAATAGCGCAACCAACAACGCACCCCAAAACAGCATAGGTGAATGCTTCACAAGCAATCATTTTCGTCATTTGCCGTTCATCCATTCCTACTGCCCGCATAGCTCCATATTGCTTCATTCTGGCAGACACACTCATGGAAATGCTATTGACAATGTTCATTACCGTTACCAGTGCAATAATTGCCAAAAACGCATAAACACAGAAAACAAAAGCCATATAAGTTCCCGTAGTGCGCTCGTCGCGTTTATCTCGAAAGCTATATGTTTGATCTACGGAATTCTGGATTGCCTGAACATTTTCGTCCGTAACATCTCCCGTTGTTTGTATCAGCACAAGAGAATAACCTTCCTCTCCTGTCAAACGGACAAATGTTTCATCAGAGGTAATCAATGTGAGCTTTCCATTTGTCAATCCATTCTCACTAAATGGGTCGTTTTTTAACAGTCCGGCTATGGTAAGGGTTTCATCCCCAATCTGAACAGTGTCACCGATTTTCCATGTGCTGTCCTGATCGGATGTTGCCAAAACAAAATTGCTGTCCCCAAAAACTTTGGACAGATCACTCCCCCTTTTCAAAGCACTGTCTTTTTTCAGACATTGTAAATCAAAATCGTCATAAGAAATCAAATCGACTGTGCCAGAAAAGTTGGTATCGTCGTTTAGTTTGGCAGAAACATCAAATACACTACGACGCCCGTAAACTTCCTTCACTCCATCCATTTCGCGGATGGTTGTAAGCAGTTCCCAAGGAATCGCATTACCGTCAGCACTTGCAATATCTATATCTGATGTGGCAGCCGACTGAGGAATCAGGTAATCCACAAAATCGACCATAATAGAAAAGCTCAAAAACAGGATGATGCTAAGTGCAAAAGAACCTGTCATCAGGAATAAATTTTTCTTCCCGGAGATTGCATGGCTGACACCAAGAAGGGATTCAATTTTTCCGAAGCCTACATACGGCGAATGGCGCATTGTTTTTTCGTGGCCTGCATTTCCAGACACCGCTGTGATAGGAGATACCTTTGCAGCATGTTTTGCCGGAGCATTTGCGGCAATCAGTACAGTAATCAGTCCCACAAAGATACCGCAAGCAATGCCAAAAATACTAATGCCAAAGAGAGATTAACTATTAAAAGTCAACCCCTAAAATGAGCGGAGGTGGTTTTCACCAGAT
>CAUWNA010000003.1:0-42301 GCA_963560135.1 uncultured Oscillospiraceae bacterium | reverse complement strand
TGTAGTCTCGAAACTTTTGTTTTTTCGAGTGTCTACTCTATGGGGAGCATATCAGGAATGCCGTGGGCTTATATTTCTTCAGCTTTCGCAAGTCATCACCTCCAACGGGCATAAAAAATGACCTGCCATCAGGCAAGCCGTCCTATCGTTCTATACGAGAGACAGAGCCTTGCGGCTCCGCTCTTCGGGAATTCCCGACTCAGTTGTAGTTTTCCAGCAGGATGCAGTAGGCCATCCGGGTCGGCATATCGTCCTCGGCGGGCTCCACATCCCAGCCCCTGTCGTAGTTGGCGGTGATGACACCGTCCACCTTAATCATGAGCTTGCTGATTCTGCCGCCGTTGATGCCGTAGGTCTCGCTGGGCTCCTCGTAGTGCTTGACCCAGTAATGGCAAACTGTGTTTTTTGCCCTTGTCCTTCGCGTCCGGGATTCTGATGGTTCCTTCGCTCCACATGGTTCAGCCCTCCTCAGTTCTCAGCCTTGAGGACGTCCACCAGCCATTCGGCTTCCTTGTGATATTCGCCGGTGGCCTTCTCCAGAACGCTGCTGTCCTCGTCGATGTAGTGCAGGTGCTTGCCGACCTTAACGAACCGGGCATCTTCGTAGCCTTCGAGGTCGGTGCGGTAGACCTTCGCGCTGCGGCTCTCGCCGTCGTAGCTCTTGCCGTCCCAGCCGTTGAAGGTGAACCGGACGCTCTCGCGGGTCTTGGTGAAGTGTGCCTCGAAATCCACTCTGGTAATCGCGGTGTTGTACTCCCGCAGGCTGAAGGCGTTTCTCATCTGGTAAAGGTTTTTCATGTTCGTGTCCTCCGTATTTGTGGTGTTTTCCCTTTCGGTGACTGTATATTCGCTCTAAAAGCACATAATAGCAAGTCAATTATCGGGAATATACTGAACAAATATCGCGGAGGAATATTGTGTACTATACGACCAAAAGAGCCATCCGGCTCTCTTGGCGGCAGGACTTACTCTTCGCCGTACATGATGAAGTGAACGTACTCTTTGCGGTGCTCCTCCAGGTAGCAGACCAGCTCGTGGAAGTCCCGGTCAAAGGCGAGGCGCTGCACCATTGGGATATCGAACATGTTGGTCAGGCCGGTGTCCCGGATGGCGAGAATCTGTCCCCGGATGGTCTCAGTCATCGGAATCCACCACCTTTAAACTTTCGCCATCAATAACGACAAGAATTCCTGTGGCATCTACGTTTTCAATTCCGGTCGTGCGTTTTTCATGACGAACGAACATCTGAGGCCCGACTATTATGCACCCAGCTTCTTCAAAGAGGTAGGTGTATCTTTTGTTGCTAAATGCTGAGTCGGTGACTAGGATTGCTTCAATTCTTGCCTCGCGGAGGGTTTTGATGAAATCCTGAAAATCTTTCTCCCACGGCAAATCTCTACATTCGACGATTTCCAGCCCATTAGCCTTGCTTTCCTTCCAAGCGTTGTAAGCTGTAGTCTGCCCGCGTGAAAATGGGAATGGGAACTGCTGTTCTCGTTTCTCCCATTCAATGAGAGCTGCTTCGCTATCCTTTTGTCGAAGCAGCTTTTCCCGCTCTCTTACGCGCTGTTCTCTGGCAATCTGGTATCCGATACCAATATCGTGCATCATGCCGAAGTATCCATCCGTATATTCACTAATCATCCCTCCACACCAGCTTTCCCGGATTTGAAGGCGCTGGAGCCGGAGAGGTTCCGGAGCAGGATTTTCCGGTCGGTCTTGTACTCACCCCCGATGAAGCCCAGCCGGAGCAGGAAGCAGCGGAAGGCGTACTTCTCGTTGTCAACCGGCTTTTCCTTGGCAGTGATGCGCTTGGCGTCCTTGGACATCCGGCAGAGCGCGGCAATGAAGTGGGTGTAGGCGGTGGCTTCCTCCGGCTGCGGCTCGGCGAACCACGGGAAGGTGATGCGGTCTTCCTGAAGCTCGAAGCGCAGGTCGTCGATGCCCAGCGCCTTTTTGATGAGGCTGCCCTTGGCGTCCAGCAGCTTGGTCAGGTTCCCGACCTGAACCTTGTCGAGCGGAACCGCAATCGTGAGGCCCACGTTTTCCTCCTGAACCGCTTCCTCCGGCTCCTCGGTCGTTTCCACCGGCGCCTCGCAAGCGAAGCCCGCAGCCGCGATGCCTTCCAGCACCCGCTCGACCTCCTCGCTGTCGGCGCGGTCGTCGAAAAGCAGGGTGCCGTCCTTGGTGACGGTGAAGTAGTCGATTTCGTAGTTGCAGGTCGGCATGAACTTGTAGACTGCCTTGGCTCCAGTGATACCGGAGATGACTTTGACCAGCTCCTTGCGCCGGTCGCCGGTTACGTTGTACCTGATTTCCATGGTGAAATTCTCCTGTGTATGTTTTCCCCGTTCAGGGTAGTCACATATTCGCTCTACAGGCACAGAATAGCAAGTCAATTCTGGAGCATAAATCCGACAAAGATGTGCCTTGGAACGTGTGTAATAGTGACAATCAGGAGGCGGGCTCGACGTCCTTCACCAGCGCCGCGTAGGGCAGTTTTTTGCCGTTGCGGATGACGTAGACGCCATCAGCATCTCCGGTGTCATCCACATATCTGCGAAGGATGACAGAAGCGTACTTTTCGTCGAGTTCCATCGTGCAGCAGGTGCGGTTCATCTGCTCACAAGCCATGAGCGTAGAACCGCTGCCGCCAAAGGTGTCGATGACGATGGCGTTCTCCTGCGTGGAGTTCCCGATGGGATAGCCCAGCAGGTCGAGCGGCTTGCTGGTTGGGTGATTTGCGTTCCGCTTGGGCTTGGCAAAATTCCAGATGGTAGTCTGCTTCCGGTCGGAGTACCACGGGTGCTTTCCGTTCTGCATGAAGCCATAGAGCACCGGCTCATGCTGCCACTGGTAATCCGAGCGCCCCAGAACCAGCGAATCCTTCACCCAGATACAGCATCCGGCGAGATGGAAACCAGCATCGATGAAAGCCCTGCGGAAGTTGAGACCCTCGGTATCTGCGTGAAAAACGTAGGCGGCACCACCTTTTTCGAGGTGGTCAGCCATGTTCTTGAAGGAGGCAAGCAGGAAACGATAGAACTCCTCATCCTTCATGGAGTCATTTTGAATGGTCAGGCCGTTGGAGCTCTTAAAGGAAACGCCATAGGGTGGGTCAGTCAGGATGAGATTTGCCTTCCGGCCATCCATGAGCGCTGCCACATCCTCGGCGCTGGTGGCATCACCGCACATGAGCCGGTGTCTGCCGACTGTCCAGATATCGCCACGCTTCACAAAGGCTGCCTTCTCCAGCGCAGCACTCAGGTCGTAATCGTCATCTTCCGCGTCAGAATCGCTCCCGTCCTTGAACAGGTCAGCCAGTTCCTTCTCGTCAAAGCCGGTGAGGGAGACGTCAAAAGCCTCGCCCTGCAGCGCTTCGATTTCCACCCGGAGGAGTTCTTCATCCCAGCCTGCGTCCATCGCCATGCGATTATCGGCGAGAATGTAGGCTTTTTTCTGCGCCTCGGTCAGGTAATCCACAAAGACACAGGGCACCTCGGTGATGCCTTCCTCCTTGGCGGCAAACAGACGACCGTGACCGGCGATGATGCCATAGTCACGGTCGATGATGATAGGATTGATAAAGCCGAATTCCCGCAGCGAAGAGCGCAGCTTCATGACCTGCTCCGGTGAGTGCGTCCGAGCGTTGTTGACATAGGGCACCAGTTTGCTGATGGGCACCAGCTGCATATCAGTCGTTGTTTTCATACGAGCCCCCATTCCGCGAACTTCTCAAAACCGCCGACAGAACGGATATAGTTTCGACAGATTTCGACAATTTCCGCATATGGCCTGCCGTCCACTGTATCGTCCTCGATGGCGCAGCAGAGCTCCACGGGCTGGCCGGTCTCCTGTGCCTTGAGGAAGGCATAGACGTTCACGGATACATCCGCTTTCGAGAGGTCTTTCCCATGCAGGCCACCGCCAGTGACACCGTCCGCCATATCAGAGCCCAGCTTCCGGTTGGTCGCGCCGGAATCCACATCTGTGCCGCCCGTCCAATCGCCCAGCGGATTGACCTCGGCATTTGGGAACAATGCCCTTAGCTCCTCTGCAGGAGCATTGCTCTGACAGAGGATGAGCCGGTCGCCGTCCAGAATGTACTTCCCGTCAGTGGGGTATTTTTCGTAGATGGAGCGAGCGATGCCGGAGAGCTCCTGCTGCTCAGATGTGATACACATTCCTTTGAAGATACCGTTATCGCCGCAGCGAAAACCGTCACGCTGATTGTCGGAGAGATGTACATCCTGAGCGACCTCGGTGTAATCAAGTGCGAGGTTACCGGCAATGCGGTGGACGATGCCTTCGACGGTCTCAGCGGACAGATGCGTAGACGTCTCCGCAATGATGTGGCAAACATGGTGACCGAGCAGGACTTCAACTGCGATGCGCGGGTCAGGCTCCTGCGCATAGGCAAGGTCGACCAGGGCTCCCGCGATGCGGTCTGCGATTTTATCCGGATGGGCCGGATTCACTTTTTCAAACATAGTCAGCCTCCTTTCCGCGCCCGGAGCAGCCGTTCCATCGTATCATCCATCGGAGTGACACCGGTGTACTCGGTCGCGCAGTTTTCTTTTACGATTTGGTATATCTCCATCCAGAGCCGGTTGGTCTGGCTCATAAAGTTCTGACTCATCGCCACATAGGGCGACTGAATCGCGCTGCCGGTGGTGGGATGCTTGGCCAGAAAGCCGAATTCTGTCACGGCCTCCTCGCACTGTATCCAGCGGGCCACACTCATGGCGTAGCGCTCCAGAAGCTGTGGAGATACCAGAGAGGCGCAGCCTCGCTCGGCCAGCCACTCCCATGTCTCCTTGTAGATGTCCTCGGCGACCAGCGCCTTGCCGTCCTTTTGAACGGCAGAGAGCATTTTGGACGGCTTCGGCATCGCCTGACCCTCCAGCTCGGCAGCGCGGTCATCGAAGCTGATGACCGTCAGTGCCCGTTTGCCGGGATTGCCCTCCGCAATCTTGTCTGCTAAGGGCTTTTTCTTGGCTCCGGCCCCGATACGGGCACCGCCACGATTGGTTCCGTCCTTCGCCATTTCGATTCACCTCCAGTTGCCGGGGTATATTCCCCGTTTGAAATCGCGTTTTTGTGCGCGAAGGCCCACGCCCGTTCCACGGGGAAAAGGCCGTAGAGATTTTGACCGCCCCTACCGGTTCTCCCGATTATGCCAGCGGTCGCCGCGTTCGGCATGAATCCGCGCGTGGCACTCTTTGCAAAGGGCCATCAAATTGCTGCGGTCGTGGGTTCCTCCCTGCGAGAGAGGGAGCTTGTGGTGAATCTCCTCGGTTGGCGTGTACACACCTTTCGCAAGGCAGACTTCACACAGTGGGTGCTCCGCAGCATAGCTGTCCCGGATGCGTTTCCATGCCCGTCCGTACCGACGCTTGGTAGCAGGGTCACGGTCGTACCGTTCATAGCGCTGGGCTTCCAGCTTCTCGTGTTCCGGGCAGAAGCGCCAGTCAGTCAGGTTGGGGCAGCCGGGAAAAGAGCAGGGCCGTTTTGGTTTCATGGGCATTCCTCAATCACCTCCGGGGATAGAAAAAGCCTCCGCAGGATTGCTCCCACGAAGGCTTGGCCCTATTTTTCACACTACCATAATATCACTTATCAATGTGCCATTCCGTGCCAAAGTGTGCCAACTTTACGCTGGCGGCTGGAAATTTCTAAGAGCCGAGGCGTGGATGCGATGAACCGTCCGCATGGACACGCTCATCAGCACTGCAATCTTCTCCCAACCGTAATTGTTGATGTACCGGAAGCGGAGAAGGAGCTGCTCATCCACATTGGCCAGCTGAGAGATGGCTTCACTGATTTCTGCCTTCAAATCTACCAACCGGTCTATCTCTGCGTTTATCTTTCTCTCCGCGTCAATGATTTTGCAGATGGTCTTCTCGAAGGGCGCTTCCGTGCTCCTTGTCTTGGAGACCCGGACGCCATCGTAATTCACTCCGCTCAGGCTGGTAGCCAGGTCGCGCAGCCTGTCCAGCTCGGACAAGTCGGAATTGATACGCTCGTTCAGCCGGTAGGCTTGGGAGAGATATTGCTTTGCCGTCATCTGGCGATTCCTCCTTCCTGTATTTTCTTCATGAGCGCCTCACCGTCCAGACCGGAGAGCAGTTCAAACCATCCGGAGCGGAAGAATCGCTCAAGGCTCTGGAGCTCGGTTTGGTGTTTGAGATAGGTTTCGTGCTGCTTGTCTTCCTCATCCAGTGGCGGATTTTGTCGAAACCAGTCGAGCTCCGCATCGTAATCCTTTGCTGCCAGCACCACGATGGCGTGGGCCAGCCGGGTATAAGCGTCATCCACAGGCGTCACACCTCCAGTGCCACTTTGACCGCATCGATAAGCGCGGCCTGTGTTCTGTCCTTGGCCTCCAGCGCCTTCAGGATTCTCTCGTCGATGGTGCCCTTGGTGATGATATGTTGTATCACCACTGTTCCGGAGCTCTGGCCTTGCCGCCACAGTCTGGCATTGGTCTGCTGGTAGAGTTCCAGAGACCACGTCAAACCGAACCAGATGAGAGTGGAACCACCGGCCTGCAGGTTGAGCCCGTGACCGGCTGAGGCCGGATGGATGACGGCCACCGGGATTTTGCCGCTGTTCCAGTCGGCGATGTCCTTGCTGGACTTCAGCTCCCGGACATCAAAGCGCTTTTTGATACGCTGTAGGTCGTGACGGAACCAGTAGGCCACCAGAATCGGCTTGCCGTTGGCGGATTCGATGATATCCTCCAGAGCGTCCAGTTTCCGGTCGTGGAACTCTATCGTGTCGCCGGTGTCGGCATAGATGGCACCGTTGGCAAGCTGGGCCAGCTTTCCGGTCAGGGCCGCTGCGTTAGCAGCAGTCACCTCGCCGTCCGGGAGCTGCAGGATGAGCGCCTGCTTGAGCTCCCCGTACCGGTCGGCCTCCGCATCGGAGAGATAGACCTCATAGCGGGTGGAAACCAGCTCCGGCATCTTCAGATGGTCGGTGGATTTCATGGAAATCGCGATGTCGGAAATCCGGCTATATATGGCTTCCTCCGCTCCCGGCATGGGCTTGTAGGAATAGATGATTTGCCCGTTGCGTTTGTCCGGAAGGAAGAAGGTGTTCCGGTACTGCGTGATGAAGCGACCGAGGCGGTGACCCATATCCAGCAGCCGGAACTCTGCCCACAAATCCATGAGGCCATTGGACGAAGGGGTGCCGGTCAGCCCAATGATACGTTTGACCTTGGGCCGGACACGCAGTAGGGCCTTAAAGCGCTTGGACTGGTGATTTTTGAAAGACGACAGCTCGTCGATGACCACGGTATCGTAGTCAAACGGGAAGCCGCTGCTCTCGATGAGCCAGCTCAGGTTCTCCCGGTTGATGATGGTGATGTCCGCACTGACCATCAATGCGGCCTTCCGCTCTCTGGCGCTGCCCACAGCAACGGTATAGGTCAGGTCTTGCAGGTGCGCCCATTTTTCGATTTCCGCAGGCCAGGTATCGCGGGCCACACGGAGGGGCGCGACCACCAGAACACGATGGGCCTCAAAGCTGTCGAACAGAAGGTCGGCGATGGCCGTCAGGGAGATGACAGTTTTGCCAAGTCCCATATCGAGCAGGACAGCTGCCACGGGGTGGGCTTCGATGTAGTCGATGGCATAAGCCTGATAGTCATGTGGCTCGAAGTTCATCCAGCATCCCTCCAATCTGCTCAGTGCCGTCAATCACATACACCCGGAAGCCCAGAGACCGCAGCAAGCGGTGCCGTGCCAACTGGAGCGGGCGCGGGGCTTTTCCCGGTGCTTTCAGTTCTACAAAGGCAATAACGCCATCCGGTAGTAAGACAAGGCGGTCGGGCATCCCGTCGAAACTCGGAGACACGAACTTCACGGCGATGCCACCGGCCTTTTTTACCATCAGGGATAATTTTTTCTCGATGTCCTTTTCTCGCGTATAACGCTCCTTTTCTCTGGTCGTGCAAGGTGTATCAATGCCAATACAAGACTTTTTCTTATTCTGATTTTTATGGCCCTTAGAAAAAGTCTGTAAAACACATTGATACACCTTGTCATTAGGGCTCTCAGGTCAGGAAATCGTCTCCAACATCGTCTACGTCCGTCCGCAGCCGCACTCCCTTGAAATAGCGTTTCCTGTTCAGGGTCACACGCTCAAATCCGGCGCTCTCCAGCGCAAAGTAGAAGTCTGCCGTGCTGCGCACATACTCGTTGGTGTCGATGCAGTAGTTCCGATACGCCTGATACAGCGAGGAGGAGCTCTCCCGGAAACCGTCGCCGGTCTCGCACTTGTCCTCCATGAAGTGCCCAAACCAGTCGTTCTGGCTCCGGTATTCGTCGATTGCCGCTTTCACGCAGGCCGGGACAGGAATCTGGTAGTCCAGGTCGATGACCTTTTTGGCACCCTCGATGACCCACGCCAGAATGCTCTCCCCGGCATTGTCGTAGAGGTACTCGCCATAGTTCTTGATGTCGCTCTTGCCGGTAATCTTGGCATTGAACGGGATGACGATGAGCCTGCGCCAGATACCATCGTCGGATGCGCTGACGCGAGGCAGATGGTTGGTGTACAGCACCAGTGTGTGGCAGGGCTTGAAGGAAAACGGGTCTTTGTACTTCTTCTCCGCGAATACATCATCCGTGGAGCAGAGCTGCTTGACCGTGGAATCGTTCAGACGGGCACCTTCCTGCATCTCGGCAGCGATGAGGAGGCGCTTGCCCTTGACCTCTGCCATCTCCGGCTTGATATTCCTGCGGCAGCCCACGGTCAGGGTGTCGGCGGAGATATTGCCGCTGTACAGCCCCAGCACACGGGACACCGCATTCCAGAAGGTGCTCTTTCCGTTCCGGCCATCTCCGTAGGCAATGATGAGGGCCTCCACATAGACTTTGCCGATGGCGGCCAGACCGCAAATCATCTGGACATAGTCGATGAGCTCCTGATTGTGCTGGAAAATGAGGTCGAGGCAGTCCTGCCAGATTTTCTGTCCCTTCTGGCCGGGTGTGACTGAGGTGATTTTTGTGATGAAGTCCTCCGGCGAGTGCTCCCGCGCTCCGGCCATGCCCTTGCGCAGGTCGTAGGTGGCCTCCGGAGTGTTGAGGGCAAAGCAATCCGCATCCAGGTCTCTGGGCGAAATCTCCAGCATGGGATGGGATTCCTTCAGCGCCGACGTGATGTACTTGGAGTCCCGACGCTTGATGACGAACGCCTGATACGCCTTCGCCTGCAGAAATTCCTGAAACGCCTGCAGCTGCTCATCGCTCATGAGCTGTTCGGCCTTGGCCTTGGAGGTGCCGTCCAGAATGGTCTGGGCTCCGTTGTTCTTCATCTTTACCAGCGCATCCATCAGGCCGCGGTTGGCTTCCTTCATCTGACGACGGGTCAGTTCATGGGCCACGGCCTGTGCGCCGGGTTCGGATTCCTGCCAGTAGTGGTCGCTGTAACGGATGAAGTGGGTGGCCGGAGAATAGCGGAGCTCCCCGGAAAAGTAGCGGGCCATGACCTCAGCCTGTCCGACGTCCGAATAATCCTCCGGCTTATAGCTGTTGGGGTCGTTATAGGCTTCCGGAGGGACGTACCCGGCCTGCTCCCGGATGCGGGAGAAAAAGCGCTGGGCGCTGTGCCAGATGGTGTTCAGTTCACTGTTCTCCAGCGGAGGCACACACTTGGCGGCCTCGTCCAGGAACGCCTGATACGCCTCGTCGGTATCACCGTACTTTTTGATGACGCGACCGGCGAAGCGGGACATGGTGGCGTTTCGGCTGCCCTCCGGGATAACAGCACTCTGACCAAAACCGCCGTCCGGCAGCTCGGTATCGAAATCGTCCTCCTCCAGAAAGTCGGTCAGGTTCATCCGGCCCGGATACAAGGCGACCTCTGCTGCGGTGGTGCCGAAGAAGAACCGGGCCGTGTCGAGTGCATTGGTGTCGAAGTATGGGAAAATGGAATTGACCAGCTTCTTCATATCGCTATAGAGCGCCGGGTCGGTCACATAGTCGATGGGAAAGAGCACGTGGAACTTGGGCCGTGCAGCCTTTCCATTTTTCTCCCGCATATTGAAGCGGCTGAAGTGGACGGTAAAGGTGACGCCGGGAAATTGCTGGAGAACGTCCTCCGGGGTAATCCAGTCTTCCGGGTTCTCTGAGTGGTCGTTATCACAGTCCACCGGGAGGCAGTCGCTCCCGATGAAGTTATCGCCGTTGCGGTAGCTGTTCTGGTATTCGGCGCAGACATAGTCGTGGCAGACGGCTGCCTTCAAAGAGGCTTCGTCCAGCACCACATGCTTGTGCGGATAGGAGCAGTTGCCGGGATTGCCGGTGACGTCGGCGCTATAAATCGTGAACATCAGTCATACACCTCCGCCGCTTCCTCCTCCAGCACCTTCGTGATGAACTTCAGCGCCCGAATCGTAGTCTCCAGCTCACAGTCGCCGCCGAGGACGACCTCAAAGCCGGGGCAGCCATACTTGTTGACATAGCTGCGGACTTCCATATCCGTACTGGCTGCATCCTCGATGCGGAAGTAGGTGCGACCGCCGTGGCCGCTGTCGCCGCCCTGATAGCCGGTGGTGCCAGCCTCGACTTCAAGGATGTTGGCGCTGACCACATCGCGGGTATAGGTCGTGAGCTCGGTGCCGTCCTTCAGGATGCGGCTGTTTTCTTTGATTTCGTACATGGTCTCAAACCTCCTGGCAATCTTCGGTGAAGTAGCGCAAGCGGTAGTTCTTCCACTTGGCGCGTCTGATTTCTGCCTGCATACCTGCAGAGATTCGGCTGCCGAACACCCACACCTCAGAGCACTTGCTCATGATGGCATTGCCAAAGAATATCCCAAGCTCTCGCTCGTCCGGGTCGGCATCGTCCAGAAACTGTGGATAAAGCAGATGTGGCGCGATGGGGATATAGCCCTTGTCCACGGCAAACCGGCTGTAGCGTCTGGCGGCATCTACGTTTCCTGCGATATCTCCAGCGTAGGGAGAGCAGATGTAGACGATGGGCCGGAACGCACGACCGGAGCGCTGTTCCTGTTCGACTTTCTTGATGGCCTCGTATGCCGTCAGGTCAAGGTAGCCTTCGCTGTTGCGCATATCGACACTCATGCTGCGATTCCTCCTTTCCGGGCGGACATAGAAAAAGGCGTCCACCTCTGCTTCCCACTGAAGGTGAACGCCCGATTTGAGCGGATGATTATCAATCTTTTTTGTAAAACGGGGTGGCGTAGCCGTCTGCACGGAGCAGCAGGCCCTTTGCCCACGGTGGTGTCCGACCCATCTGCTCACAGACAGCATCCAAGGACATGTGTGGGTCGGCCTCGATGACCAGCTCATCGTGGATATGCATCACGATGGAGCAGCACCGGAGCGTTCGCATGGCATAGCAGAGGATGTCGCGGGCCGTGGCCTGTACGATGTTCTCCACGAACTTGGGGCCATAGGAATCCAGCCGTTCCCACTTCTTCGTGGAGTCGATGCCCTCATAGGTGATGCATTCGCCGCCAAACTTGTTCGTTCCCACCTTGGGCTTCACATAGGCCAGTTTCCTCCCGGAGGGCAGGGTGATGAACAGCATCCCGCTCCGGCAGGAAAAGGTCAGGCCATAGTCGGTGGTAGTGTGCTTGTACCGAACGGCCTCCATAACGGCTCTGTCCACAGCCCACCAGAATTTCACGATGTTCGGATTGGACTGCCGCCATGCGTCCACCAGCTGTGGGAGCTCCTCCTCGGTCAGCCCCATCTCCAGAGCACCCATTGCCTTGAGCGCACCCACGGAGCCGCCGTAGCCAAGGGCCAATTCTGCAATCTTACCCTTCTGGCGCAGGTGGCCGTTGATTCCATGTTTCTCCACGGGCACCTTGAACATCTGCGATGCGCTGGCGCAGTAGATGTCTCCACCCTTGGAGAACACCTCCTGCCGCCATATCTCCCCGGCAAACCACGCGATGACACGGGCCTCAATCGCACTGAAGTCGGCTACCAGAAAGTGAGCACCATCTCTGGGAATGAATGCGGTGCGGATAAGCTGGGAGAGCGTGTCCGGCACATCCTCATACAGCAGCTCCACCGCATCAAAGTCGCCGGAGCGCACCAGAGCACGGGCCTCCGCCAAGTCAGGAAGGTGGTTCTGGGGCAAGTTTTGCAATTGAATGTTTCTGCCAGAGAAGCGCCCGGTTCGGTTTGCCCCATAGAACATGAACATCCCACGGGCGCGACTGTCGCTGCAGACGGTTTTCTCCATTGCCTGGTATTTCCGGACGGAGGACTTGGCCAGCTGCTGCCGGAGCGTGAGCACCTCCGCCAGCTCTGGTGGTGCCGTTTTCAGGAGCTCCGCCACGACCTTCTTACCGAGACTGTCGGTCTCCACGCCATTGTCGGAGAGCCACTGCTTCATCTGCTGGACGGAGTTGGGGTTCTCCAATGCCGTCATGCGCTTCATGGCATCAGTCAGCTCCTGCCGGGAACGGGCATCCATCTGGATGGCCTGCTCCACGAGCTCCATATCGATGCGGACGCCACGGTCGTTGATTTCTTGGTCGATGTCGTATTCCTCCCAGACCTGTGGCGGTACCGGGAACTTGGAGAGCTTCCGCTGGATGCCCATCTCGGCCTCTACGTCACGGGCATTGTAGCGCTTGAACAGCTCCCACTTGTCCGGCGCATGGAAGGGCCGGTTTCGGGTGCGCTGGCCATTCGCCTTGGTGGGAAGACAGGGCTGGCAGAAGTATTTGATGAGCTCCTTGCCCTCGGTGAGCTTTTGCTTCTCCAGACCGAGAACGACACCGACACCCTCCAAGGAAAGCGGCAGGCCCATTGTAGCCGCCCAGACCATAGAGCAATGCCAGCTCTCCGGGTCGAGATATTCACCGGTGGGATAACCGAGATACCGGGAGAGGCATACCCGCTCGAAGGCAGCATTGAAGGCCCACTTGATGACGGAATCGTCCTCCAGCGCGGCCAGCACCTCCTTGGGGATATGCTCCCCACAGGCGAGGTCGACCACCTGCACCGGCCCGGAGTCGATGCTGTAGCCGAAGAGCAGGATTTCAAAATTGGGAGACTCACAGTAACGATAAACTCCGGTCTTCTGGAGCGGGATGTCGCTGTAGGTCTCAATATCGATACTGAGTGTTTTCATAGGCACATCCTTTCGGAGCAGTGGAATATGGGTGGCGGGATTGCTCCCACCACCCGCTGGATGAGGATTACGATTTGTCGAGCTCCTTCATACGAGCCTCGTGATATTCCACCTCGCGCAGGGCACGCTCCTTTTCAAGCTGCTGGCGTTCGGCCTCCCATGCTGCGATGCGCTTTTCACGCTTGTGGTCGTCGATGGTGTCGATGATAGACCGGACAATCCAGAACACTGCCAGGAGCAGATAGAGGGAGAGCAGAAGGATACAGAGAATGGTCGTAGCGTTCATCGTGGTCACCTCCATCAGTCAAGGAAATCGTCATCTTCGTCGGTGGCGAAGTCGGACTCGGCGCTGGCCTTGCCGCCCAGAGGCTCACCGTCACGAATCTTCTGCAGATTGTTCAGGCCACAGGCGATGCCGCGATTGCCGGAGCTGTTGAACGCGTAAAACGTGATGCTGGCGCGACCGTACACACCGGAGTAGACCTCAGAGCGGGTCAGGATGGGATTGCGGTCGGCATCCACGATACCGGGAGCGCTGGTGGCGTTGGCGTTGACGAAGTAAGCACCGGCATAGGCGGGGTCATCCGGGCGCTCGGTATCGCCGTCGCGCAGCGGGGTCTTGATGGCGCTGAGGGCTGGGACAGACTTGCCGTTGCCCTTGAGCTTGGCCTCGCCCTCACGGTAGGCCGCTTCGATGGCCGCCTGAATCTTGGAGACGGTCTTGGTGTCGGACTTCGGGATGATGAGGCTGACCGAGTACTTCGGAGCGCCTCCGTTGATGCTCTTGGGCTCCCAGACGTTGGCGTAAGACCAGCGGGTGTTGGGGCCGGTGATGACCTTCATGGGATTGGTAAATTTGGTGTTCTTATTCATCGATGTTTTCCTCCATAAAATCATTTTTTGCTGTGTTCATAGCCGGACGCTTATCGCTTTCCGGTACGAGCGTGGGTTTTCCCTGTGGCTTTTCAATGTAGGCCGTCAGGAGTTCGTCAAAGCGGGCCTTGCCGAGCAGCTTTTGCATCGCGGTGATGCCCAGCAGCTTCCGCTCATACGGGTCAAAGCCCGCATCGCTGACCGTCTGGATAACGGCAGCCTCGTTGGTATATCTGCGATTGGAACGGCCCTCGACCAGTTTCCAGCCGTGCCATTCCTTTCCGCTGACTGCCTGCTGGAGTGCGTACTCCTTGATGTCGGAGGCCCACGATACCAGCGCGTCCACGCGGGGCAGAATGTCCTCGATGTCCTCGTCCGTGAGGAGCGGAGGCAGCTTGAAATCGTAGCGGGCCAGCTCCAGATTGGCCTCGGCACGGGCGCGGCACTCATTCTTGGCCTTGCAGAATCCGCACCACTCACCGCAGAGGAAGTTGCCGTCACCGGCAAAGGCCAGTTCAGCCGTGGGCTTCAGAACCTCGTCCGCCCAGCGGTACAGGTCATCCTTGGCAATCTCGAAAGTGCTGATGTTCTGGCGTCTGGGCTGTACGATGTGAACGCACACGTTGTCGATATCATAGATGCCATCGAACAGCTCCAGCGCACCGAGCGCGTAGCATTTCAGTTGAGGATTTTCCACTGCGGAGACGAGTATCCCAAGCCCGTGTTTGTAATCAATCACGTGTATAGTGCCGTCCGCGATAAGGATGGCGTCGGAAGTGCCGAAGCCCTGTTCCACCCAGCGAGAGAAGTCCACCCGCTGCTCGATGAGCACCACCGGGTCTGAACAGGTCTCTTTGGCTGCCTCCACCAGTTCAAGGATGTAGGCGGCATAGCCGCTGGCACACTCGTCCATTTCCTGATTGAACCAGGTCAGGTTCTCTGTGGGGTCGACGGCCTCCATGCCCAGCGCCTTCCGGAGCTTATACTCACAGAGCGTGTGGGCATCGGTGCCCTCGGCGGCATAATCGGAGCCCTTGTCCTCGTAGAGCTCACACAGCCTCGCGGATGGTGGGCAGTGGAGCCAGCGGTCTGAGGCAGATGCCGAGAGAAGCGCATGTCCATTAGGTGGCATCGGCAAGTCCCTCCACATCCTTGAGCAGGGCCTCATAGTGTTGCGGGTCGACCAGCGAGAGCTTTTCGGCCCCATACTTCCGGAGGAGCTCCCGGATTGCTGCCGTATGACCGGCGCGGGATTTCTCCGCCAACACGGCCCGCACCTGCTCCAGCGTAGGCGCGGGTTTGGGTTCCGGCTCCTTGGGGTCGGGGCTGCTGAACTGACGAGTCAGCCAGTTGGCCACATCATCAATAGCGGCAGCAGCATCGTGCAGTTCTTGGATGGCCATAGCCATATCCGCCAGTTTTGACATTGTGATTTCCTCCTTCCTTGGTTTGCCTCTGGTTGTCGAGGGCAGCGAGCTTTTGCGCTAGACGTGCGGAGACGCGGGAGATAGCCTTGAGCACCTGAATCTCCTCGGCTGCGAGGCTGCTGTTCCTGTAGTTGTTGTCGTACACGGTTTTCACCTCCCTGAAGGCTGGTGTCGTTTGTCGCCTTCCACCTCCCACTGAAGGTGAGGAGCCGTTTTGAGCGGAGGATTTTTCAAAAAAGCAAAAAAGGCCCTCCGGCCACCGGGAGAACCGATGGTCAGAGGGCGGGAGTGCTGGGGATTAGTAGCCCCGGATGCGCCGGAGCTCCGTCCGATACTTCTTCATCTGGTCGGCGAAGGTGCGCTGGGGCCGACCGAGGGCCTTAGCAATGGCGCGGTCGGAGACGCTGTCATCGTCCATCCACATGGCGATGATGGTGTCCGCATCGGGGTCGAGCTCCCGGAGACGAGCGAAGAGGCGGTCAAGCAGGTCGCGGTCTGCAATAATGCTCTCAATGGCCGGAGCCTCAGACGGAACCATGTCCATCAGGGTGTCCTCGCCATCCTCACCGATGGGAACGTCCAGAGAAGCCAGGTCGCCGGAACGACGGTACTCGCAGATGAGGCAGTCGCCGTCACAGGCCCAGACCTTGCTCTGAGGGCAGACGCAGCGTCCATGAGCCTGCTCCTTCATCCGGATGCGGGCTGCCTCGCCGTAGTAGGCGTCGCGGACTTCCTTGCTGACCGGAATCTTCTCACCGGTGGTGCGGTCGTAGATAAAGGGATGGTTTTCTTTTGCGTTGTTTTTCATAAAAATCGACTCCTTTGGATGCGGAATCCGCAGGAGCCGATTTTTTGTCCGTAGAACAGAAAAGGCGGCCGTGGATATAGTTCTCCTGTGAGGAACAACTACAATCCATGGCCGTCAATGCAGCTCTGCGGATTCGGTTTGATTTTTGCTGCGTTAGGCAGCGACAGTGTCTTCCACAATGAATGTGGTCTTGGTGCGGGTTACCCGCGAGATAATGTTTTCACGGGTAACTGTGAATGAGCCGCCAATTGGGACGTTGAACTTACAGCTCGACTTGTGGGGGCCTTCAGTTTCAACCATGCCACTCTGGTCATTCGCTTTGCACAGCAGGCGGCCCTTGCTGTTGCGGATGTCTCTGTAGATGGTGCCGGGTCTCACCTCCCTTCAATGAAAAAAGCCGCTTAGATACACTTCACCATAGAAAATCAATCATGTTGATTGAGTCCTACAGCTTAGCGCGTCTAAGCGGCTTTCCTGTGAGTAACTCCTATTTAGTTCGGCTGTGCACCAATTTCAACAGGAATCTTTTTCTTGTAGATTGGGCACTTAACAAACGCAGTAATTCTGCAGGGGAGCCTGTCGGCGGTTTCAAGGACATGACAGTGTTTGCCTAGCTTACAACGGGAACCTTCATGCGGACATTTATACTCAACGGAATGGGGGGTTATTGTCATATCTGTCATCAGCACCTCCTGCAGTTAAGGAATCATATGAGGGAGAGCGGCGCTGTCATCGTTCCGTGCATTGCGGATGATTTGACGGACGTCATCTACCTCACTTCGTGTCATCTGGTTGCCCATGACCATGTAAGCAATCACCATACCAGCACTGCGGATAGAGTCCTTGCCGGTAATCATCTTCTTGTTGGCGCTGCCTATCACGAGGATGTTGAACCACAATTCATTGTTGAAAGACCAGTCGATTTGGTTGAGCTTTCCAACGACGGAGTCCCAGCTGATTTCTTTACGTTGGGCCATAAGAGCGACATGTGCAAGCGCCATCTGGGTCACCGGCTTCAGCAGGAGGTTTTCCTCACGCAGATTGGAGACGGGTTTGTTGTTGTGGGTAAGTTCAAGGTACTGCTGGTATGCCTGCACACCATCGAGAGTGATACGCCAGAAGGAATCGATAGTCTGGTATGCTTCTTCAAGTGCTGCGTTATCTGGCAACATCTTGGAAGAGTATTTTTTGTCCTTCAGGATTGTCTCTGCAATCGTATACAGGGCACTCAATGTCGTGAGGTTCTTGCTGCGTTGGGATAGGGTGTTGCTCTTCCAGTTAACAAGGTCGATACCATTAATCGGAGCTAGCGGGCCACCCTCTTTGAAGAGGCGACGGGCAATAACAGCAAAGGTGTCATCGTCACTCGTGATGATATTGTCGCTACGACTGGTCTGCTTGGCGTACTTGTTAATCTTGTTGAAGATTTTCCGGATTTTTGCTGTGTCAGTGTGCTCCACAAGGATGATGCAGAGCTCTTCATTCGCAAGCTCAGGGTGGGGCTGGAGCTTGTTCATAGCAGCAAAGGTCTTTGTCCCACCCGGAACTCCCATGATACCTCTGATGGCGATTTTCAAACTCAGAAGGCGGTGCTGCCCGTCCAGTGCAATGAGTCGCTCTTTGCCGGGGAGGGTTATAAAGCCCATGTCTGCCATAGGAACGGCATAGGCATCTGGAATGTTGCCTACGACTTTTGAGAGCGGTTCAAAACGGATTTCGTCAAAGCCAGAGTAGATATCCACGATGAGGCTAGAGAAGAAGCGGTCTGGGTCATCCGTGACATACGGAACAATCTCTTCAACGATTCGTTTGATATCGCATTCTCGTTGCATCTTTTCTTCTGCGGTCATATCTGGCCATTCTGGGAGCTCCTTGGCGATGCCTACCTTGTCGATAAGCTCCCCAGCGGCCATTTTGCAGATGTAGTAGGTTGTCCTACCCATCTTGGCTTGGATACAGCCTAATGTTGCCATAAAACGTCCTCCTTGTTTGTCAAAAACATCTCATGTTTTCATTATACACGCAAGATGTGTTTTGTCAAGAGGAAAACACGATGTTTTTCAAAAACATGAAAATAGTTTTTAGAAAACCACCAATCGGGACTACAAGACAGAGAGGCCGGGGCGGCAGAAGGGAATCTTCTCCTCGCTTGATGCGTTCCTTCAGGAAGAATTTGAGCGAGATGTTGAGCCTGCAATTTCGCCAAAACGAACTCTGGATTTCGTCTTCGCGCATTGACATTTCGCCGAAGGCATGGTAGAATATTGTAGCTTATTGTGCGCTTTGATGCTACAGGAGGTTGATTCTATGAACGGCTATATGACTACAAAAGAAGCTGCTGAAAAATGGGGCATCACACAAAGGCAAGTGCAAAACCACTGTAAAATGAACCGGATACCCGGAGTGCTAACGCACGGAACGACCTATATGATACCGGAAAATGCCGAGAGACCAGTCTACGGTTTTTTCTCCGGACAGCCATCGGAAAAAGGTAATACTGAAAAATAAGCATTGCCGCATGTCTTATGGCAGTCTGGGGGGGAGAAAGAAGAGATGCAAGCACGTAAGGATTCCAGAGAGCCTTTGAATAAACGCCCATTTGACCTACAGGAAGCAGTCGTATTGTTGGATGTGTATCTCGACATGGTAAAGAATGGGACGTCTATTACGAAGGCTGCTGAGAAAGCATCTGTGCGCCTGCGTAACCTCGCAAAGAGAAACGGATATGAAATCAGTGACAGTTATCGCAGTGCAGGTGGATTGGTAAACCGGCTCCGTAGTCTAGGAGGTCTGTACGAGGGGCAGGAATCAAAATCTGCTCCGGGAACACCTATGTTTGCTGAGGTGGTCTCGCTCTATAAAAACAACAGAGCTCGTTATGAAGAAATCCTAAGCACGGAGAAGAGCGTTGCATCTCAAGATGGTCAGAATTCTGGTGAGCAGCGTGCTGCTCATGGCAAGGCAACAGCAAAGGAAGAACGGAGGAAAATGAGCATGGCAGAAATAAGCAATCCTGCTGAACAAGAGTTTTTCCAGTGGCTTCCAACTGCTGTCACGTCCTCTGTATTAAAAGATATCCAGAAATCATATGCACAGATAAACGTCCTCCTTATCAAATCACGGGCATTGACTCAGACGCTAACGAGCGTCACTTCCACAGACGAAGTGGAATTTGCTTTGCGGCGCACAAAAAAGACATTTGCCAATAAGCGTCTTCGCAATACGGCTGTGCAGCTCCTTGCGGCTTATATTGTCTACCTTCGTGAAAAAGAAAAAGCTCCTGTTGAAACAGAAGCATCACAAAAAACAGTTGAAATCCAGCCTAGCTGGATTAAATATGACTTTACAAATGCTCAGAGTTTTGAGCGTACCGCTCCTGTTCATTGTGCAATAGCTGGAGTACCTATCGAGGGGAAGAATTGGGCTCGGATTCTCGTCGGAATTACCGAGCAGGAGCTTGCTAGGCATAATGCAGCAATGGATGGGCTTTATAAAGAGTCGCTAATTGCAGCAAAAAAAGACCGCCCCTACCTGTTGGAGGAGCGGCTTGATGGCCTTCATTGCGCCCAGCTTTCAAATGGGTATTGGGTATGTATTAACTATAACATCCCACGCCTCATGGAAATGATACGGGCACTGTGCGTAAGGTGCGGATATACCGAGGAACAGATTGTTCTCTATGGTGAGGCTAAGGCATCTGCATCGGGTCGAAAGGCAAAAAATACGCCTGCCGAAAAGAAGGATGAAACTCTGACCGCAAAAGGATATGGCGTTTCGATAGAAAAATCTGAAGCATACCTCCGGTCTGTTGGTCTACAGGGCGCAACAGTAAAAGAGCTGATAAAGGCTGTTCAGCCCGATGCGGCGGTTTCGTCCACTGCTTCTGCCTTGGACGGTAGCGTGAACATTATAGCCATGCCTGGTAACCGATATGTTCATGTTGATAGCTTTGTTGACCTGGACGAGGCTGAAGAAGCGTTGGGGCGGATTCTGAGGACACATTTTGCTCAATTTGGAGGTTATAGCAATAACCAGCTTCTCTTCGGGGCTGCCTCCCAAGAGCTGTCGATGTTTTTGAATGACAACGACTGTGAAAACGTTGATGCGGTGTATGCCATTGCCCGATTCCTTTTTGAGAAAAAGGCTGTGGCAGGGGCACCGTACAAATTCTCTACGCCACATATTTTCGAGAAGGAACCAGACTACCCGATGACTCTGCGGGGCCTGATGATTCACCTTGCCAGAAGCAATGGCGGCCTTCTGTATGCCTCCGATGCAAAGGACTATTTGCAGAAGACCATGCTCACCTACGGCGGTATTGGCCAGCTCCTGCAGCTCGGTTCATCCAATACTTTCCTCATTTACGATTCAGACCGCTATCTTCTAAGCGAGTCGTTGGGAATCGATGATGCTTGGTGCCTTCGGATGCACGACCGGCTGGATGACCTTTTCCGCAAGGCAAATGTGGCATATGTCATACCGAGAGATATTAATGCTGCATGGCTGACAACACTGCCGTCGCTGCCGCACGGCTTGGATTGGACGCTCCTTTTATTGCAAGAAGTGCTGGATAAGTATCCTGCCATCGGCTTTAAATCTATCTCTCCGGATTTGAACCAGACGCTCGATACACTTGCCGCCGCGTTCGTCCCGGTTGACTCACCGCTCCAGACCTTCCCGGATGTGGTTACGCTCTTCATGGAGGAACACCATGACTTGCCGATGCGTATGCCTGGTGAAGATTTGCGGCTTGAACTGCGGGATGCAGGAATGCTGGAAAACGGCGAAATGATTTATGCGCTGCCGAAGGCGTTGAACGACTATCGGTTTGCGTGGTCAAACGAAAACAAAACAGTATATGTGCGCGGGAATAAGTAAACGCGCCATATTAGAATAGAGGTCAACCTATGTACGGATATGAGTGGACGGGTCAAAACGGTATTTACCGTCTGTCAGTTAACAGCAAAATTGAAAAAGAGATTCGTCCTGTGTTTAAAGAGGAGCTGGATTATTTCGGCTTTAACGAACATTGGACATATCCGGACACAGATGCCCCGTTACTGTGGGCCGAGGGGATTCGCCGCTACATCCTGAACGGCACTTGTGTCGCGGAAGCCACGGGCGGTGGATTCTATACAAAACCAACCATAAAAATCTATACTGAAGGTCTGAATCTGGAACCGATTGATGTCGATGCACTCTGGAAAGAAAATGAACGTTTGATGCTCGGCCTTGAAAAGACATCCATGGATTTCATTAGAAAGACTCATGATAAGTACGAAAAGCAAGGAATGGCATTCGCTGTTGCGTTTAGCGGAGGAAAGGATTCCTTGGTGCTCCTCGACCTTGTCAGTCGTACATTATCCCCGGATGAATTCTCAGTGGTGTTTAGCAATACAGGAATGGAGCTATCCACCACTATTCAGTCCGTAGAAAAGGCAAAGAAGCACTGGTCATCGCTTAAATTCTATGAAGCCAAAAGCCATCTGAAGCCCACGGATAGCTGGGAAGAGTTTGGCCCTCCGGGAAGAAGAATGAGATGGTGTTGCGCTGTTCATAAATCAGTTCCAACGATTTTGCTTCTCAGAGAACTAACCGGAAACTATAATATTAAGGTCGTAGTTTTTGATGGTGTGAGAGCTGAGGAAAGCGCTGCGAGGGCTGATAGAGATGAAATTAGCGTTGGCGCTAAGAATATTAACCAAATCAATTGCAGCCCGATTTTGAAATGGGGAACATCCGAGCTGTTCATCTATTTGCTCCATAATGACATTCTTTTTAATGAAGCTTACCGTAAAGGATTATTTCGCGTTGGCTGTATAGTATGCCCCATGTCTTCTGCTTGGTGGGATGGGATTGTAAATGACTGCTATCCAGATGAAATGCGGGAGCTTCTTTCAAATGTCGAAAACTATGCCCGCGCTACAAAACCAGATAGCGAGGTAAAAAAGTTTATAGAGCAAGGCGGATGGAAGGCCCGTATGGGTGGTCGTGGGCTCCAGAATGGTGGAAACCGTGTAGTCGAGAAGATTGCTGATGACAAGATTTCCTTTAGCTTTGTATCTAAGCGGCAGGACTGGCTTCAAGTCTGCAGTATTCTTGGCCCCATCGTATATAGGGACAATGATATATACACCCAGTTAATCGATAAGCAAGAGTTCCAATTCCAGATTTCTGGCGAAGCTAAAACTGTTGTGACTTACTGGCCTTATTCTAAAATGGACAGGTTTGTTCTTAGCCATCTAAGGGGGATTGCAAACAAAACTGCATATTGCTTTGGCTGTAAAGCATGTGAAGTTCAATGTCCTGTTAATGCATTTACGATTACTGAAAACGGTAAGATATACATCCGAGAGGACAAATGCATCCACTGCTGCAATTGTATTGAATTTACAAATGGAAAGGGCTGCTTGGCGGCAAAATCGCTTTCTGTCACTGGAGGGGAAAACGGTATGGATTTAAAGGGAATGAATAGGTATCAGCATTTTGGACTTCGCCGTCCTTGGCTGGAACACTTCTTCGAGCACAAAGAAAACTGCTTCACTATGGGCTCTTTAGGAACCCGTCAGTATGACTCGCTTAGGGTTTGGCTAAAAGAAGCTGGCCTGTTGACGGCAACAGGTAAAGGTGCAAAGTCTGGTGTTCCGACACCGCTCTTTAACAAAGTCCAACCTCTTGGAGCCGGGAACCCTTTGACGTGGGCTGTCATCTGGACAAACCTTGCTTATAACTCAATCATTTCAAAATGGTACATGCTGAATGCTCCTGCGGGAGAAATTTATGAGAAGAACGATTTGATTTTCCTTCTTGGAGATGATTATTCAAAGTCCACCCGTGACAACGCGGTAACCGCTCTACTTGAAACCTTCCGGCATAGTCCCATCGGTACTGTTTTGAAGCAGGGCATCCCGATTCCAAGTGGAAACAGCTACAAGTTTTCAAAGCAGGGATGGAACACACCGGATGCGGTTGCTATTCTCTATGCGTTGTATATGTGGGCAGAAGCAACGGGCAGATATACCTTTACGCTTGGTCAGATGGCTGCAGCGAGAGGAAACGCCGAGGCAAAAGGCGTAGACCCCGTGTCCATCTTCGGCATCAATCCCGACCGATTCAAGGACATCCTGCAAGATATTTCCCTTCAGTTCGACAAGTACATCCGCACGACCTTTGTCGCGGATTTGGACAATGTCCAGCTTTTCCCTGAATACAAGTCTCTTGATATTCTGGATTTAATCGCAAAGTAAGGAGGAGGAATCATGGCTAAGTATAATACCTTCATTGAGCTGAGCCCACACTACGAATCGGTGGTGGATATTGATTCTGAATCCCGTCATCCTGATATGTGGCAGGAGTACATTGTCCATGAAGATATGAAGGGAGCCATTGAGAAAATCTGTGACTCAATGAAATATGAAGACGAGGACAAGCGTCGTTCTTTCTGGATTCATGGTGCATACGGCACCGGCAAGAGCTATGCTGCTATCGTTCTCAAGCACCTGTTTGAGGATAAAGTCGATTCTATCCGAAAGTTCCTCTCGAACCAGATGCTGATTCAGTACAGAGAGAGATTCCTTTCCATTCGGGAAAAGGGAGAGTTCCTTGTTATCTGGAAGAGTCAGGCTACCGACATTAAGAGCGGCATCCAGCTCATGATGACAATGGAGGATGCCATCCGAGAAAAACTCAAGGAGAAATTTGGCGCATCCGCTTACTACGGGAAAAAGTCTCTGGTTGCTGCTGCACAGGACGCTGTCAACGATTCCTCCATCAATTGGGACGAGCTTTTCACGAACCAGACGTATGCTCTGTATGAAGAATATGGATCTGTCGATGACTTCCGTGAGGAAGTGAACGCAGGAAACCTGAAAGCAGCAAATGTTATCGCCCGTATCTATCGAGATAAGGGCTGGGGCTTCTTCACCTCCCTTCAGATGTTTAAAGATTGGGTCGCCGATGTCATCGAAGGGAACAATCTGCAGGATACCGGTATCGTCTTTATCTGGGACGAATTCACCTCATATCTCCGCAATAATCCGACCGATGATGTCCTTCAGCCCCTCTCGGAGTTTTGCAAGGAGCAGCCCTTCTTCATGTTCCTGATTGTCCACAGAGCACCTAGCTGGGTTAGTCAGATTGGCGAAGAAGTCTACGAGCAGATTGTCCACCGCTATCATTCTCTTGACTTTCACGTGAGCGAAAGCGCGGCCTATGAATTGATTGGCAGCTCCATCCTTACCCGTGCAGGAATGGATGAGCAGTGGAATGCGGAAAAAGATAAGCTGATGAAGTCCATCAGCAAAAACATCGCCGACTTCGATAACCTCGACATGAGCAGCAAGAAGGAACGCCTCCGTCAGCTCTGCCCTCTGCATCCGATGACGCTTTCGCTCCTTGCAATTGTTGCCCAGAACTTCGGAGCTTCCCAGCGTACACTCTTCCGCTTTATGAAGGATACGAAAGAGTCCGAAGAGAATGTCGGCTTTATCTATTACATCAATAATTATGGCCCGGATGACTGGCGGTGGTTGACCCCGGATTTCCTGTGGGATTATTTCTTTACCAGAGAGAGCGACGTTCGTAGTTTTTCAGCAGAGGCCAAAAGCGCATATCAGCATTTTATGGCGAAGCGTGAATACATCGCAGACGATTATCACATGCATGTGTTCAAAGCGGCCATGCTGCTGATTGCGGTCATGTCCTCTGGAACTGTCAGCAATCTTTATAGTCAGGCCACACAGCGCAAGGTTTCTGCTACCAGAAGCACTTTGTATAAATGCTTTGCTGGTCAGCTGACCAAGGAAGATGTGGAGATGTACCTCTCCGACCTTGAGCAGATAGGTGTGCTCCGCCTTGATGCCATGACAAACGGAGATATGCGCCTACAGATTCCCTACACTGGAAACGCAGACGTATTCGATGTTCGCAAAGAGATGCTCGTCAAGAAGTATACCCGCTACGAATTATTTAAGAAAAACGGGTATTTTGCAAAGTCCATGGAAGCAAAAATCTGGGACAAGACAAGCGCATCTTATGGCAGAATGTTTATCGCGGCCTGCGATTCCGGAACGACGTCAATGAATGCTCGTTTTGGAGAGGTTCAAACGGAACTGAAAAAGTGCCCGTATAAGTTTGGAATTCTTGTCATAGCGATTTCCGAATCCAGTCAGTTTGCGGCAATGCAAGAAAAAGTAAAGACTCTCGCCGCTCAGGACGAAACAGGGCGCATGGCTATTTACCTTCTGAAGTCTCCGCTGACCGAAGACCATCTGGATAGATGGTATAATGCTATGACACATTCTGAGCTTGCTGGCGAGGAAGGTAAAAGCGGCGATTCAGAACGGTATTCGGATGAGGCAAGCAGCATTATCGAGGAGTGGTCTGCGCCTGCAATGGATGACCAGCTTATGGTCGTATGCGGAGATAAGGTTTATCCGTCTGAATATGGCACCTCTTACTTTGCCACAAAACTGGAGAAGGATATAATCTTCGGTTCCATTTTCACTGCAGCTCCTGAACTTATCGTTTCGACGAATACTGCCTTTAAGAAAATTCAGCAGAGCACTGCCTTGGCTGGTGTGCAAAAAACATCTCCTAATACTCAGGTCGGCAATATTGTAAATGGTCTGAAACAGGCTGGTGTGTGGGATGTTGAGGGCCTTGAAGCACTCGCGCAAAGCAAAGGAAACGATGGCGCAGCTGCAGTTGCCAAGATTGCGAGCTTTATCTTACAGCGTTTCTCTCAAGGGACGCAGATTAAATTGGATGCTCTTTGGCAGGAACTCCAGGACGCGCCTTATGGCTACTATAATTGCATGGCCTGCGGATACATCCTTGGTTTCTTGCTGCGTTACTATGTCAACAGTGAGTTTAGCTGGAACAAAGGAGATAATAATCCGTGGCCGCTGACTGACCAAACACTAGCCACGATGATTACCAGCCTCTGCAAAGAGGAAGTTATCAACAATTATCTTTCCCCCGGCTCTGAAGTATGGCAGAAATTCAAGCCCTATGTGCAGAAGGTCTTTCAGCTTCAGGACAGCGAAGCGGTCAATGAAACCGAAGCTCGGAAGTACATGTCCAAGCAGTGTACAGAGAAGGCTGGCGCTCCATTCTGGGTTCTGAAATACGCTCCAGAAGAGAAATTTGGTGACGCAGCTGCAAAGCAAACGGCAGATGAGATAATAGACCTGTTCTGCGATTTCCTGTCTGAGAACGGTGACCAAGAGCAGGTAATGGGAAACATCACCGTAAAGTTCACCGGCCACGGGCCTGTTCGGAAAGCGCTTGCAAGCCTTTACTTTGACCAGAATACAGTTTATGACGCGTTCAGCTCGTTCATTTCTCAGAAATGCAACGAACTTCAGGAACTGCAAGAGGCCATTGGCCTTACAAGTCATGACTTGTTTGACGCTATTCATCAAATGATGCAGGGGCAGGTCTCTACTTGGACGGAGGCCCAGGTAGAGGAAAAACTTTCCGAGCTTTGCATTGAGTACAGGGTTGTTGCAATCTTGAACGATGCACTGACCGTTAAGCGAAAGAGCATCAAGCTTCTCAGCGACGATATTGCAAACATGTTTAACCACATGAAAGTTCCAGGAACCGTTATTGAGAAACTCGGCTTCAGTTGGACACCTGCGCTGCAGGCGATGAGGGTTATTTCTACTACGCAGTGGTCGAAAATTGAACTTGCAGACAGAGAAAGCTATGCAGAGCTTTTGAAATCAGATGCGCAGAAAGTGTGGGGCTTTGTTTCGTCTTCGAAACCGCTTCTGCAACGGTATATGGAATCTCATGGACACAACTGCACTGACGAGGAGCTTGACGGCATCTACAAATCTCTAAAAACTGTAAACTATAATTCTCCGGCTGCAGATTTTGATACCCGAATCGGCGCGCAGCTCAACAAGGTTGCCTATAACAGAAACAAAGTCCGCATTCAGGAACTTTGGAAAGAGCAGAGCGGCTTTGACTCCATCACCCTTTGGTGCGCAAACTATGCCGTACCAATCCAGTGGGTTGTCAGCGATGAAGTCCTTCCTCACATTATAGTGCTAAAGACTGTGCAGGACGGGAAAATTGCGGACAATACTGCTCTCCATAATGCTACGCAGTTTTTTGAGACACACACTGTCAGCGCTCTGAAGGACAAAGCATATATCGCCAGTTGCTTTATCTCCCAGATTGGCGAAAGCTATCGTAGCGCTTTTGAATCATCTGGGCCGGTTTTGGTTTCTCGACTGAAAACTAACACGAAATTGACCTCTGATGTTTATTCCTGGGCCAACAAAGTGGGAGAAATCCGAAAGACGGTTGATGCTTTCCTACGTGATAAATTCTGTGGAGAAGCAAAGAAGAAAGTGAAGTCAATGCCGGAGGCACAGCTGCGTGACAAGGTCGTACAGCTCCTCGACGAGAATCCCGACCTTTATACGCTGTTTATTAAGTGAGGAGGCTAAATCGTGATAATTGCTGAAATCAAGGAAAAGCTCAGCCAGGAACGTGGCTTCGGTTCCCGGTACCCTGCACGGATTATTTTCGTCGAGAACCTTGACGACTATTCTGCGCTTGAGCATCAGCTGAAGGGTATCTGCGATGTCACGATAAATGTGGCCGATTTTTGCCGTGCGCCAGATACTGTCCCTCAATTTGACCAGATTAAGAACAAGTTGAAGGAATGCGAGGGACAGCAGGTTTTGCTACTCTCTGTTGGTGAATACCTACGTTTGTGCACGAAACGTGAATTAAATCCTGACCGTCGCCAGTTCAGAGCATTTTGGGAAACGCAGCAACCGGAAGCGTCCAAGACCAGAGTTATCATTCCCGTTTTCAATTGTAGAGATATCTTTGACCGGATTATCGGAGCAATTGATGAGCGCCAAGAAGATTATGTCTGGACGCTCGATTCTGCGCCATCGGTTGAAAACTATACTGTATCTGTATATTCCCCCAAATTCAAGGATGCCATTAATCCGGATGCAGATAATTTGACCTCATGGTTCCGGGACTGGCAGATAATCCTTAGAAGAAATGTGCCCTGTTCAGTCGTGACCATGCAGTATGGGAATGTCGAAACAGCCTATGGTACAGTCAATATTAAGCCCATTGATAGCCCATTCAGATATCTTGCGGACATTTTGGTGGACGGTAATCTACTAGTTGAAAAATGGCAAAGCAATGACTTCTGGAGCCGCGTTGTTAATTGTACCTCACATTATGCGGCAAAGACGGCATCGTTTGATAAAGTCGTACTCGACGCATTGAATGTCAATGAGTTTGACTTTGTTTCTGTTGCAGCAAGATGGGAAACTCTGAACGATTTTCAGAAGAATCTTGTTTGGCTCTGGTACAGGGTATATCCGACCGATGAGTACTATAGTTATGCTTGCAAAAAGGCATCATGTGCTTCTGAAATTCCGGAGAAGATTCGGGATGAGATTTTACTCATTTCAAACAGGAGCGACCGCTGGATTGAGGAGCGGATGGCTGCTGTTCGAGCTTTATCTTTTCATTCCTTTGATGACTCGTATTTTGCGCTCATGGATAAGCTGCCGTTGGACGAGACAAAACTGAAGCTCCTTACTTATCAGACTCACGAAGAAAAGACATATGCTGTCAAGGTTATCAGTAATATGCTTCGTGGTGGTGCTGAACCGAGCGCGATAGCTACAACCTTGTTAGAGCGTGATTATCCATCTTTGGCATCTTACATGAAGGACGAAATGGGCTGTGATGACGTCATAGATGAGTATATGGCATGGTATCGTAAGAACAAAATCATCAATCGATATCCGGGCGATTATCCAGTCCAAATGACTTTTGACCGATTTGATGCTCGGTACAAGCTCATGCATAAGCTGCAGGGGCAAGACTGTGTGTCATTTTGGATTGACGGATTTGGAAGTGAATATACGCCCTTGTTTCTATACGAGCTAAAAGTGCGGGGCATTGTTCCGGAATCCGTAAAACTTGCCACTGCACTCCTACCCACAGAGACAGAATATAATCACCAATGGGACGAACATGACCCCATGACCATTAAGTGGGATAGGCTAGATTCCTTCTCGCATAAGGGAATGCCAGATGACAAAAGCTACTACTCCTGCATTGTCCATCAGCTTTCCGTGTTTTCTGATGCGGCTAAGAAGGTTGAGGAGCTCTTGGAGAACCATGAGTATGTAGTTGTGACTGGAGACCACGGAAGCAGCCGTTTTGCGGCACTTGCGTTTCATCAGGAAAATGTCGTCCCAATTTCTGCTCCCAAAAAGTCAACGGTTCATAGCTTCGGAAGATTTTGTGAGCTCGATGATAATGCTGGAGATGTCATTGCTTTGCCAAATACGGTCGTAGCTACCTCAAATGGCAAGCGCTATCTAGTTATGGATAACTACCAGCACTTCTCGGTGAGCGGCAATGCAGCTGGTGGAAACACGGATGAACATGATGTTGTTGGGGAAATCCACGGAGGAAATACAGCAGAAGAAAGACTCGTGTCTGTTATAGTAATCAAGAGGAAGCAGCCTCTTCCTCCTGTAACATGCAAGCCCAAAGGCGGCTTGTTTGTTACAAAGAAAAACGGGCATGTAGAAAAAGCTCTGCAATTCAGTCGCCCCATATCAACGCTGGAAATTTCTTATGATAACAAGGAAGCCACCTGTACGATGAATGCGGATGGGTCATGGCTTGTCATTTTGGACGGTGTTACTACTGATGACATTACCCTCTCGGTAATAGCTAACGGGCGGCTTCTTCCCAATGTAACTCTTAAGGTTAAGGCTCAAGGCATCAGTAAAAACGATGACCCGTTTGGTGGGATGGGCCTATGAGAAGAAAAATAGAATGCTGTGAGTGTGAAAAAGCACTTAAAAAAGATGAGGTTGCTTTGTGCAAAAAACTGCTTGGTACGGACACAGAAGATTATTACTGCATAGATTGCTTGGCAGAATACTTGGAGTGTACAAAAAATGACCTCGAAATAAAAATCCAAGAATTTAAGGAACAGGGATGTACACTATTCCTGTGATGGAAGGAGGAACCAATATGCTGGAAGATAAAGTACGCGACGTTTTTTCCGACATGGTGGTGCTGAAGAATCCAGAAAGGACAGAGTTCTTTTCCAATTTAAGCCTGCCTTCGTATATGCGTGACTGGCTAGTAATGAAGTTTTCGGATGACGATGGAATCATTGACTACGACAGCGTACTGAGATATATCCGCCAGTATATTCCGAGCCGCGAGGATTTTGAGCAATTTAAATTTGAGATGGTGAACGGAGAAACCGTCCGCTTTCTGGCAAGAATCCGTGTAAATGTCGATATTAAGACCGGGAAGACCTTGTTTGAGCTTCCTGATTTTGGCGGTTCACGTTCCGGCGCATCCGGGGAAGTGGCAAATGATGTTGTCTCCCGGTGGAAGGAAACACTCCTCAAAGAAAGTGAAAACTGGGGTATTGTTGAGCTGATTTGGGGAAAAGATTACTCCTCTCGTCAAGGAAAAGGTGTAATTAAACTCATCGAGTACAGTCCATTTTGTCCCTACACTGTAGACCTAGAATTTTATAAAGAGGCCAGACGAGCATTTACCATAGAAGAATGGATTGATGTGTTAATCTCCGCTGCTGACTATAATCCCGCTGGATACGATTCAGAACAGCAAAAACTGTATGTTCTTCGCCGACTTCTTCCTTTTGTTGAGAAGCGTCTAAACTTGATGGAGCTCGCTCCGAAAGGCACGGGAAAAAGCTATGTCTATCAAAAAATCAGTAAGCGTGGTTGGCTAATTTCTGGCGGAACAGTTTCAAGAGCTTCTCTTATTTATGATAACCAGAAAAAAACTGGTGGGTTACTGACTCGTTTTGACTTTGTCGGTTTTGATGAAATACAATCCATGACCTTTGATAAGCCTAGCCAGATTCAGACGGCACTGAAGGATTATATGGAATTCGGCGAGGTTCAAGGGTTTGATGCTCAGGTCGTTGCCGATGCTGGGGTAATTGTACTCGGCAACATCAACGCCAGCCGGTTCAATGTTAATGAAAACATGATGGAAGAGGTAAGTAGCGTCTTTAGTGAATCTGCCTCACTTGACCGATTCCATGGCTTTATTCCCGGCTGGAAGATTCCCAGAATGCATCAGGGACTTGTAGCAAATGGTTGGGCACTCAACACAGAATACTTTGCTGAGGTACTCCATCTTCTCCGCGACGATTTAACCTACACTACAATAGTAGATGAATGCTTGGCAGTTCCGGCAAAACCTGATAAGCGCGACCTCACGGCAATTAAGAGGCTTTGCACGGCATTCGTTAAGCTACTATATCCAAATGCTACATGCAAGGATGACATACCTGCTGACGAGTTCATTAAGTATTGCTTGGAACCTGCAAAAGAGATGCGAGGCGTTATTAAAAGACAGCTTTGCATTATAGACCCGAAAGAATTTAATGTTCCGGGGAAAAAAGATATTCCGGACATACAGTATAACTATCTGTAAGGTATTAATATGAGCAGATTGATTTACGCTGATAACGCAGCTACAACACAGATGGATATTGCTGCGTTCGAGGCAATGAAGCCTTTTCTTACAAATGAATACGGGAACGCTTCACAGCCCTATGCTTTTTCCCGAAAATCCAAAAAGGCGTTGCAGGATGCACGGGAAACGATAGCCTCCTGTATCGGTGCAGCGCCCGAAGAAGTATTCTTTACATCGGGTGGCACCGAGAGTGACAACTGGGCTATAAAAGGTTCTGCCTTATTGAATGCGCATAAACGTGCGACCGTCACATCAGCGTTTGAACATCATGCGGTGTTACAGCCCTGCCATGCACTTGAACGGAGCGGGTATCCCGTTGCGTATATGTGGCCTTCGCGGGAAGGCTATATCACGGCTGAGATTCTAAAGGAGTATATCACTAGTCAGACTTATCTTACTTCGGTGATGTTTGCAAACAATGAAATAGGAACAATTCAGCCGATTAAGGAGTTGTGTGCTGTAGCACATGAAAACGGTTCTCTTTTCCACACTGATGCTGTTCAGGCTGTTGGTCATATACCGGTAGATGTTCACGACCTTGGCGTCGATATGCTATCTGCATCTGCACATAAATTTAACGGCCCCAAGGGTGTTGGGTTTCTGTATATACGAAGCGGCCTTAAGGTAATGCCCTATTCTGACGGAGGTGCACAAGAATTCGGATTACGCGCAGGGACAGAAAACGTTGCTGGTATTGTTGGGATGGCAGTGGCTCTAAAAAACAACTGTGACGCTCTTGAAGACAATACGAGGTATGTAGCGAGGTTGGAATCCAGGCTTGTTAGTTTGCTTGAAAGTACGGACATCAAATATGTCCGGAACGGAGGAGCAAACAGACTTCCGGGCCTCCTGAGTCTATCGTTTCCAGGAGCTGATGGAGAGGCCATCTTACACCGGCTGGATTTGACAGGAATTTGTATTTCTACTGGCTCTGCATGTAATAGCAAAAACACAGAGGTTTCACACGTTTTACAGTCTATCCGACTTGATGACGACTATGCTAAGGGTACAGTCCGAATCTCTCTTGGAAAATCCAATACAGAGGAAGATGTTGAGGCGATATTGAAGGCTCTGATGAAAATCTTCCGCGCATAATTGTACTTTTTAATTATGCCCGAATCATTTAATTTTGGCATACTTTTTAATTATTCCCTGAGCCAGTCGCGCAGGAGCCCAGATGCCAGCATCAGGCAAACCTCGGCTGTGCTCTGACGGGGCAAATTGAACACCGACAAATACAGCGAAAACCGCAAGAAACGACTTGTTTCCTGCGGTTTTTGCTATTTTTATACACTTTTCCGGCGACCGGGCTTGTATCAAAGATTACGTCTTTATAGATCCTCCGTATAACACGGGTAGCGCGTTTGAATACTACGATGATAATTTGGAACATAGCATTTGGCTTTCCTTGATGAGACAGCGGTTGCTTCTCTTACGAGATTTGTTGTCAGATGATGGATTTTTATGCTGTCAAATTGACGATTCCGAGAGTCACTATGTTAAAGTGCTACTCGATGAAATCTTTGGGCGCACTAATTACTTAACAACGCTCTATGTTCGGGTACGGTATCCTGACAAAACATTGAAATCTGATATGGATTTTCATAAAGAAATTGAACAAGTTCTTGTTTATAGAAAGCATTATGGTGCTGTTCCTAATTTTGATTATGAGGAAGTTGGTTTTGAAAAGTTCATCTATGAAATCAAAGAAATCGGAAAGGGACGAGAAGAAGTCATTGGGGGCAAGAGAACCGTTGTATTCAATCCAAGTGAGTATAAGATTATAAAAAAAGCTGTTGGAGATGAGTACGGCTTAAAAGAAATTTGGGCAACGGGAACTATTTTAGATGGCAATTCTTCGGGCCGATTTTTTAGAGATTATCTTACAGGACGTTATAATACCGACGGATATGGCATTCTATATAAAGTCTATGGAATAGGTGATGATCGATATGATTACCGCTATTTTACTGGCCCCAAAAAGGCGGGAGCAACTAAAGGTAAGTATTACCAAGGTGTTCCAATAGATAAACTTGAAAGTGATGAAATCAAAAGGAAAAAACCTATAAATGGGTTTTATGATATGGCTGGCAATTTCGGCAACTGTCGACATGAAGGCGGAGTAGAATTCCGCGGCGGAAAGAAACCGGAAGCCCTAATTGAGATGATTATTCGATACTTTTCTAATGAAGGTGATTGGGTCTTAGATTCATTCTTAGGGAGTGGTTCAACGATTGCTACAGCGCATAAAATGAAACGAAAGTGGATTGGGGTAGAACTTGGCGAACACGCCTATACCTTATGTAAAGTGAGAATGGACAATGTAATTGATGGCGATAAAACCGGTATTTCAAAAAGTGAGAATTGGCAAGGCGGAGGTGGCTATCACTTCTATGAACTAGCGCCCAGCTTGTTGGTCAAAAATGAGCGTTTACCAATTTATCAAATAAATCCTGAGTACACCTTTGAAATGCTATGCGAAGCCATTTGCAAAATCGAAGGATTCAAATACAAACCAGACGGCTTGTATCACGGACACTCTTCGGAAAAAAGATTCATCCATATCACAAAAGAATTTGTAAACGCCGACTATATTCGTTCCATTGCGACTACTCTTGGTGAAGATCAATCACTACTGGTGTATAGTACAAAGGTTCAGTCTGATCTGAGACTTCCAGATAACATTGAAGTCAAACGTATCCCGAAGGATCTGCTGGACAAGTGTACTTTTGAAAGTGAGGTGCGATAAATGGCTGATATTGTCGCTAAAATTGGATATGCCATGAGTCTGCGTAAGCCCCAGCAGGAAGCACTTTCCTATCTGGATGCAATCAGTACTCACTGCGATTATAAGAAGGATAGCAAGGCAGCGATTGAGGCTGTTGCAACAGAATACTGTGAAAAGCAACGTAAAATCAAAGTTGACGATAAGTTTGATTTCCCCTCTTTCTGCTACGCTATGGCAACCGGCATTGGCAAAACCCGCCTTATGGGTGCAAGTATTTATTATCTCTACAAGACGAAGGGCTATCGCCACTTCTTTATTTTGGCACCAGGCAATACAATCTATGAAAAACTTCGGAAAGAGTCTAATCCGAATCATCCCAAGTATATCTTTAAGGGATTAGAATCAGAAATGGGACGCCCGAAAGTGTATGACGGCGAAAACTATGATTCTTATCCTGTAAGATATGAGCAGATGAGCCTTCAGTTTGAAAAAGGCTCAGAAATTGAACTGTTTATTTTTAACATCGGCAAGATTTTTAACAGCAAGACTGACACCCAGTTTAACTTCCATAAGTTCAAAGAAACCCTAGGAATGTCCTTTGCAGAGGTTCTTTCCAGTTTTGATGATCTTGTAATCTGCATGGATGAGGCGCACCGTTACTATGCTCCAGCTTCCATGAAAGCCATTAACTTTCTTAAGCCTGTCTTGGGATTAGAGTTTACAGCGACTCCTAAATCAACCAATAACGTAATTTATGCCTATGACTTGGCACGGGGTGCTGTAGAGGGATATTTGAAAACTCCTGTTGTCATGGGACGTTCTAACATGGCTGGATATAACGCAGAAGATATTGAGGAAATGAAAATACGCGATGGCTTAACATTGCATGAGCATCGCAAGGGAGTTATTCGACAATTTTGTAATGACAATGGCCTGCCGTATGTAAAGCCTATCGTTTTGATTGCTTGCCGTGATACAAATCATGCCAAGGAGATCCGCACACTAATTGATAGCGATGGATTTTTGAATGGTAAATACAAGGGTAAAGTTATTGAAATCCATTCCAATATGAAAGGCGATGAATCGGAGGAAAACATCCGCTTGCTCCTTTCCATTGAACACACCCAGAATCCAGTCGAAATTGTTCTTCATGTCTACAAGCTGAAAGAGGGCTGGGATGTCAACAATCTTTTTACTATCATTCCGTTGAACGCAGCCAAAAGCGACATTTTGGCTATGCAGACTATTGGCCGCGGTCTTCGTCTACCTTTTGGCCAAACTACTGGCAATGAGGATATTGACACACTGGATATTGTCGCTCACGATCATTACCGCGAATTGGTGGATGAAATTAAAAATAGTGATATTTTCCGGTATCGAGATTTGGACAAGTCTGTGGTTGAACCTTCAGACACAGTAGATATTAGCAGTCCTGTTGACGAAGATCAGCTCACTATTTTTGACTTTGCTGTGACTGATGCTGGTGTGAAGTCTTTTTCAGAAATCAATACCAACACAAACACGCAACAGGAATTGTACGAGGCATATTTGAAGGCTTTTGGTTCTGGGAAGAAGCAAGAACAAACACCATCCGATATGCAACAGCTTACTATGGATCAAATTTTTGGCACAGAAGCCGGTAATGCGGCAACTAAACCCGATGAAATCACTCATGATTCATCGGTAGATGGCAAAGGTAAGAAACCTTTGTCTAAGGATGAATTTGTTCAGAAAATCAAGGAATATTCCGGTAAGGCTATTTCTGTACCGAAGATTTTGGTACAGACAACCTCTGAGGTCAAATTCAATCGCTTTGAAGTCAAGAGGAATATTCCAGATTTTGAAGTTGCAATGGCTAAAATCGAGAGATTTGATGCTATTAACCAGCAGCTTCTAACTGCTGTTGATGCACAGATTCTGGAAGTAGACGATGCACTGAATACCCTAGCCTGTATGCTTCTTGACTCTATCAGTGAGCTATCCTACGAAGATGCTGATTTCATTATTGACGTTGTGGATCAATATCTTGCACAGATTGATGGTAATGAAGAAGACAAGCGTAAGATAGTTCGTCGTTATGCCTCCCTGATCGTTTCCGACATCAGAAAACAGATCTTTGAACATACAGAACGTAAAACCGAGGACATTCATATCGTTCAGAAAGATCTGATCCTCTTCCGCAAATTCGTAAAGAATGTCAAAAAAGATGGTCGCGTTCGTTTTGATAAACCATTCACGGATAAGGCAAATATCAAGAAATACCTATTTACAGGATATAAGAAGGCATATTATACCGAAAATGCTTTTGACAGTGATCCTGAGCGTCTGTTCTCTATCATCCTAGAAGAAGATCCAGATGTGATTCGTTGGATTAAACCACCTTTGAATCAGTTGGGCCTTTTCTGGCAGGCTGGTCAACAGTATAACCCAGACTTCTTAGTGGAGACAACAAGTGGAAAATTCATGGTAGAAGTAAAAGCCTCCAATGAAGTCACCGCAGATGAAGTGGTTGCAAAAGCGCGTGAAGGTATCAAATGGTGTCATTTTGCATCTACAGCAGATCCTGACCATAAGGTTTGGGAGTATCGCTTGATTTCTGATGATAACATCAAACTTGGAAACACCTGTAAGTATACCCTAGGTACAGCACATAAGATCAAGGAGGGATAACTTTGCCTGATAGATTCAAATATGCAAAAGTGCGGCAGGAGATTATCAATGCTCTTAGAACTGACTTGATGGGGCCGCAGTCTGACGATGAGGTATTAGATGAAAATCCGAGAAGCGCCTATATTGTGGGGATGCTTGCTTCTCAGGCTGTTGATAAAGGCACTGCTACTGCTGGCGAACAAGAGGTAGATGCCGATATTGCGTATGGTGATTCTGACGATTATACCGCTGGTGAAGATGATGATAATGAACCTATAATGACAACCAGCTTTAAGCTGCCTACATCTATAGGTATTAGTTTTTACATCGCATCATCCACTAAGAGCATCAACATTGATGTCTCTTGGGGCGACTATGTACGCTCTGTAGACAAGAAAGTCGGGAAAGATGGCAAGGAATATAACCATGCTAGTTTTACTCGACAGCCAATGAAATCCACAATTTGCATTGATTTTACCTCTTTTGAAAGAAATGCAGAATTCCGTCTTGTAGAAGATTCAAATGTCGTCGTACATATTTCCAGAATACCTCTTAAAACGAGGTATTCGCTGGTAACAGCCTATGTTATAAATCGTCGTAAAAACTCCGAGAATGATGTGGAATCCATGATGTTTCAAGTCGAACTGAAAGCATATTCCGCCAATGGAGATAGGGCCTTCTTTTCTGAAAATATTTGTCGAGACGTACTTGCTGAGGATGAGTTCTACTTTGAACAACGTCCGATTTTGGGGCGTGGTAGGAATTGTGCTGCAACATGGGATGAGGCTGTTGATGGAAAAACAGCATGGGTAAAATCTGATTTCATTCCTGAATATGAATTTCCTGGTGTAAGCGCTGCTTTGAAAGGATTTGATAAGTTCTTTTTCTCAATGCGATTCATGTCCAATCCTAAAAACAAAGATGGTATCCTTGAACGGTTAAATATTTTAGCTGATTCATACGAGAAATGGATTGAACAAAAACTTGTCTCCGATGAGAAAATGACCAGTCAGGAATTTAAGAGTACGATAGGCGACAAAGTGGTTGCCCATTGTAGAGAAGCCTTGAATAGAATTCGTGAAGGTATTTTTCTTATCACAAGTAATGAGATTGCGTTTGATGCGTTTTGTTTTATGAACCGCTCCATGCTGCTTCAGAGAAATATTATGAGTTACTCTAAGAAGCATGGAGCTGGCGTAGAATGTAATTTCAAGGATTTTGCAGACCCAAGAAATCCGGACACCGATTTTGGATGGAGACCTTTCCAGATTGCTTTTATTCTGATGAATTTAAGCGGAATTGTAGATCCGTTGCATAAAGACCGCGAAGTGGTTGACCTGCTTTATTTTCCGACTGGCGGCGGTAAAACAGAGGCATATTTGGGATTGATGGCATTTGTCATTGCAAACAGAAGGTTACGGGCGTCGAATACATCTGAATACAATTCTGATGGTGGCGTAACGGCAATACTCCGCTACACACTTCGTCTTCTGACCACACAACAACGAGATCGTATAACTAAAATGGTTCTTGCTGCTGAGCTAATCCGCCAAAAAACATATCCCAAGTATGGAACCGAGCCAATCAGCATCGGTTTCTGGGTTGGTGGAGGTGTAACACCAAATAAATTCGAGGAGCTAGTAGAAAAGGCTGATAAGCCGGGTGAGGCGAAAAGAAAACGCAACCTGCTCTATAAGCAACTGTTAACTTGTCCCTTCTGTGGAAAGCCACTTACGGAAGAAGAATTCTACATTGATCCTGAGCAGAAATCCGTTGCAATTTATTGTGCAGACAATACTTGCCTGTTTTATAAATACAAGCAAAAGCGGATTCAGATTCCGGTATATCTTGTGGATGAAGAAATCTATGCAAAGTGCCCGACAATTATTCTGTCCACAGTTGATAAGTTTGCTCGTTTACCTTGGGACGTTAAAACCAACGCCCTATTTGGACGGGTAGATAGAGTTTGTAGTCGAGATGGGTATGTTGCCATAGGTGAAGAACATAAACGGCATAACAGAACACAAAAGTTGCCAACATCAACATTAACACCAATTCGTCCGTTCCTTCCGCCGGAGCTAATTATCCAAGATGAGTTGCATTTGATTACCGGTCCGCTCGGGACCGTATATGGTGCATATGAGACCATCATAGAGGAAATGTGTACTTATGGTGAAAAAAGAATTAAGCCAAAATATGTAGTTTCAACTGCTACTATAAAAAATGCATCCGAACAGACAAAGTGTCTTTATGCACGTAAATCCACGGCGCAATTTCCACCGAATGGTTTTGAGATTGGAGATAGTTTCTTTATAAACGAAATTCCTATTAAAGATGATCCGTTCCGAAAGTATGTAGGAGTTTGCGCACCAGGGCAATCGGTCAAGACCACTTTGCTGAGAATGTATGCAATTATTCTCCAAACTGCGTTCCAACTTGCCCAAGAGGATGAGTATAAGGATGTCATTGATCCCTACTATTCACTAGTTGGGTACTATAACAGTATTCGAGAGTTGGGCGGTGCTGTTCGTTTGCTGCAAGACGATATTCCGAAGCGAATCTATCGAATTAAAACGAAGTATAACATGGAAAAGGTTCGTTATCTCAACAAAAGAGTTGAAATCACATCGAGAATGTCGTCTTATGAAATCCCTAACAAGCTAAGACAGCTTGAGGCAACCTGTGATTCCAAGGATTGTCTTGATACTGCGGTTGCAACGAATATGATAGCAGTTGGTATGGATGTTGACAGACTTGGATTAATGGCAGTAACCGGTCAGCCGAAGCAAAATTCCGAGTATATTCAGGCTACAAGCCGAATTGGTCGTGCGTTTCCTGGCCTAGTATTTACTCTCTATAATCCGTATCGTCCTCGTGATCTTTCTCATTATGAGAATTTCACTGGTTACCACTCTCAGCTATACAGATTTGTAGAAGGAACTACTGCAACGCCGTTCTCTGCAAGAGCTAGAGATCGTGTGCTGCACGCTTTGATTATTTCAGCAATACGGCTCAAATATCCAGATATGGCTTCCAATGAGGGCGCTGCTGAGATTGCAGCTCTTTCCGCAGAGCAGATGGCGGAGATAAAGTCTCTAATTCTGGAGCGTCTGAATATAGTTAAACCGGAAGTTCGACAAGACGCTGAGGCTGAGATTGACCAATTTGTCGATTGGTGGAAACTTTTAGCCGCCCAAGGCAAGCCTTTGCGGTATTACGTCTATGGAACAGAAAGATACAATCGGCTCATGAACTATTACGGCCAGGCCTGTAAAGACACCGAAAAGGCTACGCTTAACTCTATGCGTGAAGTGGAAAATGCCGCAAATATGTTCTATTACACGGAGGAGTAATATGGCTGGATATGATAACAACAAATTGGGCGAATTACGCCCAAACCAGATTATCACTACCTTTGGCCCTGGTGCAATCGTTGATGCGGTCAAAGATTCTGTAACAGTGCTAGACATAAACTATTGGATAGAAAAAGGCAAGAAGATCATTGACGGTAGACTGGCCTCGTATCTTGGAGTTGATTGTTTCTATATGCCTCGGACTTCTTACTCTGGGGATGTTCCGGTTGTTTCTTTCCCATATATTCATGTTTGTTCCAACTTGAAGTGCGGGCGTCTTTTTGATATGAGAGACAATTTTGACTTGGATTGTTATCTGAGATTTGGAGTAAATTGTCCGGATTGCCACAAACCTGCTTATCCTTCTCGATTTATCACGATTTGCGAAAATGGGCACATGGATGATTTTCCTTGGAGTTGGTGGGTCCATCGGGGGGCGACCAACTGCAAAGGGCAGCTTAGAATGTATTCTACTGGTAACACTTCTACGCTTGCTGATATGTGGGTTGAGTGTAAGCTATGCGGGGCAAAGCGTAGCATGAGTGGAGCCACTCAAGGAGATAACTTCTCTGATTTACATTGTATGGGACATCACCCATTTCGTCCGAGATCGAGGAATGAGAGGTGTGACAAAAAGGTCATTCCGTCGCAGCGAGGTGCATCCAATGTCTACTTCTCTGTAAGTAGAAGTGCGATCTCTATTCCTCCGTGGGTAAATCCTTTATATAATTTGATTGATGAACATCTTCATGATATTGAACTTCTGAAGGATGTAATGGGAGATGACGGCATCACAGCTGCATATAAAAAATACTTTGCAGAGAGATATTCTCGTGAGGAATTTGATGAAGCCCTTACTCGAAGATTAAGTAATATTACCGAGTTCAAAGAGATCAAGCAAATGGAGTATGACGCTATCACCCATCACAACGATCCAGCGTATGCTTCAAACAAGAAACACTTCAAGGCAGAAGAAGATTCACTGCCAGAATATTTGAAACCGTATTTTAGTCGTATTATCAGAATCACCCGCCTTCGAGAAGTAAAAGTTCTTCTTGGATTTACTCGTGTGGATGCTCCAGATCCTGATGCGGATGCCCAGACCAATATAGTGTATCTCAATAAGGGGAAAACTGAAAAATGGTTACCAGCCGCCGAAGTAAATGGTGAAGGTGTATTTATTGAGTTTAATAAAGCTGCATTGAGCCGCTGGCTTGATATACCCTCTGTCAAAGCACTTTCACAGAGGTATGAAGAGTGCTATGAGGAGTTTTGCGCTTCTAAAGGATGGACTCTGAACATAAAGAGAAATGCCATATACGTTCTTATGCACACATTCGCGCACCTGTTAATCAAACAAATGTCAATGGCGTCTGGGTATTCTTCGTCTGCAATACGAGAACGCATATATTTTAACGAGAAGATGACAGGTATTCTCCTTTATACGGGTAGCGCTGATAAAGAAGGTTCTTTAGGCGGACTGGTAGAGCTTGGAAATATCAATAAATTAGTGCCGCTAATGAAGGATGCTTTTCAAGAAGCACTCCTTTGCACCAATGATCCGGAGTGTATGAGTAATGTGCCGGCTGGTAACAACCTGAACGGTGCAGCCTGTCACTCATGCTGTATGATCTCTGAAACTGCGTGCGAAAACGGAAATCGTATGCTTGATAGAGGTTTGGTAGTACCCATTGCCTTACGAGAAAAAGAGTCCTTCTTCAGAGAGTTGGTGTGTGAGCTATGTCAAAGTACAGTTTACAAGGGACTACACAGGGTAGGTATCTGACGGGAGGGGTGCC
>CAUWNA010000002.1:0-60837 GCA_963560135.1 uncultured Oscillospiraceae bacterium | reverse complement strand
TGGCCAACTTCCAGGGCGAGTGCGCTGAGGTCGGCATGTACCTGTGCATGGCCCGCATTGCGCACCGGGAAGGCTACCCCGAAATCGGCCTGTACTGGGAAAAGGCTGCTTACGAGGAGGCTGAGCACGCTTCCAAGTTCGCTGAGCTGCTGGGCGAGGATCTGGAGCCCAACATGAAGGCTACCACCAAGGACAACCTGGCATGGCGTGTGGACTGCGAGTTCGGCGCTACCGCCGGCAAGTTTGACCTGGCTAAGGTTGCCAAGGCCAACGGCCTGGATGCCATCCACGACACCGTCCACGAGATGGCCCGTGACGAGGCCCGCCACGGCAAGGCTCTGAAGGGCCTGCTGGACCGTTACTTCAAGTAAGATATCACCAGCATTTTAAGAGGGAGTGGAATTTTCCACTCCCTCTTTTGCGGCGTACCGCCGCTGTCAAATACGGGTCTGTTACCCCGGCAGTAGACCACCACCTTTGGGGATCACTCGGTTCGTTACGGCTCAATAGTTTGGAGGAAGATAACATCCATGCGTAGGGCGCTGGCTGCCCCCGTCGACCACGTGCGTTTTTTGCAGCACATCCCCAGTTCCACCGCACCAAAGCAAAACGCACCCGCACCCAACTTGGCTCTCCCCCTGGGCGAGCTGGCATGGCGCAGCCGTGACTGAGAGGGGGCGACGTGCACTGCTGTCACCCACGAGCCTGCACCCCTGGTGATAGACCACCGTCGATCATCCGGTTCATTACGTGGCACAAAGAGAATAGGCAAAAGGGAGCGGAAAATTTCCGCTCCCTCCAGCTTGTCAAACATCTTTGATTTTTGACTGATGAGGGGTGGGCGTTGGTTTTTTGGCACTGGTGGTAGCTTCCACGCTGCACCCCCCGTCCGTCCCCCGAGGGGGGCGTTTTTTCTCCGTCCACCACCCTGTAACGAACCGGGTGACACCCGGCGGCGGTGGTCTACTGCCTGGGTTGCAGACTCGTAATTGACAGCGGCGGCACGCCGCCCCCTCATCCGTCTCGCCTGCGGCGAGCCACCTTCCCCCGAGGATGCGAATCAATAGTTGAAAAACAACAAAAGTGCGGAAAATGCCAGGGATGAGTAGATATGTGTCAGCAGGCCCTGGCAGGAGCGGACGTAGCGGGCGGTTTGGATGTCGGTTCGGGCGTTGAGCCAATTGAAGTATATCTCGATTGGCTGCCGGATACCGCATTTATCTAACACTTTGCACTATTTGTCATCTTTTTTCGCTTTTTTTCCGGTTTCTACTATTGATTCGCATCGAGGGGGAAGGTTTTTTTCGTTTTACCGCCTCATATCGCACTAGGGAACTGCCAAAACAAACCCACGTAGGCGGCGGGGGCGTGCCCCCGCCCTACGAAACGTGCGTCCCGTTTTGCCCAAATTATTGAGCAGTATCGAACCGGGTGACCCCCAGTGGCATGGGTCTACCACCAAGGTATCAGGCTCGCATTGACAGCGGCGGCACGCCGCCCGGGTGGCCCCCAGTGGCGTGGGTCTACTGCCAGGGTCGCAGGCTCGCATTGACAGCGGCGGCACGCCGCTTATTCCATTTCCACCATTTCTTCCTTCAGCTCGCTGCGGCGGATCAGGAAGCGGCGGATGGCGAACAGGCCGGCGATGCAGGCGATGCAGGCCAGGTTGCTCCAGGGGTCATCGTGGCTGAGGATGACGTGCCGGGTGATGGCCACAGTGAGCACCTCCAAAATGTTGGCCGGGGTGGTGTCGATGAGCATTCGCACAAACTCCACGCCCACCACAATATTCAGCAGGTTATGGAGCATGTGGCTCACATCGGAAAAATAGTGCAGGCCAGAAAGCATCTCCACAACCTCCAACCTAAGTGAGCCAAGCAGCCCGACGATGGCAATGACCGCAATGAGCCGCTCCATCAGGTGCAGGATCAGCCGGAAAATATGCTCCACCTTGCCGTCCCGCTTTACGATCTGCTGAATCTTCTCCTGCGTTTTGGGGTCATCAGACACGGGGTATTGGTTCATAAGGGAATCCTCCTTCAATAGAATATCCTCATTATAACGAAAAATCACAGGTCTGCAAAGAGATTTTCAAAATATTTTTCCCTATTTTTGAAAATGCGCCCGCATTTGCTCCTGGGCACGGCAGACTTCCTCTTCCAGCTCCCGGGCAGACATCCGCAGCACACCGCTCCCAAGACCCGACAGCTGCACCAGGGCATCGGATGTGGCAATCCGCACGGCATAGCTAGGGCCGATTTCATGGGCCAGGTCCGCAATGTAGGCATCCGCCGTCTCGCCCTGGGCCGTGTAGACCACCTGAATATTGTTCAGGTGCGTCTTCTCTCCCGGACCGGGCTGCTTGTAGCCGTCGAATACCACCACCAGACGGCACTTGGTAAAGCCGGCATAGCTGCTGAGCCGGTCGCACAGCTGCCGCCGGGCGGCATCCAGATCGCTGCGGGCCTGCTGGGCCAAATCCGGCCAGGCAAAAATCACGTTGTAGCCATCCACAATGAGATACTTGTTCTTAGGCGGCCGGATCACCACCTCCTCCGTGGCCGGACGGGGCTTGGGCGGTGTGTACAGCCGGGTGCGGACCGGGCCGAACTCCCGCTCCATAATGGCTTCCAGCTCCCGGTCCTCCAGGGGCTGGCGGTGGAGGATCTGGGGTGGCTGGGCTTCTTTCCTGCCGCTGTCCAGGTGCATGTAGGAGCGCACCTGGTTCCACTTCACGGGAAAGCCGCCTCCGTGGGCGCAGAATACAGAGTCCGGCGTGTTTTCCAGGTCCGCTTCCGGGTCATAGGCCGTCTCCTGAATCACCTGCTGGGCATTGTGGCAGGGGGCATAGCCGTGAAGGGTCAGCTGCATCTGGCCCCGGCCCTGGGTGTAGGCCGCCAGCACCTCGGGATAGTCCCGCACCTCCCCCGCCGGCACCAGGCCCTGAAGGCTGGACAGCTCTCCCTCTGCCTCCGGCGGGTCAAATTCTCCGCCCATAGCCCGGATGTCCGTAATGGCCCGGCCCACCTGGGCCGAGGGCAGGGTCAGCCGGAAGGCGTACCAGGGTTCCAGCAGCTGGGATTTCGCCTGCATCAGCCCCTGGCGCACCGCCCGGTAGGTGGCCTGCCGGAAGTCGCCGCCCTCGGTGTGCTTGAGATGGGCCTTGCCCACCAGCAGCGTGATTTTCATATCCGTAATGGGTGCGCCGGTGAGCACACCCCGGTGAATTTTCTCCCCCAGGTGGGTGAGGATCAAATTCTGATAATTTCCGTCCAGCACGTCCAGCGGACACACCGTGTCAAACACCAGGCCGCTGCCCTGGCTCAGGGGTTCCAGCAGCAGGTGTACCTCCGCATAGTGGCGCAGCGGCTCAAAGTGGCCCACCCCCTCCACCGTGTCCAGAATCGTCTCCTTGTAAAAAATCCGCTGGTCATCCAGGGTAATGTCCCAGCCGAAGCGCTGGCGCACCAGACTGCGGAACACTTCCAGCTGCACCTTGCCCATCAACTGGACGTGAATCTGGCCATCCTGGGCCAGCAGATGCAGCTGCGGGTCCTCCTCTTCCAGCTGCCGCAGCTTGGGCAGGGCCAGAGCCGGGTCGCAGTCCAGGTGCACCCGATAGGTCATCACCGGCTCCAGCACTGCACCCAGCCCCGCCGGTTCCGCCCCCAGGCCCTGTCCGGCCCAGGTCTGGCTCCATCCGGTCACCGCTGCCAGCTGTCCTGCCTGGGCCGTGTCTGCCAGGGTAAATTTCTCCCCGGAGTACAGCCGCAGCTGCACCGCTTTTTCCGTGACCGTTTCCCCGGCGGCGTTGGCATAGCTCAGGCTCTGGCGCACCGCCAGGGTGCCGCCTGTCACCTTCAGCCAGGTCAACCGGTTTCCCTGGGCATCCCGGGAAATCTTGTACACCCGGGCGGCAAAAGCTTCCGGATATGTCTTCCGGGGGGCCAATTCGTCCAGCAGGTGCAGCAGGGTGTCCACCCCCTGCAATTTCAGCGCCGAGCCGAAGCAGCAGGGAAACAGCTTCCGGGCCGCCACCAGCTCCCGCAGGTTTCCCGGTGTCACCGTCCCGGTCTCCAGATAGGTTTCCAGCAGAGCCTCGTCGCACATGGCGCACTGCTCCAACCCATCCAAGGCGGTTATATCCACGCAGGCCGCCGACAGCTTGCTTTGCAGCTGGGCCATCAGGGCCTGCCGGTTCGTGCCCGGCAAATCCATTTTGTTCAGAAACAAAAACGTGGGCACCTGATACCGCTGCAGCAGCCGCCACAGGGTCAGGGTGTGGGCCTGGATGCCGTCGGTGCCGCTGATGACCAGCACCGCACAGTCCAGGACCTGCATGGTCCGCTCCGTCTCCGTGGAAAAATCCACATGGCCCGGGGTATCCACCAGCACCATCTGCCGGTTCGCCGTCTCCAACCGGGCCTGCTTGGAAAAAATAGTGATTCCCCTAGCCCGCTCCAAGCTGTGGGTATCCAGAAAGGCATCCCCATGGTCCACCCGCCCCAAGGCCCGCCGTGCCCCGGCAGTATACAAAAGCCCCTCACTCAGGGTAGTTTTCCCCGCATCCACATGGGCCATCAGCGCAATGCTGCATGGCGTTTTCTCCATTTCGATTTCCATAAAAAGCCCCCTGAACCTGCAATGTACTCGTATTATAGCAGGCCCAGGGGCTTTCGTCGATAGATTTTATTCAATTTTTAGACCGATGCGAGATGCTTTCCCTGATTCTCCTCAAAATCCATAGGAAATCTCCACCATTTTGTGGATTTCAGCGGATTCTTTTGCCGCCAGGCAGGCCGCTGCGCTGGCAAGGCCCTGGCTCAAATCCACCTGACTGGGTGCACCGCTGAGCACCGCCAGGAAATCCCGAGCCAAGCCCTCATCGCCGCCAAAATGCCCCAGTCCCTCCGGGTAGGTGAAGCTGTGCAGCGCCGTGTGCTTGTCTGCATAGTAGTCCACCCGCAGCTGCGCCGTGTAGAAGTCAAATTCTGCGCTGGCCTTGGTGCCGATGAACCTGGCTCCCCGGCGGCCTGCCTGATTTTTCACCAGGAAGGTCTGGTGATAGGAAAGAATGGTGCCGTCGTCGCAGGTAAACAGCGCCGCCCCCACGTCCTCGTTGCCGGTGTCCTGGGCAAAGCAGCAGTACGGCCCCGTGGGCTCCTCTTTGAGATAGTGGGTGACATAGTAGCTGCTCTCCTGACAGGTATACTGCTCCGGGCAGTCATCGCACCGCAGGTTGGCGGGTTTGTCCCCCTTAAAATACATCTTGGAGGCAGCCGCCATCACGGTGCTGGGCCGCTTGCCCAGAATGTAGCAAATGTAGTCGATGTCGTGGGTTGCCTTTTGCAGGAACAGGCCGCCGGTGATGGCGCTGTTGCGGTACCAGCTGTGATAGTAGACACTGCCATAGGGCACATTGTTGATGGCCTGCACGGTGACGATCTCCCCCAGAACGCCGCTCTGCACCAAACGCTTCATCTCCTGGACAACGCAAGTAAACCGCAGCGGGAAGGAAACCGTCACCTGGCTCCACCGCTCCCGCGGGGTGTGCAGCAGCTGCCGGTACTGGGCCAGATTCACACAGACCGGTTTTTCCAGAAACAGCGGCAGTCCCTTTTCCAGCACCATTGCCCCCAGCTGGCTGTGGAGATTACAGCGAGTTCCCACAAACACGCCATCCAGCGCTTCCTTTTCCAGCATCTCCTGACCGCTGCTGTACCAGCGGGTATCTGCCAGCTGGGGATTTTGGGAAAGGGCCTCCCAGTTGGGGTCTGCAATGGCCGAAACCACAATGGGCGCTCCCACGCCACGAAATGCCTTCATCATGGTATCACTGCGCAGGCCGTAGCCGATAAATCCAAGCTTCTTCATGGTTATTCACCGCCTCTGTACACGAAAACTCCCAGATTTTCCCCATATTCCAAGGAATACCACTGGCCCGGGCTGTGAATCTGCTTCCCGCTTTCCAACGTCCAGACCCCCTTGGGCAGGTAAACCGTCCGTCCTGTGGCGTTCTTTTCCAAAATGGGGGCCACCAGAAGCTGATTTCCCACCAGGAACTGGTCCGTCACTCCATAGCATGCAGGCTCCGGGAACTGGTAGGCCAGCGGCCGCAGAATCGGCTCTCCGGTGCAGTGGCACTGGGCCAACAAATCCAGCAACAGCGGCGTGTACTGCTGCCGAAGCGCCACAGCCCGCTGCACCCTGGCGAAGTTTTCCGGGGACAGCACCTTCCAGGGCGCTGCCGAAAACTGCATCACCGGCATCAGCGCTGCGGTTTGCGCCCAGCGCACCACCAGGTCCTGGTCCAGCTCCTGCAAATCCAAAAAGCAGGTATATTCCCCGCCGCCAATCATATCCGGGCACAGATAGGGGTGCCCCGTCAGGCTCTGGACGATAGCATCGGGAATCAGCGCCTGCAAGCCCCGCTGACCCCAGGCCGGGTCCTTATCGCAGAGACGCTGCATCAGCCCCCATCCCCCGGCCCCGGTGGTGACCCGGTACTCATTCATGGGGTATTGCTCCCCAAAGGCCGCCCAGGCCCGGCTGTGGGTCTGCGGGGACACCGGGCCGTCCGCCGGGTAATAGGGGATGTCACCGGCATCAAACTTAAAGCCCGCCACCCCCAAATCTTGCAGCCCATCCAGCTGCTGCTTCAGCCACGCTCTGGCAGCTTCCTTGGTCATGTCCAGCACCGCCGACCAGCCGTTCCACCAATGGGCGATGTGAACTTCCCCCTGCCCGTCCGTCACCAGCAGCCCCTGCTTTTCCAAATAGCGATAGGCCTGGGTATCCGGGGTGATAAACGGGCAGAGCCAGACCATCACCGAAAAGCCCATATCCCGGAGCTTTTGCAGCATCTGCCCGGGATCTGGGAACTTCTCCTTGGAAAACGCCCACTTGCCATAGTAGTCGCTCCAACCGTCGTCAATCATCAGCACCCCGCTGGGCAGGCCGCTGTCCAGAATCCCCTGGGCGTATTCCAGCACCCCCTGCTGGGTTTGGTGGAAGGTCAGATGTATCCAGGTGTTGTAGACCGGGGCCGAAAACAGCCGCACATCCGGCACCGCTTCGTGGAAGGGAAAGCACTGGGCCATCGCATCCCGGTAGGCATCCCCCAGCGTTCCCCCGGTCTGCCCCAGCCGGGTTCCGGGGGTGCAGGAAATCCCACCGTTTTGAAAGTCCACCTGCATCCCCTCCGGGTTCCACAGCCATCGTCCGGCGGTGGACAGCAGCAGAGGCATCATCTGGTTGGGGCTGGGGTTGGTGGTCAAATCCAGCGTAAAGGTCCCATCCTGGGTGTAGGGCTGGCGGATGCCATCGGTGACCGCGCCGCCGTAGAACACCTCTCCCGGCAAAAACGTCAGTTCCATAGCTTATTTCTCCAAAAGTCGCAGCAAATCGGCGTAAACCCGGTTAAATTCTTCCGGGTCATCGTTGTAGTTCTGGTTATCCCGGAACACCCGTTCCACCAGCGCATCGTGGGCCTTCTCATCCCGGCGCCGGAGCATAGCCAGCAGGGCGGCATCCTCTGCGCCCCGGCGAGCCGCCTCCATCCGCATTCCCGGCCAGGGGCCGTCGGTGCCGGGATAGACCAGGAAGGCATCGCCGCAGGGGAAATTGGTGCCGATGCCGGTGTGGTTGGGGCAGCTGGTGCCCTGGAAGGGATCCATGCCCATCTGGAACTGGTTGAAGCCCCAGTGGAGGAAGCCCCCCAGGCGGTACTTGGCGCAGCCCCAGAACAGCAGCCGCCCCTTCAGCAGGGCAAAATCCAGGAACCGGTTCAGCCAGTGCCCCTCCGGGCCGCAGCAGACGTAGGCCCAGATTTCCTCGCCCAGCGCCGCCAGCTTGTCCAGCTCCTGCCGGTTGGCCTCGTAGCCGGGCGTGCCCAGCACCCAAATGTCCACACCGCCCCGGAACTGGGCAGAGGAGACCGCCTCGATCACCCGCACCTGGGGCAGATACTTCCGCAGAATGCTGGCAGCCAAATAATACTGCCCCTTCCGGCGCTCCAAATCCGCTTCATTTTTCACATGGATATCCGGCTCATCATGGATGTGGAACACCACCTTGTCCTGCCAGCCGTACTGCCGCAGAAAATCCGCCAACGCCTGGACAAAGGTGACGGTAATGCCGTAGCCCTCCTCCGTATCGATGGGCACCTGGGGTGCCATGGCGCACTTGAAGCGGTCGGTGTACATATCCGGCATCCCGTCCGGCAGGAAGCCCCGGCTCAGCAGCGGGCCGATTTCCAGGGTCTGCATGCCTGCATCAAAGAAGCACTGAATCAGCGGCCGCAGGTAGGAAAAATCAAAGCGGTAAGGGTTGCGGCTGACCACGCAGGTGTCATCCAGCTCGATGTAGAACATGGTCTGGTGCAGCCGCCGCATGGCATCGGCATACTTGCGGACCATGGCATAGAAGGCCTCCGTCCCCGCCTCCACCCGGTGCAGACGGCAGATGGCATCCAGGCTGAACCAGTTGGTCACCGGGAAGGTGTCCATGGGGATGGCCACATCGAACACCTGGATTTCCAAGGTGCAGCGGTATGCCCCCAAAGTCAGCACGGTCTGGTATGTCCCCGGTTGAATCTGCTCCTCCGGGATCAGGCAGATATAGGCCGCTGCCAGACCATCCCGGATAGGAATTTGGCCGTCCGCCACCGGCTCCAAGCAGTCGTAGACCTGGAACGGGGCCAGCCGGGTGGCATAGTCCGGCTTCTTTTCCGGCAGCAGCACCATGGCCCCGCCCTGGTCCTCTCCGTTGCCGGTGTTATACTCCACGGGAATGGCGTGCATGGCGAAAAACTCCCCGGTAAAATAGCCCCCTTCCAGGGCAATGGGCAGGCTTTCCTCCTGGGATTTCAGCAGCAGCTGAATCCCGGGACGGCCGTTTTTCGCCATGACCAGGTGCAGCCGCTCCGGCAGGGCAGAAAGAGGGGTGTCGGGGTAGAAAAATTCCTCTCGTTGGGAAATGGCGCCGAGCAAGGTTTCCATGGTAATTCCTCCATATTTTGTATTAAAGAAACGGCGAAGCCAGGAGGCTGGGGCAAGCCCCAACCTCCTGGTGCGTTGCCGTTTTGGCCAGGGGTTTGATTTACTTTGCCTGAATGCCCAGCTGGGCAGCGGCGGCATTGACTTCCTCCAGCATGGCGCTGAGGCCCTTTGCTTCGTAGTTTGCCAGCAGATCGTCCACCATCTTGTCAACAGGCTCGTTGCCCATCATGATTTGCAGCAGATCGTCGTTGGTGTTGTAAACGAAGGCGTCCTTCTTCGGGGTGGTCAGGAACATCACGCCGTCATAGTAGGTGGGCAGGGTGCCGTTTTCCACAGCGTCCTGATGACGGGCCACGTTCAGCTCACGATACTCGCTGGGAATGGTGGAGGGGAAGCTGGGATCCCAGGATTCCGGATTCCACATAGCCAGGCTGGTCATATTGGAATTGACATTGCAGTAGGTGTACTTGTCGCCCAGCACAACGCCCTCCTTCATAACCACCTTGCCGTCAACCACGTCATAGTCCTCGCCCTCGAAGCCGCAGAACACCAGACGGCTGCCTTCCTCGGAGTAGAGGTAATCAAAGAGGCGGCAAATGCCGGCCATCTTTTCGTCGTCTACCTTGGCAGAGATGTAAGTTTCGGACCAGGCTTCGGTATCCACAAAGTAGTACTTGTTGCCGTCCTTAGCGGGGTAAAGCTTTGCAATGCGGTTGTCCTCCAGGAAGCTGCCCTCACCATAGAGTGCCTCGTAGTCCCGGACGATGTTGTTGTACAGGCCTGCCGGGCCGGACCAAGCGAAGACCATGGCTGCGCTCTGTCCCTGCAGATACTTTTCCTTGCTGGTTTCCAGCTTTGCCAGGGCGATGTCCTTCTCAATCACGCCGTCGGTATACATATCCCGAGCCAGCTGCATGGCATCCACCAGGTTATCCCGGCTGGCGAAATAGCTGGGAACAAACTTACCGTTCTCGTCGGCGACCCACTTTTTATCCACGATACCGGCGGAGGGGTAGATGAAGCCGCCGATCAGCTCCGGCAGCGCCTGGGTCATACCGGAGACATTCTTACCCTCGGGGTCTGCTTCGATGATCTTCTTGATCATGTCGCTGAATTCCTCATAGGTTTCCGGTTCCTTGGTTACGCCGGCAGCCTGAGCCAGGTCCCAGCGGTAGACCACGTTGCGGTCGAGGACGCTGTAGCTGATGTCGCCATAAGTGGTACGGGGAATCATGTAGAACTTGCCGTCCCGGGCAGCAGCCTGGGCGCGCTCCATCTGCATATGCTCAGCCAGGTTGGGGTAGGGAGTCAGGTCATCCGGCAGTGCCCGGATAACGCCCTGCTCCACCCAGTTGCCGAAGAAGGTCTTGGCAACAAAGTCACCGGCGAACAGGTCCGGCAGCTGGCCGTTGGTGGCCCACAGCTGAATCTTCTGCTCTGCATCATCCCAGGTCACGTTCTGAGGAACCAGACGGACACCGGTCTTGGCTTCGATCTGCTTGAGGATGGGGTCATCCGGATTGGCCAGGCCGTCCTCAGCGCCCCAAATGGCGACGGTGATCTCCACGGGCTTGACAGCCTCTTCCGGCTTTTCTGTGGGCTTCTCTTCGGGTGCTGCCGGGGTTTGCGCTGCCTGAGGTGCAGCTGTTTCAGCGGGGGCAGAATTGCCGCCGCAGCCAGATAGCAGTCCCAGTGCCAAAACCAGAGACAAGGTCAGGGCCAAAATCCGTTTTGCTTTTTTCATGTTCAACTCTCCTTTTAATTTTATTCACGGCTTGTCACTCTTTGACCGAGCCGATCATGACACCTTTGACGAAATACTTCTGAAGGAAGGGATACAGGCACAAAATGGGAACCATCGTGACCACAATGGCCGCCATCTGCACCGACTGAACAAACACCTTGTCGCCGGAGAGCATATTCTGCGCCTGGCTTCCCAGCTGGGTGTTGAAACTCACCAGAATGTCCCGCAGGTAGATTTGCAGGGGCTTGATGTTCTTATCGTTGATGTACAGGAAGGCTTCCCACCAGCAGTTCCACCGCTCCACCGCATAGAACAGCGCAAATGTCGCCATAAAGGGCTTGGAGATGGGAACATAGATTCTTGTCAGGATGGTAAACTCGTTGGCACCATCGATGCGGGCCGCCTCCTCCAGGCTGGGCGGAAGGCTGGCAAAATAGTTCTTCATAATAATCAGGTAGTAGGTGCTGATCAAGGTAGGCAGAATCATGCTCCATACCGAATTATACAGTCCCAAATCGCAAATGACAAGATAAGTGGGAATCAAGCCGCCGGAAAACAGCATGGTGAACAAAATCGCACTGAGGAAGAACCGTCGGCCCATCAGCCGCTTCTTGCTGAGCACATATGCCGCCGTCACGGAAAAAATCATGTTCAGCGACGTGCCCACAATGGTGACAAACAGGGTGGTTGCTAAAGAGCGGAAGAAATAGACATCCTTGATAATGGCCTTATAGCCGGTCAAGTCAAAGACATGGGGGTACAGGTACGGGGAATACTTGGCGCTGGTCACCGTGTTGGACAGCGACACAATCAGCACGTTGTAAAATGGATACAGGGTCATCAGCGCCAGTATGCCAAACACGATGTACAAAATAATGTCGAAGGCAGAAAGCTTATGCTTTTTGAGAGAATCCATGGTACACCCCTCCTTAGAACAGTCCGGTCTCGCCCATCTTGGTGGTGACCTTGTTGGCGCTCCAGACCATCACAACACCGATGACGGACTTCAGCAGACCCACCGCAGTGGTATAACCAAAGTTCGTACCCACGCTGAAGGATTGGCGGTAGACATAGGTATCGATGATATCCGCAACGGGATAAACAGGCGCAGAGTACAGATTGAAGATTTGGTCGAAGGATGCGCCGCCCATAATGCTGCCGATTTGCAGGATCAGCATGATGCACACCGTTCCCCGGATGCCGGGCCAGGTCACATGGAGCATTTTCTGGAAGCGGTTGGCACCGTCGATGCTGGCAGCTTCGTACAACTGCTGGTCAATGCTGGTAAGGGCCGCCATGTAAATGATGGAATCCCAGCCAAATTCCTTCCAGATATTGGAAATCCAAATAAATGGACGGAAGGAGGTTTGGGACATCAGCGGCGCCACATCCTCAAATCCCAGCGCGCCCAGCACCTGGTTGATGACACCGTTGGAGGCAAACATGTTGATGAGGATGCCCGACAGCACCACCCAGGAGATGAAGTGGGGGAAGGTGAAAATCGTCTGGAAGAATTTCTTCACCCGAGGCTGGCGAATTTCGTTCAGCAGCACCGCCACAAGGATGGGAATGGGAAAATGGAACACCAGGCGTCCCAGACTAAAAATCAGGGTATTCTTGAACGCCCGCCAAAATTCCGCATCGGCAAACATCCGCTTAAAATGCTCCATGCCCACCCATGGGCTGTGCCACAGGCCAGTATCATAGCGATAATTGCGGAATGCCAAGGTGATGCCGCCCATTGGCAGGTAGCAGAATACCACATACCAAATCAGCACCGGCAGCAGTAAGGCATATAGCAGCCAGTCATTTCGCAGCCGCTGAAGAAACCGATGCAGCTTGGATTGCTGACGTTTGGCAAGTTCGCTCATAGGACTGCACGCCCCTTTCTCTTGGGCTTTGCCGCCCTTGTGCCCTTATTATACGTCCCGCAGCCGGCAAATGGTATGGACAAAAGGATATAATTTACAAAAAGAAAATGGAATATTCTTTGGTGTTTATAGAATGTGTATAGAATTTTCGGATAAATATGGAATTTTTTTAGGTTCAGCCTGCCTTTGTCCATTCTCATCCGGCCCAAAAGGTGCTATAATGCCCAGTAGAACAAGGGAGGTGCCGCTGTGAATCTTTTCCACAAGCCCATTATGAAGCAGTTTCGCTTCGTGCTGTACTGCCTGCTGGCCCTGGGACTGGTGCTGGCTTCGCTGTGCTATCAGGCCATCGACAGTCTGACCATGAAAAACGCCCAGGCCTATGCCGCCAACACCGCCGAAAAGTTCAACGCCGAGGTGGAATTTCTCTTTGAGCGAATCGATGCCCTGTCCAACAGCCTCCTGTTTGACGAAACCATCGAAAAAATGCTCTATTCCCCCTATTCTGCGCAAACGCCGGAATACCTGGCTTCCCTGCGGTCCCAATTCACCTCTTACAGCCTGATGAACCGGGATTTGTCCGAAATCGCCCTCTGCTCGCCATCCATGACCTGGTCCAATTTCTTTGATGCCCAAACGCTGCGCCAGTTCTGTGACGAGCTGCAAGGAACCTACGGCTCCCATTGCTTTGGCCTGTACACCTCCCCCTTGACCACCCAGAAAAAGGACCCCACGCTGCGACTGGTGTTCGGCCACAATGTATATGGTATGCACGACCCCACCCTGTATGGCCAGTACTTAGGCTGCATCCTTCTGTCCATCGACCCGGCAAAATCCTCCATCACCCTGCCCACCAGTGACGATACCTCCGTCTATTTTCTGCTTGTGGACCAGAAAAACACCGCCTTTCCTTTTAACTGCACCGAAACAGAGTGCGCAGAAATTTTGGCGCAAATGAAAAAGACCATGGAGCGTACCGAAACCCTGCCGGACCACTTTGAGACACCGGATTTTCTGGTATACACCAAGCAGATTCCCGATACGGGGCTGTATATGCTCAGCGTGATGAACCGCCACGAGCTGAACAGCAACGTCATGCAGACCACCGCCATTTTGGTGGGTGTCACGCTGTTGGCATTCCTCCTGATTTTGTGGCTGATGCACCTGATTCTGCGCAGCATTGTCCGCCCTCTGCGGCAGCTTTCCCGGCACATTGACCTGGTGACGGTGTCTCCCCTGTCCCAGGAACTGCCGCCGCTGGAATTGGAGGGCTGCGAAGAACTGATGAATGTCACCCAATCCTTCAACACCCTGCGGGAAAAGCAGGTCCGGCTCAACCAAGAGTTGCAGCAGGCCACCGTCAGCCTCTATGAGACCCAACTGGGGCTGAAGCAGGCGGAGCTGGACTATCTGCGCAGCCAAATCAATCCCCACTTCCTCTATAACACCCTGGAGACCATCCAGGCCCTGGCAGTGGAGCGCAGCGCCCCGGAGATTGCCAGCGCCGCCGGGGCACTGGGCAAACTGCTTCGCCACAATGTAAAGGGTGCGCCGGTGGTGCCGCTGTCCGACGAGCTGGAAATCACCCGGGCCTACCTAACCATCCAAAAGCTGCGCTTCCCGGACCGGCTGAACATTCTGGAAAGCATCCGGGAAAACGTCCGCAGTCTGCCGGTTCCCAAGCTGCTTTTGCAGCCCCTGGTGGAAAACGCCATCTGCCACGGCATCGAGCCAAAAATGGAACCGGGCACCATCTACATCGGTGCCCGGCAGGAAGGTGACCAGCTTTTGATCAGTGTGTATGATGACGGAGTCGGCATCCCGGCGGAGACCCTGGCGAGTTTGCAGCAGGCACTGGACTGCCCCCTCAGCGGCCGGGACAGTACCTTGCCCCATGTGGGGCTGCTGAATGTGCACCAGCGCATTCGCCTAACCTACGGTGAAAGCTACGGCCTGACCCTCTCCAGCACCCCGGGAGAGGGCACCCAGGTGACACTGCATTTGCCGATTTTGTCACAGGAGGCCAGTCAGCCATGATGAACGTATTGATTGCCGATGACGAAAACCATATTCTCAACCATCTGCAAACCGGCATTCCCTGGCAGGATCTGGGACTGGAAATTTGCGCCTTGGCCCACAACGGTCAGGAGGCGCTGCACTATATCCAGACCCATCCCGTGGACATTTTGCTGACGGATATTCGGATGCCCGGTATGGACGGGCTGGAGCTGTGCCGCCAGATTCGCCAGCGGAATCTGAATCTGCCCATTATCCTGCTCACCGGGTACAGCGACTTTGAGTACGCCCGGCAGGCCATCGCTTTGGAGGTGCTGGATTACTGCCTGAAACCCATCGATACCACCCAGCTTTCCCAAACCCTGCTTCGAGCCGTCCGCAGAGCTTACAGCCAGGTCTCCACCCGGGCCGATGCGCTCCTGGATCGCATTGAAGAGGGAGACACCGCCACCGTCCGGGCCATTTTTGCCAAGCTGGGCATCCACGGCGAGCGCATTTACTTGGCCGGCTCCGTGGGCGTGCACAACATCGAAAAGGAGCTGGGCGCACCACTATCTTATAAGGTGGGCAAGCATAAGTATCTCTATTTTTCCAGCCGTCCGTTCCATCGTGCGGCAGCTGCCAAAATCATCGCCTTCGCCTCCGGCCGCAGCGGCATCGGCATGCCGGAGACTCCCTACCCCATCTCCGCCCTGGCCCCGGCCATTGATGACGTGCTGGTGATGACCCTGCAATACTTCATCAACGGCACCCCCACCCTGTGCACCAATCTGGTGGAGGAGGGGCTGGCCGAAGATCTGTTCCGCCAGTTTGCCACCTACCAGGACCGCCCCAGCGAGATGAAAGCCTGGCTGCATACCCTGAGCCGGGCCAACTGCTCCACCATTTTGAACGTTCGTACTGCGCTGCGCCTGCTCAACCATATTGCCATGTCCCCAGCGCTGCAAAACAACGGCGATGACGAAGCCTATCTCTACGGCTTTGAGCAGATGGCGGCGGAATACCGCAGTCTGTCCGAGGTGTTGGAGGAATTCAGCCAGTCGCTTAAAGTCTCTCAGGAAAAGGCCCCTGCCGCCGCCACCAGCAGTTTCTTAAAAATTCTGGGCTACTTGGAGCAGAATTACGCAGCGGACATCTCCTTAAAAACCATCTCCCAGGAGTTCCACCTGAACTCCTCCTACATCAGCCAGCTGATCAAAAACGAAACCGGGCTGACCTACACCCAGTACATCACCGAGCTGCGGATGAACAAGGCTAAGGAGCTGCTGAAAACCACCAAGCTGTCTCTGAACGAAATCAGCGAAGCCGTGGGCTTTCACGACTATTTCTACTTCATCAAAAAGTTCAAGCGAGAAGTGGGGGTCACCCCCGGCAAATTCCTGCAGCACGAAAAAGATGCCTAAAAAAATTTCCGGCCTTAGCTGGCCGGAAATTTTTCATTTCAGCCGCTTTGGGCGCTTCCGTTCCCTGCGCCCCGCAAGCATCCCTGCCAGCCACTCTGCCGCCAGCAGGCCGACAGCTGCCCCAGGGGCAGTCCAGAAGGCCCCCGGGAGACTGCTGCGCACCTGATGCATGGTCTGTGCCAGGTCTGCACGGTACTCCGGGAAAGCCGTCAGCTGTTCCAGCAGCAAGGCATACTCCCTCTGGTAGTAAGCCCCATCGAAGATGCTCTCCGGGGGCAGCATGGACGACGGAAGGCTTATTCCGCCCAGAAGCCACGCCAGTGCACCAAGGCAGAGGGCCGCCAGCAGCAAATTGACCGCCAGCACACCCCGATGGTCCCTGGAAAACAGGGGCCAGGACACTGCCAGCAGCACAAATCCCGCCAACACCACTGCTCCTGCCAGCGCTGCCTTTGGCAGCTCCCGCAGCAGGGCATTTGCCTCCGTCAGGCTGAACAGCTGCACCGCCAGATCCGCTGCGTTGGTGGTGGTTTTCAGGCTGTGGGGGAAGAACGGGAATGTGCCGCTCTGGGTTTCCAGCAGGACACTGTTCCGGGTCTTCCCCACCAGATGCAGTCCCTGGGCAAATTCCAGCTTTTGGGGAAACAGGCGGCCATACACCAGCAGGTATGTATCCGGCCCGGTTTCAAAGTTTTGGACAACCGTCACTCGTTTCCCCACCACCGGCGTTTTGGATGCCGAAAGCACAAAGGTATAGGGTCTCGTACCAACCAGCTCCACCGCATCGAAGGCCCACGTGGGTCTAAAGTCCGCCACCTCATAAAACCGCAAACCGCTCTCCCAGCCGCCGTCATCCCGGATTTCATAGAGATGGTCCCCGGCTTCGTCGGTAAACACCGCCCGGATGGGGACGGAGGTTTGGGTATTGTTTGGGGTACGCCGCACCACCTCCACCTGGGTGTCCATCTGGGCCTCGATTTTCTGAGACAGCATGGTGCAGGCAGTCAGCACATACAGAAGCAGCAGTGCCAGATAGCGAATCGTTTGCTTCATGGTTACTTCTCACCCCCTATACAGATGCCCTCCACCAGTTCCCGGTTGTAGTAGGCAAACAGGAGTATCGGCGGGAGTACCACCAGCACACAGGCCGCCAGCAGCAGGGTCTGCTCCCTGGGCGGCACCGAGGCCAGCGCCACCGCAAAGGGGTATTGGGAAAACGACTCCAGATAGACAACGGGCTGCTCCACCATGTTCCACCCATCTAGGAAGGACAGCAGGGCGGTGCACACCAGGCCGCTTTTGTTTATCGGCACAGCCACCCGCAGGATGATGCCCAGGGTGGTGCAGCCATCCAGCCGGGCCGCCTCCAGCACTTCCCCCGGAATGGCCTGAAAGCTCTGGGTCATAATGAATGTCCCCAGGGGCACAAAGATCGCCGGCAGCACCAGGGCGTAGCAGGTGTTCAGCAGTCCCATTTCTTTCAGCACCATGTAGTTGGGCACCAGGGTCACTTGCAGGGGCAGGATCATCAGCACCATCAGCAGGAAAAACAGGGTTCTGCGCAGAGGAAAGCGGCACTTGGCAAAGCCAAAGCCCGCCAATACAGAGACCACCGTCTGCAATGCGGCAATGGGCAGGGCCAGGGCCAGGCTTTTCCAAAAACGGAGCAAATACTGCCCCTGTCCCAGATAAATCTGGTAATAGTTGGCCAGAGTCGGCGTTCCGTCGCCGGTTAAAAAGCTCTTTCCCAGGATGTACAAAAAGGGCACCAGGCACACGGCGGTGAGCAGCAGGGACACGGCAAAGGAACGAACCGTTCTTCTCTTCATTCTTTGTACGCCTCCTTCCCTGTGACCCAGCTGTATCCCAGAGCAAACACCGTCACCAGCACCGCCAGCAGCAGCACCGAGGCCACCGCCAGCTTGGGGAAATTCAGCTTTTCAAAGGCATTGTTGATAAGGTGCTGAAGCATATAGATGCTGGTGTGGGGATGGGTGCCGCCGATGAGAAAAATCTCCCGAAAGCACTTAAAGGCATTGATCAAAGAAAACACTGCCGTGAAAAACAGGGTGTTCCACAACTGGGGAATGGTGATGTGCCACAGCTGCTGCCAGCCGTTGGCACCGTCCAGACTGGCGGCGGCATACTGCTCCTGGGGAATGGTCACCAGGCCCGACAGCAGCAGAATCACGCTGTATCCTGTATTTTTCCACAGGTACACCCCCACGCCGATAGCAAAGGCAGCCTCGCTGTGAAGCCAGTCCTCCACAGGCAGTCCCAGGGTGTACAGGCCCCGGTTCAGCAGCCCCGTTTCGGCAAAGAGCAGCTCCACCAGCAGCACCGTGCCCACCACCGGCATGATATACGGCAGCATCAGCACGGATTTCAGCAGCTCATGGCGGCTGGCCTGATTTTTCAGCAGCAGGGCAATGGCCATAGCCAGCACCATGATCAGCGGCAGACCCACCGCCAGAAATTTCATAGTATTGCCGAAGGCCAGGCGGAACACCTGGTTGCCCAGCATATCCCGGAAATTCCCCAGGCCCACAAACTCCCGGGCCTGCCCCACGCCGTTCATCACCGCATGGAGCAGCACCAGCACAAAGGGCAGAGCAAAAAAGACCAGACAGCCCAGCACCAACGGCGCCACCAGCAGCAGCCCGTCCCGGGTATTTCGCTTTTCCAGTTTTGCAGAATGCATGGTTCGTCCTCCTCTCACCCCTCGGCCATGTGCCACCATAGATTCTGCCACACCTCCTGAGCCAGGGCATCGATGTCAGCGTCCGTGGGGGTTCCGTCGGGGTGGTTCAGCTGTTCCAGTACGTGAGCCAGAGATTTCTCCTGGGGAAGATGGATGGGGAAAACGACCTGGTCAATGGGCATCGCCAGCACCGGCACCTGGGCATCGGTCATGGGCAGGCCCGGCCGCTTCACCGCTTTCATCCTTCCTGGTGCGCCGCCATCCGTCCCTCCGGCGCCCTGGTACTGATACAGCATATTGTCCCAAAGCAGCGGCACAGACCCCTTTACCCGGACGGGCCAGCTGTTTTCCACCATGCCCTGGGTCTGCGGCTCCGGGGGCCACTCCCAAAACGGCCCCTCCTTTTTAACACGGGGGCGGTAAATGTCCCACTGGTAATACTCTGTCAGGAAGCTGCGCAGATATTCATAGGCCAGCTCCGGGCACTTGCTTCCGCCGCCCACCGCCCCCCAGTAGGTGATGGTGGCGGTGGTTTCCCCCCGAACCGTCCGCAGGGGGTACATCTCCAGCGTCCAACCCATACCCTGGAAAATTCTGGCGCTGTGCATACTTTCCGTCAAAATACTCTGAAAAATCGGGAATCCAGCCAAATTCCAAAGCCAGTTGGAATATATATAGGATTGCAGCTCGTTAAAGTCAGCCAGATTTCTTCGGAACACCATCTCCCACTGGGGATTCTCCTGGATGACTTCCTCCCTGGTTTTTTCAGGATTCCGGCTTTGATAGTACTGAATCTCCGTCTCAATAGTCTGTTGGTATGCCTGCTCCAGCAATTCCTCCATAGGCTGCACTGTCCGCTGCCGCCACTGTTGGTACAAAGACAGATAACGGCCGATTTCCTCCGGAGAAATCAGCAGTGTTCCCGCTGCATAATCAATGGGTCTTCCCAACCACTGAAAATCCGTCGGTGCGCTCAGCCCCATAGCCATGCGGGGGTTCTCCATTTTCACGGCGCTCTCTGCCAATTCCAAGGCGCTCTGCTGGAAAAACGCCGCCGAAATCCCCCACTGCTCCCAGCAAGCGGGGTCCGTCAACAGCACCGGCATATCAAAACGCAGGGGCAGCACAAACCGCTGGTCTCCCCGGCAGCCCGCCGCCATAATATCCGGCTGCAAAGCCTCCTGGCCCAGGTCTGTGTCCGCCTGGTAAAAATCGGCAATGTCATAAAACAGCCGGTTCTGGATGGCCTGGCTCACATCGGGAAACAGCGGCTCTATCTCCGGGTAGTGGGGGCCTGATTCCAGCCGCCAGCTCTCGTCGCAATTCAGCAGCAGTGCCTCTCCCGCAGGCAGCAGATAGACATCCGGCCCGCCCCCCGCCATAATCTGGCTGCGCAGCTGCTTCAGCCGGTCTCTCCGATTTTCTCCCTGAGGTGGAAGAATCTCAAGGCGCACCTGCATCTGGGGATGGTCCTGCTGAAAGGTCTGCGCCGCCATTTGCGCCTGCAAATTCATGCCGTCGGTTTTGGACTGTTCCGTCAGCACCCACAGCACATTTTCATCCCCTTGGGGCTGCGGAGAACACCCCAGCAGCAGGGAGAAGATTAAAAGAAATGCCAAAGCAAACAATCTCCTCATATCGCAAGACCTCTTGATATAAATGAAAGCAGGGGCAATCTTCCAGCCCCTGCTCGCCACACTAACGAAAACATTCTGAATACAGATTTTAGTCATATACCTTCCACATATAACCACAAGAGTCACATTTCAGCATCACATAGTGTCCGATAAAATCATTTCCGAAAGAATAAGCGCGGCTAGTTCCTCCACATTTATTGCAAGGTGGAGACGGGTAGCGGGCCTGCACAGGCGTGGTGGCAGCTGCCGGCATTGCCAGAATACTTGCCAACAACAGCAGCGCTAAAACGAGTGTAATGACTTTCTTCATGTTGTCCTCCTTTGCTGAGCGTGTTTCATATGTTCTTGCCAGGAAGACATTTGTTCTTTCTATGGCAAAAATATCACAATTCAATATTCCTGTCAACAGGGGATTTCTCACAAAATTGGCTGGTCATTTTTGTGTCCCATGCCAGCCTTCGCCCCGGCTGGCCACGTCTGCCTGGTCCCGGAGCAGGTGGCCCAGGGGCGCTGCCGGCGGGGTTTTCAGCCGGGCGGCGAATTCCTTGGGGGTGATTTGGTACTCCGCCTTAAAGGCACGGTAGAAATTGGAATAATCTCCAAAGCCGCAGTGCTGGTACACCTCCGACGAGGCCATGCCGCCGGACATCATCTGCTTGGCCATGGCCAGGCGCTTCTGAATCAGGTAGTGGTGGACCGAAGTGCCCACCAGCCGCCCAAACTCCCGGGACAGGTGGTACTTGCTGATGAAAAAGCGGTTCGCCAAATCGTCCAAAGTCAGCGCCTCAGAATAATGCTCGTTGATGTAGGCCAGCACATTGTATACCACGGAATCCGAAACCGGCCGCGCCTGGGGGGCGTGGAATGTAGCCGCCGCCAACCGGTTCAGACTGATGAGAATTTGGGCCATGTAGGTCAGGGAGGCAATGCCGCTGTATTCGTCCTGGGACTGGGATTCCCGGGTCAGCTGCTCCAGCTGAAACGACAGCAGCTGCCGCTGGGCATTGCTGGGCCGCAGCAGATTGGTGTGACCCGGGGCCGTGGTATCGAAGCAGGCTGCCAGATTCTCTCCCGGCGGCGACAGCTCCGCCAGGTACCGCTGGTTGATCCACAGCACGATTCGCTCATAATCCCGCTGCTCCTGGGAAAACACCGGCTGGTGCAGCTCCATGGGACTGATGAGCAGAATATCCCCGGGCGTCAGCAAATAGCTGCGGCTTTCAATATTATATTGTACATTGCCGGACAGGAAAAAGTAAATCTCATAAAAGTCATGGTGATGCAGGGCCACTTCCTTGAGATAGGCATCCTTATAGCGGAAAATTTCAAAGCTGTCCCGGCGCATATACTGCCGGGTCTCAAAGCGCTGCGGCTTGGTAGGCATGAAAAAAATCCTTTCTGAAGAGCTGTCAAAGCAGTCCCAATTCTCTCTTTTTTCCCACATCATACAGCAAGATTTGCAAAGTGTCAAGCAACTTTTGCAATGAAGTTTGCAAAAAAGTATGCTATCATGGTGGATGTATACAAAAAGAATAGGGGCTACTGGGGACTTCCTTAGGCATTTGTACAACCTGCACAAAAATGCTGCTCCTATTTTGTGAAAACCATAAAAAGGAGGCGCATTGACCCATGATGGATCATATCGTGATCTCTGGCTTTGCCGATGAGATCCACCCCGACCTGGACCAGCAGCTGAAGGTGGTCAAGGAGCTGGGGATGCACTATATCTGCCTGCGGGCCGCCGACGGCAAGGGCATTGCCGACTATACCCTGGAGGAGTTCCAGCAGAGCATCCAGCCCCGGCTGGAAGAAGCTGGCGTGAAGATCTCTTCCCTGGGCAGCCCCATTGGCAAAATTGACATTGACGACCAGGCCGCCTACGAAAAGCAGTTGCAGCAGCTGGACACCCTGTGCCGCATCTGCAACAGCTGTGGCTGCCGCTACATCCGGATGTTCAGCTTCTGGATGCCCAAGGACCGCAACCCCGACGACTTCACCGAGCAGGTCATCGAGAAGCTGGCCGGCTTTGCCAAGGTGGCGGAAAAGTACGATGTCATTCTGATTCACGAGAATGAGAAGGAAATCTACGGTGACATTGCCCGCCGCTGCAAGGTGATTCTGGATCGCCTGGCCAGCCCCCACTTCAAGGCCGCTTTTGACTTCGCCAACTTTGTTCAGTGCGGCGAGGACACCGCCCAGTGCTGGGAGCTGCTGAAGGAGCATGTGGTTTACATCCACATTAAGGATGCTGCCAAGGGCAACAATGAAAACGTGCTCTGCGGCACCGGCGACGGTCAGATCCCGCAGCTGCTGAAGAAAATCATCCGGGAAGACGGCTATCAGGGCTTCCTGACCCTGGAGCCCCACCTGGTGCTGTTCTCCACCCTGCAAAGTCTGGAGACAGAGGATGCCAGCAAGATCATCTCCCACAACAAGGCAAAGGACGGCGCTGAAGGCTATGCCATGCAGTACCACGCCTTGATGGACATTCTGAACGCCATCTAACCCCAAATTTTCCGCAGTCATCAGCTGCGAAAAGAAAACCGGGTTCTGCCCTCCGGGGTGGAACCGCCCACTTTTTCAAAAAGAGTAAGGAGAATGCAACATGGACAAGATTCGTTATGGTATCATCGGTTACGGTACCCAGGGCAGCAGCTACTGCAACATCCTGACCGGCACCGCCTCTTTCGCTGGTATGCCCGCCGCTGAGATTCCCCCTCACTGCGCACTGGGCGCTATCTGCGACATCGACCCCGCCAAGCGGGAGGCTGCTAAGGCCAAGTACCCCGATGTGCCCGTCTACGAGGACTACAAGGAGATGATTGCTTCCGGCAACTGCGATGCCGTCATCACCACCGTTCCTCACTACCTGCACCACGAGATGGCCATCTACGCTATGGAGCACAACATGCACGTCATCGGCGAAAAGCCCGCCGGTGTCCGGGCTTCCGACGTTCAGAAGATGATCGACTGCTCCAAGGCTCACCCCGAGGTCTCCTTCGGCATCATGTTCAACCAGCGCACCAACAAGCTGTACCAGAAGATCAAGGAGATCGTGGAGTCCGGTGAGCTGGGCCAGATTCGCCGCAGCAACTGGATCATCAACACTTGGTGGCGTCCCGATTCCTACTACCGTCAGAGCGCCTGGCGTGCCACTTGGGGCGGCGAAGGCGGCGGCGTGCTGGTCAACCAGGCTCCCCACCAGCTGGACCTGTGGCAGTGGATCTGCGGCGTTCCCACCAAGGTCACTTCCAAGAACATCAACGGCTGCCATCGTGACATCGCTGTTGAGAACGACGTCACCATCCTGACCGAGTACGCCAACGGCGCTACCGGCACCTTCATCACCTGCACCCACGATGCCATCGGCACCGACCGCCTGGAAATCGACCTGGACGGCGGCAAGATCGTGGTTGAGGACAGCAAGAAGGCTACCGTCTACCGCATGGCCAAGGACGGCAAGCGGGTTGACGAGGACTACATGAACCAGAACATCTCCATGATGGAGCTGGTGATGCTGACCCGCAGCAACGGCAGCGGCGGTCTGTACGAAGTCGAGACCTTCGAGAACACCGACGGCTGGGGCGTGCAGCACGGCACCGTGATGGAGAACTTCGCTCTGCACGTGCTGACCGGCTCTCCCCTGCTGGCTCCCGGTGAAGACGGCATCATGGGCGTCCGTCTGGCCAACGCTTCCCAGCTGTCCGCATGGACCGGCAAGACTGTCGACCTGCCCTGCGACGAGGAAGCCTACAACGCCGAGCTGAACAAGCTGATTGCCGCCGAAGGCAAGTTCCCTGTCCGTGACTAATTCATTCTGATCTTAGGCCCACGGCGGCTCCCGCCGCTGTGGGCCTTACCCATAAGGAGAGCTGCGACATGATGAAAGCTGCAATCATCGGCTTTGGCACCATCTCCGCTGTCCATATCGATGCCATTGCCGGCAACCCCGGCATGGAACTGGCAGCGATCTGTGATGTCAACGAGGCCCTGGCAAAAAAAGTGCCCGAAGGCGTCAAATTCTACACCGACTATCATCAGATGGTGCAGGAAGTCAAGCCCGACGTGGTCCACAATCTGCTACCCCATTATCTGCACTACCCTGTCACCAAAGAGCTGGTGGAAATGGGCTTCAACGTTTTCTGCGAAAAGCCCATCGCCCTCAACTCCCAGCAGGCGGAGCTGTTCTGCCAGCTGGAGCGGGATCACCCCGAAGTCAAAATCGGCGTGTGCCTGCAAAACCGAATGAACGAAACCACCGAAGCGCTGAAGAAGATCATCGACTCCGGCGAATACGGCAAGGTCATCGGCGCCCGTGGCTTTGTGCCCTGGCGGCGGGAGCGGGGCTACTACGAGGAAAAGCCCTGGCGTGGCACCTGGAAGTATGCCGGCGGCGGTTCCATGATTAACCAGTCCCTGCACACCCTGGACCTGCTGTACTACCTCTGCGGCGATATTACCAAGCTCCACGCCGTGGTGGGCCAGACCAACGACCTTGGTGTGGAGGTAGAGGGCGACGTTGTTGCTCGGCTGGAGTTTGCCAACGGAGCCAACGGCCTGTTCTTCGCCACCAACAACAACTGGATCAACGAATCCGTCCAGATCCGGGTCGCCATGGAAAAGGGCGTGTTCCACATTGAGGACAACACCCTCTACCGCATCCACCCGGATTCCAGCCGTGAAGTGCTGGTGCAGGCGCCCAAGCTGGAAAGCATCAAGTTCTACTACGGTGCTTCCCACGCCCGGCTCATTGCCCGGTTCTACAAGGCCGTGGCAGAAAATACCGATGATTATATCCACATCCGCGATGGCGCTATGGTCATCCGGCTGATGGACAACATTTTCCATTCTGCAAACACCAACGCATTGGTTACGCTGTAACCTGTTTCCCGCTGGTGTTTCCCACAAAATTTATACAAAACAAAAGGAGTGCATTCCCATGAGCAAAAAAGGTTTGATCGGCGTTCAGATGTCCACCATCGCCCCTGCCAAGATGCCCAGCTTTGAGCCCTTTGAAGTGATGGGCAAGCTGGTTGACCTGGGCTACCACTGTGCTGAGGTCTCTCAGGTCCCCATGACCAAGGAGAACGTGGCCGGCTTCCGCCGTGCCATCGACGAGCTGAATTTCAACATCTCCTCCCTGACCGCTGCCGTGGCCCCCATGGTCCCCGGTATGCCCGGCGAGTACCTGTGCAACCCCGATGACTACAAGAAGATGCTGGACGATGCCCGCACCCTGAACTGCGACATGTTCCGGATTGGCATGATGCCCATGAACGCCATCGGCAGCGTGGAAAAGTGCATCGACTTCGCCAAGCAGGCTGAGGAGTACGCTCTGAAGCTGAAGGAAGACGGCATCGACCTGTACTACCACAACCACCACATGGAGTTCATGAAGGTCAACGGCGAGTACCTGCTGGATGTGCTGCGTCAGAATGCTCCTCACCTGGGCTTCGAGCTGGATACCCACTGGATTCAGCGCGGCGGTGAAAACCCCGTGGAATTCATCAAGAAGTACGCCGGCGTTGTCCGTCTGCTGCACCTGAAGGACTACCGCATTGCCAACGTGAACATGCCCGACATGAGCGAAGGCTTCGACATGAAGAAGTTCTCCAAGGCCTTCTTCGCTGAGCCCGTGCAGTTCGCTGAGCTGGGCCAGGGCAACCTGCCCCTGAAGGCCTGCATCGAGGCTGGTCTGGAGAGCGGCGCTGAGTACTTCCTCATCGAGCAGGATGACTCCTACGGCCGTGACCCCTTCGACTGCCTGCGTGACAGCCGTGACTACCTGATCTCCCTGGGCTACGCTGACTGGTTCTAATTCCCAGCAACAACCTTGCCTCCCCCTCTGGGGGGGGAGGTGCCCAGTGCACACACTGGGCGGAGAGAGTCCTCTCAGTCAAAAATCAAAGATTTTGGCCAGCTCTCCCAACGGGAGAGCCAAGGGCGGCACACTGCGAGAAGCCTTCTCCCTGAGGAGAAGGTGGCCCGCCCACGGCGGGTCGGATGTGGTGTCCGCCCCGCCAGGGGCGTGTCCGCAGGACAATAGGGGAGCGGATTGCCACAGTCGCTTCGCTTCTTCGCAAAGACAGCATAATTGGAATGCGCACCGCACCTGGCACGCATTGGCTGGCGGCCCTGCCGCCCCCACGGTATGGGGCAACCCCTACCGCAGTAGCGATACCGAGCGGGCGAAGGGCAGTGGCGACACCCACCGCACCTAACACGCACTGGCTGGCGGCCCTGACGCCCCGTACAAATCTAAAAGGAAAGATGGTAATTCCCATGAAACAATTTATGGACCAGGACTTTCTGCTGAGCAACGACACCGCTAAGGTCCTGTATCACGATTATGCATCCAAGATGCCCATTCTGGACTACCACTGCCACATCAACCCCCAGGAAATCTGGGAGGACCGCCGTTTTGAGAACATCACCCAGGTTTGGCTGGGGGGTGACCACTACAAGTGGCGTGTGATGCGCAGCAACGGTGTGGAAGAAAAGTACATCACCGGCGATGCTCCCGACCGGGAGAAGTTCCAGAAGTTTGCCGAGGCCCTGCCCAAGTGCATCGGCAACCCCATGTACCACTGGTGCCACCTGGAGCTGAAGCGCTACTTCGGCTACGAGGGCGTGCTCAACGGCAACACCGCTGAGGAAGTGTGGAACTTGGCCAATGACAAGCTGCAAAACGACCCCAACATGACCGCCCGTGGCCTGATCCGTCAGTCCAACGTGTTCATGGTGGGCACCACCGATGACCCCACCGACTCCCTGGAGTTCCACGCCAAGCTGGCTGCCGACCCCACCATGACCACCAAGGTCTGCCCCTCCTTCCGTCCTGACAAGGCTCTGGACATTGAGAAGCCCACCTTTGTGGAATATATGCACAAGCTGGAGGAAGTGGTTGGCTTCGAATTCGGCTGCATCGGCTGCGTCCGCAAGGCGCTGACCGCTCGTATCGACCACTTTGCCGCCAACGGCTGCCGGGCTTCCGACCACGGCCTGGGCTACGTGCCCTACGTGGAGGCTACCGACGAGGAGCTGACCGCCATCTTCAAGAAGGGCATGGCCGGCGAAGCTCTGACCGTCCGGGAAGTGGATGCCTATAAGACCGCTCTGTTGCTGCACTGCGCCCGGGAATACGCCAAGCGGGGCTGGGTCATGCAGATCCACTTCTCCTGCCTGCGTAACCCCAACACCGCTATGTTCAACAAGCTCGGCCCCGATACCGGCTTCGACTGCATCGCCGTCACCGCCTCCGGCGAACCTCTGGCGAAGGTTCTGGACAAGCTGTACCAGGAGAACGCCCTGCCCAAGACCATTCTCTACTCTCTGAATCCCAGCGACAATGCCCAGCTGGACACCTTCCTGGGCGCTTTCCAGGGTCCTGAGGTTCCTGGCAAGATTCAGCACGGCTCCGGCTGGTGGTTCAACGACACCAAGACCGGTATGATCGAGCAGATGACCTCCCTGGCAAACCTGGGTCTGCTGGGCAACTTCATCGGTATGCTCACCGACTCCCGCTCCTTCCTGAGCTACACCCGCCACGAGTATTTCCGCCGCATTATGTGCAACCTGATTGGCACTTGGGTGGAAAACGGCGAGTACCCTGCCGACATGGAGACTCTGGGCCAGATGGTGCAGGACATTTCCTCCAACAACGCCAAGCGTTACTTCGGCTTCTAATTATCTACCCCCAAAAGCGGCGCTTCCGAACCGGGAGCGCCGCTGCTTTCGTCTTGATTGTAAACCTTATTTTTTTATAGGTTGACATGCAGCGTATTGCATGGTATACTCCATGGGAAACCAACAAGAGAAGGTGTTATTATGGAAAGAAGTAACAAACTGCGCACTGTGGACATGGCCTATATCGCCCTGGCGGCGGTGCTGATGGCGCTGTGCTCCTGGATTTCTCTGAATCTGGGTCCGGTGCCGTTTACCCTGCAAACCTTTGCCGTATTCCTGGCCATAGCCGTGCTGGGCGGCAAGCGGGGCAGCCTGGCCGTGGTGGTTTACCTGCTGATGGGTGCCGTGGGCCTGCCGGTATTCGCCAACTTCTCCGGCGGCATCGGGGCTTTGCTGGGCACCACCGGCGGCTACATTCTGGGCTTTCTCGGCTCTGCCCTGGTGATGTGGGCCATGGAAGCTGCCTTTGGCCGGAAGACCTGGGTACTGGCCCTGTCCATGGTGCTGGGACTGCTGGTATGCTATGCCTTCGGAACGGCCTGGTTCATGCAGGTATACGCCCGCACCTCCGGCCCTGTCGGTCTGGCAGCGGCCTTAGGCTGGTGTGTCATCCCCTACCTGGTGCCTGACCTGGTGAAAATTGTCCTGGCGCTGCTGCTGAGCAAGCGGCTGGCGAAGGCTATCCAGCTGCGATAAAGGAGGATTCTCATGGAACTGCGGCCCCATCACGGGCTTTGCCTTCTCTTTTTTCAAGGCAAAGGATACAGCCCGGAATTTGTGAAAAACATGACCCAGCTAAAGCAGGCGCTGGCAGAAAACCGCCTGGTTCAGCTCACCGGCCAGCCTGACAACATCTGCTCCGCCTGTCCCCATTTTGTAGACGGAGACTGCGGTGCAAAAGCCCCCCGCTATGACCAGGCCATCCTAGACCTGTGCCGCCTGCACTTGGGGCAAACCCTGTCCCTGGGGCAGCTGCAAGAAGCCATTCGGGCCAACATTCTCACCCCCGGGCTTCGGGAGCAGGTGTGCGGCGACTGCCAGTGGAGTGACCTGTGCCAGGAGGAAGTCCTATGACTACCAAGGAACGGCTACTGGCAATGCTGGAGCAGAACAAGGGCGCTTATTTCTCCGGAGAGGAGCTGGCCCAGAGATTTCAGGTTTCCCGGGCCGCAATCTGGAAAGCCATCCAATCCCTGCGGCAGGAAGGCTACGCCATTGATGCCGTCACCAACCGGGGTTACTGCCTGTCCCCAAAGGGGGATTTGCTCTCGGCCCAAGGCATTGAAAAGTACCTGAACCACCCGAATCTGCGCCTGACGGTGCTGCCCAGTGTTTCCTCTACCAACACCCTGCTGCGCCAGCAGGCGGACCAAGGCGCTCCCCAGGGCACGGTGGTGCTGGCTGGGGAACAGACCGCCGGGCGGGGGCGGATGGGCCGCAGCTTTTTCTCCCCGCCGGATACCGGGCTGTACCTCAGCCTGCTGCTGCGGCCGGATTCCTCCCAAAGCCAGCAGGCCACCACCCTTACCGCCGCTGCGGCTGTGGCCATGTGCCAGGCCATGGAGGCGCTGACCGGATACCACATCGGAATCAAGTGGGTCAACGATCTGTACTGGAATGGAAAGAAAATCTGCGGCATCCTCACCGAGGGGGCATTCAGCCTGGAAAGCGGAGCGTTGGAGTATCTAATCCTTGGAGTGGGTGTCAACCTCTGCCCACCCAAGGTCGGTTTTCCCGGAGAGCTGGATTCCATTGCCGGAAGTCTGCTGGAGGAATCCATGGACGACGGCAAAAACCGGCTGGCGGCCGAATTCCTCAACCGCTTCTGGGACTGCTACACCCCCCCGGAGCGCCAGGACTTTGTGGATGAATACCGCCGCCGCAGTGTGGTTCTAGGAAAATCCGTCACCGTGTCCATCGGCGGGCAAACCCGCCCTGCCGTGGCCGAAGCAATCGATGACAGCTGCCGCCTGGTCGTGCGCTGCCCCGACGGCGAAACCATGGCCCTCAGCTATGGGGAAGTGTCACTGAACGCCCCATAGTCCACCGCCCCTGCCCACGCAGGGGCGGCGATTTTGCACAATTTTCTATTACTTTTGTTGTACATACCATAGAAAATGCCTATACCCCATTGACAGCATAAAAATTTCGTTATATAGTGAACTCAAGAAAAAGAGAAAAAACCTTCTCTTCTGCTATTGGCAGTTTTTGGTAATCATTATAGTAAAGGAGCAGTTATTGTGAAGAAGATCGTTGTTTTGATTCTGGCACTGGTTATGCTGGCCAGCATTCTGGTCATGCCCGCAATGGCTGCTGAGGCCGAAGCAAGATACCCTGTGGTTGTTTGTCCTAACTGCGGTGGTACAGCAAGACCTGTAGGCACTGTTGGGAATACGCTAAAACATAAATGCCTAGATTGTAGGTACGAATTCTATCTTCCTCTCTCATAAGTTTTCTGCAATTGCAATTTTTATTTAATTGGTTGCGTTTATTTAATATTTGTAAAGCAAAGCGCAGACTTACTGTCTGCGCTTTTTTAACTCCCCAGAAAGGACAATTTTATGAAACAACTGCATATTGCGGCGGTTGTGCTTGCCGTCATTCTGCTTTTGGGAAGCTGCGGGAGACAGACCGAAGAGGAACCGCCCTTTCTCTGGGTCCTCACCGATGCAGCCCACTCCGACGGTATGAACTACCAGACCCAGATGGCCGTGGAAGCCTTTGCTGAGCGCCATCCCGAGGTGACCGTCAACCTGGAAATTCTCCCCCTGGATGACGAACCACGACAGATTCGGCTGAAACGCCTGCGCACCCAAATCATGTCCGGAAAAGGCCCAGACGTGTACCTACTCCCTACAGGAAATCAAGTTATTCTAAGGCTTTACAGTAACCCCAAATACATCCCCATTTCCCCCTTGTTTCCAGACGTAAATCACGTCATGGAGCAGGGCGTTTTTTTTGACCTTTCTGCCCTATATGATGCCGATACAGCCCTAAACACAGAAGCGCTGAAGCCGGAAATTATGGAAGCCGGATGCCGGAACGGCCACCGCTGGGTGCTGCCACTGCGGTTTGACATACCGGTGATTTACACCCAGCCGGAGCGGGTGCAGTCCATGGGCATTCCCGAAACCTTATTCGACCAAGATTTTTTGACCATCGCCGAAACCTTATGCGCCCAGGACAGCCCCTTCGACCTATGCGCCGGTCTGGCCTTTCCCCAGAGACTGGAATATTTGGCTCCCCTGGTGGACTATTCCACCGGCCAGGTGCTCCTGTCCCAGCAGCAGCTTGGGCAGTATCTCCGCCTGTGCCAGCAAGGCACCGCCGTGGCCCAAGAGGACTTCCGCTCCCGCTGTAAAATCACAGATGACCGCCGCTTGGCCGCCTGGAGGGAGGATAGTTCAGAGGGAGCTTTCCGAACCTATTACGGCAACGGATCCGTTGAAGAATACAATTACTTAAATAGCAGCCTTGCCGACATTGGCGCAACAGAACGCACTCACTTTAACTCAATACAAATTTATCTCCAAAATGACTTTCACTGGCTCACAGAAGAAATCCCTTTCTTCACCGGAAGCCTTTCCACATTTTTTGAAACCGCTTACGTATCCAAGTATACTGGAACCGATTTTCGCATGTACCCCATGCGCATGCCGGATGGCGGCGTGCAGGCTCAGGTGACCTACTGGGGGGCCGTGGGCAGCACCACCGCCCACCCGGAACTGGCCTATGCATTTCTCCGGCAGTTTTTGACTGAGGACTACCAGTGGGATGTGGTTCGGCCCAGAGTGCAGAACCGGGGAAAGCCCTATTGGGAGTGGGCGCCCACTGCTCAAAAGGATGGTCTGGTGGAGAACAGCTGGCCGGTGCGCACCCTGGGCAGCGTAGCCCCACTTTGGGAGAATATCCGGTATCAGTTTCTTGAAAGCTACAGCCCAGACCCCTACTCGTTTCTGAATATGACCGGGAATTTGCTTGGGAAACTGTCCGCCATAGAACGCATGGCCATGACCCAGCAGGACATGCCTGCCCTGGACTGGGCCATTGACAGTGTCTGCTTCCCCATCTCCCTGGCCCCGGAGGAAGATCTGAAATACGCCATGTCCCAGCTCAACGCCCCCGATGGAACCCCCACCGATGCCGACATCGACCAACTCACCGACACCATCCTGCGTGCCCTATGGTGGCACGCCGCACAAGCCTGAGCCAGTCCCAGCAAAAAGCCGCTGCAACGCAAGTTGCAGCGGCCAATTTGTTGCCCTTAAGCCGAGAGCCGTTCCTCCCGGCGCTTGATGTAGTTTGCCACCAGCTATCCTCCTCTCGAGAAATATAGCGCCAGCCTTTCGGCTGGCGCTACGATCTTGTTGCTTACACCATTGCGCAGGTGATGATGGCCATCTTGTAGACCTCGTCGGCGTTGCAGCCACGGGACAGGTCGTTGATGGGCGCAGCCAGACCCTGCAGGATGGGGCCGTAGGCCTCGAAGCCGCCCAGGCGCTGGGCGATCTTGTAGCCGATGTTGCCAGCCTCGATGGTGGGGAAGATGAAGGTGTTGGCGTAGCCGGCCACGGGAGAGCCGGGGAACTTCAGCTGGCCAACCTCGGGAGCCACAGCGGCGTCGAACTGCATCTCGCCGTCGATCATCAGCTCGGGAGCCATTTCCTTGGCAACCTGGGTTGCATCGTGGCTCAGCTTGACGGTGCCGCCCTTGCCGGAGCCGTTGGTGGAGAAGCTCAGCATAGCCACCTTGGGGTCGATGCCGAAGACCTTGGCGGTGTTGGCAGTCTCGATGGCCACCTCAGCCAGCTTCTGGGCAGCGGTGAGGGTCACGTTGCCGTCCTTGTCCACGCTGTCCTCGTAGCTCAGGTTGATGGCGCAGTCGCCCATGGCCAGCTTTTCCTCGCCACGGACCATGATGAAGCAGGAGGACACCAGGTGGGCACCCTTCTTGGTCTTCACCAGCTGCAGAGCGGGACGAACCGTGTCAGCGGTGGAGTAGGTAGCGCCGCCCAGCAGAGCATCGGCGTAGCCCATCTTCACCAGCATGGTGCCAAAGTAGTTGCCCTTGGACAGTGCCTTGCGGCAGTCCTCAGCGGACATCTTGCCCTTGCGCAGCTCCACCATCTTCTCCACCATGGCATCCATCTCAGGATAGGTGGCAGGGTCCAGAATTTCCACACCCTGAATGTTAAAGCCGCCCTTAGCAGCGTTGGCCTTGACCTCGTCCACATTGCCCACCAGGATGGGGGTCAGGAAACCGCCCTCCACCAGGCGGGCCGTAGCCTCCAAAATACGGGCATCGTGGCCCTCAGTGAACACAATCTTCCGGGGATTTGCCTTCAGCGTTTCGATCATAGCATTGAACATGGGAATCAGTCCTCCATTTTTCGGGCGAATGCCCGTTTTTTACAGCATAATTATACCGCACATCTTCCCGCTTCGCAACCCCCTTTCGCCGGAAAGCGGCAAGAAATCCCAGCATAGGCAATTCCCTCCTCTTGGTGACGGAAAATGCGGGGATTTTTGTGGATTGCGACGAAAAATATTTCCAAAAAGTGGAAATAACCCTTGCGTTTTGTGGCTTTTTCCAGTATAATGAATACAAACTTTGGCCATGGGGAGGCGATGACTTGGGAGAAGTATTTGCTGTGATTTCCGGTAAGGGCGGCACCGGCAAAACCTCCCTCAGTGCAGGCATTGCTACAGCCCTGGCATCCTCCGGCAAAAGCGTGCTGTGCATCGACTGCGATGTGGGGCTGCGGAATCTGGACATCTCCCTGGGCATGTCTGACAGCGGCGGTGTATCGTTCCTGGATGTTTGCTCCGGCAGCTATCCGCTGGACCACGCCTCTGCCCATCCGCTCTACCCCACCCTATCCTTTCTCACTGCGCCCATGAACTGCCCGCCGGAGCAAATTGACCCAGCGGCGTTCACCGCCCTGCTGCGCAACGCCCGCAGCCGCTTCGACTATGTATTTTTGGATGCCCCTGCCGGTGTGGATGCCGGCTTTCGGCTGTGCACCGGGGCAGCGGACCGATTCCTGCTGGTGACCGGCGCCGGGCCTGCTGCCGTGCGGGATGCCGCCCGGGTGAGCGAGCTGCTGGAACTGCAGCAGAAGCAGGATGTACGGCTCATCGTCAACCGAGTCAGCCGGAATCTGCTCAGCACCACCAAAACCACCATTGACGACATTATGGACACCGCCGGGCTGCCCCTGTGCGGCATGGTGCCGGAAGACAACCGCATCACCTTAGCCGCCTCCTTTGGCCAGCCTCTGCTGCGCTATGCCCCCCGCTCCCCCGCCGCCAAGGCCTGCCGCCGGATTGCCCAGCGGATTCAGGGTTTCCAAGTGCCCATATCCCTGCGCTGAGGGATTACACACCATCATACCACATTTAGAAGGAGTGAGTGCTTTGAATATCGCATTTTTGGCCCACGACAAGAAAAAGGAACTGATGGTTCAGTTCTGCACCGCTTACAAGAGCGTGCTGATGAAGCACAATCTATTCGCCACTGCCACCACCGGCCGGCTGATTGCGGACAATACCGGTCTGCCCATCACCCTGCTGCTTTCCCACAAACAGGGCGGCCATCAGCAAATCAACGCTCGCATTGCCTATAACGAAATTGACCTGGTTCTGCTGTTCACCGATCCCAACACCACCGAGCCTTGGGACGACAGCCAGATGATTGAAACCATCCGCCATTGTGACAAGCACAATGTCCCCATTGCCACCAACCTGGCCAGCGCAGAAATGCTCATCATGGGCCTGCAGCGGGGCGATCTGGACTGGCGAGAAATGCTGCGCAGCAAAACCAGATTCTGATATATTTACAAGACGAGGTATTTCACTATGGAGATTATCAAGCCCCGGACCCTGTCCGGGTTTATGGAGCTGCTGCCGGATAAGCAGCAGCGTTTTGAGCGCATGATGGAGATTCTGCGCACCACCTACGCCTCCTACGGCTTCGCTCCCCTGGACACCCCGGTGATTGAGGACGCCCAGATTCTGCTGGCCAAGGGCGGCGGCGAGACGGAAAAGCAGATCTACCGCTTCACCAAGGGTGACAGCGACCTGGCTCTGCGCTTTGACCTGACGGTGCCCCTGGCGAAATACGTGGCCCTGCATTACAATGACCTGGCCTTCCCCTTCCGGCGCTACCAAATCAGCAAGGTCTACCGGGGCGAGCGTGCCCAGCGTGGCCGCTTCCGGGAGTTTTACCAGGCGGACATCGACATCATCGGCGACGGCAAGCTGGACATCCTCAACGAGGCGGAGATTCCCGCCATCATCTACAAGGTATTCCGTGGCTTCGGCCTGACCCGATTCCAGATCCGGGTGAACAACCGCAAGATCCTCAACGGCTTCTACGCCCTGCTGGGCCTGGAGGAAAAAAGCGGCGAGATCATGCGCACCGTGGACAAGCTGGACAAAATCGGCGCTGAGAAAGTCTGCACCATCCTGCTGGAGGACTGCGGCCTGACCCAGGACCAGGCGGAAGAAATCCTGAAATTTATCGCCATCCGGGGCACCAACGCCGAAGTGCTGGCCGCTTTGGAGGGCTACGCCGAGAAGCATCCTCTGTTTGACCAGGGTTTGGAGGAGCTGAAGGCCGTGACGGTGAATCTGGCCGCATTCGGCGTGCCGGAAGAAAACTTCGCCGTGGATCTGACCATCGCCCGTGGCCTGGACTACTACACCGGCACGGTTTACGAAACCACCCTGCTGGACCACCCGGAGATTGGCTCCGTCTGCTCCGGCGGCCGCTACGATAACTTGGCTGGCTACTACATTGAAAAGGCTCTGCCCGGTGTGGGCATTTCCATCGGCCTGACCCGGCTGTTCTACGTGCTGGACGAGCAGGGCCTCCTGAACCCCAACCTGCCCAGCGCCCCGGCGGATGCGCTGGTGCTGCCCATGACCAGCGAAGCCGGCCCCGCCATCGCCCTGGCGGAGACGCTCCGTTCGGCAGGCCTGCGGGTGCAGCTGTACGGAGAGCAGAAGAAATTCAAGCAGAAAATGGCCTACGCCAACAAGCTGGCAGTCCCCTTTGCAGTTCTGCTGGGGGAAGATGAAATCGCCCAGGGCATGTGCTCCGTGAAGGACATGCGCTCCGGCCAGCAGGTGACCCTGCCCCCGGTGGAAGCCGCCGCCCACATCCGTGCCGCCCTAAACCAGGGCAGCCAGGCTGTGATTCTGGAACGATAAAAACAGCCGTGCATCCGCTGGATGCACGGCTTTCAACTACCCCAAATTCCCCCACACTCAACTTGGCTCTCCCTCTGGGAGAGCTGGCGAAAATCTCCGATTTTCGTCTGAGAGGGCAGCAACGCCAAATTTCTCAGGCAGTAAAACAGCCCTCTCCGCCCAGTGTTCGCACTGGGCACCTCTCCCAAAGGGAGAGGCAAGGCGGCGTGCCGCCGCTGTCAATTACGAGGCGGCCAGTGGCCGCTGACAGTTCGAGCCTGTTACCCTGGTGATAAACCACCACCGCTGGGGGTCACCCGATTCGATACGGCTCAATCGTTTGGGAAAATGGGGCGTGCCTTTCGTAGGGCGCTGGCTGCCCCCGCCGACCACGTGCATTCACCTCTGCATGTCCTAAGTTCCACTGCACCAAAGCCTTCCCCTGAGGGGGAAGGTGGCAGCCCGAAGGGCTGACGGATGAGGGGCGCAACGTAACGCCTACCACCAGCGCCCGAACTTCCTCCCCTCAAATTCAAGCCATTTTCCAAACAAGTGAAATCGCCAGCTCCCCCATGGAGAGCTGGCGATATTTTTATTGATTAGCTTGTCCGAAGCTTAGTGCAGCTTGGGCAGGGAAGCTGCTGCCACGGACTGGCCCACCCGGCGCATCTTCTCGTCAGGCAGGGTCACCAGGCACTTCTCAGCCAGCTCGGGGTACTCGTCCTTCAGGATCTCGTTGCACACCCGCAGGATGGTGTCGCCGCCCTTGCCGGACATGACACGGCCCATGAGCATCATGTACTCGATGTTGTAGAACTGGGAGTACAGCACCACGGTGTAGGCCAGGTATGCGCCGATGGTCTCGAACAGATCGATGGCCCGCTGGTCGTCCTGCTCCATCAGAGCCTGAACAACCTTCAGCTTTTCTGCCAGGGACAGCTCCGGGTCGATCTCGATTCCGGCCACAGGTGCCAGCTTGATGACGGCATCCTGGCTGAAATACTTGCAGCCCACGCCGAAGTCGGTGGACCACTCGTCCTGCATAGCGCCCTCCTGCAGATCCACAGGGGCGAATGCCAGCTCGTTGATCCAGCCCAGCACGTTCTGGTCCTCGTCCACGTAGCCCACAGCCTCGGACGTACCCATGGCGATACCCATCAGGTTACCCTTGCCCAAGCCCATAGCACCGGCCAGTGCGGACACGTCGCCGTCGTTGGCCACCAGAATGGGCACGTCACCGATTTCCTTAGCGGCCCGGTCGTAAATGGTCTTTACCTTGTCCCAGTTGGAACGGGGAACCTTGATGAACAGAGAGGCCACCATGGGAGCATTGCCGATGAAGGTACCGGCAGAGGACACGCCGATGGCATCCACCCGGGGCATCTTGGAAGCGGCGGTCTTGAACGCCTCCACAATGTGGCCGAAGTGATAGTCCGGGTCCTCCTGGAGCTTGGGGAACCAAATCACTTCCTCAGAGTAGACGCACTCGCCGTCGATGACAGCGCTGACTTTCCGGTCAGATCCGCCGGCATCGAAGCCGATGCGGCAGCCGTCCATGTTGCCGCCCATAGGCTCCGCCTGCTCGTTGGCAGCGGGGCACTGCTCCAGGGGCAGGTCCAGGATTTCCAGATTGCGCTCATAGAGCTGGTTGACGAAGGTATAGTCGAAATGCCGCTCGCCCTCCGGAGTGTAGGCCTTTTGCAGCCGCTGGGTCAGCTCAGGGCAGCCGCAGATGGACACCCGGAAGCCGCCGGTGGACCACAGCAGGAACTTCACATACCGCTCCACATAGCGGTAGTCTGCCTCTGCCATCTCGGGGGTACCGTGGATGCAGGTGTGGTGAACGGAGATCCGGCCCTTGTCCCGCTCCAGAGCGATGGCAATGGGCTTCTTGGCGTCCTTCAGATAGGCGGCGCGCCAAACGCCGAAAGGAATAAACGTGGGGTCCAGCTTGGGGGGATGGTTCATGGAATAGTTGATGCCTAAGTACTGCATTTTGCATTCCTCCTGATAGTGATTGATTCCCCGAAAACCCAGGCGCACCGGCCAAAGCCGGGGCCAGAGGGGATATTCCGCTGCAAGCTGCAAGCAGCCTGAAATCAAAATTTACCGAAGCAGTAAATTTATCTCTTACATTATAGCATAATTGTATGGGGAATCAATATCATTCTCGATTCTTTTTTGTCAAAAACGACGATTCTATATATAAAAAATCAAGCCGCTGAAAAATCAGCGGCTTGATAACTTGCTTTTTGCTTACAGCAGGGTGGAGAAGTGCTTGATGGTACGGACCATCTGAGAAACGTAGGAGTTCTCGTTGTCGTACCAAGACACAACCTGAACCTGAGTCTTGCCGTCGGGCAGAGCGCAGACCATGGTCTGAGTGGCATCGAACAGGGAGCCGTAACGCATACCGATGATGTCGGAGGAAACGATCTCATCCTCGTTGTAGCCGTAGGACTCGGTAGCAGCAGCCTTCATGGCAGCGTTGATCTCGTCCTTGGTCACGGACTTGGCGCACACAGCATTCAGGATGGTGGTGGAGCCGGTGGGGGTGGGGATACGCTGAGCAGCGCCGATCAGCTTGCCGTTCAGCTCGGGGATGACCAGGCCGATAGCCTTGGCAGCGCCGGTGGAGTTGGGAACGATGTTCACAGCACCAGCACGGGAGCGGCGCAGGTCGCCCTTACGCTGGGGGCCGTCCAGGATCATCTGGTCGCCGGTGTAAGCGTGGATGGTGCACATAATGCCGGACTCAATGGTAGCCAGGTCATTCAGAGCCTTAGCCATGGGAGCCAGGCAGTTGGTGGTGCAGGAAGCGGCGGAGATGATGTGGTCGTCCTTGGTCAGGGTCTCGTGGTTGACGTTGTAGACGATGGTGGGCAGGTCATTGCCAGCGGGAGCGGAAATGACAACCTTCTTGGCGCCGGCGTCGATGTGAGCCTGGGCCTTAGCCTTGGAGGTGTAGAAGCCGGTGCACTCCAGCACAACGTCCACACCCAGCTCGCCCCAGGGCAGCTCAGCAGCGTTAGCCTTGGCGTAAATGGTAATCTTCTTGCCGTCGACAACGATGTTGTCCTCGCCAGCCTCGACCACGTGGCCCATAGCAGCGTAGTTGCCCTGGGTGGAGTCGTACTTCAGCAGGTGAGCCAGCATCTTGGGGGAGGTCAGGTCGTTGATGGCAACGACTTCAAAGCCCTCAGCGCCGAACATCTGACGGAAAGCCAGACGGCCGATCCGGCCAAAACCATTGATAGCTACTTTAACAGACATGGTGAATTCCTCCATTTTAATTGCTGCGGTGCAGCATACTTTAGAGTGTTTGCGTACAGCATTCGATATCACCGTACGGATTCATTATACAATATCCCCGCAAGGTTGTAAACTGTGAATTTTGTACAAATCGTACCGCTTTTGTATCTTTTTCGGTGCAAGATGCTTAGATTCGGCGTGTTCGCCAGGGGGAGCTATGTACAATTTGTGAATAGGCTGCGGTTCGTTCCCCTTCTTCCCCGCAAAAACGGCTGCCGCCCGGTTGGGCAGCAGCCGCTTTCTTGACAAAATTCACAAGTTTATCCGGCAACGGTCTCAGCGGTGGTTTCCGCAGGAGCCTGAGTTTCCTGGGGTGCCGCAGCCTCCCAGGTTACGGGAGATTCCGGAGTGCAGATGGCCATGTAGGTATTGCCCTGGCCCAGCAGCAGAGGCTCGCCGTCAGCAGTGAACAGCTGGAAGCCCTCCTTGTCCCCGGCGCAGGTCCAGGTGATGGGGATGAGCTTGCCGCCGCAGGCGAAGTAGCCAGTGCCGCCGGCGTTGAAGTCCGCCACGAAGTAGATACCCTCGGTGGAGATGTTGGCATTCAGAATCAGCACATTGCGGAACATCTCCGTCTCGCCGGTGATCTGGTCGGTCATCTCCTTGCCGTACTGGTTGAAGACGTACTTGCCCGCCTGGGCGTTGTAGACCATGGCGGTATCCTTCTTGGCCTGGCCATAGGTAAAGGTCAGAGCAATCCGGTCGGCAGCTTCGCCGTTTGCGGGGGTGCCGTCCTCCGTGAATCGGAAGCCATAATCCCGCTCCAGGGTCATGGGAATGCCCTGAGACTCGGCGTAAGCCTTGATGCCGGAGCCAACACCAAAGAGGGTGTTCTCATAGGTCCTCTTATACTCGGTGTCCCGGTAAGAAGCGCCGGTGGAGGCCACTTCCCAGGCATCAATGTTGAAGTTCTCAATGCCCCGGTTCCGGGCATCTTCCAGCGCCTGGTCAGAGCCGCCGGCGTGGGAGAGCACCAGGTCATAGTGCTGGGCCAGCTGGTTGAAGATGGGCCGGGTGGAACGGGTGGAGCCGATGGCCTCCACAGACTCGATGTCGGTGAACAGGGCCAGGCAGCGGATGATGTTGTTCTTGTTGACAAACGTCTCGATCAGCATATCCGCCTGGGTCACGCCCACATGGGGCAGGTTATCCTGCATGTTGCTGACGGTGTTGGCAAAGATGCGGCCGGTGAAGGGGGCATCCAGGATCTCACCCGTCAGAGGGTTGAAGTACACCTCCGGCTCCGTGGGCACAGTGGTAGGCTCCGTGGTGGGTGCCGTAGTCGGCGCAGCCTCGGTATTCTGCATGGGCTGCTCTGCCGGGGCAGTGGTTTCTGCCGCCTTGCCTGCACCGCAGCCGCACAGCAGCAGCACCAGGGCCAAGCTCAGTGCAATGAGTTTCTTCATGGGTTTTCTTCCTTTCATACGTTTCTTTTCCTATGGAATGCCGCACAAGGCAGCCAATTCCCGTTAATCCTCAGCCGTCTCGCTGTAATCCGGCTGAATTTCGATACCATCCATGGTTCGCCCCAGGGAGTAGTAAAATACGTTGTCCCGAGCAGGATTCAAATCCGGCATCAGGCCACGCTGGGCATAGACATTGTAGTGGCCGAACATCAGCGGAATGATGCGCCCGTCCTCTGCCAGCTTCTGGTAGAAGTTGTAGTAGTTGCCCTCGTTTTGCAGGGCCATGTTGCACATGTCATACAGAGAAGCCACGTTCAGCTGTCCCCAGCTCATCTCGCCCCAGTCCCGGAAAAATTCCGTCAGGTCCATGTTGGGCGACAGACGGGTCATGCCCAGATACACATCGTAGTTGGCATTGACGATGGTATTTTTATAGGTCACGCCGCCGGACTCCTGGGTTTTGGTGGGCAGGCCCAGCTCCGTCAGGGAGGCGGCAATGCTTCTGGCGATTCGGGTGCGGGCGGAGTCCTGGGAGTTTACCAGCAGGGTCATCTCCCGGGTTTTGCCGTCCTTACGGGGAATGTTGTACCCGTTGAGGAAACTGACGAACCGCAGTGGGTCATAGGTGAATTTATCCGCCAGGGTTTTGCTGTAAAAGCTCACTTCCGGGGAGCAGGGCAGGGTCACCGGGTCCACCAAGCCCTTATAGTTGTCCTGGGCCAGGGTTTCCCGGTCAATGGCATACGTCAGGGCGGTACGCAGGGTTCCGTCCTCGAAGAAGTCACTGTAGCCGATGTTGCAGCCCAGATACATCATGTAGCCGCTTTCAATTTCCCACAGCTCATAGTCGCAGCGGTACTCAGCAAAGGAGTCGCTCATGGGGTTGGTGCACACCACACTGACGGTGTTCTCGCCAAACTGGAAGGCATCTCGCACCTCAGCCGGGGAGGAAACCTCCACCAGGTCGATGATCTCGTCGGTAGCCGGAATTTTCAGATCGCCGCACCACCAGTTGGGGTTGCGCTGAAGCTTGGCACCGCCGGTACCCTGGGTGAAGATATACGGCCCGCTGCCCAGGGGCAGCTCGGAGTCCACCTCGCTGGCCTTGACAATGGGCACGTCCAGAATCAGAGGAAGATTGCCGTAGGCCGTGTCCATCTGGAACAGCACGCCGCCATCGGCAGTGACGCTCACCTCCAGCAGGTGCTTGATGAAGCGGTTGCCGTAGTAGTCGCTCTCCTTGGCCTTGGTATAGGTAGCCACCACATCCTGGGCGGTCACTTTGGAACCGTCAGAGAACGTCGCATTGGCATCGATATAGAAGGTCCAACTGCGGCGGTTGCTGCTGACCTGATAGCCTGAACACAGCATGGGGGTGGGATTTTTCTTGCTGTCCACAGCAAACAGTCCCTGGTACATCAACGACATCAGAATCCGGTTGGTGTAGTCACTGCCCAGCACCGGGTTGAGCATCCGGTCGGGGTAGTAGGCCAGCCGCAGCTCCTGGGTGTCCTCCTCCTCAGGCAGGATATCCTCCGGCTCCTGGCCCTCCATTAAGATGGCATCGCCGGTGGGCACATAGGCAGAGTTGTCGATTTTCCGGCCGCAGCCGGTGAGCAGCAGCACCAGCGCCAGCAGCCCTGCAAACAGTCGTTTCATCCTCTGCCCTCCTTGCACACGATCACCGCACCCTGGGAGCCACGGTCACCATGGCTGGCCCGGTGGGACCAGAAACGCTGACACTGGCAGTAGGTGCAGGCCGTGCTGATGTCTATATCCTCCACGCCCCGACGGCGCAGGGCATAGGCGTTCACCGCTTTCAAATCCGGGAAGAACTTCTCCCCCCGCTTTTCTACCATCGCCTCCACATCCGGGCCGAAGGTTTTCACCAGGGCCTGGGGTACGTCGGCATTGGTTTCAAAGTGGCACTGGCCGATGTTGGGGCCGATGGCTGCCCGGATGTCCTCCGGGCGGCAGCCATAGCAGCGGACCATGGTCCCCACGGTTTTGCCCGCAATGTCCAGGGCTGTCCCCCGCCAACCGGCATGGACCGCTCCCACCGCCCCGGTCACCGGGTCGTGAAAGAGGATGGGGGTGCAGTCCGCCGTGAAAATCATCAGCGCCACACCGGGCTGATTGGTCACCAGGCCGTCGCAGTCCGGGTAAACCCGGTGGCACAGGCCCTGGGCATCCGCTGCCGTCACCGGACGAATCACGTCCGTGTGAACCTGGTGGGTCATCACCAGCTTCGCCGGGTCAAACGCCAGCGCCTGGGCCAGGCGGAGGATGTTGGTTTCCACGTTCTCCATGGTATCCCCCCGGCCGTAGGCCAGATTCAAACTGGCCTGGCTGCCGGTGCTGACACCGCCCAGGCGGGTGGTGAAGCCGTGAGGCACGGAAATCTCCGGCGCTGCCAGATATTCCAAGGTATCGAATTTTTTTGTAATCATAGGCATCTTCCCAAGGGGGGTGGCCAGCCCTTACTGGGCCAGCTTATCCTTCTGCATACAGCATTTTTTATACTTCTTGCCGCTGCCGCAGGGGCAGGGATCGTTGGGGCCAACCTTCTTGTCTCTGCGCACAGGCTGCTGGCGGACGGTGGGCTTGTCGGCGGAGGTGGTGCCGGTTTCCTTGGCCACCTTCTCCCGCTTGACCTCCTGGTTGGTCCGCAGCTGCACCAGGAACATCCGGCGCACCGTCTCCTGCTTAATGGCCTCGATCATGGCCTGGAACATCTGGTAGCCCTCTTCCTTATAGGCCACCACCGGGTCATGCTGACCGTAGGCCCGCAGGCCGATGCCCTGCTTCAGATCGTCCATGGCATCGATTTGGTCCATCCAGTATTCGTCCACCACCCGCAGCATCACCACACGCTCCAGCTCCCGCATGATTTGGGGGCTGTAGGTGCGCTCCTTGGCCTCATAGGTGCTCTGGGCAATCTCATAAATCACGTCGGTTAGTTCCTGGGTAGACTTGCCCAGCAGCTGCTCCCGCCGGGCGGCCAGGGTGCCCCGGGCGAAGTAGATGCCCTCCAGGCTGGCGGCCAGCCGGTTCAGGCCCGCTTCGTCTGCCACGCCGCCGTTCTCGCCCAAGGCATCGGACACCGTGCCCTCCACCAGGGACTGGAGCATGGCCAGGATGTTCTGGCGCAGGTCCTCCCCATCCAGCACCTTCTGGCGCTGGGCGTAGATGACCTCCCGCTGGGTGTTCATCACGTCGTCATATTCCAGCACGTTCTTTCTGGCCCGGAAGTTCCGGGATTCCACGTTTTTCTGGGCATTTTCCACGGCATTGCTGAGGATTTTCGCATCGATGGGGGTATCCTCGTCCAGGCCCAGGCTGTCCATCATGCCCATGACCCGGTCGGTGGAGAACAGCCGCATCAGGTCATCCTCCAGGCTCAGGTAGAACCGGCTCTCACCGGGGTCGCCCTGACGGCCGGAACGGCCCCGCAGCTGGTTGTCAATACGCCGGGACTCATGGCGCTCGGTGCCGATGATGTACAGACCGCCGGCAGCACGCACCTGCTCCGCTTCGGAGGCGATGGCCTGCTTATGGCTGTCCAGCAGGGCCTCGTACTGGGCACGAACCGCCAGAATCTCAGGGTTGTCGGTCTCTGCGAAGGAGTCGGCCTCCATCAGCAGCTCCTCCGGCAGATTGCTCTTGCGCAGCTCGTTCTTGGCCAAAAAGTCTGCGTTGCCGCCCAGCATGATATCCGTACCACGGCCGGCCATGTTGGTGGCGATGGTGACGGCGCCCAGCTTACCGGCCTGAGCCACGATCTGGGCCTCCTGCTCGTGGTGCTTGGCGTTCAGCACGTTGTGGGGGATGCCCTCCCGCTTCAGCATTTTGCTCAGCAGCTCGCTCTTTTCGATGGAGATGGTACCCACCAGCACCGGCTGGCCCTTTTCGTGACAGGTCTTGACCTGCTCCACAATGGCCCGGAACTTGCCCGCCTCGTTTTTGTACACCACATCGGAGTGGTCCTGGCGGATCACCGGGCGGTTGGTGGGGATCTCCACCACGTCCAGGCCGTAAATGGCGGCAAACTCCTCCTCCTCGGTCAGAGCCGTGCCGGTCATGCCGGAGAGCTTGTTATACAGCCGGAAGAAGTTCTGGAAGGTGATAGTGGCCAGGGTCTTGCTCTCCCCTGCCACGGTGACGCCCTCCTTGGCCTCGATGGCCTGGTGCAGGCCCTCGTTATACCGCCGGCCGTACATCAGGCGGCCGGTGAACTCGTCCACGATGATGATTTCCCCGTCCTTGACCACGTAGTCGATGTCCTTTTTCATCAGGCCCCGGGCCTTCATGGCCTGGTTGATGTGGTGGGACAGGGTGGTGTTTTCCGCATCCGCCAGGTTTTCAATGCCGAAGTAGCGCTCAGCCTTGGCAATGCCGGAGGCGGTGAGGGAGACGGTTCTGGATTTTTCATCCACAAAGTAGTCGCAGTCGTAGTCGTCCTGGACTTCCTTATCCTCAGTTTTGGCAAAGACCTTCCGCCGCAGGGAGGACACGAACCGGTCCGCCGCCTGGTACAGCTGGGAGGAATCCTCCCCCTGGCCGGAGATGATCAACGGGGTCCGGGCCTCGTCGATGAGGATGGAGTCCACTTCGTCCACGATGGCGAAGTTGTGCCCCCGCTGGACCAGCTCCTGCTTGTAGATAGCCATGTTGTCCCGGAGGTAGTCAAAGCCCAGCTCGTTGTTGGTGCAGTAGGTAATGTCGGCAGCGTAAGCCAGCCGCCGCTGGGCCGGATCCATGCCGGGGATCACCAGACCGATGGTCAGGCCCATGTAGCGGTAGACCTTGCCCATCCACTCGGACTGGTATTTTGCCAGGTAGTCGTTGACGGTGACCACATGGACACCCTTGCCCGTCAGGGCGTTGAGGTAGGTGGGCAGAATGGCCACCAGGGTCTTGCCTTCGCCGGTTTTCATCTCGGCAATGCGGCCCTGATGGAGCACGATGCCGCCGATGAGCTGCACCGGGTAAGGCCGCAGGCCCAGCACCCGGTCGGCTGCCTCCCGGATGGCGGCGAACGCCTCCGGCAGCAGGTCGTCCAGGGTCTCCCCCTGGGCCAGCCGGTCCTTAAACTGGTTGGTCTTGTCCTTCAGCTCCTCCTCAGGCAGCTGACGATAGCTGTCCTCCAGAGCCAGGATTTTGTCCACGATTGGCTGGATTTTTTTCAATTCCCGCTGAGAGCGGGTGCCGAAGATTTTGTCAAAAAGTCCCATTGCGTTCTCCTTTGCAGATAGGAAATGTGGTTTTTGTGATTATAGCATAGAGCCTAGGCGAAATTCGTCAACTCCCGTCCCCCTTGGCTCTCCCAGGCGGCGAGCCATAGGGATATGACAGATACATTCTCATTAAGACGTGTCATTGCGAAGGAGCGAAGCGACTGTGGCAATCCGTCCTTCTTATGTCCTGCGGACACGCCCCTTACGGGGCGGACACCTCATCCGACCCGCCGTTGGCGGGCCACCTTCTCCTCAAGGAGAAGGCTTGGGGCGGCTTAGTTGTCCATTTTCGCCCTTACCCTACTTGGTTTTCAAAAGCGGTCACTTCGCTGGCTGCATCCATTTCGTAGTAGCTCAGCAAAATCTTTTCCGCCACCGGGGCCAGAGAGGAGCCGTGGGCTGCCTTTTCGCCGAATACGGCAATGGCCACATCGGGGACCGTCTCGCCCACCCGGTGGGAGAAGCAGACAAATGCGCCGTGGTCAGAGCCGCCGGAGGCGTGCTCTGCGGTACCGGTCTTGGCATAGACCTCCACCTCTCCCTTCAGGGGCCACACGTCCGGCAGCTGATCCTTATAGCCGCCGAAGCAGTTGGAGGCCGTACCACCGGCGGTGGTGACAACCTTGCGCATGCCCTGCCAGTAGCTTTCGATGGTGGTGGGTGCCCACTGGGCCTGGGAAACGATCTGCGGTTCGTTGTCCAGGATCAGGGTGCGGTAGTCCGAGGACACCACACGGCTGAGGAAGGTCGCCTTCATCCGGGTACCCTTGTTGGCCAGAGTGGAGGCGTAAACGCACAGCTGCAAGGGAGTGAATCGGTTTTCGCCCTGGCCGATGGCGCCCAGAACACGGTCGCCTGCACCGAAGGATGCGTCAGCGCCGGTTTTATAGACTTCCTTCTTCCGCTCTGGGGTGTTGCGGTAGCCGGTCTTCTCCACCAGCTCAATCCCGGTAGGCTCGCCCAGACCCAGCTGCTTGGCCGTTTCGTCCACCATCTCCCAGGTCATCCGGGAACCCAGCTCGTAGAAGAAGTAGTTACAGGAATAGCACAGTGCCAGCGTGGCATCGATGTCGCCGTGGGTGGCCCGGCTGCTGGTCCAGAACAAGCAGGCAGGAGCAAAGCCGGCGTACTTGGTAAACACGCCCTGGTCCTTGATGGTCTCGCCGTAGGCCAGAATGGGCTGACCCGCCACGGTGCCCTCCTCCTTACCGGAATAGACATTCTCCATGGCGGCAATGAGGGTGCACATCTTAAAGGTAGAACCGGGGGCATACTCAGCGCCGAAGGCCCGGTTAAACAGGGGCTTCAGCTCGTCGTTGTTGATCTGCGCCCAGACCTTCTTGTCCATCATGGTGGACGGGTCATAGGTAGGATAGCTGGCGCAGGCCAGGATTTCGCCGGTGCGGGGGTCCATCACGATGACGGCTGCACCCTGGGCATCCAGACCCGTGTGTTCGCCCTCTTCCGTGTTGATCTGAGGGTCCTTGATTTGGAGCATGACCTCCTCCAAGGCCTCCTCAGCTGCCTGCTGAATCTTGATATCAATCGTAGTCTCCACGTTGTTTCCGGCGACGGGGACTTTCTTGCCGATGATGTTGTTATTTTCATCTCGTTCGTCGGCATAGTACTGCTTGACGATAGCGCCGTTTCGGTTAACCACGTCCACACGGGTACCGTCGATGCCGTGGAGGTATTCTTCAAATGCCTGCTCGAAGCCGGTCTTGCCCACCATGGCATCCATGGAGTAGCCCTCCTCCTTGAACTTGGACCACTCCGCATCGGTCATACCGCCCAGGTAGCCCAGCACGTGGGCAGCGTACTTGGTGTGGTATTCCCGGACGGTGGAGGATTCCACCATCAGGCCGGGGGTGTTCAACTCCAGCAGCGCCGACAGATTCTCGTCAGACACGTCTTCCAGGAAGGTATAGGTCGGCAGGTAGGTAATACCACGCAGGTCAAATTCGTATCGGAAGCCCACCACAGCCCGGGCATCCTCGTCAGACCAGGTCTCCGGGATCTCATAGCGGCTGCGCATTTTTTCCAGCAACAGCGGCGCCGTAATGTCCGAGTCCCAGCCGCAGTCCACCATGTACAGCTGGAAGTTATTCTGCCAGGAGGTGTTGAACTGGGTCAGGGTGTACTCAAAGGGGCGGCTGGTGGTAATGGGCAGGTGGTCCATGTAAGTAATGCCCAAGTCCCGGCACTTCTGCACCAGGCGCAGCAGGGCCTCGTTTCCGTTGGGGTAGGAGTTGATAACATAGTGGTTGAACACCAGGTCATAGGATGCACGGTTGCCCACCAGCACGTTGCCGTTGCGGTCCAGGATATCACCCCGGGCGGCACGGACCGTAGTCAGGGTGGTGTAAGTCTGGGTGTTGTCGGTATCACCCTTGGTGTCGATGATCTGAATTTCAAACAGCTTTCCGGCGAACAGCACCAGCACAAATGCAAACAGCGCCAGGAACAGTCCTGCCCGGAAACGGCTTATTCTTTCCATGTGGTACCTCCAATCGTGCCGATTTTATAAATCAGGGAGTAAAGGGGATTCAGCGTCAAAATGCAGGCCACACAGGTGACCAGGAAGCTGGGCAGCCGGGAAAAGATGGTCAGGCCGGTGAACAGCCCCACCACAAACAGCCCCAGCTCATAGGCCACCACCGCCAGCGCCGTGCACACCACAATGGCGCCCCGGCTCCGGTGCAGGTACATCTGCCGCAGCAGCGTGGCCGCAATGCCCAGGAAGGTCAGCAGTCCCACGGAGAATGCCCCCGGGGCGCTGCCGGAAAAATAGTACAGGCAGGAGCTGATCAGCACAAACAGGCTGCCCACCTCCGTTCCCTCCAGCATGGTAATCAGCAAAATGCCGCAGACCACCAGATCCGTGGTGCCGCCAAAGAGCCGGATGCGGCTCATCACCACATCCTGCACCACCAGGCACATCAGCAGGCACACGCCATACAGCGCCCATTTGCCCAGCCGCAACCGCTGCAAGGCGGTCATGTGCAGGGTTTTGGTCCAGGTGGCTGTTTTGGGGTCCGGCTTAAACTCAGAGGCGCTTTTGCGCCATGGAAACAGCTTCATGCGCGCCTCCCTCAGCCCAGAGGTCCTGTGACCACCGGCGTGGTTTCACTGGGAACCGTCGCCGACGGCTCGGTCGCCTGGGTCTGGCCATCGGCCGCATTGGTGCCGGTCTGGGCATTCTGGCTGCCCTGGGCGGCTGCATCGGTGGTGTACTCGGTGATGATGAACACCTGCTCCAGGGAGCTGATTTCCGCCGCCGGGTCCAGCAGGGCGAACTTGGCCACGCCGGTTTCCTCAAAGCCGGCATCCACCACGTAGCCCATGATCAGGCCCCGGGGATACACCGTAGAACCGGAGGTCACCACCTGGTCCTGGTTGCGGATAATGGCGGAGGATGGCAGGTAGTTCATTTGCAGCAGCTTCTCGTTGCCGTCCACATAGCCGCCACGGACCATGCCGTTATAACCGGAGGCGGAGATGGTGCCGGAAATTTCCAGGGTGGAGTCCAGCACCGTGGTCACCTCGGCAAAGTTGGGGCCGGCTGCTGTGACCAGGCCCACCACCTCACCGTTGGCGGTAACGGCACACATATTCTCGTGAATACCGGCATTGGTGCCCCGGTTGATGGTAAAGGTATTTTCCCAGTCTGTGGAGCTCCAGCCGATGATATAGGCATCCACCATCTTGTAATCTTCGTGGGCTGCCTGCATCCCCAGGGCGCTGCGCAGACGCTGGTTTTCACGGGCCATGGCATCGGCCTGACGGGCCATGTCCTCCATCTCGGCAATCCGCTCTTCCAGCACCTCGTTCTCTGCCGCCAGCGCTTCATAGCGGAACATGTAGCCATAGTACTTTTCCGCAGCGGTGGTCAGGGCTGTGCCAGCCGCCTTAAAGGGGGCAGTAATGCCCGCCACCAACAGCTGAGGGATGGTCATACTGGTCACGCCGCTGAGGATGGTCAGGCCCGCCGTCAGCAGAGCGGCGATCACCAGAATAACCTTCACACGGGTGGTAAACAGGTTTCTCATAGTCTGTCCTCCATGACTTCCGGCGCCAGCCGGCTCAGGCTCCGGCCCAAGCGGCAGACGGGAAGCCCCATTACATTATAATAATCTCCTTCGATTCCCCGGCAGAACAGCGCTGCTCCGCCCTGGATGCCGTAGGCACCCGCCTTGTCCATGGGTTCGCCGGTGGCCACATAGGCCCGGATCTCCCTCTGGCTCAGAGGCCGGAAATGCAGGGTGGTTATTTCGGTAAACGTTTCGCTGGCCTCTCCCCGCAGGACGGTACAGCCGGTCATTACCCGGTGGTCCCGGCCGGAGAGCAGCGTCAGCATTTCCTCCGCCTCCTGGGGTGTGCGGGGCTTGCCCAGCACCCGGCTGCCGCAGACCACAATGGTATCCGCAGCGATGACCACATCATCCTCCCCCCGGGCCACGGCCATGGCCTTCGCCCGGCTCACCCGGGCCACCTCCCGCTCCGGAGGCAGCGTAAGGTCCATCGTTTCATCAATGTCCGCCGCTCGCACCGAAAAAGGAGCGCCAAACAGGGAAAGCAGCTCCCTTCGCCGGGGAGATGCGGATGCTAAAATTATTTGCATGGGAAAAAGGTCCTTTCTGAACGAATGAAAAAAGTAGGCTGAAAGCGCAGTGGCTCTCAAGAACAGGTGCTTACTCCACGCCTCGCAGGTACAAGCCTCGGGTGCAGGAGCCAGGCTCCATAGGCTCCGGGTTCAGGTAATCCGCCAGGATGCGGTCCACCTCCCGGCTGTTCTCCGTGGTAAACAGCAACCGCACCGCCCAGACACCCAGTTTTCCCAGGTCATCCTGCCGGTCCAGCCAGCTGAGCTTCTTGCCGTTGAGCAGCACGCTGCGGCAGCTGGCACCGTCCCGGATGATGGGGAAATCCGCTCCCGTTTTGTCAGTGAGCTTGGTGGTGGCCAAATCGCAGGTGCATTCGCCGGTGCGGCCCCGGATCAGGCAGTGCTCCGTCACCATCAAAGGCAGGCGGCCATAGGCAATCAGCTCCGTATCCACCGCCTTGCTCATGTCCCGAATCTGGGGCAGGGTCGCCTCAAAGCTGACGGTGGCTGAGGTCATCTCCAAATCCTTCATCAGATTCATGGATGTGGAGTTATATAGATTCAATCCGAAATCGCCGTGCAGCCGCATCCCGGCCTCCCGAACTGGAATCAGCTGACCCAGGTTGCTCACCAGCGCATCCCGAACGCCCAATTCCCGGAGTTTTGCCAGACCGGCCGTCAGGGCCGGGATCTCACCATCGTGGATAATCCGAGGCAGCGCCACTGCCAGCCGTCCCCGCTGCACCAGCCGGGCCGTCATGTCCGCATCCGCCAGCAGAATGTGCAGCGGGACATAGAGCATGGCCGTTTCCAGATTCAGCAATCCCGGAGTCAGCTGCTCCCGGGTGGTGACCTGCACCGTCAAGCCGGGCGTGCTCCGGGGGCCGCGCACATGCTCCACCGGCTTGGGTTTGCGGATCACCGGGTCCTCCCGGCGTGCCCGCAGGGCCGTAAGCTGGTTGATCACGTCCCGGCGCATGGCATTGATGGCCGATGCCGGGATGATCAGCCCCGGGTCCACCCGGGTGCGCACCTCCACGCAGCGGAAGGGCGTGCCGCCGGTTTTGGCCACCCGCTCTGCCAGCATAGCCCCGGTCAGGGGCAGATTCCGGGCCAGCTCCGGCATGGGGCCGTCGGAGCGGCAGGTGCGGCCCTCCGGGTCCGTAGCCGTAAGGTAGCTGCCATCTACACTGACCACCGCCCGGAATTTTAAGTCCACCAGCGGTGTCTCGCCGGATTCAAAGGACTGCCGGGCAGCCTGAAGCCAGCTGGCATCCTCCTCCGTCTTTTCCCGGATGCCGAACATCCGCTCATCCACCCGATTGGTGTAGTAGCCATCCGTAAAGCCCTGGCGGTTGAATGCCGTCATCAGCGCATCCATCATGCCGCCCGTTACCTTGCCCTCGTCCAGGGCCTTGCGGTAGACTGCCGTCACCGTGGCCACGTACTCCGGCCGCTTCATCCGGCCCTCCAGCTTCAGGGAAGCCACACCCATAGCCTCCAGCTCCTTGACATAGTGCACCAGGCAGTTGTCCTTCAGGCTCAGGGGATATTTCTCCTGCCAGCGGCTGTAGCCGTAGCTCTGGCGGCAGGGCTGGGCGCAGCGGCCCCGGTTGCCGGACCGTCCGCCGATGACGGCGGACATATAGCACTGGCCGGAGTAGCACATGCACAGTGCGCCATGGCCGAATACTTCAATTTCAATGGGAGAATGGGCACAGATATAGGCAATCTCCTCCCGGCTCAGCTCTCGGCTGAGCACCACCCGCTTTAAGCCCATGGCAGCGCACAGCTGCACACCCGCCAGCGCATGAACGCTCATCTGGGTGGAGCCATGGATGGGCACCTTGGGGGCAATCTGGCGGCACAGCTGCACCAGGCCCAGGTCCTGGACAATAAAGGCATCTACATTGTTTGCCGCCGCATGGCGGATCAGTTCCGCCGCCTGGGTCATTTCTTTATCGGAAACCAGGGTATTCAGGGTCAGGTGAACCTGCACACCCCGAACATGGCAGTATTTCACCGCCTCTGCCAGGGTCTGGGGGGTAAAGTTCTTGGCGCTCTGGCGGGCATTGAAGTTTCCCACGCCCAGGTATACCGCATTGGCGCCGTTCTGCACCGCCGCACGAAGGGCCTCCATAGACCCGGCGGGAGCCAATAATTCCAACATAATGTTCTCTCCGTTCCTGCATCCGCCGCCCAGCGACGGCATAGTGTGGCAATTTACATTAGTGTATAGTATAGCATACCCCCGCCAAAACTTCCACCCTTTCCAGGATAATTCAAGAAAAATTAAAAACCCAAAGAAAATTTTCCGCTGTTTCTGTCCGAAAAATGTCCATTTTGCCCAAGTTGAAAAAACTCACCAAAAATCCCCCCGTGGGGGATGCGAAAAAAGCCGGAAATGTGGGCATTTCCCCGGTTGACATTCTGCCGTCGAATTGGTAGAATAATATCGATACACTATGTTCTTAACTGGATATGGTGTAAGTATGTTACAAACGAATCTTTTTGAGTAGGAGGAAATCACTTTGAAGGATTGGGCATTTACTACAACCGTCGACGAGATGGAAGCGGCCACCAATTCTCTGCTGGAAAATGCGCAGAAGGTCGGTGCTGATACCTGGCAGCAGCGTGTCAAGAACCAGACTCCCCACTGCGGCTTCGGCGAGGGCGGTACCTGCTGCCGCATCTGCTCCATGGGCCCCTGCCGCATCACCAAGAAGGCCCCCCGGGGCATCTGCGGCTGCGACGTTCATGGCATCGTCGCCCGTAACTACCTGCGCTTCACCGTAGGCGGCACCGCTGCCCACTCTGACCACGGCCGGGAGATCATGCACACCCTGCACCAGACCAGAGAAGGCGGCAACTACCAGATCAAGGACCCGGATAAGCTGATTCGCATCGCCAAGGAATGGGGCGTGGAGACCGAGGGCAAGGACATCTATGACCTGGCTCACGAGGTTGCCGAGGTCGGCCTGCTGGAGTACGGCTTCCCCTTCGGCGAGCAGAAGTTCGCTCAGCGCGCTCCCGAGCACACCAAGGAGCTGTGGCGCAAGGCTGAGATCATGCCCCGTGCCATCGACCGGGAAATCGCCACCGCCATGCACATGACCCATATGGGCTGCTCTTCCCTGGCTGAGGCTCTGATCCGCCAGGCTCTGCGGGCCGGTCTGTCCGACGGCTGGGGCGGCTCCATGATGGGCACCGAGTTCTCCGACGTTATGTTCGGCACCCCCAAGCCGGTGGATACCGAGGCCAACATCGGCGTTATGGAGAAGGACAACGTCAACATCGTCGTCCACGGCCATGACCCCTCTCTGTCCGAGATGGTGGTTCACTACGCCAACGACCCCGAAATGATCGCTTACGCCAAGAGCATGGGCGCCAAGGGCATCACCGTCTCCGGCGTGTGCTGCACCTCCAACGAGGTTGCCATGCGTCACGGCATCCCCATGGCCGGTAACTTCCTGAACCAGGAGAACGTGGTTCTCACCGGCGCCTGCGAAGCCATCGTTGTGGACGTGCAGTGCATCTTCCCCGCTCTGGGCCCCCTGAGCAAGTGCTTCCACACCAAGTTCATCACCACCTCTCCCATTGCCCGGATGCCCGACTCCGAGTTCATCCAGTTCCATGCCGAGACCGCTGGTGAGAACGCTAAGGCCATTGTCAAGATGGCTATTGAGAACTTCAAGAACCGGAACCAGGACCTGGTGAACATCCCCAACCAGAAGCAGAAGGCCCGTGTGGGTTACTCTGTCGAGGCCATTGTCAAGGTTCTGGACGGTGTCGCCAACTCCCAGGTGGACGACTTCGGCACCACCAAGCCCCTGCTGGAGTGCATCACTTCCGGCGTTCTGCGTGGCGCTGTGGCCATGGTCGGCTGCAACAACCCCAAGGTTCGTCCCGACTCCGCTCACATCAGCCTGATGAAGAAGATGCTGGAAAACGACATCATCCTCATCGTCTCCGGCTGCTCCGCTCAGGCTGCTGCCAAGGCCGGTCTGATGGATCCCGAACAGGCTAAGGAGTACTGCGGCGACGGTCTGAAGCGTGTGTGCGAGCTGGCTGGCATCCCCCCTGTTCTGCACATGGGCTCCTGCGTGGATATCTCCCGTATGCTGATTCTGGCTGCCGAGCTGTCCAAGGACTCCGGTCTGCCCATCTCCAAGCTGCCTGTCGTGGGCTGCGCTCCCGAGTGGATGTCCGAGAAGGCCGTCTCCATCGGCAACTACGTGGTTGCTACCGGTCTGGAGACCTTCCTGGGCGTGGATCCCTACTCCAAGGGCTCTACCGAAGTCACCGAGCTGCTCCAGGGCGAGCACGGCATCAACGACTGGGTTGAGGCTAAGTTCGTTGTGGATACCGACATTGAGTCTCTGGGCGACAAGATGATCGCCTGCATCGAGGCCAAGCGGGCTGCTCTGGGCATCTAATCAGCGGCACCTGTGCCCTGCTGATTGCATCAGCAGATGCGTATACTTAAAAACGAGGTCTTTTTCCAATGAAAGTAGCGATTACCGGTAAGGGCGGCGTGGGTAAAACCACCCTGTCCTCCACCCTGGCCCGGCTCTACGCCGACGAAGGACGGACCGTTCTGGCCGCCGACGTGGACCCGGACGCCAACCTGGGGCTTGCCCTGGGCTTGAGCCAGGAGGAAGTGGACGCCATCGTCCCCATCTCCAAAATGCGCACTCTGGTTGAAGAGCGCACCGGCGCCAATGCCGCCAACAAGTTCTTTAAGCTCAACCCCTATGTCGATGACATTCCCGACACCTTCTCCAAGGAGATCAACGGCGTGAAGCTGCTGGTGATGGGGACGGTGGATTTGGGCGGCAGCGGCTGTGTCTGCCCGGAGCACGTGATGCTCAAGGCAGTGCTGGCCAACCTGACCTATCGAAAAAATGATGTGGTCATCATGGACATGGAGGCCGGCCTGGAGCACCTGGGCCGGGGCACCGCAGGCAACATGGACCAGTTCATCGTGGTCATCGAGCCGGGCGCCCGGAGCGTGCAGACCTACCGCAACGTCAAGCGCCTGGCCAACGACCTGGGCGTGAAGCGGGTGCGGGTGGTGGCCAACAAGGTCCGGGACCAGCAGGATGAGGACTTCATCCGCCAGGCCATCCCCCAGGAAGACCTGCTGGGCTTCATCCACTACAACCTGGAGATCATGGACGCAGATCGCCAGGGGAAATCCCCCTACGATTTCAGTCCCACGGCAATCGAAGAGATTCGGGCCATCAAACAGGTACTGGATCGAGACGAAGCATAAATCTTAGCCCTGCCCCCCAGCCAGGGGCGGCAGGAATCCATCATAGGAGGAAAAACCGTGACACTTTTTGAAAGAGTTTTTAACGGCAACGATGCCGTTTACGGCCTGACCGAAGCTGCCATCGACAACGCCATCGCCCAGTATGGCGAGGGCCAGGCTGTGTCCTTCCCCGACACTGCCTACGCTCTGCCCTGCTACTACGCCGTCACCGGCGTGAAGGTCACCACCCTGGGTGAGCTGAAGGCTGCTCTGGCTGTGGTCAAGAGCCTGATGACCCGGGAGAACCGGCTGCACGACGCCTTTATGTCCGGCGTGGCTACCGCCCTGTGCGCTGAGTTCATCGAGGTGCTGAAGTACCTCAACGGAGCCACTCCCTACGAGGCTCCTTTCTACGGCCATGTGCCCGATGCCTTCGTGCGGAACCTGGGCGTGCCCCTGGTTACCGGCGATATCCCCGGCGTGGCTGTCATTCTGGGCTCCGCTCCCTCCGCTCAGGAGGCTGTGGACCTGGTGAAGAGCTACCAGAGCCAGGGCATGCTGGTGACGCTGGTGGGCGGCGTGTGCGACCAGCTGGCTGAAAAGAACTACAAGACCGGCGATAACGTCCGTGTGGTGCCCCTGGGTAAGGATGTCACCTCCGTCATTCACGTTGTTTCCGTGGCTCTGCGTGCCGCTCTGATTTTCGGCAACATCACCCCCGGTGATGCCGGCAGCCTGATGAAGTACACCATGGAGCGTGTGCCTGCTTTCGTCAACGCCTTCGCTCCTCTGGACGATGTAATCGTCGCCTGCGGCGCCGGTGCCATCGCTCTGGGCTTCCCCGTCATCTCCAACGAGACCGAGAACATGTTCCGTGTTCCCAAGTCCCTGATTCAGCAGCTGGACATCTCCAAGTGGAACGCCACCTCTCTGGAGGCCCGGGACATCAAGCTGAAGATCACCAAGATCGACATTCCCGTTTCCTTCGCCTCCGCCTTCGAAGGCGAGATCATCCGCCGCGGCGACATGCAGGTGGAAGTGGACGGCTCCCGTGTGGACTGCTTCGAGCTGGTGCAGACCAAGGAAATTACCGACATCGAAGATCACAAGATTGAAGTGGTCGGTCCCGAGATTGACGAGATTCCCGTTGGTTCCAAGGTCTCCCTGTCCTACACCGTGGAAGTGGCCGGCAAGAACATGCAGCCCGACTTCGAGGCCGTTATGGAGCGTAAGATTCACTCCTGGCTGAACTGCATCGAGGGCGTGATGCACACCGGTCAGCGTGACATGATCCGCATTCGCATCAGCAAGGCCGACTTTGAGGCTGGTTTCCGCTTCAAGCACATCGGCGAAGTGCTGTACGCCAAGGTCAAGAGCGAGTTCGAGGCCGTTGTGGACAAGTGCCAGGTGAAGATTGTGGTGGATGCCGAGCAGAACAAGGCTCTGCGTGCCGCCGCCAACGAAGTCTTCGACCGCCGGGATGCCCGTCTGGCTTCCATGACCGACGAGTCTGTGGACACCTTCTACACCTGCATCATGTGCCAGGCCTTCTCCCCCAGCCACGTGTGCATCGTCACCCCCGAGCGTCTGGGCCTGTGCGGTGCCGTGTCCTGGCTGGATGCCAAGGCCACCAAGGAGCTGGACCCCGCCGGTCCCTGCCAGCCCATCGTCAAGGAAGGCTGCCGGGACGAGAAGCTGGGCCGCTACGACTCCATGGATGAGGCTGTCAACAAGTACTCCCACGGTGCTGTTGAGAAGATCACCCTGTACTCTCTGTTCCAGGATCCCATGACCTCCTGCGGCTGCTTCGAGTGTATCTGCGGCGTGGAGCCTGTCTCCATGGGCGTTGTGATCACCTGCCGTGAGCATGCCGGCATGACCCCCCTGGGCATGACCTTCTCCGAGATGGCCTCCATGACTGGCGGCGGCGTGCAGACCCCTGGCTTCATGGGCCACGGCAAGCACTTCATCGCCTCTCACAAGTTCATCGCCGCTGAGGGCGGCCCCGGCCGTATCGTCTGGATGCCCAAGATGCTGAAGGACCAGATGCGTGAGCGCCTGGACAAGACTGCCTTGGAGATGTACGGCGTGGAGAACTTCACCGACATGATTGCCGATGAAACCATCTGCACCGAGGATCCCGAGCAGCTGCTGAACTTCCTGTCCGAAGCCGGCCACCCCGTGCTGGGCATGGAACCCTTCGACATGTAACACACAACAAAGGGAGCGGAATTTTCCGCTCCCTTTTTGGCGGCCAGTGGCCGCTGACAATTCGAGCCTGCAACCCTGGTGGTAGACCACCACCTCAGGGGGTCACCCGGTTCGATACAGGGGTGCGATGGGAACAGGCAATGCGGCGAGCCACCGCTGGCAAATACGAGTCTGTTACCTTGGCAATGTACCACCAACTCTGGGGGCACCTGGTTCGTTACAGCTCAATAGTTTAGACAAAAAGGATATACCTTTCGTAGGGCGGGGGCATGCCCCCGCCGACCACGTGCGTTTTTTGCAGCACATCCCCACAATTCCATCGCACCAAATCCCCCGGGTGAAGGCGGCTCGCCGCCAGGCGAGCCGGATGAGGAACGGCGATATGTCCCCAAACGAATGCAGCAAAACAAAACGCACCCAACCTGGCTCTCCTGCTGGGAGAGCTGGCACGGCGCCCTTGCTTCTCTCTATGGGAGAGGTGCCCAGTGCGCACACTGGGCGGACAGGGCCTTTCCGTATCGCAACAGCCCTCTCCGTCACTTTCGGTGATAGCTCTCCCAGAGGGAGAGCCAGGTAGGATGTGGCTTGGACTAGGAAAAAGCTTCCCCCTCGGATGCGAATCAATAGTTGAAAAACAACAAAAGTGCGGAAAATGTCAGGGATGAGTAGATATGTGTCAGCAGGCCCTGGCAGGAGCGGACGTAGCGGGCGGTTTGGATGTCGGTTCGGGCGTTGAGCCAATTGAAGTATATCTCGATTGGCTGCCGGATACCGCATTTATCTAACACTTTGCACTATTTGTCATCTTTTTTCGCTTTTTTTCCGGTTTCTACTATTGATTCGCATCTCAGGGGAAGCTGGCAAAAATCTTTGATTTTTGACTGATGATGGGTGGAAACGTTGGTTTTTCGGCGCTGGTGGTAACTTCCACGCTGCGCCCCTCATCCGACCCGGCTTCGCCGGGCCACCTTCCCCCGAGGGGGAAGGTTTTTGTCCGTCCACCACCCTGTATCGAACCGGGGAGCTGCCAAAACAAACCCACGTGGGCGGCGGAGCGGGGGCATGCCCCCGCCCTGCGCATGGTGTATTGTTTTTTATAGCCTTTTGTCCATACAAAAACGCCCCCGGAATCCGGGGGCGTTTGTTGGTTCTATTCGGTTCGGGAGAACTTACAGCTGGGGACCAGCGGCCACCAGGGCCTTGCCGGCGTCGTTGCCGGTGTACTTGACAAAGTTCTTCACAAAGCGCTGGGCCAGATCCTGAGCCTTGGCATCCCACTCGGAAGCGTCGGCGTAGGTGTTTCTGGGGTCCAGGATGTTGGTGTCCACGCCGGGCAGAGCGGTGGGAACCTCGAAGTTGAAGTAGGGGATGGTCTTGGTCTCGGCCTTCAGGATGGAGCCGTCCAGGATGGCATCGATGATACCACGGGTGTCCTTAATGGAGATCCGCTTGCCAGTGCCGTTCCAGCCGGTGTTGACCAGGTAAGCCTTGGCGCCGGACTTCTCCATCTTCTTCACCAGCTCCTCACCGTACTTGGTGGGATGCAGCTCCAGGAAAGCCTGGCCGAAGCAAGCGGAGAAGGTGGGGGTGGGCTCGGTGATGCCACGCTCGGTACCGGCCAGCTTGGAAGTGAAGCCGGACAGGAAGTAGTACTGGGTCTGCTCAGGGGTCAGGATGGACACGGGAGGCAGCACGCCGAAAGCGTCAGCGGACAGGAAGATGACGTTCTTCGCATCGGGGCCAGCGGACACGGGGCGGACGATCTTCTCGATGTGGTCGATGGGGTAGGACACACGGGTGTTCTCGGTGACGGAGCCGTCAGCGAAGTCGCACACGCCGTTGGCGTCCACGGTCACGTTCTCCAGCAGAGCGTTGCGCTTGATGGCGTTGTAGATGTCGGGCTCGGACTCCTTGTCCAGGTTGATGACCTTAGCGTAGCAGCCGCCCTCGAAGTTGAACACGCCGTTATCGTCCCAGCCGTGCTCGTCGTCGCCGATCAGCAGACGCTTGGGGTCGGTGGACAGGGTGGTCTTGCCGGTGCCGGACAGGCCGAAGAACAGAGCGGTGTTCTCGCCGTTCATGTCGGTGTTGGCGGAGCAGTGCATGGAAGCCATGCCGTTCAGGGGCAGGTAGTAGTTCATCATGGAGAACATGCCCTTCTTCATCTCGCCGCCGTACCAGGTGTTCAGGATGACCTGCTCGTGGGAGGTCAGGTTGAAGATCGCAGCAGTCTCAGAGTTCAGGCCCAGCTCTTTGTAGTTGGTGACCTTAGCCTTGGCAGCGTTGTAAGAAACGAAGTCAGGCTCGAAGTTTGCCAGCTCTTCCTCGGTGGGGTTGATGAACATGTTCTTAACGAAGTGAGCCTGCCATGCCACTTCCATGATGAAGCGGATGGACATACGGGTGTCCTTGTTGGTGCCGCAGAACACGTCCATGACGTACAGCTTCTTGTTGCTCAGCTCTTCCATAGCCAGGCGCTTGCACTCGTTCCAGGCCTCGACGGAAGCGGGCTTGTTGTCGTTCTTGAACTCGTCGGAGGTCCACCACACGGTGTCCTTGGAGGT
>CAUWNA010000001.1:0-109572 GCA_963560135.1 uncultured Oscillospiraceae bacterium | reverse complement strand
GTAGTCTCGAAACTTTTGTTTTTTCGAGTGTCTACTCTATGGGGAGCATATCAATAATCCGTAGGTGAACCTTTTAATTTTTCCTCGAACCTTTTAATTATTCTATGAAAAATTAAAAGGTTCGGCAGAGTGGGTTCATTTTTTCCGGCGGCAGCGTTTGCCAGAAACTCCATAAACGAAAAAAAGCGAGGTCGGCAGGTTCACATTTGAACCCACTAACCTCGCTTTTGGCTTTATATCAAGGGATTATCACAGGGAATAATTAAAAAGTACGGTAGCAATTTGTATCATTGCTACCGTACCTTTGTGGTGCCGCTGACGGGACTCGAACCCGTACAGTATCACTACCCGGGGATTTTAAGTCCCCTGTGTCTACCGATTCCACCACAGCGGCGGGTGGCTCTTGCTTATGATAGCACAGCGGCGGCCATCCGTCAAGTGTTACAGTTGGTCCAGATTCAGCGCAAAGGATTCCAGGCAGTTATCCAGGAACCAGTCCAGCTCCGGGCGGTTCATGGCCTTCATGGCCTCCCAGGTCTGGCGGGCGGCGGTGTCGAACTCGGTGTTGCCGGCCTTTTGTTCCTCCAGGCATTTGATGTGGGCGCTGAGCTTGTCCGCCGCCTTGACAAAAGGCAGCACCTGCTCATCCTCCTCCAGCACCAGGGGGGCATAGCTGCTGCGCAGCTGGGGGGGAAGCAGGTCCAGCAGGCGGTTTCCGGCAATGTGCTCCACCTGCTTATAGGCTCCTTTGATGCTGGGGTTGTAGTACTTGATGGGGGTGGGCAGGTCCCCGGTGAGGATTTCCGACGCATCGTGGTACAGCGCAGCCACGGCGCACCGGTCCGGCTCCGGGGTAGGCAGATTCAGAATGTCCCGGCGAATCAGGGCCAGGGCGTGGGCCAGCACCGCCGTCATGTGGCTATGCTCGGCGATGTTCTCGGAAAAGGTGTTGCGCATCAGCCCCCAGCGGGTGATGTAGCGCATACGGCCCAGCAGGGCATAAAACTCATTGGCCATACACATCCTCCTGAATCTGGGCAAGGCAGTCCGGCAGCTGGGAAACCGTTTGGCAGAAATATTGACCACCAGCCTGCTCCAAATCCTCCCAATCCCGGAAGCCCCACAGTACGCTGAGACATGGCAGTCCGGCATTTTTGGCGGTGTCCACGTCCACCTCGCTGTCGCCGACATAGATGGCCTGCTGGACACCGATGGCGGACATGGCCCGGTGCACCATGTCCAGGGCAGGCTTTCTAGGGCAGTCTGGTGTCTCTCCTAGGGCGTAAATTCCCGGGAAATACCGGCTGCACAGGGCTTTCACAGCTCCATCCGGCTTGTTGGAGACGATGGCGATGGGATAGCGCTGCCCCAGCTGGGCCAGCACCTGAGGAATGCTGGGGTAGGGCTGGGTTTTGTGCTGGCAGTGGGCGGTGTAATAGGGCTTGTAAACCGCCAGAACATGGTCGATTTCTGCCTGGCTGGCCCCTTCTGGCAGTGCCAGGCGGATTTGGTTGGCAGCGCCGTTGCCCACGAACCGCCGCAGCTGGGCCAGAGTCCTGGGGGGATAGCCGCAGGATGTCAAAGCATAGTTGGTGGCATCCAGCAGGTCCTCCAGAGTGTCCAGCAGGGTGCCGTCCAAATCAAATATAATCCCAGTTTTCATCTTAAAATCCTCTGTTTTTCAGCACCCGAATGTCCTCGCCTACGAAAATCAGCTGTTGGAAATTGCCGTGAAGCCGGGAGGCAATCTGGGGGGAATACCGCCGGGCCAGCTCGTCCACGTTGAGATTGGTGGAGATCACCATGGACTTTCCTGCCAAAATCCGGTCGTTGAGCAGGCTGTACAGGGCGGCGGTTACAAACTGGCCGGGCATCTCCGTGCCCAAGTCGTCCAGAATCAGCAGGTCACAGGCGGTGAATTTCTCCGCTTCCCGGCGGGCTTCTTCGCTGGGGGTGAACTTGGCCTGTTCCAGCTTGGCAAACAGGTGGGCAGAGCTTTCGTACAGCACGCTGTACCCCCGGTCGGCCACCGACCGGGCAATGCAGGCGGAAAGGAAGGTCTTGCCCAGCCCTGTGCCGCCGACGAACAGAAGGTTTCCGGCGTTGGGGGTGAAGGTCAAAGCGTAGGTGCGGCAGATTTTCAGATTCCGCTCCATGATGACCCGGGGGCTGGCCCCATACTGGGGGTCTACACGTTCAGGATAATATTCCAGACGGAACTGGTTAAAGGTGTCCTTGCTGCCGCTGAGGATGGACACCTCTTTTTTCTGCTCTTGGCGGCAAAGCTCCCGCAGGCATTCGCACATGGTGCTGCCCACATAGCCGCTGCCGCCGCACAGGGGGCAGATAGGGCTTTCGTCTAAGTAGCCCTCTTCAAAATAGGCCGCTGCGAGCTTAGCCCGCTCCTGCTGTAATTCCAGATTGGCGCCTTTGATCTGCTCCATCAGCTCCCGACCGTCGCTGCCCTGCAAAAAGGCTGCTTGGGCGGCCTGGGCCATGGTGCGCCGCAGCTGCATGTCGATTTCCCGGATTCTGGGAACTTTGGTGTAGGCGTTGGCCAGATGCTCTCGATTTTCGGACTCCCGGTCCTCCTTGGCCTGGGCCAGCCTGGCTCTGGCACGGCGGACCACCTCTGCACTGTATGCCATGGGTTATTCCTCCCGCAACAGGCGCTGAATGGCTTCCAGTTCGGCGGTGCCCAGCTGGCCGGATGCGCCCTTGGGCACATTGGTCTTGTGGTCTCCGTTGCGCACATCCTCGGCGGTGCGCAGACCCTGCTCATTCCAGCGCTGCAAAATTTTGTTCATGTAGGCCCAGTTGAGGCCGCCTGTGTTCAGGCAGGTGCGCTCGTAGGCCATGCTCAGTACTTCTTCCTCCATGCCCATGTCCAGCCAGTTCTGGGCATAGCGCTCCTCGGCGGCGGTAAGGCTCCGGCCCCGAATCTGCAAAATGTTCATCAGCCGGTACAGCCGGGAGGCACGGACATTCTGGGCCTGGATAAAGGCGGAGGCATCCTCCACCGTTTCGATACCCTGCTCGGCCCAGGCGTAGGCTTCCTTCTCGATGGTCCGCAGGGAGGGGTTGCGCATGCTGCCCCGCTGCCTGGCCCGGTTCTTGCAGTAGCAAATCAGCACAGAGATCACATCCGCACTCATTCCCAGATACCGCACGAAGCCCAGCAGGATCTTCAGCTCCTCGGTGTTGAGGGAGCGGCCCAGCAGATGCTGTACCTCGCCATAGAGGCTTCGGAAGGAGTTGTCGGTGTCCATGGCTTCCAGCACGTCGGTTTCGGAGTAGCTGGGCCGCTCACCCGGCGCAATGTGGGTGGGCCGGTCGTCGGCCAGAAGCCCCAGCTGCCGCAGCGTGGCGGCGGCGCAGCTGACCCGGGAGGCGGAGAGATTCAGCTCGGTCTCGGCCCCGTCCAGCCGGTTGCCGCAGCTTACATACAGGTACAGCAGCGCCGCATCGGCATTGGCAGCGCCCAGCAGTTTCTTCACATCAATAGCAGATAATTTTAACGCTTGTGTCATCATAGGGAAATTCCTCGCAAAATGTGCTTATTAGGGCTATTATAGCACATTTGCTCCCAGAGGACAACGGCAAAATGCCGGAGAATTTTACACAAAAACCCACCTCCCTTCTATCTGGCCCCAGGATATAGTGGCCAAGGGAGGTGGGGATGGTTATATTGGTTTACTCCACACGTACCACGCCGTCTTCGCAGACGGTGATGGTCATGTCGTCTTGCACGTAGCTTAGGAACTCGTCACCCAAGTTGTCCACGACTGGCATCTGGACACCGTCCAGCCAAACCGAGGCCAGGATGGACCCGGCAGCGGCCAGGGAGTCGATGGGTTTGGAAAAGAGCATACATGCCGGCTGACGCTCCATGGCGCAGGCGCAGTAGAGCACCAAGCCGCCGGTGGTGGAGCCGATGGTCTGGGGCAGGCACAGGGCCTTGCCCAGCATCTGCTTGCCATAGAGGTCGGGGTTGTTCTGGTCACCGCAGGTGGCCTTTTTGTCTCCGAATTGCAGGGCCTTCTGGAAAGAGGCCAGGGTGTTCAGACCGCCGTGGGATACCAGCGCCGGGGCGCTGACCTGGCCGGGGGCCACCACTCTACCCTTAAATTCACGCATGGCTGGTTCCTCCTTTGGTAATCTGCTCCAGGATCTGGGCTTCGGTGTAGTACCGGGCGGTGGTATAGGTGCGCAGCTTATTGGAGCAGGTGATCACCGGCATGGAGGCGCACAGGGGGTTATTCATGTACATCAGCGGGCAGATGTAGGACAGGATGGCGCCGGTGTTTTTTAGCCGGGAGGCGTACTCCGTCTTTTCAAAGGCGGCCTTCACGCCGGGGGCGGTGGTGAATACCGTGGGGATGGCCACCGTCTTCCGGCCCTGGGCCTTCAGCCCCTCTTCCAGGCGCACCGTCCAGTCCACCAGCTGCTCCATGGACAGGTGGGGGCAGCCGATGAAGCACAGCTTGGGCTTGGCATCGGGATTTTTCCACACCAGCGGATAGCTGCGCTGCACCCGCTCCAGCTCCGCATCATCGATGACGTAGACCTGGGCATCCGGCAGCAGCAGGTCACGGCCCTGCTCCTTGGCTTCGGGGGTCAGGTGCTCTATGTGGTACAGTCCCACAGCACCGTTGGAGGCGGTGGCGGCACCGAAGTCCTTGAGGTAGGCGCAGGTGCTGTCCGTCAGCTCGGTGCCCAGCCACGGCTCCATGCCGGTGATATAGGGCACATCCTCCATTACCTTCATGCCGATGGCGCTGCCCAGCAGCTGGGCCTCCGGCTTTTTGGTGCAGCGGACCTCCACAATCCAGCTGGCCTTCCGGCCCTGGTCGGTGAGCAGACCGAAGTGGGGCACAAATCCGGCGATGGAGCCCATAATGTCCATAATGCCGGAGTTGCGGTTGCACCGGGCACCCAGCACCGAGTTGGCATACACCACGGCGGAGGACTCCGCCCAGCTGAGCACATCGCCCTGCTTGGGCTTGTTGCCCACCTGGTCTAAGTAGCAGGCGCAGGTGAAGGCATCCTGGTCCATCAGGCCCAGCTGGTTCAGCTGCTGCTCGTAGGCATCCTGAGTGGCGTACATAAAGCGGTTGAACACCAGCTTTTGCAGGAAGTTGGCCGGCACGTTGGCATCCAGGGGCCGGGGGTCCACGGAAAATTGCTGTTTGGAGACGGCTCCGGCATCGATGAGCTGCTGCATCAGCTGGAACACAGGGGTCATCATTTTCAGGCCGAAGGAGGTGACCAGGTGGTTATATTCCGAGATCACCGGCACCAGCTTGTCAGCGCCGAAGGTCTGGCCGTACATCACCAGGGTTTTCATCACCTTGGCCATGGTGGGGCCTTGGCTGCCGTCTAAGATTTGCTGCTGCTGCGGGGTCAATTCCATAGCAGATTCCTCCTAAATCAAAGTTTCATGCACACATCCCACACGCCCCAGATCACCGTGCGCAGGTTGCCCACGGCGCTGGCATCGCCCACCAGATGGACGTGCTTGCCCTTGGGGGCCAGGGGAGCGGGATGGTAGCCGGTGGAGAGGATCACCGAGTCGGCGGCGATTTTGAACTCCATGCCGTTGTGGTCCTTTACGAGAACGCCGTCCGGCAGCACCTGGCACAGCCGGGTTTCCAGATGCACCGGCACCCGGTTCGTCTGGAAGAAGTCCCGCAGGTAGCTGGAATTGGCCAGGCAGACGCCCTTCATGGCAATCAAATCGTCCTTCATCTCCACGATGGTGGGCTGCTTGCCCTGCAAATACAGCTCGTAGGCGATTTCGCAGCCGGTCAGACCGCCGCCCACGATGACCACCTGTTGGCCCACATCCCGACGGCCCCGGAGGAAGTCCACCGCCTGGATGCCCAGCTCAATGCCGGGCACTGGCAGCTGGTTGGCCTGGGCGCCGGTGGCAATGAGGATCTCCTCAGCATCCAGAGCGGCCAGGTCGGTGACTTCGGTGTTCAGCTTTACGCACACCGGGGCGTTTTCCAGCTCCCGGCGGTACCAGGCGATCAGCTCCCGGTCCTTCTCCTTGAAAGAGGGAGCGGCCGCCGCCAGGAAGACACCGCCCAGCTCCCCGGTTTTTTCATACAGGGCCACCTGATGACCCCGCTTGGACAGCACCAGGGCCGCTTCCATGCCGCCGATGCCGCCGCCGATGACGGCGATTTTCTTTTTCTGCTTGGCGGGTGTCAGATGGTACTTTTTGCTCTGCATGGTTTCGGGGTTCAGAGCGCACCGGGCCAGACCCATGCTGTCGGGCAGGTCCTGGTCGTTGGCGTGGCCCTTGTAGTGGCAGAAGTTGAAGCAGCCGTTGTGGCAGCAGATGCAGGGCCGGATCTCCTGGGTACGCTCCTGCATCAGCTTGGTGATCCACTGGCCGTCTGCCAGGAACTGCCGTGCCACACCCATGGCATCAATGCGGCCCTGGGCCACGGCCTCAGCGCCGGCCTGCGGGTCCATCCGTCCAGCGCAGACCACGGGAATGTCCACAAACTGCTTGATGTGGGCCACGTCCTCCAGATTGCAGTTCTGGGGCATGTACATTGGCGGGTGGGCCCAGTACCAGGAGTCGTAGGTGCCGTTGTCGGCGTTGAGCATGTTATAGCCGGCATCCTGGAGGTACTTGGCAGCTTTTTCCGACTCCGCCATGTCCCGGCCTACCTCGGTGTAGGTTTCGCCGGGGAGAGCGCCCTTGCAGAAGTCCTTCACCTTGGACTCCACGCTGTAGCGCAAGGACACCGGGAAATCGCTGCCGCAGGCGGCCTTGATGGCCTGGACGATTTCTACCGGGAAGCGGAAGCGGTTTTCAAAGGAACCGCCGTACTGGTCGGTGCGCTGGTTGGTCCAGGCCATGGTGAACTGGTCCAGCAGATACCCTTCGTGAACCGCATGGACCTCCACACCGTCCACGCCGGCCTCCTGGCACAGCTTGGCGGTTTTGGCGAAGGCCTGGATGATTTCCTGAATCTGCTCCACGGTCATCTCCGGGGTGGTGATGGAGCTGTCCCACCGGGCAGGCAGGGGGGAGGGGCTGGCCAGCTCCCGGTTGGTGTTGATCACCGGGCTGACCAGGGTGCGCAGCACCTTGTTTTTGTGAATGGCTGCGAAATGGTCCGGGATGGCCCAGCTGCGGCCCATGCCAGCGGTGAGCTGAATGAACAGCTTGGCCCCGGTGGCATGGATCTGGTCCATGAATACCTTCAAATCCTGGAACATTTTGGGATTCTGCCACAGCCAGCGGCCCCAGATGGTGTCCCGCACCGGGGCAATGCCGGGGATGATCAGGCCCACGTTGTTTTTGGCCCGTTCCAGGAAGAAAGCGGCGGCTTCCTGGTCAAAGTGGCAGCCGGTCAATTCCATCCAGCCGAACAGGGATGTGCCGCCCATGGGGCACAGCACAATGCGGTTTTTGATCTCCACATTGCCAATGTGCCAGGGGGTGAACAGGGCTTCGTATTTGGCATCCATTGCAGACGTCACTCCTTTTCGTTTTTCTATACAAGATAAGTATAGAACGTTTGGAAAAACTTGTCAAGAATGTTGAGTTTGTCATCAAGTTGGCCCAAGAAAACGGCCCCGCCGGAGGATAACCTCCGACAGGGCCGAAAATAGGAATGGAAAATCAGAAAATATTGCTGGCAGCGGCGAGAATCTTCTGGATGTCCTCGTCGGTGTGGGCGTGGCTCAGGAACATGGCCTCGAACTGGCTGGGGGCGGTATAGATCCCCTGGGCCAGCAGCTCACGGTACCAGCGGCTGTACAGCGCCAGGTCGCTGCTGCGGGCCTGGTCATAGCCGGTGACGGCCTGGCTGGTGAAGAACACCGTCAGCAGCGAGCCGACCCGGTTGACATGGGCGGGCATGCCCGCCAGAGCCTGCTTAAGCCCGGCTTCCAGGGCAGCGCCCTTGCGCTCCAGGTCCGCATAGATGCCGGGAGTGCTACTGAGGATGCGCAGCTGGGCGAGTCCTGCCGCCATGGCCACCGGGTTTCCCGACAGGGTTCCGGCCTGGTACACCGGGCCAAGGGGCGCTACCAGCTCCATGAGCTTGCGGCTGCCGCCGTAAGCGCCCACCGGCATACCGCCGCCGATGATCTTGCCGTAGGTCACCAGGTCTGCCTGGACACCGAAATATTCCTGGGCACCGCCGGGGGCCAGACGGAAGCCGGTGATGACCTCGTCGAAAATCAGCAGGCTGCCGTGCTGGTCACACAGTTGCCGCAGTCCCTGCAGGAAGCCGGGCTGGGGCGGCACCACACCCATGTTGGCGGCCACCGGCTCCACAATGACAGCGGCCACCTGGCCGGGATTATGAAGCAGCAGCGCTTCCACGCTGACAAGGTCGTTGTAGCTGGCGGTGAGGGTGTCTGCGGCGATGTCCGCCGGAACACCGGCAGAATCCGGAGCGCCGCCGGTGAGGGCACCGGAGCCGGCCTTCACCAGCATGGCATCGCTGTGGCCGTGGTAGCACCCGGCGAATTTGATGATTTTGCTCCGTCCGGTGGCCCCACGGGCCAGCCGCAGGGCGGACATGACGGCTTCGGTGCCGGAGTTGACCATCCGCACCATTTCAAGGCCTGTCATCCGGCACACCAGCTGGGCCATCTCCACCTCGGCGGCGGTGGGAGCGCCGAAGCTTAAGCCCTTGGAAATGGCGGCGGTGACCGCCTGCTCCACAGCCTGACAGCAGTGGCCCAGAATCAGCGGCCCCCAGGAGCCGATGAGGTCGATGTATTCGTTGCCGTCCACGTCCCAGACGTGGCTGCCCATTCCGTGGTCCAGAAACCGGGGGTAGGTATCCACCGCCCGGCAGGCCCGGACAGGAGAGTTAACGCCGCCGGGCAGCACCTGCTGGGCTTCGGCGAACAGCTGTTCCGATTTGGTCATTATCCCAATTCTCCTTCCCGCATGGCTTGCGCCAGCTCCTTGGCAAAGTAGGTGATGAGGATGTTGGCCCCGGCCCGGTAGATGGACAGGGCGCTTTCGCACATCACCCGGTGCTCGTCGATGAGTCCTGCTTTTCCGGCGGCCTTGATCATGGCATATTCGCCGCTGACGGAGTAGGCGGCCATGGGCAGGTCGAAAGCATCGGAGCACTCCCGGATGATATCCAGGTAGCTCAGCGCCGGCTTCACCATGAGGATGTCCGCACCCTCTTCCACATCCAGGGCGCACTCTTTCAGCGCCTCCCGGCGGTTGTGGGGGTCCATCTGGTAGCCCCGGCGGTCGCCAAAGGCGGGGGCAGACCCGGCGGCATCCCGGAAGGGGCCATAGAAAGCGGAGGCGTACTTGGCCGAGTAGGACATAATGGGCACCGTCTCATAGCTGTTGGCATCCAGCATGGCCCGAATGGCCCCGATGCGCCCGTCCATCATATCCGAGGGAGCCACCATGTCGGCCCCGGCCTGGACGTGGGACAGGGCGGTTTTGGCCAGCACCTCCAGGGTCTTGTCGTTGTCCACGGCTTCCCCATTCAGAATGCCGCAGTGGCCGTGGCTGGTGTACTCGCACATGCACACGTCGGTGATGACGTAGCACTCCGGGAAGCGGGCCTTGATGGCTCGGATGCCCTGCTGCACCACGCCATCCGGGTCCCAGGCCGAGGAGCCGCAGGCGTCCTTGTGGGCAGGCACGCCAAACAGCAGCACCCGGCGCACACCAGCTTGCAGACAGGCTTCGATTTCTTCCCACACCCGGTCCGGGGAGTAGCGCCACTGCCCGTCCAGAGAGGGGATGGGTTCTTTGATGTTCTGGCCTTCCACCAGAAACAGGGGATACACCAGCGAGTCCGGGGATACCCGGGTCTCCCGCACCATCCGGCGCAGATTGTCACTGCTGCGCAGGCGGCGGGGACGAATGGTCAGTTCCATGATATCATACACTCCTTTATGGATTCGATCAGCGATGCAATGGTGGCCTGCTTGGCAATTTTGACGGCGATGCCATAGCGCTGGGCCTCCTGGGCCGTCTGAGCGCCGATGCAGCAGCCCAGCACTTGGGAGAAATCCGTCTCAGGCGGCAGACTCTGCACAAAGCCTCGGACGGTGGAGGCGCTGGTGAAGGTCACCAGCACCGGCTGCTTGAGCAGGGGCAGCACCTGCGTGGCATCCGGGGATTCATACAGGGTGTCGTAGCAGGCGATGTCCTTAAAGGGAATACCCCGCTGGGTAAGCATCTGGGGCAGCGCCGGACTTGCCTGGCTGGCCCGGCAAATCAGCACCGGCCCGGTAACCTGCTCCATGGCCTGGGCCAGGTGCTGGGAATCGTAAACGGTGGGAACTAGGTCAGCACGAAGGCCGAACCGCTCCAATTCGGCGGCGGTTTTCGGCCCGATGGCAGCAAGCTGCATGTGGGCCAGCGCCCGGGCATCCAGCCCTTGGGCATTTAGCTGGCGGAAGAAGCAGGAAGGCCCTGCGGGGCTGGTAAAGACCAGCCAGCGGTAAGCGGACAGATTTTGAATGGCGGTTTCCAGCTCCGGGCAGGAAATCCGGGGCTGGGTGCGGATGCAAGGGTAGGAATACACGTCCGCCCCCAGCTGGGTCAGCTCCTGGCACAGGCGGCTGCTGCGGTCGGCAGGGCGGGTGACGATGACGGGCACGCCTTTCAGGGGCAGGGCGCTGAACCAGTCGAATTTCTCCGACAGCTGGCATACTTGCCCCACCACGATGACGGCGGGGCTTTGAATCCGGGCCTGGGCAGCTGCCTCCGGCAGACGGCCTAAGGTGCTGCACACCTTCCGCTGTCCCGGCTGGGTGCCCCGCTCCACCATAGCGGCAGGGATATTGGGGTCCATGCCGGCATCCAGCAGTCCGGCGCAGATCCGGGGCAGGGCGGACACGCCCATGAGGAATACCAGCGTGCCCCCGGTGCGGCACAGAGCCTCAAAGGGAATGTTCAGGGGCGCACCGGCCTTGGCGTGGCCGGTGATGATGTGCACCGAGGAGCAGAAGTCCCGGTGGGTCACCGGGATGCCTCCGTAAGCCGGGGCAGCCAGGGCGGAGGTGATGCCGGGAATGACCTGGAAAGGAATGTTTTCCTGCACCAGCAGTTCCAGTTCCTCCCCGCCCCGCCCGAATAGGAAGGGGTCGCCGCCCTTGAGCCGCACCACGTTCTTGCCGGCCTGAGCCTGCTCCAACAGGATGCGGTTGATTTCTTCCTGGGGCACCGGGTGATTTCCGGCCTGCTTGCCCACATCGATGCGCTGAGCGGAGGCTGGAATCAGGCTGAGAATCTGCTGGCTTACCAGCCGGTCATAGACCACCACGTCTGCATGTTCCAGGGCCTGACGGCCCTTCAGGGTCAGCAGCCCCGGATCGCCGGGGCCTGCACCCACCAAAATAACGGTTCCCATGGTATCATCTCCCATATTGTAAGGTGTGGGCCAGCTGCTGACCCAATTCCTGGGCCTGGGTGCGCTGGCCGGTCAGACTGCCCTTGCGTTGGATGGTTTCGTCCTCGCTGACGTAAAGCCCGGTGAGGGTGAGCAGAGGGCCGTCCACCGTGGCGTAGGCCGCCACCGGGGAGGAGCAGCCCCCGTTCAGTGCCTGAACAAAGGCCCGCTCCGCCCGGGCGCAGTCGGCGGCATCGGCATCGGCTACGGCGGTAAGGCAGGCGGTGTCCATACCCAGTCGGGTCTGCACCGCCAGGATCCCCTGGCCCGCAGCGGGCAGCATTTCCTCCGGGGAAAAATAGCGGCAGATGCGCCGCTCCAGTCCCAGCCGCTTCAATCCCGCTGCCGCCAGTACCAAGGCGGCATATTCGCCGCTGTCCAGCTTCCGCAGCCGGGTCTGCACGTTGCCCCGCACCGGGGCGGTAGTCATGTGGGGATAGAGCGCTTTCAGCTGCAACTGCCGCCGCCGGGAGGCGCAGCCGATGGGCTTATTGGGGTCCATCTCGGAGGCGCCCAGGGGCAGCACCAGCACATCCCGGGGGTCTTCCCGCCGGGAGAAGGCCGCCAGGGGCAGCTGGGGAGGAATTTCCATAGGCAGATCTTTCAGCGAGTGGACGGTGAAATCCACCCGATTTTCCAGCAGGGCCTGGTCCAGCTCCCGGACGAACAGACCCTTGCCGCCGATTTGATCCAGGGTTTTGTCCAGAATTTTATCCCCGGTGGTTTTCATGGTAATGAGTTCCAGCTGAGCCTGGGGTATTGCGCTGGCAATGGCATCCATCACCAGCTGGCTCTGCTGAACAGCCAGGAGGCTGTCCCGGCTTCCGATTCGGATGGTCATGTAAGTTCCTCCAAGGCCCGGCGAACGGCTTTGGCCGCCCGGGCGGTTTTGTGGTGGTCCTTTCCTGTGGATACCACACCGGCAATCAGGTCCTGCCCGGTGCACACCGCAGGGAAGTAAAAGCTGCACTCACTTTCCCGGTCGGCGACGGACACGGGAATGCCCAGGGCATCCGCATCCAGGCCCACCTGGTGGTTCACGGCCCGGTTATCCGTGGCGGCAATGGCCAGCACCGCCCCCTCCAAATCGCCGGTGGCATAGGGCCGGGGCAGCCAGGTCAGCCCCTGGTCACTGCAACACAGTGTAGGGGAAATGACGGTGATGCAGCAGCCAAACAGCCGCAGGGAGGCAATGCGCCGGGCGGCAATTTTTCCGCCGCCGACCAGCACCACCTTCTTCCCGGTGAGGTCCAGGAACAGGGGAAAACGGGGATAGGTCACCGGGCTTTCCTGGCGTTGCTGCCATTGCAGATACCGTTCCAGTTCCTCCCGGGCGATGGCGGCCATGGCTTCCATTGCCTGGGCATCGCCGGGGGCTTCCACACCCAAGGCATCGGTGTCGTAAAGGTGCAGATATTGGGCGCATTCCGGGTCGATATCCCGGGGCACAGCCAGGTCGATGGCCACTTGGGGCCGCTGGGCAAGGGAGGCGAGCTGGCTGGCGCAGATGGTATAGTGAGGGCTGGCGGTGGCGCTGACCAGGGCATCCATGCCCTCCAACGCTGCGGCCCGGTCCGCATAGGGAATGCTGCGGCATCCGGCGGGAACCAGGGTCTGGCCGTGGCGGTAGGTGCGCAGGGTCACCCAAACCTGGGCGCCGGCCTGCTGCAAAAGCTCCGCTGCCAGGCGGCCCATCTGGCCGTTGCCAATCACCAAGATTTTCTTCCCGGCAAGGCTGCCCAGCTCCTGGGCCAGCACATCCCGGCACCGGGTGCCGAGAGACGGGGCGTGGCGGCTGATGCTGACCTGGGTCCTGGCCCGTTTTCCGGCGGTGACGGCGCAGCGGAACAGGGCGGACAGGGCGGCATCGGCAGACTCTGCTTGCTGGGCCAGCTCCCAGGCTTTGCGCACCTGGGTGATGATCTGCCCCTCTCCCAGAATCTGGGAGTGCAGGCCGCAGGCCACCTCCATGAGGTGCTGGGCAGCGGCCTGGCCGCTGTGGGTGATAAAGCAGTCCGCCGCCGCTTCCGGGGGAATGTGCAGCCCCTGGCACAGCAGAAGCCGGGGCGCTGAAACGCTGCCGCTGATGTACAGCTCCGTGCGGTTGCAGGTGGACAGCAGCACACAGCCTGCGACACCTTCCTGCTGGCGCAGCCATTGCAGAAAGGTTTGGGCCTGCTCAGGGGAAAAGGCAAATTTTTCCCGCACCGGCAGGGCCGCTCGGTTGTAGTCCAGGCCGGACATGGTTATATTCATGGAAATTCTCCTTTCCGGGGAAACGCATCCCCAAGCCTTGCATTCAGGCGGGGAGTATGGTATGATGGGCACAATACAAAAAACCGTAACACAGACGGTCAGGGAGGTGAGCGCATGGACGTGCATGAATCCGGGGAGATGTACCTGGAAGCCATTTTGGTGCTGTCGAAGCAGAGCGGATTTGTCCGCTCCATTGATGTAGGGGAGTATTTGGGCTATTCCAAGCCCAGCGTCTCCCGGGCCATGGGCATTTTGCGCAAGGGCGGCTATGTTTTGACAGATAAGGATGGCTCCATCACCTTGACGGAGAAGGGCCTGGCCCTGGCCGAGACGATTTACGAGCGGCACACTGTGCTGACAAAGCTGCTGGTGTACTTGGGCGTGCAGGAGGAGGTGGCGAGCACCGATGCCTGCAAGCTGGAGCACGCCATTTCCGACGAGTCCTTCCAGGCTATCAAACGCTGCGCCCTTCGGCTTGGCTTGGAGGAGCGCTGAACCCAGTATATCCCAATTTGCAGCCGGATGCAATAGGAAATTGCCCTGGCGGCATGGCAGAACAGGAGGTATGGATATGGAGCAGAAGAGCTGTAACGGTTCCTGCGGCACCTGCGGCGGCTGCGCCCGGGAGCTGGTGCTGACACAGCAGGAGGCGACGTTCCTGGAAAAGCTGGGGCAGATTCCCTTCCTGCCGGTGGCCCGGAACATGGGAGACTTGACCCCGGTATACCTGGAAGAGGGAGACCCGGCGGAAAACGCCCTGCTGCTGCAATGCCTGGAAAAGAAGGGGCTGATTTCCCTGGACTACCAGCTGCCCCTGCCGGGCATGGACCAGGGAGCTTACGCCGCTTATCCCATCCGGGGCAGCATGGCCCTGACCCAGCGGGGCCAGCAGGTGCTGGAGCTTTTGGAATACCAAGGGTTTTCGGGGCAGGAAACACCGTGAGCATTGTCAAAAAATGAACCTAAGTACAAAAACGGCCTGTTGCAGGCCATCCGTGCCCAGCTGGAGCACCGCCCCGTAGCACTCGCCAAGGGCGATGATGTGTGCGCACTGCGGTATCATAAGTAAGGGAGTCGGCGATTTTATAGGAAAACAATGAGATGGAGAAACGAAAACTTTCAGGAAAAACAATTTGGAAGTTGATAGGGGCACTTTTGGCACTGGCTTATTTGGGATTTTGCCTCTATGCAGGGATTGCCGGGAAATTTCCGAATATGCACAGAGACGGGCATGTGATGCGTTTCGGTGAACTTAAAAACTGGGTGTCCGGCGGGATATCGGCTGTGATGATTTTTGCCCTGTGCATGACTTCTGCTTTCAATGACCTAAATCTCCAGAAGGGGCGCAAAAAATCGTTTTTACCACTTTTTCTTACCATGATTCTGCCCATTATCCTGTTGCTGCTTTTGGAGTCGTATCTGGATATTGGCTGGGTCGGAATTGCCCTTTATGCTGGTATTGCAGGTTTCCTATTTGGCGTTGCATGGATTCCACAGCTGTTGAATCAGGGAATTGCCCGCCAGCTTTTGCGGGAGGAACCCATGAGCGGCAAACAGCAGGCACAGATTATTGAGTGGATTCATTTTCATCCGCTGAAAAAGTTGCTGGTTTTCGGGCTGTGGGGCTTTGGTGTCGTGCTGGTTCTGCGTGGCATTTGGGTAACGGCAACCGGGAAAATCGAGATGGATGGAGCACTTTTCCTGTTTTTACTTGGCACGGCAGTTCTGGTTGTGGCACTGTTTCAGAAAATGAGACGCTATCTCTGCACGCCTTATCGGAACATACCGGCGCTGAATCAGATTCTCAGCAAAAATCAGCTGGAGCTGCTGCTAGATGGAGAACATTTTGAACCGATAGCGTTTGAAGATGATGCTATGAAAAAGTATCTGGAAATTTACCGAAGCCAAAACTTTATGCTGATTGGCGGTAAGCTGCTCTCAAAAAAGCTGGCTTTGTGGGTCACAATGAAGCGGTCAGGAAATGATGCGACCTTGAAGGTACTTTACCTCAACGGCACGACGGCCAAAGCAAAAGTCGATCTGGATATTCGAGGGGACCGATACAAGGAGTTTACTGCTGTGCTGAAAGAACTGATTGGATACGAAGGCACACTTAAACTGGATGAAAAAGAAGAACAGCTGGCACAGAAATTTGCGTCTTTTTTCCCAGAGCAAACTTCCGAACAGGAGCGTGTTGCCGCTTTTCTTTCTCAGGATGTGACAGCGATTCGGCAGGACTATATCCAGACCTTCTCTCCACCACCAGTTCCCCGAAAGAAAAAGCGGAGTAGACGGGAATAAAATTTCAGTTCACGCCAAGCAGGAAATCGGAAACGGTTTCCTGCTTTTTCAGCGCCAAAGTTCACAAAATACGCTATCTTTTCGACAGACGACAGGGTATAATATGGCCACCAATCAATTTGTATTTCGAGGTGATAGAAATGATTAAAGACTTGATGTATATAGAATTGAAAACGGGCTATTCTGATGATGGCCCGGCGTGGATTGGCTATGTAAAAACGTCAAAAACCAAGAAAACCATTTACTTCCATGACCATGCCTTTCAGAAATACAATGGCAGTTATGCAAACTATGTGGATATTGAAAATGGCGACGAATACTGGATTTCTGGATTGAAAAAGAAAGAGAGCAACCGCCATTGGGCTGGGCATGGGAAAATTATGATCGATCGCAGAGCGGTTGCAGAATATCTCGCTCTGATCGGAGAGAACGAATTGCCGCTAAATCTGTTCCAAATTGTGGATATAGAGGACAGATTCCCGGTGGAAAGAACCAACAAACTGTTAAACAATAAGGAATAAAATTTCAGTTCACACCAGGCAGGAAATCGGAAAACGGTTTCCTGCTTTTTCTGGATTTTGTCTTGATTTCCCGAAAGGACTGGATTATAATAAAAATTATCAAATCTATGGATTTGGGAGAGAGAAGCATGAATACAGAGTACAGTGCAGGGCTTCGCCGGGGGCTGCCTGTGGGGATGGGGTATTTCTCGGTGAGCTTCGGCTTCGGGGCCATGGCGGTGAGCCAGGGGGTCCGGGCCTGGGAAGCGGCGCTGATTTCCCTGACGAATTTGACCAGCGCTGGACAGTTCGCCGGGCTGACGGTGATCGTGGCGGCGGCAGGGCTGTGGGAGCTGGTGCTGACCCAGCTGATCATCAACAGCCGCTATGCCCTGATGAGCCTGGCCCTGGGCCAGCGGATGGGCCAGGAGATCGGCCTGCTGCCCAGGCTGGTGATTGCCTTTTTTAATACCGACGAGATTTTCGCCCTGGCCATGGCCCGGCAGGAGAAGCTGACGGTGCCCTACCTGCTGGGACTGGCGACCCTGCCTATTTTGGGCTGGACCATTGGCACCCTCTGCGGCGGTCTGGCGGGGGCGGTGCTTCCGGCGGCCATTGGCACGGCCCTGGGGGTGATGCTTTACGGCATGTTTGTGGCCATTGTGGTTCCGGCGGCCAAGGCGGATTGGCACATTTTCGTAGCCGCCCTGCTGGCCATGGCCCTCAGCTGCTGCTTTGCCTGGATCCCGGCCCTGGCGAGGATTTCCCAGGGGCTGGCCATTGTGGTGTGCACCGTGGCAGCGGCGGCGGTATGCGCCGCTGCCTTCCCGGTGGATGAGGAGGCGGCAGCATGAGTATATACGGCTATATTTTCGCCATGGCGCTGACCACCTATCTCATTCGGGTGCTGCCCATGACCCTGCTGCGAAAGCCCATCCGCAGCCGGTTCGTCCGCTCGTTTTTGCACTATGTGCCCTATTGCTGCTTGACGGCCATGACGGTCCCGGCGATTTTGACGGATGCCGACAGCATGCTCGGCGGCCTGGGAGCGCTGGTGACGGCGGTGGTGCTGGCCTACCGGGGCAAGAGCCTGATCGTGGTGGCCCTGAGCAGCAGCGCTGCGGTTCTGGTGATTTCGTGGCTGGCGGAGCATCTGGGATAACTGGTTAAAAAGTTTGAAAATGGAACATTTTCTCGGTAATATTGTAAAAAAACTGTGTACGCCCCTGGTTTGACTTGACTAACCAGGGGCGTTTTGCTATAATCCATGGCGAAGAGGGAGTAGTCGGCGCACCATGCGGGTCTGAATCGACATTCTGGGACATTGTCCCCGGTTCAGGCTGAAACGACGAGACTTTTGCGGCCTGGCTCGGTCTGCTTCCTGGGAGCGCTTCTGTGCCGGTCAAGAATTTGGTACGGAGGCTTTTTTATGGGAGTTGGTGAATTGCTGCTGCTGGCCCTGGGGCTGAGCATGGATGCCTTTGCGGTGTCTGTGTGCAAAGGACTGGGGATGCAGAGGGCGACGGTGAAGGCGGAGCTGACCTGTGGGCTTTGGTTTGGAAGCTTTCAGGCGCTGATGCCGGTGATTGGATTTTTCCTGGGCACCATGTTCGCCGAAGCCATTCAGGCAGTGGATCACTGGGTGGCCTTTGCGCTGCTGGCTCTGATTGGAGCCAACATGCTGAAGGAGGCCTTCTCCAAAGAGCCGGATTCCTGCCAAGACTGCGGGGATATGTCGGTGAAAACCATGTTTGTCATGGCGGTGGCCACCTCCATTGACGCTCTGGCTGTGGGAATTTCCCTGGCCATGGCGGGAGATGTGAACATCCTCATGGCGGCGGTGCTCATCGGCGTGTGTACCTGCGTGCTTTCCGCTGTCGGTGTAAAAATCGGCAACGTGTTCGGAAGCCGCTATGAAACCGGTGCGCAGATTGCTGGCGGCGTGATTCTCATTTTGCTGGGCCTGAAGATTCTGGCAGAGCATCTGGGAGGAAACGCATGATTCGCACGGAAAAACGACTGTGGCTGTGTACGGCGCTGCTGGCGTGCTGCCTGGCATTCATCTGGGGCAATTCCCTGATGCCGGGCCCGGTCTCCGGGGCGTTCAGCGACTGGGTGGGGCAGCTTCTGGAGCAGTTTCTGCCCGGTGCGCAGACACCACCTACCGGCGGCAGCGGGATTCTGCGAAAGCTGGCCCACTTCACAGAGTTCAGCCTGCTTGGCATGTGCCTTGCGTGGCTGTTCGGAATGCTTCGGCGGAAAATGACCTGGCCTTTGGCGCTGGGCGTGGCCGCAGCTTGTGTGGACGAAACCATTCAGCGTTTTGTCCCCGGCAGAGGCCCCGGCCTGAAGGATGTGGCGATTGACAGCTGCGGCATCCTGGCGGGTATCATCCTGGTTCAGCTGGGGTATACCTATTTCAGAAGAAAACGAGACAAACAATAATTTTGGAGGATATTTGCTATGAAGAAACTGTTATCTCTTGTCCTGGCACTGGTGATGGTGACCGGCCTGCTGGCTGGCTGCGGCAGCAAGGAGCCGGAGCAGACCGCTCCCGCGAAGCCCAGCGTAGAGGGCACTATGGAAGAGCTGCTGAACAAGGTCCTGGAAATTCAGCCCGTTGAGTTCATGGGTGCTGCCCAGACTCTGGACCTGACCAAGACTGACGAAGAGGGCCTGTGGGCAATCAAGAGCACCACTGGTCTGGAAGATGCCAGCCAGATTAAAGAAGCCGCTGTTTACGAGCCGATGATCGGCTCCATCGCTTACTCCATGGTCATGGTTCGCACCGCTGACGGTGTGGATGCCAAGGCCCTGGGCGAGAGCATGAAGGCCGGCATTGACCCCCGCAAGTGGGTGTGCGTCGGTGCTGACCAGGTGCTGGTGGCCGGCTACTCCGATGTGGTTATGCTGATCATGCTGGACAGCGCTACCGGCCTGACCGCTCAATCCTTTGTGGATGCCTTCCAGCAGGTGGTTGGCGGCACCCTGGACTTCACTCTGGCGTAAGCTTTCGTTATAAAAAAGCAGCGACCTTGTGCCGCTGCTTTTTTAACATGCTGTAAAGAGGAGACAAGATGATTTTTTCGAGTATTCCGTTTTTGTATTATTTTCTTCCTCTGGTGCTGCTGGTGTATTTTCTCATGCCCTGGCGGGGGAAGAATGCAGTCCTGCTGATTGCCAGCCTGATTTTTTACGGCTGGGGAGAGCCGAAGCTGCTGGGGCTGATGGTGCTCACCATTGCCCTGTTCTATGGCTGCGGCTTGGCCATTGGCCGCTGCGAAGCGAAGCGGTGGAAGAAAATCTGGCTGGGAGTGTCCGTGGTCTGCGGCGTGGGTCTGCTGGCAGTGTTTAAGTATGCCGACTTTTTCATCGGCAGCTTCAACAGCCTTACCGGCCTTAGCATTCCTTTGCTGAAGCTGGCGTTGCCGGTGGGTATTAGCTTTTACACCTTCCAGTGCCTGAGCTATACCATTGACGTCTACCGGGGTAACGTCCCGGCGCAGAAAAATCCCATCAGCTTCGGCGCTTACGTGGCCCTGTTCCCCCAGCTGATCGCCGGTCCCATTGTCCGCTATGTGGACGTGGCCCGGGAGCTGGACAGCCGCACCCACAGCTGGGAAAACGTATCCCTGGGCCTGCGGCGGTTCCTGGTGGGCCTGGGAAAAAAGGTGATTCTGGCGGACAACTTTGCCCTGCTAATCAAGCTCTTCCGGGAGAGCAGCGAGCCGTCGGTGCTGTTTTACTGGATGTACGCCGCCGCCTTTATGCTGAACATCTACTTCGATTTTTCCGGCTATTCCGACATGGCCATCGGCCTGGGGCGGATTTTCGGCTTCCGCTTCTGCGAGAACTTTGACTATCCGTACCTGTCCAAAAGCGTGACGGAGTTCTGGCGGCGCTGGCACATGAGCCTGGGCAGCTGGTTCCGGGACTATGTCTACATCCCCCTGGGAGGCAACCGGGTGAGCAAGGGCCGCTGGGTGTGCAACATCCTGGCGGTGTGGATGCTCACAGGATTGTGGCATGGAGCGGCCTGGAACTTTGTGCTGTGGGGCCTGGTGTTTGCGGTGCTGCTGCTGGCGGAGAAGTGGATTCCGGCTCTGGGGCGGCTGCCTGCCGTGGTGCGCCATGGCTATGTGCTGCTGGCGGTGATGCTGAGCTTCGTGCTGTTCAACGCCGAGAGCTTTGCCCAGGTGGGCCGGGATTTTGCCAGCCTGTTTGGCTTCGGCGGCCTGCCCGGTGTTACGGTGGCAACCTGGTATTATCTGCGCAGCTTTGGCCTGCTGTTCCTGCTGGGCATTCTGGGGGCAACGCCGCTGCCGAAGCGGATGGGCAGCCGCCTGGCCCAGACGAAGGCTGGCCCCGTGCTGGAAGCGCTGCTGATGCTGGCGCTGCTGGTGGTGTGCACCGGCTATCTGGTGGATGGGTCCTTCAGCCCCTTCCTGTATTTCCGGTTCTGATAAGGAGGGACAGATGATGAAAAAGAAATGGATTGCCATTCCCGTGGTGGCGATTTGGGTGGCGCTGACGGCTATGGCCTGGTTCGGCCCGGACAAGGCTGCGTCGATTTCCGAGCGCCGTCCTCTGGCCCAGATGCCTAAGGTTCAGATGCAGAGCATCCTCAGCGGCAAGTTTATGACGGAGTTCGGCAAGTACACCCTGGACCAGTTCCCCCTGCGGGACGGCTTCCGCCGGGTGAAGGCCCAGTTCCACCAGAACGTGCTGGCCCAGAAGGACAACAACGGCATTTACCTGTCCCAGGGCTATGCTGCCAAGCAGGAGTATCCCCTGAACAAGCCCTCGGTCAGCCACGCATTGGAGCGCTTTTCTCAGATTTACGAGCGGTATCTCCAGGACAGCCGGGTGGTGATGGCGGTGGTGCCGGACAAGGGCTATTACCTGGCCCAGGACAGCGGCCATTTGGCGCTGGACTATGAGGCTATGTTCGACATGGTGCGCCAGGGGATGCCCTGGGCAGAGCATGTGGATTTGACCCAGAGCCTGTCCATCCAGGACTATTACCGCACCGACACCCACTGGCGGCAGGAGAAGCTGCTGCCTGTGGCTCAGAAGCTGTGCCAGGCCCTGGATGCAGAGCTGCCGCAGCAGGAGGACTACACCCAGACCGGGCTGGACCGGCCCTTCTATGGTGTGTACTATGGCCAGGCGGCCCTGCCTATGGAGCCGGAGACCATGTACCTGCTAGAAAGCCCGGTGCTCAATTCCTGCACTGTGGAGGATTTTGAGACAGGCAAAACCAGCACGGTTTACAATTGGGACAAGCTGGACAGCCCGGATCTGTACGATGTGTACCTGTCCGGAGCCCGGGCCTTGCTGACCATTGAAAACCCTGAGGCAAAGACGGACCGGGAGCTGATCATCTTCCGGGATTCCTTCGGCAGCTCCCTGGCGCCGCTGCTGGTGCAGGGCTATGCCAAGGTGACTCTGGTGGACATCCGCTACCTCCGGGCAGACATGCTGGACCAGGTCATGGACTTCCACGGCCAGGACGTACTGTTCCTGTACAGCACCCTGGTGCTGAACAACAGCTCCGGCATCAAGTAAAATATCGCATGCAAGAAAAATCGTGCTGGGGAATCTCCCGGCACGATTTTTCGTCATATGAAAAAGCTGTCTTTCTTTCTAGCGGAGCGACTGGGAAACTGCATTGTTGCAGAGAAATGTTCCACAGGAAAGCAGCCTACCGTCTCTTAGCGGCGGCGAAGGCGGCGGCTTCTTCCAGCTGGGCGTACAGGGGCAGGGCCTGGGGGTGGGAATGGAAAAACAACAGAACGTCTGAATTCACCGGGCATCCTCCAACTCACCGACAGCGGGAGTAGGGCGCAGCTTCTGCACAGCCAGGCTCACCAGAACCAGCGCCAGGGCAACGGTCACCCAGCCCATGCCGTAACGGTAGAAGGGCAGCAGATGGAGCAGGTCGGAAACCGGTCCCAGAGGCAGGTGCAGCTGGTCCAAGGCATACAGCACGCTGATTACGCTGACACCACCGACCGTCAGAGGGAATACCAGGGCGTTGCCCTGCAAATGCTTGTGGAGCAGGCCCAGGACAATGAGCACAATGGCCACAGGGTAGACGGCGTTCAGCACCGGTACGGAGATGGACAAAATGGTGTTCAGCCCCTGGTTGCACACCAGGAAGGAAAAGCCGGTGATGCCCAGCACCAGGCTGCGGTAGGACAGCTTGGGAACCAGGGTGGAAAAGTACTGGGCGATGGAGTTGATCAGACCAACACAGGTGGTCAGGCAGGCCAGGGTGAAGATAGCAGCCAGCAAAATGGCACCAGGCTCTCCGAAAAGCTGATGGACAATGCACCGCAGGGTCCATGCGCCGTTCTCTTGAAGGTCATAGACGGCGGAGCTTTGCATGCCCATGTAGCTAAGCATGGCGTAAATCAGGCTGAGGATGGTTCCGGCGAACAGCCCCGCCAGCACGGTGTAGTGCATCACGTCCTGCTTGCGCTCCAGATGCAGCGAGCGCAGGGTGGTGGCAATCACCAGGCCGAAGTTCAGCGCCGCAATGGCGTCCATGGTGTTGTAGCCTTCCAAGAATCCGGTGACCATGGCCCCGGATTGATAGGCCGGCTGCGGGGGCGCAACCTGGGTTTTCCCGGAGAACAGGAAGCAGACGAACAGCAGCGCCATCAGCGTCAGCAGGCTGGGGGTGAGAAATTTGCCGATGCGGTCCACCAGCTTGCTGGGGCTGAGGGCCAGCCACCCGGCCACCAGGAAGAATACCAGCGAGTAGCCCAGCATGAAACCGCCCAGAGAGCTGCCCTGGGGCAGATAGGGGGCGATGGCCATTTCAAAGGGCACCGAAGCGGCACGGGGGATGCCCAGGCCGGGACCGATGGAGAGGTAAATCAGCACGGTAAAGACCATGGCGAACTTGGGACTGACGGTTCCGGCCAGTTTGTCCAAGCCGTCAAATTGGGCAACGGCAACCACGCCCATCACCGGCAGCACCACGGCGGTGATCAAAAAGCCCAGCAGCGCCAGCGGCGTATGGCTGCCGGCATTCTGGCCCAAGAAGGGCGGGAAAATGAGGTTTCCGGCCCCAAAGAACAGGGAAAACAGCATGAAGCTTACCAGCAGCAGTTTACGTTTCGAGAGTTTCATAAGACATCCTCCTAATTTCCGTCCCTGTGTGTTGGCGCAGGAAGCCTCGGTTCTTTCCTTTTTTGGCGGCAGACAACAAAAAATCGCCCTTTCCTGAGAAAGGACGATCAGTGACCGTGGTACCACCTTATTTCCGAGCCTATGGCCCGGCACTTAACCGCATCCAACAATGCGTTTCGCTGATAACGGAGCGCAACTCCGGCGCACTTACTGACCGGGAAAGAAAGGCCCAGGCGTTCAGCTTGCTTCTGCGGGAGGATTTCGCCGCACCGTAGGGCCTGATTGCTTGCACCAACCGCAATCTCTCTGAAAAGCACACACCGGAGGCTACTTGTTCCCGATCAATGAATTTCTTGTTTATGAAATTGACCACATTATAGCACGCTCTTTTGGAGAATGCAAGAGGGAAAATCAACTATTTTTTCACCACGGGTATATCAATCTGGCCTTTTCCCGTTCGTTCGTGTTTATGGTCATTGCCATGCTGATCCTCCCGGCGCTGCTGGGGGTCACCGGCGTATGGCTGGCAACCCCGGCAGCGGAGCTGGCGGCCATCTGCCTGTCCGGCGCTATGTTCGCAAAATACAAGTCCGTATACCACTATTGATGTAAAAGAAGATATGACACATGGAACAAACCATCCAGCTCCGGCCCTATCAGCCCCAGGACCGGCCCTATTTGGAAGCGATTATTCGCAAAACCTGGAACTATGACCGATTCTGTCAGCCGGAGGTGGCGGCGAAGATGGCCCGGGTCTACTTGGCCAACTGCCTGGCCAATCAGACCTTTACGGCGGTGGCGGTGGAGGGGAATCGCCCGGTGGGCATTGTTATGGGCAAAAACCGCCGAACACACCGCTGCCCGGTAAAGCTGTATGCCCAGTGGCTGGCGGCGGTCACCTCGCTGCTGCTGAGCAAACAGGGCAGGCAGGTGTCCAAAATGTTCGGCGGTGTGGATAGCATCGATTAGGAACTGCTAAAAAAGACGGGCGTGGACTATCCCGGAGAACTGGCGTTTTTTGCCATTGACGAAAGCTGTCGGGGAAAGGGCCTGGGCCGGAAGCTGTTTGAGGCACTGGTCGCCTACATGCGCAGCCAGGAAATTTCCCGGTTCTATCTGTTTACAGACACCAGCTGCAACTATGCCTTCTACGAGCACCTGGGCATGGTACGCCGGGGAGAAAAGCAGCAGACCATCCAGGCCGGCGGGGAGCTGGGGGATATGACCTTCTTCCTGTACGACTATATCTGCTGACATAAAAAAGTCCACCCGGGGAAAACCCTTGGGGTGGACTTTTTGTGCCGAAAGTAAGATTTATGCCTTCACACAGCAGGCAGCTGCGGCCCGCTTGATTTGCAGCAGGAGCAGCGCCAGCACCTGGGTCACGCCCCTTGTTACCATCCGGTTTCAAGGGGCGCTGTGTTATGTGCAGGCTTTCAGCAGGCCAAAGGCAATGGAAATCATGCCCAGGGGCAGCAGCAGGAGCAGTCCGCCGGCGAACAGCAGACAGCCGATCAGAAGGGGCAGCGCCAGGCCCATCAGCAGGGTGGCTGCGATTTTTGCCGCACCCCAGGTCAGACGAAAGGCCAGACCAAGCGCCTTCCAGCCCAGCCAGCAGAACAGAAGCACTGCAAGAATATCTCCCATACAAAAACCTCCTTACCCTGGGATTTGCTAACAGTATAGCAGACCCGGGCCGATAATATGTGGATGAATTGTAACATTTTGCCGCCTGCCTCTATGCGAGACAGGCGGCGCAGGTTAGAAAAGGGGATTTAGTAACGCAGACCGAAGCCGGAGCGGTAGTAGTTGCCGTCGGCATCGCAGTAGGCGTAGCTGCCGCCTCTGACCTTGGCCAGGATGGCAGGGTCGATGTAGGGGTCCTTGTCGTAGCCGGGCACATCGTTGGGGGAGGCGCAGATTTCCCGGACAACGCCGTCGATTTCCCGCTCGGTGATGGCGATGACCTCCGGGGAGGAGACCATGGTCAGGCTCATCCGGCCGGTGGGATGGAAAGCGCCGGTGAGCACATCCAGCTGCGCACCCAGGGCATTGCCCATAGCCACTGGGGAGACGGTGTACTGGAAGGTCAGGCCGTCGCAGTACGGCTCCAGCTTGTCCAGAATCCAGGGGTTGCACACCACGCAGGTGGCGATCACCTTGCCGCCGTGGGCATGGACCGTCTCAGCCAGGGCAGGAATCTGATCCACGCCCCGCAGGGTGCGGATGGCGATGCGGTTGCCGGTCTTTTTCTGGGACTTGTTGACCTCCCGCTCCTCGTGCATCAGGCCGTCCACCAGTTCCAGCACCGGCATAGAGCGCTGGACGAAGACGATGTTATTCTGCTTGGGCCACACGTGGAGGTAGGCATAGTCGCAGTCCTCAGGCGTATCCACTACCTGGAAGCCCCGCTGGGTGAACAGTTGGGCCAGCTGGCTGCGCAGAGCCTCGTTGTCGTCCTTACCGGCCACACCGGCGCCCATCATCTGGGCCAGGGCTGCACCGGCATCCTCGCCGGAGAATACAGCGATGTACACCTTCTTGCCGGGAGCCATGGGCAGCACGCCGCCGTGGTTCTTAGCCAGCACCACTTCCTTCTGGCAGGCCCGGTAGGCGGCTTCCTTAGCGCCCTGCAAGTTCTCGGAGCGCACCCGGTCGGCCTCGTCCGGGTTCAGGTAGGGATTGTCCACCCGCTTCTGCCGGAACATGGCAAGCAGCCGGCGGTAGTTGGCCCGGTCCAGGTCCGCCTTGGGCAGGCTGCCTTCCTCCACGGCCTTGACGATGTTTTCGGCATCGTAGTTGCCGCCGATGACATCGGTACCGGCGCTGATGGCCTTGGCATAGCGCTGGGGCACGGTCAAATCCTCCACGCCGTAAATCTGGGTGGTGGTGATGCCGGAGTCGGAGTTGACATAGCCGGTAAAGCCCATGGTATCCCGGGCCAGGTCGGTGATCAGCTCCTTGGAGTAGGTGGAGCCGACCTGCTCCGTGGAGGTCAGCTTGCCCCGGTAATACTGGGGCGTGCTGCGGCCATCGGTGGCCACACGGGAGTAGTCGGGCATAATGGCGGAGGCGTGCATGTCAAAAGCAGCCTGGAACGGTGGCAGGTGGTATTTTTCCATAGAGCCCTCCGTGGGGTACAGCCGCCACTGGCCGATAGGCAGGTGTGGCTCAAAGCCGTTTTCCGCAGGGCCGTCGCCGGGGAAGTGCTTGACGGTGAGGACGATGGAGCCTTCCTTCAGGCCGTCCTCGCCATCCTGGTAGCCCCGAACCAGCTCCCGGGTGATTCCGGCGGTAATTTCCGGCCGCTCGCCGTAGGTGCCGGAGTTCCGGGGCCAGCGGGGATCGGTGGACACGTCCACCTGGGGGCCGTACATGATGTTCAGGCCGCAGGCGTGCATCATCTTGCGGTCGGTCTGGGCCATTTCGTAGACTATGTCGAAGCTGCCGTCGCCCATGCAGGCGGCACCCATGCCCAAAAAGTCGGGGTAGCCGATGTTGATGGGGTTGGTGTGCAGGGAGTAGGGGATGGCCACGCCGCCCTGGCAGGCTTCGTACTCTACGTACTGGCTGCCCAGATTCTGATACAGGGCGGCCACACCGGCCTCAGCCCGCATCTCGCCACGGTAGACACCGGCGGTGAGCTTCTGCTCCAGCACCTGGCCGTCGTCCACCCGGTTGTCAAGGCCAGGCAGGATGCCCTTGGGAATGGGCTCGCTGGGATTGTAGCGCTTGAAAATCCGGCTGGGGATGATGTTGCCGTTTTCGTCCTGGGCTTCCTTGCGGGTCATGGACACGGGCGTGTTCCACAGGGTGTTCAGCACCAGACCTGCTTGCTGCTTCAGGGGCAGGTGGGCCACCATGTCCTTGGCACGGGTCTCGTCATCCAGCCGCCAGTCCTCGTAGGGGGACAGCTGGCCGTCGTTGTCCATGTCCTTAAAGTACAGGCCGTCTTTGACGATGACACCGCAGGTGGTGACACCGATGGTGGGGCCGTTTTCGTTGTGGAACAGCACCGGCTCCAAATAAAAGTCGTTGATGTGCTCACCTTCTTCCAGCACGTAGGGGGCGGGAATATACCCATTCTTCATGTTGGGGTCCAGGGTGACAGAGTTTCGCTTCATGGAGAAATTCCTTCCTTTCTTGTTGGGTTTCCACAAAACCTGGAAACTGTATACACAGTTATTATAGGTGGCGCACAAAAAATGTCAAGAAAGAATCGGAAAAGATTCCCCCGCCGCATGGAGGGAGCCTGTCAGCAGACAGGAACACGGACCGGGCGGCGGGGGAGAGGTTATTTTTTGGTTTCCTTGGGCAGATATTTTTCCAGTTGGTCGTAATTGAAGGCCTTGCGCACCACATCTTTGTAATAGGCGTTGTAGGTCTTGCCGTTGTCATCATAGCGCCAAGGTGTCCAGGGGTTGCTGTAACCGTAGAAAACAGCACGGCAGCCGTCGTGAATGGCCACGAAGGTATTCTGCTCCTCTGTGGAAACTCTTGGCTTCAAATAGACAAAGCGTTTCAGCGGCAGGGTATCCAGGGGCATCAAGTCGGTGACCTTGGTGTAGCAAATGTTCAGATAGGTCAGACTTTCGCATCCGGCCAGAGAGTCGATGTTCTTCAGCTTGCCGCAGCTGGCCAGCTCCAGCCAGGTGAGTTTCTTGCAGTTTTCAAATCCGACCAGTTCCTCGACGGCGCAGCCGGAGGCAATCAGCACTTCCAAATTGGGCATGTAGGCGACAAAACTCAAATCGGTGAGGTACTCATTGTGGCCGATGTCCATATACTTGACATCTTCACAGTACTTCATCGGGCCGCAGGTTTCGTCCGTAACGTTGTACACAGCCCGGAGGGTATCGGCATCGGTGAGCAGGCTGTAACGGCCATCTACACCAAAATACACCCGCCAGACGATCTTGGGGCCGTCCCGGAAGTCCTCCCGGAGCTTGGCCAGTACCTCGGAGTCAATCTGGCAGTTGTCCAGAACAAAGCGCTGACAGCCGTCCAGAATGGGCAGGACCCGGCGCAGCTCGGCTTCGGCATCGTTGCCCAAATTTTGGTTCTTGTAGAGAATCTCCTTGTCGGTGGTGGAGATGGTTTGACCAAACAGGTCAAAGCTGTAATGAAAGGTGATCCGGGGAGCGGACTCCTGAAGCAGGGCCACATCCGGAACAGTCAAAGCGCTGCTCAGCTCCACGTCCGTCAGCTTGGTCAGCAGGCCTAGCTTTTGGGCAGCTTCCTCCACCTGCGGGGTGGTCATGGCAGTGAGGTCCAGGGTGGTGGTATCCTGGGAGTAGGCCGTGCCGAACAGGGTCACGGTGTAGTCCAGATTCAGCTCCGGATAGGTTTGCAGCAGCTCGTCCACCTGCTGCGCATTGAGGTTCATCCCAGGCAGAGACAGGGTGGTAAGCTTTGGCAGGTAGCGCAGATTTTCCAGCAGTGCCTCCGGGGTGTAGCTGCCGGCAGACAGAGTGGCGGTGGTATCCTGGTTGGAAACCGCCGAACCGCCCAAATCCACGGTGTAGCGCACGTCCAGGTTAGGATGCCGCTGGGCAAAATCCAGCATGGCGCTGTAACAGGTAGAACCGCTCAAATCAACGGATTGCAGATTGGGATAGGAATCCAAGGTGTACAGCTGACCGGCTTCCATCACCACTTCCAGATGGGTGACGTTCTTATCCGGGTCGGTAGGAGGCTGTGTCTCCTGATGGGCAGTGGGCAGAGTGATGACTTCGGTAGGGACGGCGGCGGGCTGGATTTCACCGCAGCCGGACAGCAACAGAGCAGCCGCCGTGGCGCAGGTCAGGCAGGCGGCTTGCTTCAGACAGGATATCATGCAGGAAATGCCTCCAGAATACAGATGGTTTCCATAACTATATCACAGTCCCGACTTAAAATCAAGAAAAGCCCGAGTTTTGGCAGATTAAAGTTTCTTTAATTGGATTTTGCCACGGCTTTGGTGGCAATCACATCCACGCCGGTTCCGGCCACGTTGGCAAGCACCACCTGTCCAAGCTGCACGGGAGCAGGAACGCACACGTTTTTCAGCGCCTGGACACAGGCCAGAAGCTGTGGTTTGGGCACATCCGTGGCGGTTTTGACACTTACCACAGGCTGCGTTCCGCCGCAGACGGATACTGTGGTGGTGAGAATCCGGGTGGGAGCCGTTAGCTCCTTGCGGGCGTATTTTTCACCGTTGGGGCAGGTGTTGCCCCGGACGGCCAGAACCTGGCTGCCGTCCCGGTCCGCTTCCAGCGGACAGCCCAGGGGACAGCCAATGCAAATCAAATGTACCGTTTCCATTACGCATCCTCCAATTCCAGAGTGAGCATCTGCTGCAAGTCCAGGCTGCTCAGAGCGCTGGCAGGCAGAGACAGGGTTTCCATCTCGCCAGGGGCCAGTACCCGGCGCTTCCGGCGCAGCAGCACCTGCTGCCCCTGCCGCAGGACGATGGCCTTATTCTGATAGACACCGTCTACCCGCATCCGCAGGGTGAGCGTGCTGTCAGCATCCGGTGCATGGGGACGAATGGCGGCAGGCACGCAGTAGCGAACACCGTTTTGACAGTGAATGGGCAGTGCTTCTTCGCCGCTGCTGGGGCCTTCCTGGATATACCGAGCGGCATTGCGGCCGGCGGCAGCTGCCTCCTGGGAGACATAATCCACCAAATCGTGGACATGGAGCACGTTGCCGGCGGCGAACACGCCGGGGATGCTGGTCTCCAGGGATTCATTCACCAGCGGGCCGTTGGTCACCGGGTTCATGGCGGCACCGGCCTGGCGGGTCAGCTCGTTTTCGGGAATCAGACCGCAGCTGAGCAACAGCGTGTCGCAGGCATAGGTTTCCTCGGTGCCGGGGACGGGCTTGCCATTTTCCACCCGGGCCAGGGTGACCCCTTCCACCCGTTCCTTGCCCTGGATGTCCACCACGGTGTGGCTCAGCTTCAGGGGGATGCCAAAATCATCCAAACACTGGACGATGTTCCGCTTCAGACCGCCGCTGTAGGGCATCAGCTCCGCCGCTACCTGGACGTGAGCGCCTTCTAAGGTCATGCGCCGGGCCATAATCAAGCCGATGTCACCGGAACCGAGGATGACGCACTCCCGGCCGGGGAGTTGTCCCTCCATATTCACCAGCCGCTGGGCGGTACCGGCGGTGTAGATGCCTGCCGGGCGAGAGCCGGGGATATTCAGCGCCCCACGGGGACGCTCCCGGCAGCCCATGGCCAGCACCACGGCTTTGGGGTGGAGTTGGAAGAGGCCATCCGTAGGGTTCATGGCGGTTACGGTCTTGTCCGGGTCCAGCGCCAGCACCATGGTGTTCAGCTTATAGGGAATCCCCAGTTGCTGCACCTGGCTGACGAAACGCTGGGCGTACTCCGGCCCGGTCAGCTCCTGGTGGAAGGTGTGCAGGCCGAAGCCGTTGTGGATGCACTGGTTGAGAATGCCGCCCAGCTCCCGGTCCCGTTCCAAAATCAGCATATTCCGAATGCCAGCTTCCCAGGCGGCAACGGCAGCGGCCAAACCGGCCGGCCCGCCGCCCAAAATCACAAGGTCATAGGTTTTCATGGAAGTTCCTCCTACATCCGGTCTTTGTTCTGGCCCAGAATCAGCTGGGAATGGCCGCCGGATTTGGTGACGGCCTCCAGGGGAATCCCTAGCTCCCGGCTGAGAATTTCCAACACTTTGGGGCTGCAAAAGCCGCCTTGACACCGGCCCATACCGGCCCGGGTGCGGCGCTTGACACCGTCAATGCTCCGGGCACCGGGGGTGCGATGAATGGCATCCAGGATTTCACCTTCGGTAATGCACTCACAGCGGCAGATGACGTTGCCATAGGCAGGATTGCGGCGAATCAAATCGCTGCGCTCCTGGAAAGAGAGTGCTTGAGGATTGATGATTCCCTTGCGCCGGGGCTGAAAATTGGGGTTTTCCGGCAGGGGCAGGATATCTAGCACCAGCTGGGAGACCATAACGCCGATGGCAGGGGAGGCGGAGAGACCGGGAGACTCGATGCCGGCGCAGTCCACGAATCCCGGAGCGGACTGTCGGATGACAAACTCACTGCCCAGCTCGTGGGCACGAAGACCGGCGAAGCTGGTGATGGTCTGCTTGAGAGGCAGGTTCTTCACCGTGGCGGAAGATTTGGCGCGCACCTGGTCCAGCCCCTCCTGGGTGGTGGCGGTGCTGTCCCGGTCCTGGCAGTCGATGGCGGTGGGGCCGACAATTAGGTTGCCATGGACGGTGGGGGAGACCAGCACACCCTTGCCCATCGGCCCGGGCAGCTGGAAAATGGTGTGGCGCACATGCTCACCGGCGCTGTGGTCCAGCAGGAAGTAGTCTCCCCGCCGGGGCTGAATGGTGAGCTTTTGGCCGGAGATCTGGTTGTGCAGCTCGTCGGCATGGACACCGGCGGCGTTTACCACCACCCGGGTTTCCAAAGTACCCTGGGAGGTTTCCAGGCGCCAGCCCTGGCCGAAGGGGGCAATGGTCTGCACCTGGGTATCAAATTGGAACTGCACGCCGTTGGCGGCGGCATTTTCTGCCAGGGCATAGGTCAGACCGAAGGGGCAGACGATGGCGCTGGTGGGGGCATACAGGGCCGCCACGGCCTGGTCGGAGATGTTTGGCTCCATTTCCAGCAGCCGATCCCGCTCGATAATTTCCAGCCCTTGCACGCCGTTTGCAATGCCGTTTTCGTAGAGCTGCTCCAGCCGGGGGCGATCCTCTGGCCGGAGCATGACCACCAGCGAGCCGATGCGCTGGTAGGGAAAATCCAATTCCTTGCTCAGAGCTTCCATGGCTTGGCTGCCCTGAACGTTGAGCTTTGCCATTAAAGAGCCGGCTTTGGCATCAAATCCGGCGTGGACAATGGCAGAGTTGGCCTTGGAGGTGCCGCAGCACACATCCTCAGCCTGCTCTACCACCAGAATGTTACCGTTTCTCCGGGAAAGCTCCCGGGCGATGGCGCAGCCGCTGACACCTGCGCCGACGATGATGACGTCCCACATATGCAATCCTCCTGCATGGTCCAGGTCGAAGCCGGACTTGGTGGACATATTATACAAAAGAAAAGCGAAAATAGCAATGGTTTTATATTCTTTTTCCGAAAATGCTAACCTGGGAAAAGAATACACACCCTATTGTATTTTCTGCGCACTCGGAGTATAATGAAGAAAAAATCAGGAGGTTCTATAAAATGCAATACACCGTTTTGGGAAAGACAGGCTTGAAAATTGCCCGGCTGGGATTCGGCGGCATCCCCATTCAGCGGATTGATGCGCCCCAGACCAAGGCGCTGATGGAGCAGCTGCGCCAGGCAGGTGTCAACTTCATTGACACGGCCCGGGGCTATACCGTCAGCGAGGAATTCCTGGGTGTGGGTCTGGAGGGCATTCGTCAGGACTTCATTCTGGCAACCAAAAGCATGTCCCGCACCAAAGAGGCGATGGCCAGAGATATTGACATCAGCCTGAAAAATCTGCGCACGGATTACATTGACCTGTACCAGATTCACAACGCCACGCCGGAGCAGCTGGAGCAGGTGATGGCACCTGGCGGTGCACTGGAAGCACTGATGGAGGCCAAAACAGCAGGAAAAATCCGCCACATTGGTGTGACCTCTCACTCGGTGGATACCTTCCGCATGGCGGTGGAGCTGGATTGGGTGGAAACCTTTATGTTCCCCTACAACATTGTTGAAGATCAGGCGCAGGAGCTGATTGCCCGGTGCGCCGAGAGAAACATTGGCTTTATCTGCATGAAGCCTCTGGCAGGCGGCGCTATTGAAAATGCTACCCTGGCCCTGCGCTACATCTGCGCCAATCCGGACGTGACGGTGGTGATTCCCGGTATGGCTGCGCCGGAAGAACTGGCCCAGAATGTGGCCGCTGTGGCAGACACTTCGCCGCTGACCGAGCAGGAGAAGCAGGCTATGGAGCAGATTCGCAAGGAGCTGGGCACCCAGTTCTGCCGCCGGTGCAACTACTGCCAGCCATGTACGGTGGGCATCAACATCTCCGGCTGCTTCCTGTTTGAAGGCTACCACAAGCGCTATGGCCTGCAGAAGTGGGCGCAGAGCCGCTATGCAACCCTGGATAAGACTGCTTCGGACTGCATCGAATGCGGCGCCTGTGAGGAGCGCTGCCCCTACAACCTTCCCATTCGCCAGATGCTGAAAAGCGTGGCAAAGGAGTTTGGGAAGTAAGCAAAGCTGACATATGATACATAGCCCCAGCACCAGAAAGGGGATTTTCGGTGCTGGGGCGGCGCTTTTTTATGGGCCTGTGGGCAAGCTGTCCAGCTTTTTGGAAAGATACGGCACATTTTCTGGTGGAATTCCATATTGTAATTTTAACGCAGGGATGGTAATATAATGAATAATATATACATTTGTCCACGCAAGGCGGACATCTACTTGCGGAAAGGAGGCCGGTATGAAGTATATCGTGATTTTGGGGGATGGCATGTCCGATGAGCCGGTGGAGGCGCTGGGGGGGAAAACACCGTTGGAGGCGGCCAACATTCCCAATTTGGACGCGCTGGCCTCTATGGGGGAGCTGGGCCTGGTGCAGAATGTGCCCCAGGGCATGAGCCCCGGCAGCGAAGTGGCCAATCTCAGCGTGCTGGGCTATGATCCCCGTCAGGATTTTACCGGGCGTTCTCCCCTGGAAGCGCTGAGTGTCGGCGTTTCCATGACACCGGAGGATGTGGTGTTCCGCTGCAATCTGGTGACGCTTACGGAGGAAGAGCCCTATGCGCAGAAGACCATCCTGGACCACAGCGCCGGGGGAATTTCCACGGCGGAGGCGGATGTTCTTGTGCAGGCCCTTCGGGATGCCTTTGACGACAGCCAGTTCCGCTTTTATACCGGCACCAGCTACCGCCACCTGATGGTGTGGAAAGGGGGCCGCATCTCCCCGCTGGAACCGCCCCATGACCATCTGGGTCAGGTAATCGGCCCCTGGCTTCCCCAGGAGCCGCAGCTGCGCAGCTTTATGGAGCGAAGCTTTCAGATTCTCAACGACCATCCGCTAAACCGCCAGCGCCAGGCTCAGGGAAAGCGAAAGGCCAACTCCCTGTGGTACTGGGGGGCAGGCACCCGGCCAAGCCTGCGCTCCTTCACAGAAAAAACAGGGCTTCGGGGGGCGATGGTGTCGGCGGTGGATTTGCTGAAAGGCATTGCCGTGGGGGCCGGTATGGGGGTGTACACCGTGCCCGGAGCCACAGGCTCCATCGATACCAACTGGGAGGGAAAGGCCCAGGCGGCGGTGCAGGCCCTGCTGCACGACGGGTATGACTTTGTATACATCCACCTGGAAGCCCCGGATGAAATGGCCCACCAGGGGCTGCCTCAGGAGAAGGTGTGTGCCATTGAATACCTGGACAGCCGGATCCTGGCCCCGGTGCGCCAGGCGGTGGAGGGAGCCGGAGAGGACTGCCGGATTCTGGTGCTGCCGGACCATCCCAATTTGCTGCGGATGCGGACCCACACTGGCGACCCTGTGCCCTATGTGCTCTACGACAGCCGCCGCCAGCGCCGAACCATTGCCCACTATACCGAAGCAGAGGCCCAGGCATCGGGGAATTTTATTCCTCAGGGCCAGCTGCTGATGGAAAGATTCCTGTCCGGGACGTAACACCCCGCCAGCAGGAGAATGAAGGAGGAAGCAATTATGTCCAGAGTGTACAATTTTTCAGCCGGCCCTGCGGTGCTGCCGGAGCCGGTGCTGCGCCGGGCGGCGGAGGAAATGCTGGACTACCGGGGTACTGGTATGTCCGTGATGGAAATGAGCCACCGCTCCAAAGCCTACCAGGCCATCCTGGACCAGGCAGAGGCGGATTTGCGCCGCCTGATGGGGATTCCCCAAAACTACCGGGTGCTGTTTTTGCAGGGCGGTGCCAGCCAGCAGTTTGCCATGGTGCCCATGAACCTGATGAAAAACCGGGTGGCGGACTACATCATCACCGGCCAGTGGGCCAAGAAAGCCTGGCAGGAGGCGAAGCTTTATGGTCAGGCCAACGTGGCGGCATCCTCCCAGGATCGGAATTTTTCCTACATTCCCGACTGTGCGGATTTGCCCATCGACCCTCAGGCGGACTATGTCCACATCTGTGAGAATAACACCATCTACGGCACGAAGTTCCACCGCCTGCCCAACACCAAGGGGAAAAACCTGGTGGCAGACGTGTCCTCCTGCTTTTTGTCCGAGCCGGTGGAGGTCAGCCGCTACGGAATGCTCTACGGCGGGGCACAGAAAAACGTCGGCCCGGCAGGGGTGGTGATTGCGGTGATCCGGGAGGACTTGATCGACGAAGACGTGCTTCCCGGCACCCCCACCATGCTGCGCTACAAGGTTCACGCCGACAACGGCTCCATGTACAACACCCCGCCGGCCTACGGTATTTACATCTGCGGCCTGGTGTTCCAGTGGCTGCTGGAGCAGGGAGGCTTGGAAGCCATGGGCCAGCGCAACCGGGAGAAGGCGGCTGTTTTGTATGACTTCTTAGATTCCAGCCGTCTGTTCCGGGGCACGGTGGAGAAAAAGGACCGCTCTTTGATGAACGTCCCCTTCATCACTGGCAGCGACGAGTTGGATGCCCAATTCGTGGCGGAGGCCGCCCAGGCAGGCTTGGTCAATTTGAAGGGCCACCGCACCGTGGGCGGTATGCGGGCCAGCATCTACAACGCCATGCCCCGTCAGGGCGTGGAAAAGCTGGTGCAGTTCATGGACCGCTTTGAACAAACACACCGTATGTGATACAAGTTCTGGATAAAATGCGCCTGTTATACGGAGCATTCGTATGAGAAAAGAGGGATTGCCATGTATCAGATTCATTGCCTGAACCACATTTCGTCCCAGGGGACAGACCTGCTGGGGCCGCAGTACGCCCTGACACAGACCCTGCAAGAGGCCCAGGGAGTTCTTGTGCGCAGCGCCAACATGCACAACATGGCTCTGCCCCAGGGACTGCTGGCCGTGGCCCGGGCCGGAGCCGGGGTAAACAACATTCCTCTTACCAGCTTTGCCGAGCAGGGCACGGTGGTGTTCAACACGCCGGGGGCTAACGCCAACTCCGTGATGGAGCTGGCCCTGTGCGGCATGCTGCTGGCCTGCCGGGATGTGGTGGGGGGCATCCAGTGGGTGCAGTCCATCCGGGACAGCGGCGAGCTGAGTCGGATGGTGGAGAAGGGCAAATCCCAGTTTGCTGGCCATGAAATTCGGGGCAAGCGGCTGGGTGTCATCGGTCTGGGAGCTGTGGGTGGCCCGCTGGCCAATGCGGCTCGAAGCTTGGGCATGCAGGTCTATGGCTGCGATCCCTTCATCTCCATCGATGCCGCCTGGCATCTGGACAGCCACATCCAGCGGGTGAACGACCGGGAGGAAATCTATGCCCAGTGCGACATCATCTCCCTGCACACCCCGCTGTTGGAAGACACCAAGAAGATGATCAATGCCGAGGCCATTGCCAAAATGAAGGACGGGGTCATCCTGCTGAACTTTGCCCGGGATCTGTTGGTGGACGACGATGCTATGGCGGCGGCCCTGGCCAGCGGCAAGGTGGCAAAATATGTCACCGACTTCCCCAACGAAAAAACCGCCAACATGCCCGGCTGCATCGCCATTCCCCACCTGGGGGCCTCCACCCAGGAGTCCGAGGACAACTGCGCCAAAATGGCGGTGCGGGAGCTGATGGACTATCTGGAAAACGGAAATATCCGAAATTCCGTCAACTATCCCAACTGCGACATGGGCGTGTGCCGCAGTGCGGTGCGCATCACCCTGCTTCACCGGAACATCCCCAACTCTCTGGGCCGGTTCACCGCTGCCATTGCCGGGGAGAACATCAACATTGCCGGACTGATGAACAAGAGCCGGGGGGAATTCGCCTACACCATGCTGGACCTGGACCAGCATCCCACGCAGCAGGTGGTGCAGCAGCTGCGGCAGATGGAAGGCGTCCTGCGGGTGCGGGTGCTGGACCAATAAACAGAAAAAATCCCGGATGGTTGTCCATCCGGGATTTTGAATTAGAGAACCTTGGACAAAAAGTCCTGAAGGCGGGGATTCTGAGGGTTGCCGAAAATGGCCTCCGGAGAGCCTTGTTCCAGGATTTTGCCCTGGTCCATAAACAGCACCCGGCTGCCCACCTCCCGGGCGAAGCCCATTTCGTGGGTAACCACCACCATGGTCATGCCGTCCTGGGCCAGCTCCTTCATAACGGTCAGTACCTCGCCCACCATTTCCGGGTCCAGGGCAGAAGTGGGCTCGTCAAAGAGCATGACCTTGGGATTCATGGCCAGTGCCCGGACAATGGCAATGCGCTGCTTCTGACCGCCGGAGAGCTGGTTGGGATAGGCGCTGGCCTTCTCCTCCAGGCCCACCCGCCGCAGCAGTTGGAGGGCCTTCTCCTCGGCCTCCGCCTGGGTCATCAGCCCGGTGCGCACCGGGGCCAGGGTGATGTTTTTCAGAATGGTCATGTTGGGGAAGAGGTTGAAGTGCTGGAACACCATGCCCATCTTCCGACGAATGAGGTCCACGTTGGCCTTGGGGGCGGTGATTTCCTCCCCGTCAAAGGTGATGGTGCCGTTGCTGGGCTCTTCCAGCAGGTTCAGGCTGCGCAGGAAGGTGGACTTGCCGGATCCGGAGGGGCCGATGATGACCACCTTGTCGCCGGGGTAAATGTGCTCGCAGATGTCGTCCAGCACCAGGTTGTTCCCGAAGGATTTGCTCAGATGTTTAACGTCGATCACTTTCCTGAAGCCTCCTTTCCAGCTTGTTTTGGAGCCAGCTGAACAGCAGCACCATAACGAGGTAAATCAGCGCAATGCCAAGGTAGGGATACATCACGTCGTAGGTCTGGGAGCCAACGGCCTTGGCGGCGTACACCAGCTCCTTGCCGCCGATGGCGGAGATCAGGGCGGTGTCCTTGAACAGGGTAATAAATTCGTTGCCCAGGGCAGGCAGAATGTTCTTAAATGCCTGGGGAATGACGATGAAGCGCATGGTGTCCAGGTAGTGTAGGCCCAAAGACCGGCCGGCTTCCATCTGGCCGCGGTCCACGCTCATCAGGCCGCCTCGGACGATTTCCGCCACGTAAGCGCCGGAGTTGATGCCCAGGGTCAGTGCGCCCACCATGGTGTACTCCCGGCTGGAAGAGAAAATGACGAAGCCCATAATCAACAGCTGCACCATCATAGGCGTGCCGCGAATTACGGTGACATAGACCTTGCAGACGGCGTTCACAAGCCCCAGCAGGGGATTGCGGCGGCCGGGCCGCTGCTGGTCGTGGGCGGTGCGGACCACTGCTACCAGAACACCCAGGATCACACCCAGGATCAGGGCAAAGGCTGTGACCTCGAGGGTGACCAGCACGCCGTCCAGATAGAGCCGCCAGCGGTTCTGGTCCAGAAAAGCCTTGTAAAAGCCGTAGAACAGGTTTTCCCAGCCGGAGAGGGCCTGTCCTGCCATGAGCTTCTGCACCAGAGATTCATAAAACAGATTCACGGGATACCTCCTTGCTTCAAAATGGTGGAAATCGGAAAACAGACAAGCGGGCGGCCGAAGCCGCCTGCTTATCGGATGATTCTATTTTAGTTCGCAGAGATGTATTTGTCAACAATGGACTGCACGGTTCCGTCGGCAATCAGCTCATTCAGCGCGTTGTTCACGGCCTCCAGCAGAGCGGTGTTGCCCTTGGCCACGCCGATGGCGTAGTCCTCGTTGGCGTACTCCATGTCCAGAATCTTCAGGCCGGGGTTGGCAGCCACGTATTCCTGGGCGGGCATGTTGTCGATGACCACGGCATCGATCTGGCCCTTCAGCAGAGCCTGGATGGCAGCGGCGCCGTCGTCATAGGGAACCACATGGTCCTCGCCATAGCCGCCGTTCTCCACGGTGTCGGAGCAGTAGATGTAGCCAGTGGTGCCCATCTGGGTACCGATCATCTTATCGTTGGCCAGGTCATCCAGGGTGGCAATGTCAGAGTTGGCAGCGACGATAACCACCTGCACGCCGTTGGCGTAGGTATCGGTGAAGTCCATCACAGCGGAACGCTCGGGGGTAACGGTCAGACCGGCCATGCAGATATCACTCTTGCCCTGCTGCACAGCCAGGATGCAGGCATCAAAGCCCATGTTGTCGATTTGCAGCTCCAGACCCAGCTTCTGGGCAATGGCGGCGGCAACGTCGATGTCGATGCCTTCCAGGGAGCCGTCAGCGGCAACCATCTCGTAGGGAGGGAAGGAAGCGTTGGTGGACATCACCAGCTTGCCGGGGACGATGGTGGTGAAGCTTGCGGCGGTAGCTTCGGCCTGAGCCGCAGCGGTGGTTTCAGGGGCAGCAGCCTGGGTTTCGGCGGGGGCGGCGGTGGTGGACGGGGTTTCGGAATTGCCGCAGGCGGCCAGCATGGTCACCGTCAGCAGGCAGGTGAGAACGATAGCAAGTAACTTTTTCATTTTCTTTTACACTCCTTTTTCCTTGTTGGCCCTCGCTTCTTTGGTGGGGGTCGATGAATGAATTATACACCAGAGTGTGTATAACGTCAATAGGAGAAAGTGACAAGAAACCGTCTATATTCAGGTGATGCCCATACGATATGCACAAAACCATTCAATTATACATGAATATACAGATATTTATAGATAATATACGCAAGAATATGCAAGAGGGATGGCGTATATTATACGAGAAATGCGTGTATAATATGCAAATGCGCACACGAGGGATTTCTTGACAGCCAGCAGTGGCTTTGGTATAATCTGGGCAAAGAAAAGCCGGGCGGAGCTTGGCGTTACGGAAAGGAACATTGCCATGGGTGCAACATTATATGGATTGGGTGTTGGTCCGGGAGATCCGGAGCTGCTGACATTGAAAGCGGTCAAAACGCTGCAAGCGTGTTCGGTGCTGGTGGTGCCGGATGCGGACCGGGGAGAGAGCGTGGCCTACCAAATTGCGGTGCAGGCCTGCCCGGAGATTGCCGAAAAAGAGGTGGTGTCGGTGCGGATGCCCATGACCCACGACCTGGCGGTGCTGCGCAGCAGCCACCGGGCGGCGGCGGGCCGGATCGAGCAGGAGCTTGACCAGGGGCGGGACGTGGCCTTTTTGACCCTGGGGGACCCCACAGTTTACGCTACCTACATCTATGTTCACCAGCTGGTGGTTCAGGATGGCTACCAGGCTTCCATCGTCAGCGGTGTGCCTTCTTTCTGCGCAGCGGCAGCCCGGCTGGGCATCAGCTTGGCGGAGCGGAGTCAAATGCTGCACATTGTTCCGTCCTCCCATGGAATCCGGGAAGCCCTGAAGCTGCCAGGCGTGAAGGTGCTGATGAAGGCAGGCTCGAAGATGGAGCAGGTTCGCAAGGATTTGATTGAGGCGGATATGGAGGTGGCCATGGTGGAAAACTGCGGTATGGCCACGGAACGGGTGTTTTACAGCGCTCAGGAAATTCCAGCGGATGCGGGGTATTTCTCCCTGATTGTGGCAAAAGACAAGTAATATAGACATAAGGAGCGCTTCTTTCGGGGGCGCTCCTTAAGTTATTTTTAAGGTAAAGCGGGAACCGTTGACATGGGGGCGTGGAGGTATATAATGGCAATCAAGAGCGATTTTCCACAAGAAAGGGTGGTTCTATGAAAAAGAGAAGAAACCTGCTGCTGACCGCTATTTTGGCGGTTTCGCTGCTGTGCGGCTGTACCCAGGAAACTCCTGTGGTGGCAGAGACGGTGCCGCCGGAACCGGAAGCTGCGGAGCCGGTGGTGCGGGTAGAAACCGTGGACGAGTTGCTGGCGGCCATTGCCCCTGATGCAAACATCGAGCTGGCGGCGCAGACCTTTGACCTGTCGGCGGCTGCGGACTATGGCAAGGAGACGGACAGCCCCTATTACAGCTGGAAGTCGTGGGATAAACCGTTTGCCCTGGTTTTGGACAGCGTGGACGGCCTGACCATTTGCAGCACCGGCGAAGCAACGCTGCTGGCAGACGGAGGAATCCGGCTGCAAAACTGCGACAATGTGCATCTGGAAGGATTTTCCATGGAAAGCACCGCAGAGTCGGGGCTTGAAAATGGAATTTGGATGGCTGGGTGTGAGGACGGCGTACTGCGCAGCCTGACCCTGCGCAATTACCACACAGGGATGATGCTGGATCTGAGCAACCGCATCCAAGTGGAGCAGTGCCAGCTGGAGCGCTGCGGCTGGGAGGGCATCCATGCTTCTACATGCCGGGATTTGGAGATTTCCCAATGCGGCTTGTCCCAGTGGAAACAGGCCGGTACGGCCCTTGCCTTGTACGATTGCCGGAATGTGTCCCTGCGGGATAGTGTGGTGACGGAGTGCAGAGTGGAAACCCTGTTCAGCAGTTCCCAGAGCCGGAATGTAACGCTGCAAAACTGCACCATCACAGACAACCAAGTTCGGAGCAACGTGTTTGATGTCTATGACCAGGAAGCAGTCACGCTGGACGGCTGTGCATTCTCCGGGAATCGAATCGCCCAGTGGCTGCAGTGGGCGCCGATGGGGGAAGACGAGCGGGTGTGGATGCAGGATGCAGCGGGAACGCCCCTGACGGAGGCAGACCTGCAAAAGCTTCAGCCGGAGCAGGGAAGTTTGCCGGAGCAGAAGGAAATCCGGGTGGATACGGTGGACGCATTTTTGCAGGCCATCGGCCCGGACACCGCCGTGATCCTAGAAGCACCTCTGTACGATTTAAGCCAGGCGGCGGATTATGGCCAGTCGGGGCAGTCCTATTATTACTGGGAGGAGACCTTCGACGGCCCCCAGCTGGTGATCTGCAATGTGGAGAATTTCTCCATCCGCAGCGCCGAAAATAACCGGGACAGCTGCACCATTTCGGCCCTGCCCCGGTATGCCGATGTGCTGACCTTCCGCAACTGCCGGGACATCACCGTGTCCGGCATTACGGCGGGACACACCCGGGAGCCGGGGGAGTGCGTCGGCGGTGTGCTGAATGCTTCCGCCTGTGTGGGTATCACCGTGGAAAACTGCGGCCTGTTTGGCTGCGGCATTTTGGGACTGCAAACGGACGGATGCAAGGGTGTGACGGTAAAGAACTGCGACATTTACGAGTGCAGCCAGGGCGGCATTTGGATGTCGAATACGGATCAGGTTGCCATCGACGGCTGTACCTTCCGGGATTTGGGCGGTGAGCCGATGCTCTTTGGAAACTGCACCCAAGTGCTGGTAGACGGCGAGAAGATGCCGCAGACGGATGCGTAAGAAAAATCGAAAGCGGCGGCCGGAAACGGCGGCCGCTTTCTGCTGCAATCGTAACATTTTCTTAAAGAAAGAACGGTTGCAAGAAGTGGGCAAAAATGGTATACTGTACATGTTTTCCTGCCTGAACCTTTCGCAGAAATCAGGCAATGCAACCTAAGAATCAATAGGGGAACGCCCATGAAATTGAAAAAACGCAAAAAAATGAACCGCCTGACCCGGGGGCTGACGTTGGTGGCGCTGGGGCTGAGCCTGGTGGTGGCGCTGCAATTGGCGGCGCTGCCGGCACTGGCTCAGGAGGAGCTGCCTAAGGAGGACTGCGCAGCAGGTTCTGGCATGGCGCAGACCGTGCCCACCCAGCTGCCGGAAACCCAAGCGCCTACCACGGAAGAAACCCAGATGCCCACGGAGCCTGCAACCCTTCCACCGGAGACTACCCAGGCAACCGTCCCGGAAACCACTGCCCAGACCGTCCCGGAGACGGAGCCCGAGGACCCGTACATCGAATACACCGTGCCGGAGGGAGCCACCCTGGCGGCCATTGCCGGACACTACGGCGTGGCCCAGCAGCGGCTGCTGGATTTTAACGGCGTGGAGGAGCTGACCCCCGGACAGGTGATTCGGGTGCCGGTGAAGCCGGAGTGGAACATCCCGCCCTATGAGCCGCCGGTGCGCCATCAGGTAGAGCCGGGGCAGAATCTGAGCCAGGTGGCGGAGCTTTACAATGTGCCCCTGGAATCCCTCCAGCGGTGGAACCGAAATGTCTCCACCAACGAGGTGGGCCGGGGCCAGCAGCTGCTGATTCCCAAAATCCCGGAGCTTGCCCCCTCAGGAAAAATCATCGGTTACAGCACCTCCTGCGCTGCCAACCCGGACAAGCCTCTGGAAGTACCCCTGTATTACCAGACGGACTATCCCAGCGAGATGTACGGCAGCAGCACCGTGTCTAAGGGCGGCTGCGGCATCACCAGCCTTGCCATGGTGGCCACAGCCATGACCGGCTATACCTACACCCCGGACCAGCTGGCTCGCTACTTTGGCGGCCGGGCGGAGAACAACATGGAGCGGCTGGAATACGGCTCGGAGAAGCTGGGCCTGCCCTACTGGAAAAGCCCTAACTGGAACGAGACATATGCCGCCCTGAAGCAGGGCAAGCTGGTGATCGCCCTGATGGAGGGCAACTCCCTGTTCACCACCACCCAGCACTTTATTGTCCTCACAGGACTGACCGAGGACGGCCGCATTCTGGTGAATGACCCCTACAAGCCCAACTATGACAAGTGGGATTTGAAAGAGGGCTTCCAGAAGGGCTTTACCCAAAACCAGCTGCTGCTGGGCTACAGCGGCGCCTGGATTTATGACCCGGCCCAGATGCCGGTGGAGGCCCCCATCTACTACGAGCCGGAGCTGAACCGCTCCTTTACCCGCTATCCCACCATAGACCTTTCCGTTCAGGATCGGGAGCTGCTGGCCAGGGTCTTGTGGGTGGAAGCCCGTGGCGAGAGCCTGGAAGGGCAGCAGGCTGTGGCGGAGGTGGTGTTCAACCGGATGATTTCCCAGCAGTTTTCCGATACCCTGCGGGATGTGATTTATGGCAAGGAGCAGTTCCGCTCCGTGCCCCACCTGGACGAGGCAGAGCCGGGCCAGGCCCAGTACCAGGCCATCGACCGTGCCCTCTACGGAAAAAGCATCCTGCCCACCTCGGTGCTGTATTTTTCCCGCTACCCCACCAACGATAACTTCTGGGGAGAAATCGGCCACCATATTTTCTGCTACTAAACAAAAAACTGTCATTGCCGACCAGGAATCTTCTGGCGAGCAATGACAGTTTTCTTTTTTACACAGCTTGCTGGGCATCCTCCTGGGGCCAGTAGGGGCGGAAAACCTTTTGCAGCAGCATGGCGTTTACCTTAGCAGCGCCGGCAAAATAGAGGAAGAACCACACAAATCCAACCCGCAGAAACAGATAGGGGTTGAATAGCAGCAGGAAGAAGGGCAGCACATTCACAGCGGCGATGGCAAGGGCACGGGGCAAGTACCCGATGCTCAGGGCCAGGGCGTTTTTGATGGTGGCGAGCAAACCCGCCTGGAACTGGCTGATCAGGGGGAAGAAAAAGCCCGCCATCATCACCACCAGCACCAGCAGCGCCACGGCCAGCAGATACAGATTCCGCAGCGCACTGGTCAGTCCCAGCAGCACATTGATGTCCACCAAGGTACCGATGACAGCAACCAGCACCAGCAGCCACAGCACGGTGCCTTGCCGGAAGTTGGCGGCAAAGGCCCGGAAATAGGGCTTTACCACGCCGCATTCCCGGGAGGTGCCCATGCGGAAAACCACGGTGTACATGGCGGCCAGTCCGGGGCCGATGGTAAAAATGGGGATGCTGGTGAGCAAAAACAGCAAATTTAGTCCAACCAAATCCGCAAGCCGGCTCATGGCTCGCATCATGGGGGAATCCAGAGAAAACAAAGACTGCATGGTGACCTCCAAAGGCATGAAAGTAGATGCAAGCAGTATAGCACACTTCCCTCTAAAAAGCCACCCCTCGTTGGGATGAATGAGAAGAGAGGCTGTTTTTTGTGCAGAAAAGAAATTGAATATAACGGGTATTTATGATATGATATATAACTGATAATAGCAGGAGTATACCCTGTGGACATAAGCGTTTTGGAAAGGCGTGGTGGAGTATGAAAAATTCGGACCGTCAGGCGCAGCAGCTGGTGAAATCCAGCCGCCGCAGCAGAAGATGGCACCGGTTGACGGCAGGTGTTTCCGGCCTGGTGATTTTGGGTACATTGGCGGCGTTGATGCTGCCGGCGCTGGCTATGGAGGGGACGTTCTTCTGCGGCGAGGAGGAGCACGTCCATGGGGACAGCTGCTATGTACAGAAGCTGGTCTGCACCCAGGAGGAAGGGGCGCAGCATACCCACACGGATGCCTGCTATGGCCCGGAGGAGCAGATTCTCGCCTGTGAAAAGCATGTGCACACAGAAGAATGCTACCGCACAGAGCCGGCGGCTTCCTGCCAGCCCCATACCCACGGGGAGGGCTGCTATACTGCGGAGCAGGTGCTTGCCTGCCAGGATGCAGCCCACCATGATCATACGGATGCCTGCTATGAAGACGGGGCACTGGTCTGCGGTTTCCAATCCCATGGGGAAGGCTGCTATGAGACCAAACAGGTCCTCACGTGTACGATGCCGGAGCACGTATGCACCGAGGCATGCAGCGCCCCGCAGGAAAAGCGGGTGCTGGTGTGCACAGAGCCGGAGCATGTCCATGATGCGGCCTGTTACAAAAGCCAGCGGCCGCTGCTCTGCACCCAGGGCACGGACCAGCCCCATGTCCATACGGAAACCTGCTACGAAACGGTGCTGACCTGCACCCAGCAGGAGCATGCCCACACCCTGGCCTGCCAGTCCAACCCTCAGGCGGACACCGAACTGCCGGAGCAGTGGGAGGACACCCTGCCCCAGGAGCTGACAGGGCGCTGGGCGGAAGACGTGGCGGCCATTGCCAAGAGCCAGGTGGGGTATGCCCAGAGTGAAAAGAATTTTGCTGTGGCGGAAGATGGCGTGACCCAGTATTTTTACAGCCGGTACGGCGCTTGGTATGGTCAGCCCTATGCGCCATGGAGCGCTTTGTTCGCCGCTTTTTGCCTGCACTATGCTGGGGTAGAGGGATTGCCCATGGACCAGGACCCGGCGATTTGGGTGCAGAAGCTTTCCGGGGAATGGGAAGGCTTTGAAGAATATGATTTCTACCGCCCGGCGGATGCCGGCACACCCCAGCCGGGAGAGTTGGCGTTTTTGGACCAGGATGGAGATGATCAGGCGGATGCGGTGGCCGTTGTCACCGGGTTCTTTCCGGGAGCGGAGACCACCCATACCATGCTGGAAACCATCTGGGGGGATGGGAAAGTAAAACGCAAAACCTATGATTTGGAGCAGCCTCAGCCGGAGGATGCGGTGATTTTGGGCTATGCAGCCCTGCCGACTCAGCCGGAGCAGATTCCAACAGAGCCGACGGAATCGACAGAGCCGACAGAAGCTGAGGCGCTGCTGACCCAGACGGTCCAGGGGGCAGATTTTTCCGTTACCGTGGCCTATCCGGCCGATGCCCTGCCGGAGGGGGCACAGCTGCGGGCTGAGGAGTACGCCAAGGACAGCTCAACCTACCAGACCCGGTATGCCGAGGCAGTTCAACTCTACGGCTGGAGCGAGGACCACACGGCCCAGTTCCGACTGTTTCACATCGGGTTCTATCTGGAGGGGGTGGAGGTAGAGCCGACGGCCCCGGTGCGGGTGCAGCTGTCCTACCCCGGCCAGGAGGCCATGGAGCATCAGGTGACCCATTACGGCCAGCTGGAGCAGCAGGCACCAGCTCAGGCGGAGACCACGGAGCCAACCCAGTCTGCCCAAGCGGATGCGCCGGAGCAGGCGGAAGTCCCCACGGAGCAAACCGAGCCGACCCAGGAGCAGACCCACCAGGTGGATGCCAGCTCCCAGTTTGCCGACGGGACCCAGACGGTGGAGTTTGAAGTAAGCCGCTTCTCAGACTTTGGCGTGCTGGCAGTGGCGGCTGAGCCGAGGCTGGCAACGGGAATAGAATTCGTCATGTACAACGCAGCCACCAAGACGATTTTGGGAAACCAAATTCCGAGGAACGACAAAGGCGAGGAAATAACGGGCAATTTGGAGGCTTTGCCGGCGGAACTGTTTAAGTATGAGCCGGTGGGTACGGATGGCTTTTACAAGGCGTGGGTTTCTGATCCTGATGTATTCGACAGCTATCCCAAATGGAAATTTGAGACAGTTCAGACCGGAAGCTGGTGGTCGACAACAAAGGACTGCTTGACGACAACGATAGATGGAAAAATATATTACTTAAAAATAGTAAGTACCAAAGGAGCCCAAGGTTTGAGCCTTGTAGCGGATGCAAGAGAGGCTACCGATTTGACCGCTACCAAGAATCAGAATGGAGCAATCCGGTTCCATAGCGGCAACACCAGCATCAATAAGTTGGGCGGCACAGCTGGCGGCAGACATTACGGCACATACACAAGCGCAGGTGACCAAAATGAGTACTTTTACCTGTTTACGCATTGGGAGAAACAGGAGCTGAAGACAGTCCCGGGCATGACCCCCAAGGGAACTGTCGTGAATGTCTTCGACTATTGGGTGGAGGAGCAGAATACACCGGACAACAAGGATGTAGAGAACTTTGCCAACAAGGGCATCAACAGCGGTCATAGCCTGAAATTTCTGTATTCCGGGGGAAACGGAATCAACGACTACCGTTTTGATGAGTTTTCTGCTGGCGCCATCAAAACGGGAATTGTCCAAAACGCACTGGAAAACGGCTACCCGGTGGTGGAGGCTGGCTTGCAGGCGGGCATTGCCAGTTCTCCAGAGACATCCCAGAAAGAAAGCTTGGCATATCTGTTTGATCCCCATTCTAACCACGCAGGAAAAGCCAGCTATCCCAACACCTATGGCCTGCTCCAGGAGGTGGACGGCTACTACGTCTATGACAGCGAACAAAATTTTGCCCAGCTGAATCCCAATAGCAGAGAGTTTACCCTCTATGCAGAACCGGGTGTGAAATCCCAGGGAGCCTCTCAAAAGAATGGGCAGTTTTTCCCCTTCAACGAGATGAAAGACGTCATGCACCTAGGCTCCACGGACGCTAAGCTCAACCACTATTTTGGACTCACCCTGGCCTCTCGTTTTGTCCAGCGGTACGACGGCTATACCAACTCCAACAAAACGGATGAGATGATTTTTGAGTTCTCCGGCGACGATGACGTGTGGATTTTCGTAGACGACGTCCTGGTGGCGGATTTGGGCGGCATACACGACGCCGCCAGTGTATCCATAAACTTTGCCACCGGTGAAGTGACGATCAAGGATAAAGGCAGGGATCGAACCGAAAACATCTACGACAAGTTCCAAGCTGCCGGGAAAGCAGATTCTGTGGAATGGACTTCGGGGCGGAACGGCAAATATATTTTTAAGAACGACACCTACCACACCCTGCGGTTTTTCTACCTGGAACGGGGCAATACGGATTCCAACCTGAAGCTGAAATACAATCTGTCCAACTATCCCCCTACAGCCATTACCAAAATCACCCAGTATGGTTCGCCGGTGCAGGGAGCAAAGTTTGCCCTATACAGAGCAGACGCATCCTACAACAAACAAGGTACGCCACAGACATTCGTCACCGATGCCAACGGCGAGATTTTGTTCACCAACAATGAAGGAATGCCTCTGACGGTGGAGGAAATCAAAGCGCAGTATTTTGGAGCGGGTGGTCATGCCGTCCTTGTGGAACAAACCGTTCCTGATGGCTACCGCAAGGTCAACAACGAGATCCACCTGAAATATGTGGGCAGCAACAACCCGGTGCTGATTTGTGAAAATACGACAGATTCCGGCGCTTATGCAGCCACCAACCTCCAGGTCGCCGCCCCCAACGTGGTTCGGACGGTTTCTGGTGCGGAAAAAACAGTTTTGGAGGGCAAGCAGACACATGGAACCCTGTTTGCGGTGGTGCTGAAATACGCCAGCAACGCCCCCTTTGACGAGGTAACGTCCCAGCGATACTGGCGCCCGCTTTACGGCAACTACGATGATGGTTTTACTGCGGTGGATACCGGCGGTGCATCTGGAGATGAATTCATTCGCTGTGCCATCCTAGCGGCACAGAAGCAGGGGGACCGCTGCACGTTCACTTTGTCCACCAGCGGCGCCATGCAGGCCAACCTGGATGAGCTGCCCGGAGATATCACGACGTATTACTACATGACGCTTGATAAGACAAAAACCGAGTATACCGTGGCGTACTACTGGACAGAGGGAACACTGGCGGAGGCGACACCACAGAACACCTATCGTATTGAGGCGGACAAGAGGGCGGGAATTGAACGGTTTGCATTCAGCCGGAAATTTGGCGCAAATATCTCTGTTCCGAACATGCTCAACCGCCTGGCGGTGCTGAAAACCGACGAAGCAGGAAATCCCCTCAATGGCGCTGCCTTTGCGATGTACAGCGTCCAGGAGGAAAACGGAAAGCTGCAATACAAAGCAACCAACGGCACGTATGCAGCGCTGGACGGAACGGAAACGGTGGATTCTGCAACAGGCGTGCTCACCTTACAGGATGGGACGACAATTGAACCAGCAAAGGATGCCTTCGGACAGCCACTAACCTGCAAGACGGCAGCGGCTACCCCGGATGCGCCGGATATGCAAAGCGGAGCCGCTGATTTTGCCATGTTTACCCCGGATGCGTATGTGATTCGGGAAATCCAAGCACCCATAGGGTACAAGCGCAATCCTGCCGAAGTTCTGGTAAAGGTCACGGAGTATGCCGTGTTTGTTCACGCAGGAGCGGCAGACGACGGTGTGGTGGTTGGCCGGGGACCGGGATACTTAGCGGCTAATCTGCGGGAATATGCAACGCTGGGAGCGGTGGATAATACCCTGCATTGGATTTATACCCATCTGCTGATTACCAAGCCGGAGGCAAATTTCAACACCTTGGACGAGGCAATTCACAGCTCTCCCGGCGGCATCCTGAATGCGGACAGTGTACAGGCCCAGCGTATCACGGTGAATCGGCAAAAGGTGTGGGATGAAACGTATGCTCAAGGAAATCCGCCGGATGCACAGACACTGACCAATTTCTGGGTCTACAACAAAAAGAACATTGGCGATGCTTTCTTCAGCTATAGCCTGGACCAGGATGAAAGTGTGAATGCAGGCGGTTATAAGCGGCTAAACGACCGCCTTTACACGGATATTGGCTGGTCGTGGCTGGAAGTGAAGCAGAACTATGCTTACGGTAAGACCCATCACAGCCTAGGTGCGGCCTATATGGATTTGTCGGGTAAGGACCTGTCCCATCTGTATTCCCGTTCGATTTTTGTGGAAATCACCGACCAGCCGGAGACCTGCACCCTGGAAATTGAGAAGCAGGTGGTCAATGGCACTGCGGATGGAAATCAGACGTTTGCGTTTGTGGTGAAGCTGACGGATGCTGCCGGTAAGGACCTTCCCGGTACCTATGCCTACACCATCCAGACCAAGCAGGCAGATGGCACGTGGGCAGCCGGAGAAGAACAGCAGTTTGCCAACGGCGGCACCATTCAGCTGACCCACAACCAAAAGGCGGTGATTACCGGCATTCCCAAAGACAGCAGATACGCTGTCGCAGAAACGCAGGCGGTGGGGTATGACACCCGGTACCAAATAAAGCCGAGTGCGGAACTGGTCAATGGTTTGGTGGCAGAAGGACAGATGTACTGGCATGCAGACGAAGCGTCCGATACCTTGGATGCAGTTTCTCACGTGACATTTCTCAACACCCGCTTGCCGAACCTGACCCTGAAAAAGGTGTCCGATGATACCACCCAAAAACCGCTGGCAGGGGCTGCGTTCACGCTGTACCGGGAAACAACAGGGGGTACTGACAAGGAGTACTTTAACGGCAAGAGCTGGGTGCCCCAGGGTGCAGAAAAGCCCCCGGAGATCACCAGCAACGACAAGGGTGAAATCTTGCTGCAATACATGCCTGACGGAACCTACTACCTAGAGGAGCGCAAAGCTCCGGATGGCTATATTCGATTCCATGGCAGGGCTGTCATTGTGGTAGCTGACGGTAAAATTGCCAGTGTGACCATGGAAAATCAGAGTACCATCCAGTCGCAGCTTGAGATTTCTGCGGACGGCTTGACACTGACCATCCCGAACCAGGCGGGTACGATGCTGCCCGAAACTGGCGGTCAAGGTACATGGCCCATGACTTTGCTGGGTGCACTGCTCACCCTGACTGCGGCGGCGTTCCTGCTGCGCAAACGGAAAACAGCCTAATGAAAAATGCCAGCCCAAAAGGGCTGGCATTTTTGCAGCAAGGGGATGATGAAGAAGGAGGGCGCACCGGCCCTCTCAGTCACCTGCGGTGACAGCTCTCCAAGAGGGAGCGTCAAGTTGGATGCGGTGCGACCACGGATGTGCTGCTGTAAACCCACGTGGACGGCGGTGGCATGCCCCCGCCCTACGAAAGGCTTATTTGCCCAAACTACTGAGTTGTAACGAACCGAGTGACCCCCAGCGGTGGTGGTCTACTGCCAGGGGTTCAGGCTCGCTATTGACAGCGGCGGCACGCCGTCAGCGGCCACCGGCAGCCTTGTTCCAGGCGGAGGGCATCCAGGGGTATTTGGCTTCGTTTTCCAGACCGTACTGTTCCAGCTTGCGCAGCTGCTCCACCACGTGGGGCATGTCCATCCGCTGGGCCATGGTCTCAATCAGCATCTGGCCCCGCTGAGCCATAGCATCCCGGGTGGCCTCATCGGGGATGTCCGGGGTGGACATGTGGTCGCCGTTTTCGCCGAAGCAGTAGCCCACGGCGGCGCTCTGATAGCCCAGGCCGAACAGGTCCTGGAAAGCGGCGCAGGACTGGGGATTGCGGTGGCTGTAACCCGTCACCAGGGGTACATCCTGAAGCCGTCCCATGATCTGGTAAGCGCCTACAGTGATGGCGTGGAAATCGTTAGGGAAGTCGGTGAGGACGTCCTGATTTTTGCCCACCTGCATCATGCTGTCTATGTACAGCGCCGGCACGCCGGTCTCGTCGTAAAAGTCCCGAATCATGGGGCAGATGGTCATGTGGGCCGGGCCGTGGAAGCTGAAATAGACCTGCCGCTTGAAGCCCAGCCGCAGCAGATTCCGGGCAATGGCTCCCAGATAGTCGATGCCCTGGCGGACGCTGACCTGCACCGTGCCCCGGCCGCTGGCGGTGGCACCGGCGTAGAAGTAGGGCAGCCCCGTGAGCACCAGACCGTCACAGCGCTTGGCCATTTCCAGGCAGAAAGCCTCGCTGATCACCGTCTCGCAGTCCAGGGGGAAGCCGCCGTGCATCTCCGTGGTGCCCACGGGAATGAGGATGATGTCGTTGCGGTCCAGGTAGTCCTGCACCTCGCTGTTGAGCATTTTGCCCAGAATTCTGGTACGCATTTCCATAAAAAAGCTCCTTCCGGTTTTGAAAAACCAAGATTTCTGCAGCTATGGTAGCAAACCATAGCTGCGAAGTAAATTGCAAATAGACCCTATTTCCTTGTAAATTTGACAAAGAACCGCCCCGACTTGCCAGGTTGGACAAATCGGGGCGGTGGCGTTTTGTGAAAAATAACGGCGTCTTACAGGCTTTCCAGGAAAGCGTTGACCTGGCGGCGGCTTTTCAGCACCACCGTCTGGGCGTGGCTCGCCATGGCAAGCCAGGTGTAGTTCTGGACCCGGTTGTTCTTGTTGAAGTTCCAAATCCACTTGACAAACTCCGGGTCGAACCGCTCCGGACAGCCAGGGGCCATGTCCGGCCGGACTTGGCCTAAGCTTTGCATCAGCCGCTGAGCAAGACCCAACAGGCAGCGCCAGCGGTCAAAGTCCAGGTAGATGATGGTATCGCATTTGGGCAGCCGCTGGCCGATGGTGCGGCCATAGTTGCCGTCGATGATCCATTGGGGCTGGGCAAGGGTTTGCTCTAACGCTTGGTCAAATTCGGCCACAGTGGCGTTCTCCCAGCCCTGCCGCCACCATAGCTGATCCAGGTGGGTTACCGGCAGCTTCAGCTTCCGGCCCAGCGCCCGGGCTAACGTGGACTTGCCGCTGCACGAGCAGCCGATGATCAAAATGCGTTCCATGCCTTAGTAGGCAACGCCCCAGTAGATCATCTTGCTGGCGGGCTTGCCGCAGCAGGCGCAGGTGTCGCCCAGGTGCTCCTGCTGGAAGGGGATGCACCGGGAGGTCATGCCGGCCACTTCCTTCATCTTCAGCTCGCAGGCCTCGTCGCCGCACCACATGGTCTTGACAAAGCCGCCGTTGGCCTCCTGCAGGGCCTTGGCTTCCTCCAGAGAGTGGGCCTCGTAGATGTGCTCGTCCAGGTTCTGCTTGGCCCGGGCGAACATATCCTGGTGCACCTGCTCCAGCTGCTGCCGGACGGCGGACTCCAGGTCCTCCAGCTTGACCACAACCTTCTCCCGGTCGGTGCGGCGAACCAGCACGCACTGGCCATTTTCCAGGTCCCGGGGGCCGCACTCCACACGCAGGGGCACGCCCTTCATTTCGTACTCGGCGCACTTCCAGCCCATGGAGTTGTCGCTGTCATCCAGCTTCACACGGACACCGGCAGCCAGCAGCCGCTCTCTCAGCTGGTTGGCAGCTTCCAGAACGCCGGGCTTGTGCTGGGCAACGGGCAGGATCACCACCTGGGTGGGGGCAATCTTGGGGGGCAGCACCAGGCCGTTGTTGTCGCCGTGGGTCATGATGATGCCGCCGATCAGACGGGTGGACACGCCCCAGGAAGTCTGGTGGGGGTTGACCCGCTGGTTGTTCTTGTCGGTGTAGGTGATGTCAAAAGCCTTGGCAAAGCCATCGCCAAAATAGTGGGAGGTGCCTGCCTGCAGGGCCTTGCGGTCGTGCATCATGCACTCGATGGTGTAGGTGGCTTCTGCACCGTTGAACTTTTCCTTCTCCGTCTTCTGGCCACGGGTGACGGGCATCGCCAGCACGTTTTCGCAGAAATCGGCGTAGATGTTCAGCATCTGCTCGGTGAAGGCCTGGGCTTCCTCAGCAGTGGCGTGCATGGTGTGGCCCTCCTGCCACAGGAATTCCCGGTGGCGCAGGAAGGGGCGGGAGGTCTTCTCCCAGCGCAGCACGCTGCACCACTGGTTGTACTTCATGGGCAGGTCCCGGTGGGACTGGATTACCTGGGCGAAGTGCTCGCAGAACAGAGTCTCAGAGGTGGGACGGATGCAGTAGCGCTCCTCCAGCTTTTCGCTGCCGCCCATGGTGACCCAGGCACACTCGGGGGCGAAGCCCTCCACGTGGTCCTTTTCCTTCTGCAGCAGGCTTTCGGGAATCAGCAGGGGCATGTACACGTTTTCCACGCCCACCTTCTTAAACTCGGCATCCAGAATGTGCTGGATGTTCTCCCAGATGGCGTAGCCGTAGGGGCGGTAGATAAACACGCCCTTGATGGAAGAATAATCGATGAGCTGAGCCTTCTTGCACACGTCGGTAAACCACTGGGTGAAGTCTACCTCCATGTCCGTGATTTGCTCTACTTTCTTTTCTTTTGCCATGTATTTCATCCTCTCGGTTTTGGTTAATGGGTTACACTCTATTATAACATATCTGTCAAGGGGATTGGCAGGGAGAACAGGAAAAATTTCGGGATTTTTCGTTGTAATCCGGGATGATTTCTGGTATACTGAATGCAACTAGACAAATTTAGGCGGCATGACCGCCAAGGGAGCTGTATTTGATGAAATCCATTCGGGAGATTTATAAAATTGGCAAGGGGCCTTCGTCGTCCCATACCATGGGGCCGGAGCGGGCGGCCCAGCTGTTTCAGCATCGTTATCCCCAGGCGGATTCGTTCCGGGTGACCCTCTATGGGTCCCTGAGCAAGACTGGCGTGGGCCACGGCACCGACCGGGTGCTGCGGACGGTGCTGGGGGAGGAGCGGACCAAAATCGTCTTCTCCCAGGAGCGCTGGGAGGGGATGCACCCCAATACCATGGACTTTTCCGCCTTTGTAGGGGACTTGGAAATCGGCCAGGCCCGGGTGGAGTCCATCGGCGGCGGTGACATCCGCATCTGCGGAGAGCCGCAGGCCGCCCAGAGCGAGGAAATTTATGTGGAGCATTCCTTTGCGGAAATTGCGTATTTCTGCAAGTGGCGGTATATCCAGACCCTCAGCGAGTATGTAGAGCTGAATGAGGGGCCGGAAATCTGGCCGTTCCTGATGGAGGTCTGGCAGACCATGAAGGCCGCCATGGAGGCGGGGCTGTCCAAAACCGGGGTGCTGCCCGGCGGGCTGAATGTCCAGCGCAAGGCCAAGTATCTGTACGACCAGAAGGTGCAGGAGGGCATCCCGGCGCTGAAGGAATTCCAGCGCATCGCCGCCTATGCCTACGCCGTGGCGGAGGAAAACGCCGACAACGGCACCGTTGTCACAGCTCCCACCTGTGGGGCTTGCGGCGTGGTTCCTGCGGTGCTGAAATACGCCCAGGATACCAAGGGCTTTACCGACGAGCAGATTTTACGAGGTCTGGCAACCGCCGGTATCATCGGCAACCTGACCAAGCAGAACGCCTCCATCTCCGGGGCAGAGTGCGGCTGCCAGGCGGAGATTGGCACGGCCTGCTCCATGGCGGCAGCAGCCCTGGCGGAGCTGTACGGCCAAAATCTGGACCAGGTGGAGTATGCCGCTGAGGTGGCCATGGAGCACCATCTGGGCCTGACCTGCGACCCCATCTGCGGCCTGGTGCAGATTCCCTGCATCGAGCGCAACGCCGTGGCGGCGGTGCGGGCCATGAATGCCTGCAATTTGAGCTACTTCCTCACCGGCTCCCGGAACATCAGCTATGACATGGTGTGCCGGGCCATGAAGGAGACAGGCATCCACCTGGACCACCGCTTCCGGGAAACCAGCGAGGGCGGCTTGGCGAAGCTCTACAACCGCAAGGGCAAGGAGGAAAGCAAACCCTTGCCACTGGAATGAAATTGTGATAAACTATCTGGGTTTATAAGAATTTTCCAGATTACGGAGGCAACTAGCATGCGGTATGCACCCCATTAGCGGTTTTGTTTGGAAATTTGTGATTACGATTTAGGATTAGAGTATATATGGAGGAATAACCATTGTCGAATTTAACACAGGAAATCAGCCGCCGGCGAACCTTCGCCATCATCTCCCACCCGGACGCCGGTAAAACCACCCTGACGGAAAAGTTTCTGCTCTATGGTGGTGCCATTGCCCAGGCCGGCGTGGTCAAGGGTAAGAAAAATTCCCGGTCTGCCACGTCAGACTGGATGGAAATTGAGAAGCAGCGTGGTATCTCGGTCACGTCCTCTGTGATGCAGTTTCAGTACGACGGCTTCTGCATCAACATTCTGGATACCCCGGGCCACCAGGACTTCTCGGAGGATACCTACCGCACTCTGATGGCGGCGGACTCGGCGGTGATGGTGATTGACGGCGCCAAGGGCGTGGAGCCTCAGACCCGGAAGCTGTTCAAGGTCTGCGCCATGCGGCACATTCCCATTTTTACCTTTATCAACAAAATGGACCGGGAGACCAAGGACCCCTTCGACCTGCTGGATGAGGTGGAGCGGGAGCTGGGCATTGAGACCTATGCCATGAACTGGCCCATCGGCTGCGGCAAGGACTTCCAGGGAGTTTACGACCGGGAGAAGGGAGAGCTGCTGTTCTTCTCCGGTGTTTCCGGCAAGAAGCGGGCGGATAAGATGAGCGTGGATCTGTATGATTCTGCCGTGGCGGAACTGCTGGATTCCGAGAGCAAGCACCAGCAGCTGATTGACGATGTGGAGCTGCTCTCTGCCGGACGGGAGATGGATTTGGAAGCGGTGCAGGCAGGCCAGCTTTCCCCGGTGTTCTTTGGTTCGGCCCTGACCAACTTTGGCATTGAGCCGTTCCTGGAAGCCTTCCTGAAGCTGACGCCGCCGCCCCTGCCCCGGACGGCAGACTGCGGCGAAATCGATACCTTTGACCCGGATTTTTCTGCATTTGTGTTCAAAATCCAGGCCAACATGAACAAAGCCCACCGGGACCGTCTGGCCTTTATGCGCATTTGCTCCGGCAAGTTTGAGCGGGATAAGGAATACTACCACGTTCAGGGCAAGAAGAAAATGCGCCTGAGCCAGCCCCAGCAGCTGATGGCAGCGGAGCGGGAAATCGTGGAAGAAGCCTACGCCGGCGACGTGATCGGCGTGTTTGACCCGGGCATTTTCTCCATCGGCGATACCATCACCGTGCCGGGGAAGAAGTTCTCCTATTCCGGCATCCCAACCTTTGCTCCGGAGCATTTCAGCCGGGTGTCCGCCAAGGACTCCATGAAGCGCAAGCAGTTCGTCAAGGGTACGGAGCAGATCGCTCAGGAAGGTGCCATCCAGATTTTCAAGGTGCCCAACTCCGGTATGGAGGAGGTCATCGTGGGCGTGGTGGGCACGCTGCAATTTGACGTGTTCCAGTACCGCATGAAAAATGAGTACGGTGTGGATCTGCGGATGGAGGGCCTGCCCTACGAGGAAATCCGCATGATCGAGGAGTATCCCGGCGACCTGACGGATTTGAATCTTGGCTCCGATGCAGAGCTTTTGGAGGATTACCGGGGCCGGAGCCTGCTGGTGTTCTCCAGCTATTGGGCCATCGACTTTACCTGCCGCCGCAATCCCGGCCTGAAGCTGCGGGAGATCGTGGTGGAGGAGGGCTGAGGACATTCAGCCCTGGACCGTCATAGAATAAGGCGAACGAGCAAAAGGAGGCCCTGTCCATGAAACCATGGCAGCATTTCAAAACCATAACCCACCACCGCATTCTGGTGCTGAAGGGGTGCTTCCGGGTGGGCCTGTACTGGCAGGGATTGACCCACGATTTGTCCAAATATTCCCCCACGGAGTTTTGGGCCGGGGCCAAATACTACCAGGGCAACCGCAGCCCCAACGCCGCCGAGCGGGAGGACAAGGGTTACAGCGAAGCCTGGATGCATCACAAGGGCCGCAACCGCCACCACTACGAATACTGGACGGATATGAGCCGCCAGACCCGGTGCTATGAGTCCATTCCCATGCCCCGGCGGTATCTGGTGGAGATGGTCATGGACCGGCGGGCCGCCTGCATGACCTACCAAGGCAGCGCCTACCGGGATGATTCGGCCCTGGTCTACTTTGAAAAAAGCCGGGAGCGGGAGCTGATGCACCCGCAGACCTGCCGGCAGCTGCGCTACATCCTCACCATGCTGGCTCAGCAGGGGGAGGAGGAGACTTTTCGCTACTTAAAAGACTGGGTCCTGCCGGGGAAGCCCTTTCCCTGGGAGGAGAGGGGGGACGTGCTGTGCAACCCATCCAAGTAACCATTCCGTCTCATATTGAACATCTGTCTCAGATCCTGGCAGGGTTTTTGATCCTCCGGGAACAGGGAGTGCAGGTGGAATTTCGGGATGTATCCCGAGAGGGGACGCATCCTCTTGCAGGACTGCCTGTGCTGCTGATGGAATATCGGGGGCTGCGGGTGGTGTATGATCTGTGGGACGGCTACCAGGAGCCGGCGGGCATCCGCAAGGGCCTGGAAATCTGCGATGTCTACTTTAAGCGCAGCTTTTCTCGGGAGAAAAACGTGGCGCTGTTCCCGGATATGGCGGATAAAATGTATCCTTTGGGGCTTAATTACCACCTGGTTTATCCTGGTGACCCTATCCAGGAGCCCGTCTGGAAAGCGCTGGCAAAGCCCCTTCTGGGCCGCACCCCGGATCGGTATTTTAGCCCCCGGGTCTTTGAAGGAGAGCCGGAGCCTGAGAATGGGCAGACCAATATCTTGTTCCAAACCCGGCTCTGGGACCCCAATGATCCCAGCCTGTCCCAGGCGGAAAACCGCCAGAGAGAACGCATCAACGCAGAACGGATGGAGATTATCCGCACCCTGCGCAGCCGCTACGGCGAGCGGTTTTACGGCGGCCTGAATGACACTCCGCTGTCCCGGTCGCTGGCTCCGGAGCTGATTATTCCGGCTCGCTTTACTGAGCGTAAACGCTATCTGCATTTGGTGCACCAGTGCGGCATCTGCATCGGCACGGTGGGTCTGCACGACAGCATTGGCTGGAAAACCGGCGAATATGTGGCGGCCGCCCGGGCCATCGTCCATGACCCGATGTGCTACGAAGTGCCGGGAGACTTTGTTGAAGGGAAGAATTATCTGGAGTTTCGCAGCGCCCAGCAGTGCATCGATCAAGTGGCGCAGCTGGTGGAGTCTCCCCAAAAACGGCGGGCTATGCAGGAGGCAAACTGGGCCTATTACCAGCAGTATCTGCGGCCGGATCGCCTGGTTCAGAATACACTGGACATGCTGGATTCCAGCTGCTTCTAAGAGAAAATACCCAATTCCACGCAGTTTGTCCCCGAAAGACAGAGGACGGCTGCGTGGATTTTTTATACCGGCCGGCATTGTACATAGTGCACATATTCCGGACTTTACAATACAGCTATTTGCTGAAATTCTAAGAAATGCTTTACAAAAATATGAACAAGTGATATATTGTGCTTGGTTCAAGAAAAACTTCTGAACCGCGGATTTTCCTGCACCCCGGATGGGGCGGCCTATGGGGCTATTCCCGGGGAATCCCCGGATTAGCATACAAACTATTTTAGGAGGAAAACAAATGAAAAAGCTCATTTCCCTGCTGCTGGTTCTGGTCATGGTTATGTCCCTGGCTGCCTGCGGCGGAAGCAAGGATGAGGCCCCTGCTGCTGATGGTGGCAACACCGCTGGCGGCACCAAGATTTCTGTGTTCTGGTACGACGAGAGCGACGTGTATCTGAGCTCTGTCCGTAATGCCCTGAACAAGGAGCTGGACGCTCTGGGTGTCACCTACGACAACCAGTTCGCTGCCAACGACCAGGCTAAGCAGATGGACCAGATCAAGACCGCTATCGCTGGCGGCTCCAAGATTCTGGTTGTCAACCAGGTCACTTCCGGCGCTGCTGACACCGCTGAGGACATCCTGGCTGCTGCCGGTGATATCCCCGTTGTGTTCTTCAACCGTGCCATCGGCACTGACGGCTCCGAGCTGCCCGTGCTGGAAGGCCACGCCAATGCCTGCTTCATCGGCACCGATGCTCCTGCCGCTGGCCACATGCAGGGCAAGATGATTGGTGACTACCTGGTTGCCAACTACGACAAGGTCGACCTGAACGGCGACGGCGTCATCTCCTACGCTATGATGAAGGGCGACGAGGCCAACGTGGAGGCTATCTTCCGTACCCAGTTCGGTGCTGAGGATGCCAACAAGGTCCTGGTCGAGGCCGGCAAGCCCGAGCTGAAGTACTTCGACGAGAAGAACACGGACTGCTACCAGGTTGACCAGGGCGGCGCATGGTCCGCTCAGGCTGCCAAGGAGTACATGGACACCAACTTCGTTACCTACAACGAGGGTAACAAGAACATGATCGAGCTGGTCATCTGCAACAACGATGGCATGGCTGAAGGCGTTATCGCTTCTCTGCAGGAGAAGGGTTACAACAAGGAAGGCGCCCACGTGGTTCCCGTCTTTGGTGTTGACGCTACCGACAATGCTAAGGCTCTGATTGCTGAGGGCGCCATGACTGGTACCATCAAGCAGGATGCCGAAGGCATGGCCGCTGCTGTGGCTCAGACCGTGAAGGCTATCGCTGACGGCTCCGCTCCTGTGGACGCTCTGGCTGGCCTGTCCGACAGCCGCTTCAGCATTGCTGAGGATTCCAAGAGCAAGCTGTTCGTTGCTTACGCTCCCTACACTGGCGAATAAGCGTTACTTGCAGCGCATTTCCGGGCAGCTGTCGTTCCGGCGGCAGCTGCCCTTTCTTCAAAATGAGGCCAGGGGGGCCTCAAGGTTACCCGGCATACTTCGGTAGGGAACGGCAGGCATCGCAGCCGCTCCGGCAGCGATTTCTGCCGTTCCCTATTGGAAATGATAAAGGGAGAATTTCAGCAAGGGAGGAACGCAATATGCAGCAGGATGTTCTGCTGAAAATGGTGGACATTACCAAGACCTTTCCTGGCGTTAAGGCTCTGGACGGAGTCGGCCTGGAAGTGCAGCGGGGCACAGTCCACGCTCTGATGGGCGAAAACGGCGCCGGTAAATCCACGCTGATGAAATGCCTGTTTGGTATCTATGCCAAAGATAGCGGCCATATCTACCTGGAGGGCAAGGAAGTCAACTTCAAAAGCTCCAAGGAAGCGCTGGAAAACGGCGTGGCCATGGTGCACCAGGAGCTGAACCAGGCACTTAAGCGCAGCGTTATGGACAATATCTGGCTGGGCCGGTATCCCACCATTGGCGGCATCGCCGTCAACGAGCGCAAAATGTACAAGGACACCATGGCGGTGTTCCAGGAACTGGGCATCGATGTGGATCCCCATCGGATCATGAGCACAATGCCTGTTTCTCAGCGGCAGATGGTGGAAATTGCCAAGGCTGTTTCCTATCATTCCAAGGTCATCGTCTTTGACGAGCCGACCTCCTCTTTGACCGAGGAGGAAGTGGAGCACCTCTTTAAGATCATCAACATGCTCCGGGATCGGGGCGTGGGCATCATCTACATCTCCCACAAGATGGCGGAGATCAAGCGCATTTCCGACTACATCACCATTATGCGTGACGGTCAGTGGGTTGCCACCGAGCGGGCGGATGATTTGGAGATGAACGACATCATCCGGCTGATGGTGGGCCGTGAGCTTACCAACCAGTTCCCGCCGAAAACCAACAAGCCCGGTGAGGTCTACCTGAAGGTAGAGGGCATTACCGGCATGTACAACCAGCTGAAAGATGTTTCCTTTGAAGCCCGGCGGGGCGAGGTTCTGGGCTTGGCTGGTCTGGACAGCTCCGGCCGTACCGAGACCTTGGAGAGCATCTTCGGTGTGCGCACCCGTAAGGAAGGCACCATTACCTTGGGCGGCAAGCCCTGCCTCAACCGCAATGCTGGCGAGTCCATCAAAAACGGCTTCGCTCTGCTGACGGAGGAGCGCCGGGCAACCGGTATTTTTGGCGTGCTGAATATCCGGGACAACACCGTTATCTCCAGCCTGAAGCGGCATAAGCGCTTGGGCGTTTACCTGAGCGAAAAATCTCAGAAAGAGGATACCCAGCGCTACATTGATGCCATGCACACCAAAACGCCGTCCCAGGAGACCAAAATCCGCAGCCTCTCCGGCGGCAACCAGCAGAAGGTTATCATTGGCCGCTGGCTGCTGACCGATCCAGAAGTTCTGCTGCTGGATGAGCCTACCCGTGGTATCGACGTCGGTGCAAAGTATGAAATCTATCAGCTGATTCTGGACCTGGCCAACAAGGGTAAGACCGTTTTGATGGTTTCCTCCGAAATGCCGGAGCTGCTGGGCGTGTGTGACCGCATTGTGGTCATGTCCGGCGGCCGTGTTGCCGGTGAGGTGGATGCCCGCAATACCACCCAGGAAGAAATTATGACCCTGGCAGCCAAGTATGTTTGAGGAGGTAACTTGAAATGGCAAACCCTGTAACTACGCTCCGCAGAACGGCGGAGGAATTTAAGGCAAAGGACGCAAAGGACAAGAAGCGTTATATTATTGACGGAATCCTGAACAACGCCCTGTATATCCTGATGGCTATTTTTGTCATCTACACCGCGACCCAGCGGGATCAGTTCCTGACCCTGGGCTCTCTGGCGAACCTGATTACCCAGGTGGCAGCTTACCTGCCTCTGGCCCTGGGTATCGGCGGCTGTATCGTTCTGACTGGTACCGACCTGTCTGCCGGCCGTGTGGTTGGCTTGACTGCTGCCGTTGCTGGCGTGTTCCTGCAGAAATCTGACTTCGCCAACAAGATGTTTCAGAGCCTGCCGGAAGTAAACGGCTTCTGGATTTTCGTCACCCTGCTGACCGTGGTGGCCATCGGTGCCGTCATCGGCCTGGTCAACGGCTTCTTCGTGGCCAAGTTCAGCCTGCACCCCTTCATCGTCACCCTGTCCACCCAGCTGATCACCTACGGCATCATCCTGTGGTTCTTCGGCCTGAACGGCAACAACGGCCAGCCCATCTCCGGCCTGAGCCCTGCTTATAAGAACTTCGTCGGCGGCACCATGTTCCGTCTGGGCGGCGTGGCTGTGCCTTGGTACGTGCTGTATGCCGTGCTGCTCACCGGCTTGATGTGGTTCATCTGGAACAAGACCACCTTCGGCAAGAATATGTTCGCCGTGGGTTCCAACGCTGAGGCTGCCAAGGTTTCCGGTGTGAACGTGTTCTGGACCACTGTGCTGGTGCATACGCTGGCTGGTGCTATGTATGGTTACTCCGGCTTCATTGAGGGCGTGCGCAGCGGCTCTGTGGCTGCCAGCACTGGCCTAAACGCAGAGTGTGACGCTATCGCAGCCTGTGTCATCGGCGGCGTGTCTTTCGTCGGTGGTACTGGTAAGATCAGCGGCATCATCCTGGGTGTTGTGGTTCTGCGTCTGATCTTCGTGGCGCTGACCATGCTGGGCGTGGACTCCTCCAGCCTGTACATCATCAAGGGCGCCATCATCCTGTGCGCCTGCGCTCTGGATATGCGTAAGTACCTGGTGAAGAAGTAATGGATCAAGAGCAAACCCCAGAGGAGAAGCCGCAGCCCCAATTCCGGGGTCTGTACCGGCATGTGAAGATTTCGGTCAAGGCGCTGGATACCATCATCATTGCCTGTATTATCGTGATTGTGGTGTTCCTGGCCATCGACCTGCGCAATCCCGGATTTACCATCACCTTTGATTCCAAGGGCGGCACAGATGTGGCAGCCCACAATCAGATGTATGGCGAGCTGCTGGAGCTTCCGGAACCGCCCACTCGGGAGGGGTACACGTTTGCTGGTTGGTGCAAGGATTCTGCCTGCTTTGAGTTTTGGCGGGTAGATACGGATACCATCCAAAGTGACATCACCCTCTATGCCAAGTGGGAACCGAAATAGCAAAAAAGGACGTGCTTCGGCACGTCCTTTTTTACCGTAAAAATCCGCTTGCAGCAAGGGATTTTCGGGAAAACTAGGGGGAAACATACTTTGCAAATCTGTTAAAGATTGGTAATCTTCGTTGCTATTTTTGTGTAAATGTGATATCATCTCCTTATAAGGGGCTTCATGGCATTCAGCAGAGGAACAAGGAGAGGTGACGTGCTGCGGTGGAGTGGAATGACATTTACGATGAAAATCGGAATCCTACAGGGCGAATCCATCGCCGGGGTACACCCTGGCGAACGGGGGAATATGGCATAGTGGTATGCGTGTGGGTTTATGATGGGAAGGGGCATCTGCTGCTGACCAGGCGGGCAAAGGGAAAGAGTTTTGCCGGAACCTGGGAAAACTCCGGCGGTGCTGTAAAATCCGGAGAGACCAGCCGCGAGGCCGTTGCCCGGGAGCTGTTTGAGGAAACGGGAATCCAGGCCCAGCCGGAGGAATTTGAATATCTGGATACAGACAAGGACCGCAATATTTTCTATGATCACTACTGCTTGCAGCGGCGGGTCCGTCTGCGGGACATTGTCCTGCTGCCGGGAGAAACCGAAGATGTGATGTGGGCCAGCTTCGGCAAGGTGCACTGGATGATCCGTACCGGCAAGATTTGCCGTATCATCGCAAACCAGTTTCTGCGGCAGGAGCAGGCACTGCGACTGCGCAATATGAACAAGATTCCTAAGTGAATTTTGGCAGGGGAGGCGATGGTTTTCCCTTGCCTTTTTTTTATTACCGGGTTATAATGAAAAAAAGCGTTTTTAAGTCCGGCGAAAACGCTTGTGCCGGACAGAAAACGCTTTTCTTTTTTGAACGCTAGTAAAATGGAGGAACTGTCTATGATTCAGCTTGTTAAACTGCCTGTCCGTCGGGGCAATGCACCGCTGCGCCTGGCTAAGGGACACTTTGTAACCAATCACTCGCATATCAATTACTACATTGACATTACCTACCAAAAGACCCGCCTCAGTGAGGCCCGGGACAGCGCCTATCAGTTGGTTTCCCACTTCATCAATGACACGCCGGTGGATACCATTCTCTGCCTGGACGGCACCGCAGTGCTGGGCACCTGCATTGCCGATGAACTAACCAAGAGCGGTTTTTCCACCATCAATGCGCACCAGACGATTTATGTGGTGGAACCGGAATACAACGCCAATTCCCAGATTATCTTCCGGGAGAATATCCAGCCCATGATTCGAGGCAAGCACGTGCTGGTGCTGATGGCCTCCGTCACCACCGGCTTTACCGCCAAGCGCTCCATTGAAGCCATCGACTACTACGGCGGCCATGTGGCCGGTGTGGCAGCGGTTTACCGGGCTGTGGATGAAGTTGCTGGCTACCCGGTGCGCTCGGTCTACTCCATTGCCGACCTGCCGGATTACGAAAGCTACGACTATCGGGACTGCCCCTACTGCAAGGCTGGGGTGAAGGTGGATGCTCTGGTGAACAGCTTCGGCTATTCTTCCCTGTAAACACGCAAGGGACTGCCCGCTGGGCGGTCCCTTTTCTGCGCTTAAGAAAAAACGTAAGCAAACCTTAAGCAACTTTTAGAGCAAATGTAGAGCAAACCATGCTATACTATCCTCCACAGAGAACGAAGGAGGATTTGCTATGCTGTTGTATTATGCGTTGTTTGTGCTTCCGGTGATTGCCCTGGTGAGCGTGGTTGGATATCTGCCCTGGGCCTGGGCCGGGCGGCGGGAAAAGAAAAGTATATTGTGTCATTTGACCCGATATGCGCTGATTGGGTGCGCCCTGTCACTGCTGTATCTGACCATTTTGTGGTATTACCCGGACATCACACTCCGACCGGAGTACTATTTCCTCAATCTGCGGCCCTTCGTCTGGCTGACAGAGGTGTACGACATGGGAGCACGGCGGATGATAGAGCAGCTGGTGACCAATGTGGTTATGTTTGTGCCGTGGGGCTTTCTGCTTCCGGCGGCGATGCCCAAACTGCGCCGGTGGCTTCCTGCACTGTGTACGGTTCTGGCGACGACGGTAGGCATTGAGACGGTGCAGTTTTTCATCGGCCGCAGTGCGGATATTGACGATGTGATCATGAATTTCTTGGGCGGTGCTTTGGGCTACGGATTGTACCGCCTGCTGAATCGAACCCTGGCGGCCAAGCCCTGGTGGCAGCATCTGCTGGGAACACCCTTGAACAAGTGAACCAAGAGCCGCTGCGGTTTTGCAGCGGCTTTTGCCATATTTGGAAGAAAGGCGGTCAAGCGAAGGTTTCGCAGGCGGCTACCACCCGCAGAAGTTCCGGTTCCACACGGTCCATTCCGTAGACCTCCAGGAAACGGCGGCAGTAGGCGCTGGTTTTCAGATTGTAGTTCAGGGTCCAAATTCCCCAAAAGAGGTCAATGTGTCGGTCTCCGACACCGCCGCTGTCCAAGTCCACAAATCCGGAAAAGCGCCAGTCATCCAAGATGATATTGGGCAGGCAATAATCGCCGTGGAGGAGGGTGTCGCTTTTCAGAAACGCCATGCCGCTCTGCGCTGCCTGCCAAGCTTCCTCAGCGGAGGGGAAACTCCATTCCGGTGGGAAAAGCTCCCGGTCCCATCGGTCTGCCAAGCGGCCCGCTTGAGCGGTGTGCCGATAGGTTTTGCAGCGATCCATAACAGGGCAGCCAGTAAAATCCGTCTCGTGCAGCTGCCGCAGCAGGGTGGCCAACGTATCGCACAGCCGCTTTGGCTGTGCCAGGTGATCTGGGTGGACACAGTCCTCACCGGGGAGGGCCTGGGTCAGCAGCCAGTCTCTGCCCTCCGTCCAGTAGTCCAGCACCGGGGCGGCAAGGCTCTTCCGGCAGAAGTAACGGGTCAGCGCTGCTTCGGTCGCCAGCGTTCCGGGAGCGGCAGCTTTGAGGTAAAAGCCGCTGCTTATATACCACACCTGTGCAGCGGGGGAGCTGCAAGAGGTGTAGACCGCTTGGGATTGCATCAGCGGCCGAACCCGGCTGGGGAAATCCTCTGGCCGGGGGAAAACTCGGGTGCGCTTCATAGGGCGCTGGGCAGCACCACGATGCGGAGACTGCGGCCCAGGGCGCTCAGGAGTTTTTCTGTCAGATCCAAGGTGGAAATGCGCAGAGTAGAGGTGTTGATACAGGGGTGGCAGCCGAAATAGGGCTGCTTCAGCACGTCCTGATCAATGAGCAGGGTCACCCGGTGCTCCGGGTCATTCATCAGCCCCAAAACGCTCAGAGAGCCGGGGGTGATGTCCAGCAGCCGCTCCATTTCTTCTGGCCCGGCGAAGCTCAGCCGGGAGGAGCCGATTTGGCCGGAGAGGATGCTGGTTTGAAATTGCTTGTCTCCTGGCAGCATCAGCAGGTAGAACTGGGTCTTTTGCCGGTTGCACAGCAGCAGATTTTTGCAGATGGGGGCGTTCAGCACCTGCTCTAAGCGCTGGCAGTCCTCCATGGTCATGGCGCAGGGGTGGTCTATGCGGGCGTAGGGAATGCCCAGCTTGTCCAGCAGGGCATAGCAGCGCTGCTCTTTTTCCAGCCTTTCGGCAAAATCTGCGGGGCGGCCAAATTCCAAGGTCATTGTGTTCTCCTCCTGTGCTTATTTGGCCCGCAGCTGCCAGAAAGCCACGGCGCTGGCGGCGGCCACGTTTAGGGAATCCACACCGTGGTACATGGGGATTTTCACGGTGTAGGTGCAGTTTGCAATGGTGTTGTCGGTGAGCCCGTCGCCCTCGCTGCCCAGCAGCAGGGCCAGCTTCTCCTGGCTGGCCAGGATGGGGCTGTCAATGGGCAGCGTGTCCTCCCGCAGGGCCAGGGCGGCGGTGGCAAAGCCCAGGTCATTCAGCGTCTGCATACCCGCTTCCGGCCAGTCGGGGGTGTAGGTCCAGGGGATCTGGAACACCGTGCCCATGCTGACCCGGGCACTGCGGCGGTAGAGCGGGTCGCTGCATCCGGGGGTGAGCAGCACCGCATCCATGCCCAATGCGGCGGCGGAGCGGAAGATAGCGCCTACATTCGTAGGATTCTGCACATTTTCCAGAATGACAATTCGCCGGGCGGACCGGCAGACGGCTTCCATGGTGGGCAGGGGAGGGCGGCGCATGGCGCACAGCACACCCCGGGTCAGATGGTAGCCGGTCAGGCCGCACAGCAGCTCCTCGTCGGCGGTGTACACCGGGATATCCGGGCAGCGGCGAAGAATCTCCCGGGCGGAGCCGTCGATGTCCTTGCGCTCCATGAGCATGGAAACCGGCTGGCATCCGCCATCCAGGGCACGGTGGATGACCTTGGGGCTTTCGGCGATAAACAGGGCGTTGCTGGTGTCAAAGCGGTTGCGCAGCTGGGCCTCCGTGAGCCGGGCGTACACATCCAGCTCCGGGGCGGAAAAATCGGTAATTTCAATCACGTGGGACATGAAACAGGTCCTTTCACAATTCTTTGGGCCTATCATAGCAGATACAGAAGAAATTGTCAAAATAAATAGGGCAAAGGGATACGGGGAACAGAAAAAAGGCTTCCCACTCGGGGGAAGCTGGCAAAAATCTTTGATTTTTGACTGATGAGGGGTGGACACGTTGGATCTTTGGCGCTGGTGGTAGCTTTTACGCTGCGCCCCTCATCCGACCCGGCTTACGCCGGGCCACCTTCCCCCGAGGGGGAAGGCTTTGGTGCGGGGCAACCATGGACGAGCTATGGTAAACCCACGTGGTCGGCGGGGGCGTGCCCCCCGCCCTACGCACACGTTCAACATACGCATTCGCCCACCACCCTGTAACGAACCGGGTGACACCCAATGGTGTGGGTTTACCACCAGGGTAGCAGTCTCGAATTGACAGCGGCGGCACGCCGCTTTTTAGCGCATGACCAGTTCGCCGTTTTCTTCGTCTACCGTGACGGTTTGGCCGGGGGTGATGTCGCCACGGAGCAGGCGCTGGGACAGCATGGTCTCTACCGTGTGCTGGACATAGCGACGCAGGGGCCGGGCACCGTACTGGGGATCGTAGGCGGCATCCACAATGGCGGCCTTGGCCTTGTCCGTCAGGCGGCAGGAAATCTGTTGCTGGGACAGCCGTTGGTTCAGCTTGGCGATTTGCAGGTCGATGATTTTGGTTACGTTGTCCTTGGTCAGGGGCTTGTAGAACACAATCTCGTCCAGGCGGTTCAAAAACTCCGGCCGGAAGGACCGGCGCAGCAGGGCCTGCACCTGGGCCTTGGCTTCCTCTTGGATGCTTCCGTCGGGGTTGATGCCACCCAGCAAGTACTCCGAACCCAGGTTGGAGGTGAGGATGAGAATGGTGTTCTTAAAATCCACCGTCCGGCCCTGAGAGTCGGTGATGCGCCCGTCGTCCAGCACTTGCAGCAGGATGTTGAACACATCCGGGTGGGCCTTCTCCACCTCGTCAAAGAGCACCACGGAGTAGGGCTTGCGCCGCACGGCTTCTGTGAGCTGGCCGCCCTCTTCATAGCCGACGTATCCCGGAGGCGCTCCGATCAGCCGGGAGACGGAGAATTTCTCCATGTACTCCGACATGTCAATGCGCACCAGGTTGTTTTCGTCATCAAACAGGGCCTGGGCCAGGGTCTTGGCAAGCTCGGTTTTGCCCACGCCGGTGGGGCCGAGGAACAGGAACGAGCCGATGGGACGGTTGGGGTCCTGGATGCCGGCACGGCTGCGCTGGATGGCTTCGGTCACGGCCTGGACGGCTTCGTCCTGGCCCACCACCCGCTTATGCAGGGTCTCGTCCAGATGCAGCAGCTTTTCCCGCTCACCCTGCACCAGACGGGATACGGGGATGCCTGTCCAGCGCTCCACGATGCGGGCGATCTCCTCGTCGGTGACCCGGTCCCGGAGGATGTTGCTCTGCTTGGCGCTCTGGGCACGGCGCTCCTGCTCTTCCAGCTGGCGCTTGGCTTCGGGCAGGCGGCCGTATTTCAGCTCGGCGGCCTTTTCCAGGTCGTAGCGCTGTTCGGCATCTTCGATCTGGCGGTTCAGGTCCTCGATGTTCTGGCGCAGCTGCTGCACCTTGCCGATGGCGTTCTTTTCGTTTTCCCACTGGGCCTTCATGGCGTTGAAGGTGTCCCGTTCCTCAGCCAGCTCCTTTTGCAGCTGGGCCAGGCGGCCCTTGGAAAGCTCGTCCTCCTCTTTTTTTAGGGCCGCTTCCTCAATCTCCATCTGGATGATTTTCCGGGAGACGGCATCCAGCTCCGTGGGCATGGAGTCCATCTCCGTGCGGATCTGGGCGCAGGCTTCGTCCACCAGGTCGATGGCCTTGTCCGGCAGGAAGCGGTCGGTGATGTAGCGGTGGGAGAGGGTAGCGGCGGCGATGATGGCGGAGTCGGCGATTTTGACACCGTGGAAGACCTCGTAGCGCTCTTTCAGACCACGGAGAATGGCGATGGTGTCCTCCACCGTGGGCTCGTCCACCTGCACCGGCTGGAAGCGGCGCTCCAGGGCGGCATCCTTCTCGATGTACTGGCGGTACTCGTCCAGGGTGGTGGCACCGATGCAGTGCAGCTCGCCCCGGGCCAGCATGGGCTTGAGCAGGTTGCCGGCATCCATGCTGCCTTCGGTTTTTCCGGCGCCCACGATGGTGTGCAGCTCGTCGATGAACAGGATGATGCGGCCATCGGACTGCTTGACTTCGTTGAGCACCGCTTTCAGCCGCTCCTCAAATTCGCCCCGGTACTTGGCGCCTGCAATGAGGGCGCCCATGTCCAGGGAGAAGATGGTCTTGTCCTGCAAGGACTTGGGTACGTCCTTTTTTACGATTCGCTGGGCCAGGCCCTCGGCAATGGCGGTTTTGCCCACACCGGGTTCACCGATGAGCACCGGGTTATTCTTGGTTTTCCGGGAGAGAATGCGCACCACATTGCGGATTTCTTCGTCCCGGCCGATCACCGGGTCCATTTTCTGCTCTCTGGCACGCTTGACCAGATCTGTGCCGTACTTTTCCAGGGCATCATAGGTGCTTTCGGGACTGTCGGAGGTAACACGCTGGCTGCCACGGACGGCCTGGAGGGCTTGTAGGACACTTTCCTTCGTAATATGGTACGTGTCCATCAATTCCTTAAACGGCCCCCTGGCGGTCTCTAGGAGGCCTAGGAACAGATGCTCGACGGACAGGAAGTCGTCGTGCATGCTTTGGGCCAAGGCTTGGGCCTGGTTCAGAGCGGCATCCACGTCGGCGCTGATGTAGAAACGGTCGGCTTCCCGGCTGCCGGTGACGGAGGGGAGCTTGCGCAGCTGGGCCGCAGCGGCGGCATCCAGGCTCTCCACGGTAACGTCCATTTTCCGCAGCAGCTGGGGGATCAGACCGCCGTCCTGCCGCAGCAGGGCCAGCAGCAGGTGGACCTGCTCTAACTGTTGGTGATTATTCTGCACCGCCAGGTCTCTGGCACTCTGGATAGCTTCCAGGGATTTTTGGGTATAGTTGTTGAAGTTCATACAGCGATCTCCTTTCATTATTTAGCACTCTTGCGATGAGAGTGCTAAATTCTTTTGCCTTAACTATATCCCAATTTGGAAAAAAGTCAAGGCTGAGACGAAAAATGCTACAAAAAGTTCATATTTAGCAAAATGCACAATTTAAGACTGGAAAATTCTAACTGTCTCATACTTATTTAACAACTAACCCTCTTGCATTTTGATGAAATGGGTGTATAATAAACTTGTAATTCATAATAACTGTTCAGTTCATTTTCTTACCTCTCTTTTTCTCTGGGAGATTCCCGGTGCGGTCTGGTCAACTGCATCGGGAATCTTTCTGTGTACAGCAGGTTATATACAATAGAAAGATACAGTATTTTCCCGGGGAATAGGGAGGAGGGGACGTGTTTTGCGTGAGAATGCACAAAAACGGGGGTAAAAAGCTGGCTTTGGATGGTAACTTTCCTGTGTGCGGGCGGCGGTATTGGATATATGAATAAAAATTGAATCAAAATGCCGTATAAATTGTGCGAAATAATGAAATAGATAAAAACATTTGACTTTTCCCCGTGGACAGTGCATAATATGTCCCATGGACAAGGTCATGGAGAAACCTGCCGGGGACTCACGAAGTGGCCTGTACCGAATTTAAAAGAGGGAGGATTTTTTCAGATGAAAAAGTTCAACAAAGTCATGAGCCTTCTGCTGGTTGCGGTCATGATGCTGAGCCTGGTCGCCTGCGGCGGCAACAAGCCCGCTGAGACCCAGGCCCCCGCTGCATCCGAGGCTCCCGCCGCTTCTGAGAGCGTTGCGGTTACTGGCACTCCCGTGGATCCCTTCGCCGACCTGGCTGAGGACTACGACGAGCAGAGCAGCGCAATCTACGAGATGGTGCTGGGTGAATTCAATGAGATTTACTCCGAAGCCCGTACCATCACCGACAACCTGTCTGAGCGCTATGCCAAGATGGCTATCGCTGAGGCCAAGCTGATGGAGAGCGGCGTGATGCTGCCCCTGACTGCTAAGGGCGGCAACTATGCCATGAGCCGTACGGTTCCTAACACCACTAGCACCACCCTGTGGGGCAACGACTACGAGCGTGAGTACCAGGAGCTGGTGGCTACCGAGATCATTAAGAATGAAGATCGGGATGCCATGAAGGCTATGTGGGCTGAGCTGCGTGGCACCGGCACCTGGATTGCCGAGGCTAAGAAGTACATGACCGAGCACGGCTACACCCTGAAGGATACCTACACCAAGCCTTACGCCACCGACCCCCAGCACTGGGACGCGCTGGCTACCTCCAAGGAGACTGAGTCTCAGGTTCTGGTGAACACCTACGACGGCCTGTTGGAGTACAACACCGAGAACGTGCAGGTTCCCGCTCTGGCTGAGAGCTATGAGATTTCCGAGGACGGCCTGACCTACACCTTCCACCTGCGTCAGGGTGTGAAGTGGGTCGACTCCCAGGGCCGTGAAGTTGCCGACGTGAAGGCTGATGACTTTGTCGCCGGTATGCAGCACATGATGGACGCCATGGGCGGCCTGGAGTACCTGGTTCAGGGCGTTATCGTCAACGCTTCCGAGTACATCACCGGTGAGGTCACCGACTTCAGCCAGGTTGGCGTGAAGGCTGTGGACGACTACACTGTGGAATACACCCTGGTGCAGCCCACTCCCTACTTCCTGAGCATGCTGGGCTACAGCTGCTTCGCTCCTCTGAGCCGCAGCTTCTACGAGTCCAAGGGCGGCAAGTTCGGCGCTGACTACGACAACGCTGCTGCTTCCTACACCTACGGTAAGACCAAGGACGACATCGCTTACTGCGGTCCCTTCCTGGTCACCAACGCCACCGCTGAGAACACCATCGTGTTCAAGCAGAACCCCACCTACTGGAACAAGGATGCCATGAACATCACCACCATGACCTGGCTGTTCGACAATGGCAAGGATCCTACCAAGAGCTACAACGACACCAAGTCCGGCACTCTGGATGGCGCCGGCATGAACAACTCCTGCGTGAAGGCTGCTCAGGCTGACGGCATGTTCGAGGACTACTACTATGTCTCCGGTCTGCTGGCTACCTGCTTCCCCATGTTCGTCAACGTTAACCGGAATGCCTTTGCCAACGCCAACGACGGCGCTGTGCCCACCACCAAGAACGAGGACGAGATCCTGCGCACCCGTCTGGCTATGTACAACCAGAACTTCCGTCTGGCTCTGTCTATGGCCGTTGACCGTGCTGCTCGGAACGCTCAGCGTTTTGGCGAAGATCTGAAGCTGACCAACATGGTCAACTCCTACACCCCCGGCAACTTTGTCTCCCTGCCTGAGGAAGTGACTGTGGACATCAACGGCACTGCTACTACCTTCCCCGCTGGCACTTACTACGGTGCTGTGATGCAGGCTCAGCTGGATGCCGACGGCCTGCCCGTCAAGGTTTGGGACCCCACCGCTGACGGCGGCATCGGTTCCTCCGGTGGCTTCGACGGCTGGTACAACCCCGAGGCTGCTGTGGCTGCTCTGGACGCTGCCATTGCCGAGCTGGCTGCACAGGGTGTTGAGGTTTCCGCTGAGAAGCCCATCTACCTGGAGCTGCCCACTTGGATGGCTGTCGAGGAGTTCGCTAACCAGGGCAACGCTTACAAGCAGAGCGTTGAGAATGTTCTGGGCGGCAAGGTCGTCATCGTGCTGACCGAGTGCGCTACCCAGGCTGAGTGGGAGTACTCCGGCTACCACACCAACTCTGGTGCAGAAGGCAACTTCGATATCTGCGACCTGTCCGGCTGGGGCCCCGACTACGGCGATCCCATGTCCTACCTGGACACCATGCTGCCTGACTACGCTGGCTACATGACCAAGCAGGTCGGCCTGTTCTAAAATCGGCCAACCCTTCCTTTATGAGCAATGCGATGGAGGATGGATCTTGTATCCATCCTCCACTTCGCTGTATTATTTGCAGCGGAATGCAAAGAGCGCTGTTCTAAGCGTTCCAAAAGCCAAAGTATGAATCGCTGAGAACAGTGCTTTGTGCGTTCAATCTTAAAGTGAGATGAGAGATTACCAATGAAAAAATATCTGATTAACCGAATCCTGAGAGGTCTTTTTTCTGTGATCATGGTGGTTGGCATCGTCATGCTGATGATTTACTCCGCCCTGGACCGGAACCTGATTTTCTCCAAGGACTCCAATTACTCCCATATCCGGGGTAATTCCAAGGAAGTGTACATGCAGCAGCAGTGGGAGCGGTACGGCTATGTGGATTACGTGCCCTACACCGAGTGGCTGCGCAGCCTGATGCTCCACGACGAGATCACCCAGCAGGAGTACGACACTGCGGTGAAGATCGGCAACAAGGCTTCCAACGACTCCGCCGCCACCGCCAAGATGGTGGAGCGCTTCACCCAGGAGATGGAAGAGGACGGCTTTAAGGTGGTCCGCCTGGATGCCAAAATCAAAAAGGGTACCAAGAAGTATCAGGAGGGCGGCGAGCCCCGCCTGTACGCCACCAAGGATATCCCCCTGATCATGCGCCTGGTGAAGTACATCGGCGGCCTGATCACCGTGGACAACATCCACGATGTGGAGGAGGATATCGAGAACCGTGGCTTGGAGTTTACCCTGCACGATCCGGTCTATGGCGGCAAGAAATTCTCTCCGGCCATTATGGGCAATGGTACCAATCACAAGTACCTGCTCTACTGCGACAACCAGTTCCCCTTCATCCACCAGAATCTGGTGAATGTGAATCTGGGCAAGTCCTACTCCATCCGCCAGGGCATTGACGTGTTCCAGATCATGACCGAGGCCCAGGGCTCCTTCAAGAACTCCCTGGTCACTTTCCCCTCCGGTCTGCAGGAGCAGAGCGCCGACGACCTGCACTCTGCTACCTATGTTTACGGCTCCCTGGAAGGCGGTACCCCTGTGATCAAGGCCCGGTTCCTGGATGACTACACCAACGTTTCCACCGTGAAAAACGGCCTGTCCAAAACCGGCTACTCCTTCACCATCGGCCTGATTTCCGTGGTGCTGGCCTACTTCCTGGCGATCCCCACCGGTATCGTGATGGCTCTGGAGAAGGACAAGCTGATCGATAAGCTGGGCACCTTCTATATTGTGTTCATCACTGCTGTGCCCAGCCTTGCCTACATCTTCATGTTCAAGGCCATCGGCGGCAACATCGGCCTGCCTACCACCTTCGACATGGAGAACCCCACCTGGCTCATGTACGTGCTGCCGGTGGTCTCCCTGGCTCTGCCCTCCATCGCCAACCTGATGAAGTGGCTGCGTCGGTACATGATCGACCAGATGAACTCCGACTACGTCAAGTTCGCCCGGTCCGGCGGCCTGAGCGAAGGCGAAATTTTCCGCAAGCACATTCTGAAAAATGCCATCATCCCCGTGGTCCACGGCATCCCCGCCAGCGTGCTGGGTGCTATGGTGGGCGCCATCATCACCGAGCGTGTGTACGTGGTTCCCGGTGCCGGTAACCTGCTGACCAACGCCATCAATGCCTATGACAACGGCGTGATCGTGGGCGTGACGTTGTTCTACGCCCTGCTCACCGTCACCAGCGTCATCCTGGGCGACGTGCTGATGAGCATGATGGATCCCAGAATTTCCTTTACATCGAAAGCGAGGTAACAGACAATGGCAGAAAACAATATCGACATCAGCAAACTCGGCCTGTCCAAAGAGGAGCTGTTCGCCCGTATCGATCACGATGATCTGGAATCCGAGAAGATTACCGCTCCCCGCTATTCCTACTGGCACAGTGTGTTCCGTGTGTTCTTCCGCAACAAGCTGAACATCTTCGTGCTGGCCGTTCTGGTAGTGGTGATTGCCTTTACGTATATCTACCCTGCGGTTATCGGCTATGATGCCGCTGTGGACCCCTATATCAACCTGCTGGACCCCACCGCCAAGCACCTCAGCCCGGCGGCTGCAATGGAGAAGTTTGGCTACAACATCCACTGGATTCTGGGTGCCGGCGCCAGCGGTCAGTCCACCTTCGATGCCATCTGGTATGGCTCCAGCATCTCCGTGTCCCTGGCACTGTGCTGCGCTGTGATCAACCTGACTGTGGGTGTGATCATCGGTGCAATCTGGGGCTTCTCCAAGAAGGTGGATATCTTCATGACGGAAGTCTATAACATCATTGGCAACATTCCTTATGTGCTACTGATTTCCGTGATCGTGCTGATCATGTCCGCCAACTTCTGGTCGATGGTGTTCGCCTTGACCGTCACGGGCTGGCTGGGCATCGCCTACTTTATCCGTACCCAGGTTATCATCATTCGTGACCGGGAGTACAACCTGGCTTCCCGGTGCCTGGGCACCCCCATCACCCGCATTGCAACCCGGAACATCCTGCCGTTCATGACTTCGGTCATCGTGACCCTGGCTGCTACGGAAATTCCGTCCTACATCTCCTACGAGGTGTTCCTGAGCTACATCGGCATGGGTATGAGCGATATGTCTCTGGGTAAGCTGATTGAGTCTGCTCAGTCTGCTATGCAGACTCCCGGCTGGGGCATCGAGTTCTGGAGCCCTGTGGCCGTGGCCTCCATCATCACCGTGGTGCTGTATGTGATGGGCCAGAACTTGGGTGACGCTTCCGATCCCAGAACGCATATGTAAGAGGTGCAGGCATGGAAAATAAGAAAGTATTGCTGTCGGTTGACAACCTCCACGTGAACTTCCGTGTCCGTGGCAGAACCCTGTCGGCCATTCGGGGAATTTCCCTGGATTTTTATGAAAACGAATCCGTAGCCATCGTGGGCGAGTCCGGCTCCGGCAAGTCTGTGTTTACCAAGACCTTCGCCGGTATGCTGGAAGCCAACGGCTACATCAGCGAAGGCTCCATCATCTTCAACGATGAGGAGCTGTCCGACACCGTGGTGGCACTGGACAGCGCAGCTAAGAAGCTGCTGCCCTTTGCTACAGAAAAGCTGAACACCTACTCCAAGCTGGAGTTCGGCGCCGAGACCTACCGGAAAATGCAGGAGCTGGAGTCTGAGAAAAAGGCCCGCTTCTACCTCAGCCCGGAGGAAGAGGAAGCTACCACTAACTACATTCAGGAGCTGGAATACCAGCGCACCGAGTTGTTCAATCAGAAGCAGGCCATCGACTCCAAGAAGGAGCGGGAGCGCTATAAGGCAGTCTCCGCTGAAATCGAGGAGCTGGACCGGAAGATCAAGGATCTCAACGAGCAGCGGGATAAGGCTATCGCCGAGCACAAGAAGGCTGCCCAGCAGGACACCGCGTATCAGAAGTCTTACGAGCAGAAGATGGAGGCTCTGAAGGCGGAGTATCAGCAGAAGATCGCCGGGGAGATCTCCCAGCAGACCAAGGACCGCAACGCTGTCATTGCCAAGGAGATTTACCTGTCCGTGGGCCGCTACCCTCTGCACAAGCGGGTGCGCCTGATTTCCCGGCTGCTGCGCTCCATGCGCAAGGCTATGGAGCTGGGTGTGGACCTGGACGATGATTCTGTTCGCAATGCCATCTTTGACGAGGTGGTGTTCCGGGTGAAGTATTTGGACGAGACCGAGACCACCCTTCACGGCAACTGTGTGCTGAACCTGGCCAAGGTGAAGTATCCCAAGGACTGGAACAAGATTCGCGGCGGTAAGATCGCCACGGTGTTCCAGGACCCCATGACCTCTCTGAACCCCATTATCACCATCGGCAAGCAGATCACCTCCGTCATCCTCAAGCATCAGAACTGCTCTGAGATTGAGGCCCGGGAGCGTGCTCTGATTATGATGAAGAAGGTGGGCATTCCCAATGCAGAGGCCCGGTTTGATGACTATCCCTTCCAGTATTCCGGCGGTATGCGCCAGAGAATCGTCATTGCCATCGCCCTGAGCTGCCAGCCCAAGATTCTGATCTGCGACGAGCCGACCACGGCTCTGGACGTGACCATTCAGGCTCAGATCCTGAAGCTGATCAAGGATTTGCAGAAGGAATTCAACTATACCATCATCTTTATCACCCATGACCTGGGCGTTGTGGCCAATGTGGCTGACCGTGTTGCTGTGCTGTACGGCGGTCAGGTGGTGGAGCTGGGTACCTGCGAGGAAATCTTCTATGATCCCCGCCATCCCTACACCTGGGCACTGCTGTCCAGCCTGCCCCAGCTGGCCCAGAGAAATACCACGCTGTATTCTATCACCGGCACTCCGCCGTCTCTGTACAACAAGATTGAAGGCGATGCCTTTGCCCCTCGTAACCCCTACTGCCTGAAAATCGATACCATTGCGGAGCCCCCCATGTTCCAGGTTTCCGAGACCCACTTTGCAAAGACCTGGCTGGAGCACCCCGATGCACCGAAGGTAGAAAAGCCCGAGATTATCCACAACATCCACGAAAAGCTCGTGGAAGCATTCAACATTTAAGGAGGACCCTGCTGTGAAGAAAGAAAAAGAAACCGCCCGTGTTTCTCATCTGCCGGAGCATGGTCCTGTGGATGATCAGGGCAGAGAAATCCTGCTGAGCCTGAAAAATGTAGACATTACTTTCGGCAAGGGCGAAAATGCTGTCCGAGCCGTGAAGAATGCCAGCTTTGATATTTACAAGGGCGAGACGTTCTCCCTGGTTGGCGAGTCTGGTTCCGGTAAGACCACCATTGGCCGTGCGGTGATTCGGGTCAATCCCTGTGCTGCTGGCGAAATTCAGTATAAGGGTGTGCGGATTTCCGGCAAGACCAGCCATTCCCTGGACCGGGAAGTGATTCGGAATATCCAGATGGTGTTCCAGGACCCCGCCGCTTCTCTGAACGAGCGTGCCACCGTGGATTATATCATCTCCGAGGGCCTGTACAATTTTAAGCTTTTCAACAGCGAGGAAGAGCGGGTTGAAAAGGTGGAGAAGATTATCAGCGAGGTTGGCCTGCTGCCGGAGCACCTGACCCGGTATCCCCACGAGTTCTCCGGCGGTCAGCGCCAGAGAATCGGTCTGGCCAGAGCCATGGTCATGGAGCCGGAGCTGGTTATTGCGGACGAGCCGATCTCCGCTCTGGACGTTTCCATCCGTGCGCAGGTGCTGAACCTGCTGAAGAAGTTCCAGAAGGAAAAGGACATTACCTATCTGTTTATTGCTCACGACCTATCCATTGTGCGCTTTATTTCTGACCGAATTGGCGTTATCTACAAGGGTGACATTGTGGAAATTGCGGAGGCGGAGGAGCTGTTCAACTTCCCCCTGCACCCCTACACCCGCAGCCTGATTTCGGCTATTCCCATCCCGGACCCCCAGTTGGAGAAGAACAAGGTGCTCTTTACCTATGATCCTTCCATCCATGACTACTCCCAGGATAAGCCGAAGCTGGTGGATGTGGGACACAACCACTTTGTGTTCGGCAATGAGAAGGAAATTGAGGAATACAAGGCTGTTCGGGAAAAGGGCGAGAAGCTCAAGAGCATCACCATCCTGCCCCCTGATGCAACGCAGGAGCAGCGCAATGAAGCGGAGCAGTCCATTCCCACCACCAGCGGCCTGCTGGACGTGCCGCTGCACGATACGGGAAGCAAGTGGTATTCCATTGCCTCTTTCTTCCTGCCCATTCTGGGTCTGCCTGCCGCCTTCCTCTTCAAGAAGTTCCGGCATCTGCGCAACTACAAGGCCTGCCTGAAGGGCTCGCTGATTAGTTTTGGCACGATGGGTGTGATCGCCGCCCTGTTCTGCCTGCTGCTGTTGCTGGCAGCCATTTGATGATTTCCTTGGTGCGGGACGGCTGTATGCCGCTCCGCACCATTGTTTTCTGCGCCTCATTTCCTGAGGCATCCCCACTGCGTACAAGGAGGAACCATGAAAGGTAACAAGAAGGATAACCGCCCCAATCTACCCCGGGTGGAGCGCATTCAGCTGGATGTGAAAAACGTGAAGCTGCGCTGGATCGTGGTGGCGCTGCTGATCTGCCTGGGTACAGGCGCCATCGGCTGGGGCGTTTACAGCGCACTAAAAATTGAGCCGGGCTGGCAGACCGTGGAGGTGGCATCGGACCTGCCTACCACCGGAATGGATTTTGTGCTGCGCTATGATTTTTCCGGGACAGGCGGTGCGGCTCCCAACCACCTGCGGGCGCTGAACCAGGTGTACCGCCAGGCTTCGGAGAAGGCATATACGTTGTTTGGCAGCCCTGAGGCCGGCGGCCTGGGAAAGCTTGGCAGCAGCCCCAACACGCCGGTAACCCTGGAGCCGGAGGTGTATCAAGCCTTGGCGCTGTTTGATGAAACGACGGCGCCCTACCTGTTCCTGGCGCCTGCTATGGCAGAGTATGAGCGGGTCTTCCTGTGTGAGGACGACGGCGAGGCTGCCCGCTATGACCCCAGAAAAAACCCGGAGATGGCACAGTGGCTGGCAGAACTTGCGGCCTTTGTCAGCAATCCGGAGCATATCCGCTTGGAACTGCTGGGCAGCAATCAGGCAGTGCTGCATGTGTCCCAGGCCTATCTGGCCTTTGCTGAGGAAAATGGCCTGGAAACCTTCCTGGAACTGGGATGGATGAAAAATGCCTTTGCTGCGGACTATCTGGCGGAACAACTCCAGGAAAACGGGTTCACCAACGGCTATCTGGTGAGCTATGATGGCTTTACCCGGAACCTCGATAACCGGGAGCTGGACTATACCCAGAGTGTGTTTGAGCGCCGGGGCAACGAACTGTTTGCCGCCGGAAATCTGCACTACACAGGTCCGATGAGTTTTGTATTTCTCCGGGACTATCCCATCGGAAAGCAAGACCGCTGGCACTATTATGCTTACGAGAACGGGGACGTGCTGATGAGCTATCTGTCCCCGGAGGATGCTATGCCGAAAGCGAGCATTTCCAACCTGCTGGGATACAGCCGGGAGAAGGGCTGCGCTCAGGTATTGCTGGAATTGCTGCCGGTGTTTATCCAGGACCAGTTCCATCCGGAGCAGTTCCCGGAAGGCACCCAGGCGGTGTGGGCTGACCAGAATGGCATTCACTGGGCAGGCCCGGAACTGAAGCGTTTGGACTCCCAGGAAGACCTGGCCTATCAAATTCCGTAACCTTACAAAAAGTCCCTGCTCGTGAAGAAGCAGGGACTTTTTTGCAAAGAAAATCTTTGCCGGATTACCAATAAAAATCTTGGAAAAGCATCAATTCCGGCAAAATGATTGTTGAAATTGGAAAATATCGGTGGTATACTGGTGGGAGAAAGATTTTTGAGGTGAAGCTATGGATAAGCAGCGGTTATTTTCCAATGAGCGGCTCATCAGGCTGATCATCCCCCTGGTGATTGAACAGGGATTGACCATTTTGGTGGGTATGTGTGACGGCATCATGGTATCTTCCGCGGGAGAAGCGGCGATTTCCGGCGTTTCTCTGGTAGATATGATCAATGCGGTGGTGCTGACACTGTTCGCGGCGCTGGCTACCGGCGGTGCTGTGGTGACCAGCCAATTCCTGGGTGCCAGGCAGGAGGACAAGGCTCGGCGCAGTGCCGGGCAGCTGGTGCTCATGTCGCTGGGCTTGGGCTTGGCGGCGACAGTGCTCTGTCTGGTGTTTGCCCGGGGACTGATGAAGATATTCTTTGGTTCTATCGAAGCACCGGTGATGGCAGCGGGCCTGACCTATCTGCGGATTACGGCGCTGTCCTTCCCGTTTATTGCCTTGTACAATGCCGGAGCGGCAATTTTCCGCAGCACCGGAAACAGCAAGGTGTCCATGCAGGTTAGCCTGCTGATGAATGTGATCAACGTGGTGGGAAATGCCCTGTGCATCTTTGTGTTCAAGATGGGCGTGGCCGGCGTGGCGGTTCCCACGGTGATTTCCCGTGCGGTGGCTGCGGTGGTGATTCTGTGGCTGGCTTCCCGGAAGGAGCAGACCCTGCGGCTGCAGAGGGAGAGCCTGATGCATGTAGACAAGAGCATGATGGGCAGCATTCTCCACATTGGTGTGCCCTCTGCCTGCGAAAACAGCTTCTTCCAGTTTGGACGGCTGATTGTGGTGAGCATGATTGCCCTGTTTGGCACCAGCCAGACCTCTGCCAATGCGGTTGCCAACACCCTGGACAGCGTGGGCATTATTATGGGCCAGGCAATGGGGTTGGCCATGGTAACGGTGGTAGGGCAGAGCGTAGGCGCAGGTGACCGGGAGCAGACGCGCTACTATGTGAAAAAGCTGATGGCCTGGACCCATGTGATGATGGGCGTGTGCAACATTGCGCTGATTCTGCTGGTGGAGCCGGCGGTTGGGCTATACAGCTCCCTGACTCCGGAGACGGCGCTGCTGGCAAAACGCTTGGTGCTGGTGCACAGCTTCTTTGCCATTTTTATGTGGCCGACTTCCTTCGTGCTGCCCAATGCCCTGCGGGCGGCCAACGATGTTCGCTTTACCATGTGGGTTGGTGTTGGCTCTATGATTGCGTTCCGCATCATTGGCTCCTGGGTGCTGTGTGTGCAGCTGGAATGGGGCGCTATGGGCGTGTGGGTTGCGATGATTTTGGACTGGGTGTGCCGCATTTCCTTCTTCCTGCCCCGGGTATTCTCCGGCAAGTGGCTGGAAAAGTATAAGGGTTAATCTGCCGTTGGCCCTGCTGGGAACGCCGGCAGGGCAGACAATCCGGCCCAGTCCGGCATGGCCTCAAAGCACAGCGCTTTTCCCCGCCAAGGGAATTGCACCCGACAGGAAAAAAGCCGGGGAGCGGTGAGGGAATCCCGGGCGCCGTACTTGTGGTCGCCCACCAGGGGATAGCCCCGGCTGGCGAACTGCACCCGAATCTGATGACTGCGGCCGGTATACAGCCGGATGTGCACCAGGCTGTCCGGGCCGTCGGTTAGGCGGGTGTATTGCAGCCGTGCATCTTTTACGCCGGAGCGCTGGCGGCGCACCACAAAGACCTTGTTTTTGCGGCTGTCTTTCCACAGCAGGTCTTGTAAATCGCCCCACTGCGGCGGCTGGCCGTGGACTTGGGCCAGGTATTCTTTGACAAAGCTGCCCTCCTGGATGGATCGGGACAGGGCTGCCGCTGCGGTGCGGGTGCGGGCATAGACCATCACCCCGCCCACATTTAGGTCCAGTCGGTGAATCGGAAAAATGTCCCCGCCCAGCTCCTGCTGAAGAAGCTGGGGCAGCTGGTGCTCAGAATCCAGCCCCACAGGCTTCACGCACACGGCAAGTTGGGAATCGGAATAAAGCAACTGCATGGTATACCTCCCTGGTTTTCTTTCGGGAAATCCCGCCAAAACTTGGCGGCAGGAACAGTATACCATGAAACAATGCATAACGGAAGAGAGAATTGTTCCCCAAGCGGGACAACGTAAAAGGAGGAACCTATGACAACGCAAGATTATCGAAGCAAGCCCCTGCTGGTGATTTTCCTAAGCTATTTTAAGCGCCACCGGAAGCTGTTTGCCCTGGACATTCTCTGCGCCACGGGCATTGCCGCCATTGACCTGGCGTTTCCCCTGGTGACCCGCAGCGCCCTGTATGACATGCTGCCCAACCAGCTGTGGCGCACCTTTTTCGTGGTGATGCTGGCGGTTGTGGCCAGCTACCTGCTGCGCTCGGTGCTCAATTACATCGTCACCTATTACGGCCACACCTTCGGCATCCGGGTGGAGGCGGACATCCGTCAGGACCTGTTCTGCCATATGCAGGATATGAGCTTTGACTTCTACGACGAGAACCGCACCGGCAAGCTGATGTCCCGGCTGACCACGGACCTGTTTGAGCTGACGGAGCTTGCCCACCATGGCCCGGAGGATCTTCTGATTTCTCTGGTGACCATCTGCGGCGCTCTGGCGGTGATGGCCAGCATCCGCTGGCAGCTGGCTCTGGTAGTGGCGCTGATGATTCCTATTTTCATGCTGGTGGCCTGGCTGCTGCGAAACCGAATGGCAGCGGCCTCCCTGGCGGCCAAGGAGAAAACCGGCCACATTAACCAGGAGATTGAGAGCAGCCTTTCTGGCATCCGCACGGTGAAGGCCTTTGCCAACGAGGATGCGGAGCGCCGCCGCTTCTGCAATGCCAACGAGGTGTTCAAAACCTCCAAGCGGGAGTTTTACAAGGCCATGAGCCTGTTCCACAGCAGTGTTGAGTTTTTCCTGTGCAGCCTGAACGTGGTGGTGCTGGGCGTAGGCGGCTACTACGTGATGAAGGGGGAGATGGACTACCGGGATTTGATCACCTTCAATCTGTATATCACGGCGTTTATCAACCCCATGCGCAAGCTCACCAACTTCTCGGAAATGTTTGCCAACGGTATGGCGGGTCTGAAGCGCTTCGTAACGGTGATGGGCACCGAGCCAACTATCCAGGACAAGCCCGAGGCGCAGCCTCTGGAGCAGGTCCTGGGCCATATCCAGGTGGAGCAGGTGTCCTTCGCCTATGACGGGGACTTGGCGGTGCTCCACGATGTGAGCCTGGATATTGCCCCCGGCGAGACGGTGGCCATCGTTGGCCCCTCCGGCGGCGGCAAGAGCACCCTGTGCCAGCTGGTGCCCCGGTTCTACGATGTGACCAGCGGCAGCATCCGCATTGACGGCAAGGACGTGCGGGACGTGACCCAGCGGAGCATCCACGAAAACATCGGCATCGTGCAGCAGGATGTGTTCCTGTTTGCGGACACCATCCTGGAAAACATCCGCTACGGCTGCCCCGGCGCATCCATGGAGCAGGTGATAGAAGCCGCTAAGAAGGCGGAAATTTACGACGATATCCAGGCCATGCCCCAGGGCTTTGACACCTATGTGGGCGAGCGTGGCACCCTCCTGTCCGGCGGACAGAAGCAGCGCATTGCCATTGCCCGGATTTTCCTGAAAAATCCTCCCATCCTGATTCTGGACGAGGCCACTTCGGCTCTGGACTCCGTGACCGAGGCCAAGATTCAGCGGGCCTTTGACCACCTGGCCCAGGGGCGGACCACCCTGATCATCGCCCACCGGCTGAGCACCATCCGTGGCGCAGACCGCATTGTGTCCATTGCCGACGGCGTGATTACCGAGTGCGGCACCCACCAGCAGCTGCTGGAAAAGGGCGGCATCTACGCCTCCCTGTACAATACCCAGAACGCCCTGGCACTGGAAGCTTTGGGCCTGTCCTGAGAGACGGTAGTCCCGGATGCCAAAGATGGTATCCGGGACTTTTTGTTGCGTTTTGGCTGGAAGTATGGTAAGATGGAATCAGCACATGCAAGCAAAAGTGTTTGTTTTCGTATTATAAAGGAGGGGGTTCGGTGAAAAGAGTCTTCGGATTGCTGCTGGCGCTTCTGCTTTTGCTTCCAGGCTGCGCACGGGAAAAGCCAAAGGAATTGTCGGTCTATACATTTTCCGGCAGTGACGGGCAGATTTCGGTGGTAAACGCTGTTGCGGTTTTCAGCGAACAGGGGGATGTGTTTGACGGTGGGAGGCTGTGCCTAGGTGCGGATTTTCCCCAGGATGTGATAGCTTATACAGCGTCTTTTTACATCCAGAGCAGCAGCGAGCAGCGCACGCTGCTGTCAAACAGCGTGGTGGATGAAACCGGTGGGACGTTGCAGCCAGGGGAGGATCTGGGGCGCAGAGCCACCGACGGAGCAGAGGGCTATCTGGGCCGCACAACAGACTGGCAGGAGGAGCTACGCAATGGCTTGTCCTTTGTGCTGACCATCACCCAAAAATCCGGAGAGCAGCGCACGTATGAAATCCCGATGGTGGTGGAGTGTATCCTGGGATAGAAATCCGGCAGAAATGATGGAATACAGAAAATACCCCCGGATGCCATGCATCCGGGGGTTGCTTTGATTACTGAGCGGCGGCAATCAGGGCCTTCAGATAGGCAATGTTCTCTTCCAGCTTTTCCTGGGTGGGCTTTTCGTTGGAGAAGTCCTCCACGGACAGCACGCCGTCGTAGCCAACGGCAACCAAGGCCTTCACCAGAGCGGCCAGGTTGGCGCTGCCCTTCTTCAGGGGCATCCAGCGCTGGGCGTACTTGGTGGCGCCGTTCTCGTCCTCGCCGTTGGGGACCAGGGCGGCGTTTTTGATGTGGACATGGGCCAGGTACTTGCCCAGCATGGAGAAGCTCTTGGTGTAGTCCTCGTAGCCCTCATAGACCATGTTGCCCGGGTCGAAAATCACGCCGAAGTACTCCGGGTCGAAGCCGTCCAGAACCCGCATGGCGGAGCTGGCGCTGGAGATAATCATGCCGTGGTGAGTCTCAATGAGCATCTTCACACCCCAGTGGCGGAGCTTCGGCTCAGCATTGCGCAGGTAGGTGCGCAGGCTTTCCATCTGCTCGTCATAGGACTTGGCAGGGTCGAAGCGGGTCATGGGGCCACGGATGGTCTTGCAGCCGATGGCGGCAGCGGCCTCCAGCACGGCATCCAGCTCATCCTCACCGCCCCGGAGGGAGGGGGCCAGGTTTACGATTTCAAGACCGGCCTGGTCGCACAGCTCTTTTGCCAGGCGGCACTGGGCAACCACGTTGCCAATGTCCAGGGTGGCCTTATTTTCCCGCCAGTAGCGCAGGGCATAGGGGTCGACACCCTCCGGCACGGGCATGGTGGAAGCGCCGTAGGGGGCATCCACACGCCACTCCACGCCATCATAGCCCATCTGCTTCACCAGAGCGACGGCCTCAGCTAGGTCGTATTCCGGCAGACTCACGGTATAAACGGAAAGTTTCATACATTCTGTCTCCTTTTTTTGATATATGGATATCTTACCATGAACGAGGGCGGAAAGCAATAGACTGATTGTGAACATTGCATAAAGACCGGGGCGCAAGGGCATAAAAATCCCCAGGCTGCGTAACCAGCCTGGGGATGCTTTTAGTAAGTAATTTCGCCGTCGTGATTCATCAGCGTGGCGCTCTCCACCTGGGGCAGGGCCAGCACCTGGCTCAGCAGGGCTTCGGGGGCAGCGGTCTTGACCTCAATGACCAGGTCGATGCTGCTGGCGGTCATGCTGCGGGACTTGATACTGTGGTGCTTGGCGTTGGCGCTCAGCACCTGCTCCAAAGCCTGGCCGATGCCGGCATCGCTGCCGCTGACCAGCAGGATCTGGGCGGGCTTGGTGTTGGGGATGAAGTGCAGACCCAGCATCACGATGGTGATGAACAGGCTGGCCTCCACCGCAACCTCAAACAGGGAAGCGCCGCAGATGATGCCCACGGAAATGGACCAGAACAGGAACGCCAGGTCCATAGGGTCCTTCACCGCCGTGCGGAATCGGACAATGGACAGCGCACCCACCATACCCAGGGAGATGACCACATTGGACTGGATGGACACAATGATGGAGGCGGTGATCATGGCAATCACGGGCAGGGAAATGGCGAAGGACTTGCTGTAAAAGGATTTCCGGCAGACCACCCGGTACACCAGGAAGATGTACAGACCAATCAGGGCGGTGAGAATCAGCGCCCCCAGAATGGAGGTGGTGGACAGGTCCGAATTAAACTGATCGAGAAAGGATTTTTTGATGATGTCTTGTACGCTCATATTGCATTCCTCCCATGGAAAATTTTCTGCATAGGTAATACTTGGAAAAGGTAGTCTGGCGCAGTGTGCCAAGACTCATGGCCTGGTAGAGAAAATCCGGGAGAAATTCGTCGTATTTCACTTCCAGAATGTGCTGCCCCTTGGGCAGAATGGGCCGCACCGGCAGCCGGGTGTCGAAGAATCGGGAAAAATCCTGGCTGCTGCCAATGTTGCGGTCCAGAGTAATGCGCACATTTCCCGGTGCGTAGACAAAGGGGGTGCGCTGGTAGGAAACGATCACCTTGGGCCGCAGCTCCTGCTGAAGCAGAAACCGCCGCAGCAGCGGGTCCTCAGCCGCCTTGGGCAGCAGCCGCCCCGACAGGATCTGCTGAAATTCCTCCTTGCTCAGGCGGCAGTTGGTTTTCTGGGTCATAGTCCGCTCTTTCCGCTTGCATTCTAATGTGATGCGTGCATCGGAGCCGTTGTAGATGCGAATGCGGAACTTTTCCCGGGGGTCGGTGCCGTTTTCGTTTTCCCAGAAGCAGCGGTCGTCAAAGGTGTCGAAGTAAATGCTGCGGATGTCATAAGTACCCTGGGGGCCGGCGTGGCGGTCTGGGGGACACAGGGGGCGGATCCGGGCCAGGAGAATTTGCAGCTCTCCCTCGGAGCAGAGGTATTTCAGCTCGTTGCGGAACCGGGACTCAGGCTCCGGGTGCAGAGCATCATAAAGTGGTATCATAGTCGTTATGCCTCCTCAGACCGGAGCAAATACAGCTTCCAAATGCACGCCGCCATCCATGGGGACGGTAATGGTGCTTTGGTCGCTTTCCAGATCTCCCTGCCAGCCGACAAATTTAGCGCCGGGGGCGGGGTTGGCAGTTACCGTTATGGGATAGTCGGTAAAATACTGGCCGGACCAGCTGCCGTCAGACAAATCCACCACCGAGGTGTTCACCTGCACCGAGCCAAGGGCAGGCTCGCTTGTGGTGATAGTCACCGTTTCCAGAGTGCCGGTCAGGCCAAACTCCTGGGCCAGGTGCTGGGCGGCTTGGGCAGGGCGGTCCCGGAAAAAGCCGCTGTTCCAGTTCAAATCCAGACCATACTGGGCAAGGATCGGGGCAATCCGCTCCGGGGCAAAGTTACAGTTGCCGATATCCATGAAGGACAGCACAAACTGTCTGCGGCTGTCGGGGTTTTGCTTCAGCGCCAGGAACAGGGTGTTCTGGTTCAGGATGATGTCCGTCTGGGGGAATGGCTGGTTGAACACGTTGATTTCACTGGGCGGGCCGGGGTAATCGGTGAAGGCGGCGTAGTATCCGGCATCCACGTCATACAGGCACCAGCGCCAGCGCCTGTCTCGGTAGCCGGTGTCGATTTTGGCGGGACTGCGCCACAGAATGCAGTTATGCCACTGGGAAAAATCGTAGTTGCACAGGTAGTAATTGATGGAAATGTAGTCGATATAGCTCTGCAAATCCACCTCTTCGAGCAACTGGGCATAGTTTTCTGGCTGGGAGAAGTCGGTATGGTCTGCCCAGAACATGAATTCTTCATAGGTCCCCACCTCGCTGGCGGGGAGGGTATCTGGCTTTGGGACGTTGTCCTTGACGACGATGGGATTGGGGACGTTATAGTTCTGCCGGAAATACTGGTTGTCATAGCGTTCCAGCAGGTAGGTGTCCTGCCAGTACTCACCGTTGAGGTAGAGCCGTACCGGCACGCTGCGCTGGGCGGAAACCGCCCGGTCATCGACAAGGTGCCAGAGCATGGCATCCATGGGCACATCCTTGGTCATCACCGAATGGGAGCGGACACCGTCCAGCAGCGGGGCATCGAAGACCTGGCTGCCGCCGTACTCCTCACGAGCAGTAAAGACGAAGCGCTTGCGCTGAAGATAGCGGGCAGAATTGCCCTGCATCTGCACCCCGACGGCTTGGTTGAGCACCTCCTGCTGGCCGTTTAGAACCTGCAAGGTGGCGCAGATTTCCAAATCCTGTCGGAAATTGGGGGTGGGCGCCGGGTCAGCACTGCCGGAAAGATACCAGCGGTCGTAATCCTCGCCGGTGACATAGATGCCGTCACTGCCGAACAAATCCTCGTGGTCAAATACCAGGGACAGGGTATAGCCGTTTTCGGGAGGGGTAAGCCCGATGAAGTAGGTCTGTGTGAGCACCGGGCTGATATGGCCCTGGGGGCTGACGTAAATGGCACGAATCACCGTTCCCTTTTCCACTGGGGCCGGGTTTGGGGTGAAGGTTTTCCAGTCCGTGACAATTTGCTGCACGGCATTGCAGACATTGGGCTGGCTGGAGCGATTTTCCAGAGGGATCCCGCCGGTGTAGCGCTGGGAATCGACGGTGGGGGTGCTGCCATCCGTGGTGTAATAGATGGCACCCTGACTGGGGGCATCCAGGGTCAGGGTGAAGGGCTGTTCATAGTAGCCCCCCGGTGCGCTGGGCACCGGGGTAGGGGTGGCGGTGTAACGGTTGTAGCCACGGAACAGCGCCATGGTGCACACCAGCAGCGCGGCTGAGGCAAGCAGCAGGGAAAGTCGTCGTTTCATACCTTACATTTTGTCCGGTGCAGAGAAGCCCAGAATGTGGATGCAGGTTTCCAGAATATTTTTGGCCAGACCCAGCAGGGCGATGTTGCCTGCCTTCACGGCCTCGTTCTCCTCTTTCAGCACCGGGGTTTCGTGATAGAACTTGTTGACGCAGCCTGCCAGCTCATAGATGTAAGCGCAGACCAGGTTGGGGGCGGAGGCGGCCAGGGCGCTTTCCAGTGCCGGGCCGAGCTTGGTGATGGCCAGCATCAGATCCTTGGCGGCGGCATTCACCGGGGCCTGGATGGTCAGGTGCTCCCAGGGGCCGTGCTTTGCCAGGATGGACTTGACCCGGACGATGGTATAGAGAATGTAGGGGCCGGTGTTGCCCTCAAAGGCGGCAAAGCGCTCCATGTCGAAGTTGTAGTCCTTGGTGGGCTGGTTGCTCAGGTCGCCGTATTTCAGGGCGGCCATGGCGATTTTGGCAGTGGTGGCTTCCACTTCGCTTTCTTCCACGATTTTGTTCTCCACCACTTTGGCCCGGACGAAGTCGGTCATGTCGGAAATCAGGGTTTCCAGCCGCAGCACGCCGCCGTCACGGGTCTTGAAGGGCTTGCCGTCGCTGCCGTTCATGGTGCCGAAGCCCACGTGCTCCAGCTGGGTAGACTCGGGCACGATGCCGGCCTTCCGGGCGGCCCGGAACACCTGCTCAAAGTGGAGGTTCTGCCGCTTGTCGGTGACGTAGAGCACCTTGTCCGGGTGCCAGTCCTGCATCCGCTGAACCAGGGTGGCCAGGTCCGTGGTGGCGTAGATGGAGGAACCGTCGGACTTCACCAGAATGCAGGGGGGCATCTCCTTCTTGTCGCCTTCCATGGCCACGGGGATGACCCAAGCGCCCTCGGAGAGGACGGCAATGCCCCGGTTTTTCAGGTCTTCCACCATGGCAGGGATATAGGGATCGGCATCGGACTCGCCCAGCCACTTTTCAAAGTGGACATCCAGGTTGTCATAGTTTTTCTTCAGGTCGGCCACGGACACGTTCATAATGTGCTGCCACAGGGCACGGTAGCCCCGGCGGCCCTGCTGCAATTCCAGGGTGGCCTGGTGAGCCTTGTGGGAAAATTCCGGGTCGGACTTTTTGGAGGAGGCGGTGGGGTAGATTTCCTCCAAATCGCTGACGGTGAAGGGGGCTTCCGTCGGGTACTGGCCCTGGAAGTCCGGGTCAAAGTAGGGAAGATCCGGCTGCCGCTGGGAAAGCTCTGCAATGATCAGGCCCATTTGCAGGCCCCAGTCGCCCAGGTGCACGTCGCCAATGGCGTTGTAGCCCAGATACTGGTACAGCCGCTTCAGGCTCTCACCAATGATGGCCGGCCGCAGGTGACCGATGTGCAGAGGCTTTGCCACGTTGGCACCGCCGTAGTCCACCACAATGGTCTTGCCGTCGCCGATTTTGGCCACGCCGAAGTCCGGGGCAGTGCGCATGGTTTCCAGATAGTCCGTCAGGAAGCGGTCGGACAGCTTCAGGTTGATGAAGCCGGGCATCACCGCCTCCACCAGGGAGTAGTCAGCGGCATCCAGCTTCTGCACCACAGCCTGGGCAATCTGAATGGGAGCGCACTTATAGGTCTTGGCAGCGGCCAGAGCGCCGTTGCACTGGTATTCGCACAGGTCCGGCCGATTGGATACGCTGACCCGGCCGAAGTCCGGGTCATATCCTGCATCGGCGAATGCCTGACGCATTTTTTGGGTAATGATGTCTAAGATTTTTTCCATAGTTATATTCTCCTGCGCAGATGCGCTTACTTCTTGTTCTCTGCCATCCAGGCCAGGTAATCGTCGTAAGTGCCGTACTTATCGATGATGGTGCCGTCGCTCTGGAAGGCGATGACCCGGTTACAGGTGGAGGTGAGCATTTCGTGGTCGTGGGAGGCCAGCAGCACCACGCCGGGGAAGGCTTCCAGGCCCTTGTTCACAGCCTGAATGGATTCCATGTCCAGGTGGTTGGTGGGCTGGTCCAGCAGCACCACGTTGGCACCGGAGAGCATCATCTTGCTCAGCATGCAGCGCACCTTCTCGCCGCCGGAGAGGACGTTTACCGGCTTGAATACGTCCTCGTTGGAGAACAGCATCCGGCCCAGGAAGCCCCGGAGGTACACGTCGTCCTTCTTGGCGGAGTACTGGCGCAGCCAGTCCACCAGTTCCAGCGTGTTGCCGTCAAAATACTCGGAGTTGTCCTTGGGCAGGTAGCTGCGCACGGTGGAAATGCCCCACTTGACACTGCCTTCGTCCGGTTCCAGCTCGCCCATGAGAACCTTGAACAGGGCAGTCTGAGCCAGCTCGTTTTCGCCGACGAAAGCAATCTTATCGGTGCGGCCCACGGAGAAGTAGACATTATCCAGCAGCTTCACGCCGTCGATGGTAACGGACACGTCCTTGACGGTGAGCACGTCCTTGCCCAGTTCCCGCTCCTGCTGGAAGCCCACGAAGGGGTAGCGCCGGGTGGAGCAGGGCATTTCCTCCACGGTCAGCTTGTCCAGCAGCTTACGCCGGGCCGTGGCCTGCTTGGCCTTGGACTTGTTGGCGGAGAAACGCTGGATGAACAGCTGCAATTCTTCGATCTTCTCCTGGTTCTTCTTGTTCTTGTTGCGCAGCATGGCCTGCACCATCTGAGAGGACTCGTACCAGAAGTCATAGTTGCCCACGTACATCTTGATCTTGCCATAGTCGATATCCACGGTGTGGGTACACACGGTGTTCAGGAAGTGGCGGTCGTGGGACACGGCGATGACCATGCCGGGGAAGTCCAGCAGGAAGTCTTCCAGCCAGTTGATGGCCTCGATATCCAGGTTGTTGGTAGGCTCGTCCAGCATGATGATGTCGGGATTGCCGAACAGGGCCTGGGCCAGCAGGACCTTCACCTTCAGACGGGGGTCGGTGTCGGCCATGTTGTCATAGTGCAGCTCCGTGCCGATGCCCAGACCTTGCAGCAGCCGGGAGGCATCGGACTCGGCTTCCCAGCCGCCCATCTCCGCAAACTCCGCTTCCAGATCAGCGGCCCGCAGGCCATCCTCATCAGAGAAGTCCGGCTTTTCATAGATGGCATCCTTTTCCTTCATCACCTGGTATAGATGCTGGTTGCCCATAATCACGGTGTCCAGAATGGTGTACTCATCATAGGCGTTCTGGTTCTGCTTCAGCACGGACAGCCGCTTGCCCGGCTCAATGGAGACGGAGCCGGTGGTAGAATCCAGCTCCCCGGTGAGAATGCGCAGGAAGGTGGATTTACCGGCACCGTTGGCGCCGATGATGCCGTAGCAGTTGCCGGGCAAAAATTGCAGGTCTACGTGCTGGAACAGCCACTGGCCGCCGAACTGCATACCCAGGTTGTTAACAGTAATCATGACTAACGAAACTCCTTACTATTCCATAATTTCACACCATAATTGTACCAGAAATTTCGGAATAATCAAGGGTTAATCCGCCTATTCCGGCGAAAGCTGAGCGGTGATGCTGCCGGCATTTATGAACAAATGAAGAATTTTCTGGAAAGGCCTTGCTTTTTCCAGAAAGAGCGGTATAATATTAGCACTCAGCTAATTAGAGTGCTAAAACAACGAAGGACGTGACTATTTTATGGAAAAGCAGCAATTCAAAGCAGAGTCTCAGCGCCTGCTGGACCTGATGATCAACTCCATTTATACACATCGGGAGATTTTCCTGCGGGAAATTCTGTCCAATGCCTCCGATGCCATCGACAAGCTGGCTTACACCGCCCTGACTGATGACAAGGTGGGCATCTCCCGGGACGAGTTCGCCATTACCATCACCCGGGACCAGGAGAATCGGACTCTGACCGTTTCCGACAACGGCATTGGCATGACCCGCCAGGAACTGGAAGAGAATCTGGGCACCATCGCCAAGTCCGGCTCTCTGGGCTTCAAGCAGGCTATGGAGAAGAATGAGGGCATTGACATCATCGGCCAGTTCGGCGTGGGCTTCTACTCCGCCTTCATGGTGGCCTCTTCGATTACCGTGATTACCAAGCACTACGGCGAGGATCAGGCATGGAAGTGGGTCAGCGACGGCGCTGATGGCTACACCATCGAGCCGGCCCAGAAGGAAAATCCCGGCACCGATATCATCATGACTCTGAAGGCCGATACCGAGGAGGAGAAGTACTCCGAGTATCTGGAAGAGTACGAGATCCGCTCTCTGGTGCGCAAATACTCCGACTACATCCGCTACCCCATCAAAATGGAGGTCACCAAGTCCCGCCCTGTGGAGGAAGCTCCGGCAGAGGACGGCGAGGAGGAGAAGGCTCCCAAGTACGAAAGCTACACTGAAATGGAGACACTGAACTCCATGGTGCCCATCTGGCAGCGGGCCAAGAAGGACGTGACCGAGGAGGAGTACGACAGCTTCTACCGGGAGAAGTTCTTCGACTACAATAAGCCCCTGCGGACCATCCACACCAGTGCTGAGGGCAGCGTGTCCTTTAAGGCGTTGCTGTATATCCCCAGCAAGGCACCCTATGATTTCTACACCAAGGACTTTAAGCGGGGCTTGCAGCTGTACAGCAGCGGCGTGATGATCATGGATTCCTGCGAAGACCTGCTGCCGGAGCACTTCCGCTTCGTTCGTGGCGTGGTAGACAGCCAGGATTTGTCCCTGAACATCAGTCGGGAAATGCTCCAGCACAACCGCCAGCTCACCATCATCGCCCGGAACATTGAAAAGAAGATCAAGACCGAGCTGAAATCCATGCTGGACAATGACCGGGAGAAGTATGAGGAATTCTACGCTGCCTTTGGCCGCCAGCTGAAGTACGGCACGGTGTCCGATTACGGCGCCCACAAGGATGCCTGCCAGGATCTGCTGCTGTTCTACAGCCACAAGCAGGGCAAGCTGGTGTCCCTGAAGGAGTACGTGGAGGCCATGGCCGAGGGGCAGGAGAAGATCTACTACGTCCCCGGTGAGAGCAAGGACCGCTCTGCTAAGCTGCCTCAGGTGGAGACGCTGGCCAAGAAGGGTTATGACGTGCTGCTGTTTACCGAGGATGTGGACGAGTTCATCCCCCAGACCCTGATGACCTACATGGAGAAGTCCTTCTGCAATGCCGCCTCTGAGGACCTGGGGCTGCAAACCGAGGAGGAGAAGAAGCAGGCTCAGGAGAAGGCGGAGGAGCTGAAGGGTATGCTCACCTTCGTCAAGGAGTCCCTGGGCGACCAGGTCAAGGAGGTTCGCCTGTCCGCAGACCTGGGCAGCCACCCCGCCTGCATGACCCCCGAGGCCGGTATGAGCTTCGAGATGGAGAAGTACATGAAGCGGGTGAACCCGGAGTTTGCCTACCCGGTGGGCCGGATTCTGGAGCTGAACGCAGAGCATCCGGCAGTCCAGGCCATGAACAAGGCCATGACCGAGGATCCGGTGAAGGCCAAGGATTACGCCCAGCTGCTGATGTACCAGGCCCAACTGATGGCAGAGCTTCCTCTGGAGGACCCCTATGCCTACAGCGAGCTGGTATGCAAGCTGATGAACTGATTGCGTGCGACGATGCCGCACCGGGCACTGCCGTGTTCGGTGCGGCATTTTCTTAACAAATTCTAGGATTATGTGGAATTTTGTGTAGAAAAAGATTGCATTTGCTTGGGGGATATGCTACACTGAATCCAACCTAAAAAGGAGGTATAGACAGATGTATATGCCCTTTTATTACTACGAAGAAGATGCCATCGGGGCCATTCTCTCTGTGCTGCTGACCTGGATTCCCGGTTCGCTGCTGGCCATTGCCAGCTATGTGCTGACGGCGCTGGCACTGTATGAAATTGCCCGGCGGCGTGGGTTGAATAAGCCTTGGCTTGCCTGGATTCCCGTGGCGAACTGCTGGCTGCTTGGCTCCATTTCCGATCAGTACCGCTATGTGGTCCGGGGGGAGAACCGGTCCAAGCGCAAATCCCTGCTGGTGCTGGGAATTGCCAACATGGCGCTGAGCGCCACGGTGATTGTGCTGTTTGGTGTGATGATGGTGCAGATGCTGGTGATGGGCATTCAGGGCGGCTACTCGGAGGAATATTTGTTCAATACCGTTATGGGACTGGCAGTGGGCGTTTTGGGCCTGTGCCTGCCCATGGTGGCGGTGGGCATTGCCTATGCCATCATTCGCTATATGGCGCTGTATGATGTATACCGCTCCATGGACCCGAGCAACAGCGTGCTGTTCTTGGTGCTGAGCATTCTGTTCCATGTAACGGAGCCGTTCTTCCTGTTCTTTAACCGCCACAAGGACCTGGGCATGCCCCCCAGACGGCAGCCGGAGGCCATTGCCCAGCCGGGGAACACCTGGCAGCAGAGCGAGCCGGAGAATAAGGATTATCTGTAAGCTGCGGCTGACTGGCTGTACAACAATGAAACATAAAGGCGTGCTGCGAAATTTTGCAGCACGCCTTAACTTTATGGACGGTACAAAGCTTAATCAGCCTGCCTGTGTCAAAATATGACGTGCAAGCCATCCTTGTGTACCTATGGACAGGTGGTGGGCAGCGGCTTAGACGTTGAACAGGAAGTTGACGATGTCGCCGTCCTTCATCACGTACTCCTTGCCCTCGCTGCGGACCAGGCCCTTGGCCTTGGCGGCGGCCATGGTGCCGCAGGCCTTCATATCCTCGAAGGCGATGACCTCGGCACGGATGAAGCCCCGCTCGAAGTCGGTGTGAATCTTACCGGCGGCCTGAGGTGCCTTGGTGCCCTGCTTGATGGTCCAGGCCCGGCACTCGTCGGAACCGGCGGTGAGGAAGGAGATGAGGCCCAGCAGGGCGTAGCTGGCCTTGATCAGCCGGTCCAGGCCGCTCTCGGCCACACCCAGCTCCTCCATGAACATGGCCTTTTCCTCCGGGTCGTCCAGCTCAGCGATGTCCGCCTCCAGCTTGGCGCAGATGGGCAGGCACTGGCTGCCCTCTTCCTGGGCCAGGGCCTTCACCGCCTGGTAGTGGCGGTTGCCGTCCGGCTCGTTGATTTCGTTTTCGGAGAGGTTGGCCACGTAAATGGTCTTTTTCAGGGTCAGCAGGTCCGAGGTGGCAATCAGGGCCAGATCGTCGGCATCGTCGGTGAAGGTCCTGGCCAGCTTGCCGGCGTTCAGGTGGGCCAGCAGCTCGGTGAACAGTTCCACCTCCCGGGCGAACTTCTTGTCGCCGCCCTTCATGGCCTTCTGAGCCTTGTCGATGCGCCGCTCCACCATTTCGATGTCAGCCATTACCAGCTCCAGATTGATGATCTCAATATCCCGCAGGGGATCGGTGGTGCCCTCCACGTGGGTGACGTTGGAATCTTCAAAGCAGCGCACCACGTGGACAATGGCATCGGTGGTGCGGATGTTGCTGAGGAACTTGTTGCCCAGGCCCTCGCCCTTGGAAGCGCCCTTCACCAGTCCGGCAATGTCCACAAACTCCACCACAGCAGGGGTCAGCTTCTTGGGGTTGTGCAGCTGAGCCAGCCAGTCCAGCCGCTCATCCGGCACGCTGACCACGCCCACGTTGGGGTCGATGGTGCAGAAGGCATAGTTGTCCGCCGGAACACCGGCATTGGTGATGGCGTTGAACAGGGTAGACTTACCCACGTTGGGCAGTCCGACGATACCTAATTTCATTTTTTTCAAAACTCCTTTATTTTCTGAGATTTTCGAAACTTGGGGATATATACACATCAGTAGCTTATTTTATCACAGAAAGGCAGAAGTTTCAATAGATTTTACCGACTTTCCCCGTTGTTCGGCGAGGGACTTTGCTTTTGCTCATAGCAGAAAGCAGCTGGTGTAGGCCATTTTGTCCGGGCCGTAGTAGTAGCCAAGGCCGTTGGCTTTGCACACATCTACCACCAGCATCCCGAAGGCCTCCATGGAGGCCACATGGCGTTCCGGGAAACGGCAGGGGGCATTGGGATAGGTGCACTCCCGGCATAGGGTGCAGCAGCCGGAGCCAATGGCAAGGGCGGCAGTGCCCTGCTCCCGGAGCCGGTCGTACATGGCAAGAAAGCGCTGCTTGTGGGCCTGCTCAATTTCCATCATGGCTTCAAAATCAAAGCCGTCCTCAATGTCCCCGACGCTTTGCACCAGAATTCCGGCGCTTTTTTTCGCCAGCTGAGACTGGCAGTCCTCCAATGTGCCGCAGCCCGGTGGACAGCTCCATCGCTTTCCGTACTGGCCACAGGTGTTGCTGGCGCACATCTGACGGACTTCCGGCTTCAGCTCGATGGTGGAAATGTCTAAGGGCGCCGTATGGGAAAAGCCCAGCTCGACAGCCAGTTGGTGGAGTTGTTCATAGGTCATGGGTTGTCCTCCTCGCAAAATTCCAGGGCATCTACAAACCGGTCCTGAAAATCCGGCTTGCTGGCCAGCTCCAAAAACTCCGTCTGGGCGGCCAGAATCTCGCTGTAGGCAAATTCCTGGCGGCTCAGGGCACACAGCTTGGCTCCGGCACCGGCGGCGTTGCCGATGGGCTGGATTTTTTCCAGCAGACAGGGGGGAATCATACCGATACGGCAGGCGGAGCGGGGGTTTAGATAGTTGCCGAAAGCCCCGGCCAGCAGCACAGCCTGAATAGCCTCCGGCTGGACTTGCAGATGGCTGCACATCAGTTCGATACCGGCCCGGATGGCGGCTTTGGCCAGCTGAACCTCTCGGACATCCCCTTGGGTCAGGGTGACGGCGGTTCCGGGGATGGTGTAAGCTTTTCCCTCCAGGCAGCCGGATTCGTCGATTACCCCAAGCTCCAGCAGACAGGCAATCAAATCCAGCAGCCCAGAACCACACAGCCCCTTTGGTTCCCGTTGGCCAATGACATGATAGGCAAGGCGGCTGTCCTCTACCGAAACATGGTCGATGGCACCGGGGCTGCCCCGCATTCCCTGAGAAATTTTGGCTCCCTCAAAGGCAGGGCCTGCGGCGGTGGAACAGGCCACCCGGCGGCGGCTGTCTCCCAGCACCATTTCCCCATTGGTGCCAATGTCAATCATCAGACTTAGGGCTTGCCGCCGGTCAAACCGGGTGGCGGTCAGGCAGCCCACGGTGTCTGCTCCGACAAAACCGGCAATATTGGGCAAAATCCGCACCTGCCCGGAGATAGGCAGCAGATTTTTGGCATCCAGCGTCAATGCCTGGGTCTGCCGGGGCATATAGGGGGGCGTGACCAAGGGCCGGGGGTCGATGCCCAGCAGCAGATGGTGCATGGCGGTGTTGCCCACGATGGCGGCGCCGACGATCTGGGCCGGGGCAATGCCTGCCTGCCGGGCGAGGGAAGCAGTCAGGTCCCCCAGAGCCTGAAGGACACAGCTGCGCATAGGCGTTTTGGGGGATTCCAGCACGGCCTGGATGCGGCTGATCACATCGGCACCGTACTGGGCCTGGGGATTGAGGGAGCTGGCGCAGGCCAGCTCCTGACCGGTGACACCGTCCAGCAGGAAGCCCACCAGGGTGGTGGTGCCGATGTCGAAGGCGGCGGTGTAGCTGCTGATTCCATCGGGATGGGTGGAGATCTCCATCCCCTGGGTCAGGATAACGGCTTGCTCAGCCCTGGACAGCCACACCGTCATGGACTGGGTCACCGGGGTCTGGCAGGCCAGCACCGTTTCTCCGTTGATGGCTACCCGACATTTGCCGCAGGTACCTTTGCCGCCGCAGGGGGCATCCGGGTGAAGCCCTGCCTGAATCTGGGCAGACAGAAGGGAGGTGCCCGGCTCCACCTCCACGCTTACCCCCTGGGGCATAAATGTGACACAGAGCATATGGACACCTCCCGTGTATTCGGTAAATGGACAATCAGGCAACCAGTTCTTTGGCCTTCTTGGCGGCGGAAGCGGCATCGGTGGTGTAGGCATCGGCACCAATCTTGTCAGCAAAGGCCTGGGTGATGGGGGCACCGCCAACCATGACCTTCACATTGCTGCGGAAGGGGGCGGCATTCAGGGCGGCCACAGTGGCTTCCAGGGCGGGCATGGTGGTGGTCAGCAGGGCAGAACAGGCGAAAATGCGCACATTCTCGTCATAGGCGGCCACGAACTTATCCACGGGCACATCCACGCCCAGATCTACCACCTCAAAACCGGCGGACTCGATCATCATGGCCACCAGGTTTTTGCCGATGTCGTGCAGGTCGCCGGCGACGGTGCCAATGACCACCTTGCCCAGCGCGCCGGCGGCGCCGGTGGCCAGATGGGGCTTCAGAACCTCCACACCCTTCTTCATGGCCTTGGCGGCAATCAGCATTTCGGGCACGAAGATGGTGCCGTTCTTGAAATTCTCGCCCACCACGTCCATGGCGCTGATCATGGTGTTCAGAATGTCCTCGGCGTTGCAGCCTTCGTCCAGTGCCTCCTGGACAGCGGCGGCGATGAGCTTTGCCTTGCCCCGGGTAACAAGATCTTTCACATTTTCCAGACTCATAATATAATCTCCTTTAAGTAATTGTCAGAAGTGGTTGGGTAGGTTACTTCACCGGGCCGAACAGGCCTTCCCGATAGGCACCGATGTATTCCATGCAGTAGTCGTCCAGTCCTAGCAGGGCCTCGGTGGCGAAGATTACGCCCATCAGGTCCCGGTTGGTGGGATCGAGGATGGCACTGTCCAGACCGGCGTTCATTGCCAGCACCGTAAAGCCCAGATTGATCATCTTACGCACCGGCAGGTTGAAGGAAATGTTGCTGACGGCGGCGGTAATGTGGATGCTGGGATACTGCTGCCGGACGGAGGTGATGACCTCAATGTTGGTCTCGATGCCGTTTTCGCTGGTGCAGAGCATCTCTACCAGCGGGTCAATGTGGATGCGGCTGGGGCTGATGCCATACGCCTTGGCCTTGACCATGATCTTGTCGAAAACCCGCAGACGATCAGCGGCGTTCTTGGGGATGCCGGTGTCATCGGAGAGCAGGGCGATGACCTGCCAGCCCTTGTTTTCCGCCAGAATGGGGAAAATCTTATCAATCTTGTCGCCCTCACCAGAGACGGAGTTGAACAGGCCCGGTCTTTTGCAGAACTTATAGGCCTGTGCCAGCACATCGGCCGAGGGGCTGTCCACAGCGATGGGCAGGTCGGAAACCTGCTGGATGCAGTCGATCATCCAGTGCAGGGTCTCCACCTCCTGCTCCTCCGGAACAGAGGCGCAGCAGTCAAGGAAGGTGGCACCGGCGTTTTCTTGGGCGATGGCCCGGGCTTTGATGAAGTCGGCATCCCGCTGGGCAATGGCCTTGGCCACTGCCGGGATGGAGCCGTTGATTTTTTCGCCAATGATAATCATACAGTGAGAATCCTCCTTTGGCTCAGAACATGATGGACATAGGCAGACGAGCCTCGTCCAGCTGCTCCTTGGTGAAGCCGTAGGTTTCACAGTTATACTGGTCGATGGCATCCCAGATAGCCTTGTAGGTGCCTGCATACAGAGACCCGGGGCCTCCCTGGGTGATGCAGGGGATAAAGTGCTTGTCGCCGCAGCGCTCGATGGCGGTGCGGGCGGCCTTGATGCAGTCAGCCTCGGTCCAGCCGTCAAAGTCCACCTGCTTGTTATCGATTTCGCCCATGAAGGTGATCTTGTCACCGTATTTGGCAATCAGCTCCGGCACATTGTTGGACTTCATGCAGCCCTGCCACACATCGATGCCCATTTCAATCATGGTGGGCAGCAGATTGGCGCAGTAGGAATCAGAATGGTGGACAATGAATTCCACACCGTGGGATTTGTAGTAGCCGTAGATCCGCTGATAGGGTTCCAGGAAGAATTCCCGGAACATTTCGGGGCTGATGAAGGAGTTCAGCTCACTGCCCCAGTCATCGTGGTGGAAGATCATATCCGGATGCAGGTGCTCGCAGATGCCCTTGGCCAGCTCCAGCTCCCACTCGGTCAGATACGCAATCAGTTCGTGCATCTCGTCGGGGTACTCGTAATACGCCATCAGCGCTTCTTCGATGCTCATCAGGTGGTGGCACTGCTCAAACAGGCCCGGGGCTACGAAGCAGGCTTTGAACGCCTTGGTGCCGTCCACAGCATCGTACATGCCCTTGCAGATGGCCCACTGCTCGTCGGTAAACTCCAGAGAGGGGGCTTTGACGTAATCCCGCCAGTTTTCAATGTCCTTCAAGACGATTTTGTCCGGGGTGTGGACAGGGAAGGCACCGGGAACATTTTCCGGGAACGAGTTGGTTACGCCCCAGGCATTGACCACATTTTCCTCGCCCTTTTTGCACATGGGCGAGGCGAACATGGCAAACGGATGGAACAGCAGGCTAATGGCCTCGTACTGGTTGACCAGACGGTCAGGGCTGCCGCCGAGAATCACTTGGCGCATATTTTCTTTTGCAGTCAGCATAGGTTCAACCTCCATTGAACAGTAATGAAAAAACGGTATGGTGTTTTTCCGCAAAATTGCGTTTATGGAATGACGGTGCTATTTGTGCAACACTCCTATAGAGAATGTAGCAAAATTACAAGATATTGTCAATTCTTTCAAATTACTTTAAAAATTTTTCCACGAATCCTCCGTTTCGGCTCTTTACAATCCGCAATTATGCGCATATAATCAAAAGAGATTCCAAAATGGGAGGGGACAAATTTGGTCAGTATTCACAAACAGCCTTTTTTGCCGGACCTGCTGGTGCTGCTGGAGGAGATGACGGCGGCGGGCTGGGCCTGTCAGGGGCAGATTCGGGGGAAGCGGCGCTTCCGGGGCGTGCGGATCTATCGGGGGCAGATGCCGGATGAGGAACTGCTGTATGTGCTTTCGCCGCAGACGGCACAGGACTTTCCCCGAGACCGGTTCAGCTATGTCAGTGCCGGGGTGGTGCAGGGGCAGGCGGACCATATCTGCTGTGTGGAGCATACGCCGGAGGAAATTCAGGAGCTTGTACAGCAGGTGCTGGAATCCTTTCAGGCCCAGCAGACCCGGCTGGATGATCTGGTGTCCAGTGGCCGGGGCTTGACGGCCCTGTGTGCACTGGCGGAGGAATTGTTGGGAAACCCGGTGTTTATCCACGACGACTGGTTTGTGGTGATTGCCAAATCCAAGGCTGCCGGCGACTTGCTGCCGGGCGAGTCCTACAACGGCTCGGCCCTGGAATATCTGCCAAAGACATGGCTGGAAGAATTCAAATTTGATCAGGAATACCAGCTGACCTATCAGAAAACCGAGCCGTGTATCTGGCAGGCCACGCCGCCGGCAGGGGACGGCCGCAGTCTGTATGTGAATCTGACGGAAAACGGCACCTACCGGGGGCGGCTGCTGGCGGTGGAGCTGCTGCATCCATTTCGAGCCAGAGATTTTCAGCTGATGGAGCGGCTGCGGCTGAGCGCCATGCTGATCATGCAGTGCCGCCAGCGCAATCCTTACAGCAAGCTGCGCAGCATGGATCGGATGGTGATCCAGATGCTGGAGGGAAATCCCATCCCCTCCAGCGACGAGGCAAACTTCCTGTCGGTGCTGTCCTGGCGGGAGGATGACCCGCTGCTGTGCATTCGGCTGGAGAGCCAGCAGCGGGATGACACCGCCCTGCTGGAGCGGACGCTCCACAGTGCCCTGTTTGAAAAGCTGACCAACAGCTACATCCTCTATCGGGTGGACCAGCAGGCGGTGATTGTGAATCTGCGGCTGAATCCCCTGTCTATTTCTATGCTCAGCCACATCCTGTCGCCGCTGTGCCGGGACTATTTTCACTATGCAGGCATCTCCAATCCGGTGCGGGGGCTGCGGGAGCTGGACATCGGCTACGAACAGGCGGGGGTGGCGCTGGAGCAGGCGTTCCAAAGCCGGGATGCCAACTGGGTGGTGCCTTTCAGCGCCTGCGCCCTGGAATATCTTCTGACCAAGCTGAAGCCGCCGGTGGCTCTGCGCCATGTCATTGCGCCCCAGCTGATGCGGCTGCTGCATTTGGATGAGGAGAAGGCTACGGATTATTTTCAAACCCTGCGGGTGTTTCTGGTTCGGGAGCGGGATATTCCCAGAACCTCCCAGGAGCTGATCATCCACCGTACCACCTTACTGTACCGGCTGAAAAAGATCCAGAGCTTGACGGGCCTTTCCCTGGAGGATTCTCAGACAAGGCTGTATCTGCTGCTGTCGTTTAAGATGATGGAGTTGGAAAAGCTGATCCCGCCCCTGCCAGACCCGCCGGAAAAACCGGGGGAGCGCTGACAAACGGACAATCCCCAGAGGCAGAATGCCCCTAGGGATTATGTACGCAGAAAATTGGAACGTATTGTTGCGCAGGGATACGCCCTGCGCAACATTGGAATGGGAATGGATTTTCTTGATACGAAGACCCGGCAGGATTCCAAGCAACGGAATCCTGCCGGGTGTTGTATTTTGAGGAATTATACCAGAGGCTGTTCCGGCGGTGTGGTGAGGGCGCGGGAGGATCTTCGTGCGGACCAGATGGAAAGGACGGCTTCGGCCAGGATCAGCAGGGCGGGGACGGCTAGGCCGATGCGGAAGACGGTGCGGCAGCGTCCCTGCATCTGGGTGATGGCGGCCTGCATGGGGGCCAGCTCCTCCGGGAAATTGGCTAGGCCCGTCAGCAGGACGGAAAATTCACTGCGGTAGTAATCCCAGTCCAGAATGCTGGCGGGGGGCAGCATGGAGGCGGGGAAATCCAGGGGGATGTACCATATCAGCGCCAGGGAGGCCAGAGCCAGCAGACCGTTGAGGGCCAGCAGCCATCTGTGGTTGTCCGCATGGACGGCCAGCACACAGGAAAACACCCACAGCAGTACTATGCCCACCAGGGTCATGCCAATGACAGCGGCATTGGGCACCACGGACAAAAACGCCTTCGCCTCCGTCAGACTGAACACCCACTGGGCAAAGTCCGTGGTCATGTTGGCGGTGCGTAGATAGTGGGGGAGGAAGGGGAAGCTGCCCTGGTTGGTTTTCAGCAGCAGGGCATGGTCGCCCTCGCCTGCCAGGGTGTACCCGGGGGGCATTTCCCGGGTTTTGGGGAAGGCACGGCCATAGATCAACAGGTTGGTGTCCGCTCCCCGCTGGAAGTACTTCACCGGCTGGGCCAGCTTTCCCGGGAGGGGATTGCGGGAGGCAGCACGGACGAAGGTATAATTGCGGTCGATGTGCACATACACCACAGCCGTTTCGCCTTGGAAGGTGTATTCCGGCACCGGGTGGGTGCGGATTCCTGGGGTCCAGCCTCCACGGTCGGCAATCTCGAACAGATAATATCCGTCTTCGGCAATAGGATAGCGGTTTTTTTCAAAAAGGGAGCGACTGTTCAGGGAAATGGTTTTCGGGTCACGCTTGGAGGCAATGCGGTCCTCCACACGCACCAGGGTGGTCATCTCCTCCTGGATTCGGGTGGAGAGGATGGTGCAGGCCAGCAGACCATACAGAATCAGGGAAAACAGACACAAAACTTTCTTTTTCATGGTTATTTCTCCCCTCCCAGCGTGATACCTTCCACCAATTCCCGGTTGTAGAAGGCGAACAGGAACAGCGGCGGCAGCGCCACCAGCACGCAGGCGACCAGCTGAATCGTGGGCGAGGACGGGGGCACGCTGGCAAGGCCCACGGAGATGGGGTACAGGGAAAAGTCCTCCAAATAGACCATAGGCTGCTCCACCATGTTCCACCCGTCCAAAAACGACAGCAGCATGGTGCACACCAGGCCGCTTTTGCTCAGGGGAGCGGCGATGCGCAGCAGGGTGCCCAGGGTGCCGCAGCCGTCCAGCCGGGCTGCCTCGATGTAGGAATTGGGCACGGCCCGGAAGCTCTGGGTCATGAGGAACGTGCCCAGGGGGGCGAACATCGGCGGCAGCGACAGGGCGTGGCGGGTGTTCAGCAGGTGCATTTGGTCCAGCATCAGATAGTTGGGCACCAGAGTCACCTGCAAGGGCATGATCATCAGCAGCATCAGGCAGAAGAAAAGGATGTTTTTTCCGGGGAAGTGGTACTTGGCGAAGCCGTAGCCCGCCAGGGTGGAGACGGCCACCTGCACCGCTGCAATGGCGCAGGCCAGGGCCAGGCTCTGCCAGAACCGGCGCAGATACTGGTTCTCGGACAGAAATACCTCATAGTAGTATGCGCCGGTGAAGCCGTCCTGGCTGCGCATGCTCTTCCACAGAATCACAAGATAGGGCGCAATGCACACGGCGGTGAGCACCCAGGCCGAGACGGCAGAAAATTTGTGGGATTTGTTCATTCCTTGTAGGCCTCCTTCCGCACGACCCAGCGGTAGAGCAGGGCGAACACTGCGCCCACCGTAACCAGCAGCAGCACCGAGGCCACGGCCAGGTGGGGATAGTGGAGCCGGTCAAACGAATTGTTGATGAAGTGCTGCAGCATGTACACGCTGTTGTCCGGGTGGGTCCCTCCGATGAGGAAAATTTCCCGGAAGCACTTGAAGGCGTTGATCAGCGAGAACACGGTGGTGAAAAACAGGCTGTACCACATCTGGGGAATGGTGATGCAGCGAATCTTCTGCCATGCCGTGGCCCCGTCCAGATCTGCCACGGCGTATTGCTCCTGGGGAATGGTGGCGAGGCCGGACAGCAGCAGAATCACGGCATAGCCCAGATTTTTCCACAGATACAGCACCACCATCACCCAGAAGGCGTGGCGGGAGTGGAGCCAGTCGGCGATGGGCAGCCCCAGGGTGTAAAACGCCTGGTTGACCCAGCCCTGCTGGGCAAACAGCAGCTGTACCACCACCACGGTGCCCACCACCGGCATGATGTAGGGCAGCAGCAGGACGGATTTGAGAAGCTCGTGCTTTTTTGCCTGGGTGCGCAGCAGCAGGGCCACGGCGAAGGCCAGCACCAGCATCAGGGGAATGGACACCAGCAGAAATTTCATGGTGTTGCCAAAGGCCAGACGGAAGGCGCTGCTTTGGAGCATATACTGATAATTGCTCCAGCCCACAAAGTGCCTGCTGATGCCGTTTTGGAATGTGCGCAGAAGTACCTGGAAAAACGGTGCTCCATAAAATACCAGGCATCCCAGCAGCAGGGGCAGGATCAGCAGCCACCCCTGCCGGGCGGAGCGTTGACGTTGGGTGCATTGTTTCATAGGCGTTCCTCTTAAGCCTGGGCTGCGTGCCACCATAGGGCACGCAGGATGGTGTCGGTGAGTTGGTCGATGTCTGCGTCGGTGGGGGTTCCGTCGGGGGCGTTGAGCTGGGACATGGCGTATTTCAGATCTTCCTCCGGGGCCAGGGAGATGGGGAAGCAGACACTGTCAATGGGCCAGTCCAGGGCAGGTATTTCCTGATGGGTCATGGTCATGTATCCCGCAGCTTTCGCTTTCACGTTTACAACGAGATCTACAGTGGATTGGTTAAAATCAGTAATCTGATATCCGAAGTTTTCCCAGAGGGGGGCCACACTGCCCTGGGTGCGCACCGGCCAGCTGTCCTCCACCAGTCCGTGCTTTTGAACAGGGTAAGACCACTCCCAATAGGGCCTGCCCATATTGTATATTCTGTGCCGAACCACATCCCACTGGTAGTCCTCGGTCAAAAACTGCCGGAGAAATTCGTAGGCCAGTTCCGGGTCAGCGGTGGTGCTGCCCACGGCCCCCCAGTAGGTCACCTGGGCCTGCACGCCGCCATCCGGCGTGCGCAGAGGATACATGCGAAAATCGGTTCCAGTATACTTGGATACGTAAGCGGTGTCAAAAAAAGAGGAAAGGCTCCCGACGAAGAAAGGAATTTCTTCCGTGAGCCAATGAAAATTATTCCAGATATAAACGTCCGATAAATTAAAATGACGTAGCTCTGTTGAGCCGATATCGGCAGAGGTGTTATTTAAGTAATTATATTCTTCTACAGAACCACGCTCATAATAGGTGCAGTAGCGGTCATGTTTCTCTTTATCCCACCAGGCGGCGAAGCGGTGGTCATCTGTGATTTTGCAGCGGGAACGGAAGTCCTCCTGAGCCACAGCGGTGCCTTGCTGGCACAGGCGGAGATACTGCCCAAGCTGCTGCCGGGACAGGAGCACCTGGCCGGTGGAATAGTCCACCAGAGGGGCCAAATAGTCCAGCTGCTGGGGAAAAACCAAACCAGCGCATAGGTAGAAGGGGCTGTCTTGTGTGCACAGAGTCTGGACGATGGTCAAAAAATCCTGGTGAAACAGGGGTTCGGGAATGCCCATAGCCTGTGCCTGCTCCGGATGGGTGTAAATCACCGGCAGGTCAAACCGCAGGGGCAGCACCCAGCGGTGGCCGTCCCGACATCCGGCTTCCATAATTTCCGGCTTCAGTGCGGAGGTGTTGAGGGAGGTGTCAGCATCGTACAGGGCAGAAAGGTCAAAAAAAGTCCCCAGCTCCATGGCGTGGGTTACGTCGTGGAACAGAGGATCAATAGGGACATACAGCGGTTCATCCCATTTTCTCAAAATAACTTGGCTCCCTGTGGGGAGCAGGTATACGTCTGGGCCTTTTCCGGACATGATCTGGGTGCGCAGGCGTTTCATCCGGGCTTGCCGTGGCTCGTCGTCCAGGGGGAGAATCTCCAGGTTGACGGTCACCTCAGGGTGGCGCTCAGCAAAGGCTTCCACGGCCATCTGGGCCTGGTAATTCATGCCGTCGGAGTGGCTCTCCTCCGTCAGCACCCAGAGCACAGGCTGTTCTGAAGCCGCTTGCCTGGTGCAGCCCCCCAAAAGCAGGGAGATAACAAGCGTAACCGTTACAATATTCAGTTGTTTCATGGAATAGTCCTTTCCTGCGAGAACTAAAAAGCGCAGACTAGAAGTCTGCGCTTCAGACTGTCGAAAAAGCTCAACAAAGCTAGGCTTTTTCCGTTATCTATGATAT